>NZ_LYXF01000056.1:0-16498 GCF_001709195.1 Micromonospora sp. II | reverse complement strand
CCCCCACCCAACACACCCGGCAAATCCACCAAACCACCCCACCGCAACGGCACCTCCAAACCCACCACCCGACCCAAACCCCACACCGCAGAACCGTCCAGGTCGGTCAGAGGCTCGGAGTCGTCCACGGAGACGGCACCGCTGGTCAACCACCACAGCCGACCCTCGACCTCAGTGACTGCAAGCGCCTGCGCGACCGCCAGTGCCTCGACGACACCGGCGCCGGCCAGCGACATCAGCGAGATCATCCCGGCGACCGGTCCTGCGGCCGCCGAGGCGGCGGACAGCCGACGCGCGATCCCGTCCCGGTCCAGCTCGTCCAGCACCACGGGGATCATCTCGGCGCCCCGCTCCGCCAGCCCGGCCAGCAACGGGTGGTCCTCCTGGCCGGGCACCATCAGCACCAGCCAGGAGCCGGTCAGGTTCTCGTTTCCGGTCACGTCCTGGCGCCGCCACACCACGCGGTAGCGCCAGGCGTCCACCGTCGACCGCTGCTGTGCGGCCCGCCGCCACTGCGCGAGCTTCGGCAGGACCGCGCTGAACGGTTCGTCGGCGCCGACACCCAGCTCGCCGCCGACCAGGTCGGGGTCGCCGGACTCCACGGCCGCCCAGAACCGCCCGTCGAGAGCTTCGCCGTGCACGTCCCGGCGGGCCGCGGGCGCCGCCTCGGGCCAGTACCAGGTGTGGTCGAAGGCGTACGTGGGCAGGTCGACCACGCCCGGCCGGGCGCCGGTCTGACCGTGGTAGGCAGCCCAGTCGACCGGCACACCCGCCACCCACAACTGCCCCAGCGCCGACGTCAACACGCCGACCTCCGGCTGATCCCGCCGCGACACCGGAACCCGCCGCACCCCGGCATCCGCGACGATCTCCGCCACCATCGCCGTCAACGTCGCATCCGGGCCGACCTCCAGGAACGTGTCCACCCCCTGCCCCCGCAGAGCAGCCACCCCGTCGGCGAACCGCACCGGCTGCCGCACGTGCCGCACCCAGTACTCCGGATCCACCAGCTCCAGCGGCTCCGCGACCGCGCCGGTCACGTTCGACACGATCGGCACCCGCGGCACCCGCCAGTCCAGCCCCGCCACCACCGACCGGAACTCGTCCAGCATCGGATCCATCAACCGCGAGTGGAACGCGTGACTCACCGCCAGTTCCTTGACCCGCCAACCCCGCTCACGGCAGGCCCCCACCACCGAAGCCACCTCATCGGCCGCGCCCGAGACGACCACCGACGCGGGGCCGTTCACCGCCGCGATGTCCACGGCCGCGCCCGACGCGCCGAGCAGCTCAGCGACAGCCTCCTCCGCCGCGCCCACCGCTGCCATCACCCCACCCGACGGCAGAGCCTGCATCAACCGACCCCGCGCCGCCACCAGGGAACAGGCATCCGACAGCGACAACATCCCCGACACGTACGCGGCCGTCACCTCACCGATCGAATGACCCGCCAGGAAATCCGCCCGCACACCCCACGACGCGAGCAACTCCCACAACGCCACCTCGACCGCGAACAGACCAGCCTGGGCAAAGACGGTCTGATCCACCAGGGCAGCCTCATCCGACCCCGCCTGCGCGAACACCACATCCCGCAACGCACGCGGCAACAAACCCTCAAACCCCGCACACACCACGTCGAAGGCCTGCGCGAACACCGGGAACGCCTCGTACAACTCCCGGCCCATACCCACACGCTGCGAACCCTGACCCGTGAACAACACCGCCCGACGACCCGCCGACACCACACCCGCAGACCGGCCCTCAGCCACCGCCGACAGACCCACCACCAGCTCGTCCACGTCCGAGCCCCACACCACCGCCCGATACTCCAACGCCGCCCGAGTCGTCGCCAACGACCACGACACATCAGCCACCGACAGGTCAGACCGACCCCGCACGAACGACGCCAACCGCCCGGCCTGACCCGACAGACCCCGCTCCGAACGCCCCGACACCACCCACGGCACCGGCAAAGCCACGGAAGCGCCCCCGGCAGAAGCCGGGGCAGACTCCGGCTCCGCCGCGACCTCGGGGACGGCCTCGGGCTCCGGCTGCTCCAAAATCACGTGCGCATTCGTGCCCGAGATGCCGAACGACGACACACCCGCCCGCCGGGGACGCTCCACGCCCGGCCACTCACGCGAGGCCGTTACCAACTCGACCGCGCCAGACGACCAGTCCACATGCGACGACGGCACATCCACGTGCAGCGTCGCCGGCACGGCCCCGTACCGCATCGCCAAGATCATCTTGATGATCCCAGCCACCCCCGCAGCCGCCTGCGTGTGACCGATGTTCGACTTCACCGACCCCAACAACAACGGCACATCCCGACCCTGCCCATACGTCGCCAACAACGCCTGCGCCTCGATCGGATCACCCAACGACGTACCCGTACCGTGCGCCTCCACCACATCCACATCAGCCGCCGACAAACCCGCACTCGCCAGCGCCTGCCGGATCACCCGCTGCTGCGACGGACCATTCGGCGCCGTCAAACCATTCGACGCACCATCCTGATTCACCGCCGAACCCCGCACCACCGCCAGCACCCGACGCCCGTCACGCCGCGCATCCGACAACCGCTGCACCACCAGCACACCGACACCCTCGCCCCACGCGGTGCCGTCCGCAGACTCGGCGAAGGCCTTGCAGCGGCCGTCCGCCGACAGCCCACCCTGGCGGGAGAACTCGATGAAGGCGCCCGGGGTGGACATCACGGTGACGCCGCCGGCCAGCGCGAGGTCGCACTCGCCGGACCGCAGCGCCTGCACCGCCAGGTGCAACGCCACAAGCGACGACGAACACGCCGTGTCCACAGTCACCGCCGGCCCCTCGAACCCGAACGAGTACGCCACCCGACCCGACAACACGCTCGCGGAGGCACCCGTCGCGCCGTACCCGGCGAGCGACTCACCGGCCTCGCGTACGACGGTCTCGTAGTCCTGGCCGTTGGTGCCGGCGAACACCCCGACGCGGCTGCCGCGCAGCGCGAGCGGTTCGATCCGGGCGTCTTCGAACGCCTCCCAGGAGACCTCCAGCAGCAGCCGCTGCTGCGGGTCCATGGCGAGCGCCTCCCGCGGCGAGATGCCGAAGAACTCCGCGTCGAAGCCGCCCGCGTCGGCCAGGAAGGCACCGCGCGAGACGTAGGAGTCGGTGCCGGTCAGCGACTCCAGGTCCCAGTGCCGGTTGGCCGGGAAGTCCGACATCGCGTCGGCACCGGCCGTCAGCAGGTCCCAGAGCCCCTCCGGGGACTCGGCTCCGGCCGGGAAACGGCAGCCCATGCCGACGATGACGATCGGGTCGTCGCCCACGACGGGGCCGGTGGCGGCGGGGACGGGCAGCGCTTGCCCGCCGAGCAGCTCGGCGTGGATGTGGCCGGCCAGAGCCGCCGAGTTCGGGTAGTCGAAGGCGAGCGTGGTCGGCAGCGCGAGGCCGGTCGCCGCGTCGAGCCGGTTGCGCAGCTCGACAGCTGCCAGCGAGGTGAAACCGAGATCCTGGAACGCCCGGTCCGGCGCCACCCGCTCGACGGACTCGTGGCCGAGCACGGCGGCGACCTCGGCGCGTACCAGCTCACCGAGGACGCGCAACTGCTCCGCGCCGGGCATTCCCGACAGGCGCAGGCGCAGGTCGGCCGCCGGCACCGGGGCGTCGGCGGGCACCGCCGCGCCGGCCTCGGCCAGCAGGTCGCGGACCAGCGGGTGGGCGCGCCGCGGACCGGTGGCGGCCACCCGGGCCCAGTCGATATCGGCCACGACGAGGTACGTCTCGTCGCGGTCCAGCGCCCGGCTGAAGGCGCGCACGGCTGTCTCCGGCGCCATCGCGCCGAAACCGGTACGGCTGAGCCGCTGTTCGAAGTCGCCCGCGCTCACCCCGCCGTCGGCCCACAGGCCCCAGGCGAGCGAGGTCGCCGGCAGTCCCTCGGCGCGGCGGCGCTGCGCCAGGGCGTCGAGGAACGCGTTGCCGGGCGCGTACGTGGCCTGGCCGGCGGCGCCCATGAGGCCGGCGAGGGAGGAGAAGAGGACGAAAGCGGAGA
Source organism: Micromonospora sp. II (assembly GCF_001709195.1). Lineage (NCBI taxonomy): Bacteria > Bacillati > Actinomycetota > Actinomycetes > Micromonosporales > Micromonosporaceae > Micromonospora > Micromonospora sp. II. The sequence continues at coordinate 12,462 of NZ_LYXF01000056.1, read as the reverse complement.
GGTCGCTGCCCCGGGTCAGCTCGTCCAGGTTGCGCGCGGCGTCGACCTTCGCCCGCAGGGCGGTGGCCAGCTGGTCGACACTCACGGCGTCGACGACGTTGTCGTCGAGGGCGGCGGCGGTGTGCACGACCGCGTTCAGCGGAAGCTCGGCGGGGATCGAGTCGAGCAGCGTCGCGAGCGCGGCCCGGTCGGCCACGTCGCAGGACGCGAGGGTGACCCGGGCGCCGAGCCCGGCGAGTTCCTCGGCGAGGGCGGTCGCGCCGGGCGCCTCGCCACCCCGCCGGCTGACCAGGAGGAGGTGTTCGGCTCCGTCGGCGGCCAGCGCGCGGGCGACGTGTCCCCCGAGTGCCCCGGTGCCGCCGGTGATCAGCACCGTGCCGCGCGGCGTCCAGGAACCGCGCGCACCGGTGTCGCCGTACGTCGCACGAACGAGCCGGCGGGCGTGGCCGCCGGTGCCGCGCAGGGCGATCTCGTCCTCCCGGCCGGTGTCGGCGATCAGCGTCCGGAGCATCCGCACGACGCTCTGGTCGGGCTGCTCGGGGAGGTCGACGAGCCCGCCCCACCGGTGCGGGTGCTCGGCGCGCAGCACGCTGCCGAAGCCCCACGCCATGGCCTGCACGGGGTCGACGTGCCGGTCACGGGATCCGACGGAGACCGCGCCGCGGGTGGCGATCCAGAGCCGGGCGGTGATCCCGGCGTCGCCGAGGGCCTGCGCGAGCGCGACCGTGGCGGCGAGGCCCGTCGGCACGGAGGCGGCCCCGGCGTACGGCCGGGTGTCGAGGGCCAGCAGGGAGAGTACGGGCAGCACGTCCCCGTCGCGGCCGGTCGACGCCTCGGCGAGTTCGTGGGCGAGGCGCTTGCGGTCGCACGTGGCGTCGACCTCGACGATCCGCCCGCCGGCGGCGCCGAGGGCGGCGGCCCAGTCCGTCACGGCCGCGTCGGCGTCGGCCGGTACGACGAGCAGGAAGTCGGTCGCCTCGGCGCGGGCGGCGTCGTGCGTGAGCGGCTGCCAGGCCACCCGGTAGCGCCAGGAGTCGAGGGCCGCCTCGGCGTCCCGGCGGCGTCGCCAGGTGGACAGCGCCGGCAGCACGTCCGCGAGGGGGGCGTCGGCGTCGACGGCCAGGCTCTCGGCGAGGGTCGTCAGGTCCTCCGCCTCGATCGCCCGCCAGAAGTCCTCGTCGGCGGCGGTACGCCGGGCGGCGGGGGGACGGTAGGACCGCGTCGTCGCATTGATCCAGTAACGTCGATGGTCGAAGGCGTACGTGGGCAGGTCGACCACACCCGGCCGGGCGCCGGTCTGACCGTGGTACGCCGCCCAGTCGACCGGCACACCCGCCACCCACAACTGCCCCAAGGCCGCCGTCACCGCAGCGAGCTCCGACTGGTCCCGCCGCGACACCGGAACCCGCCGCACCCCGGCATCCGCGACGATCTCCGCCACCATCGCCGTCAACGTCGCATCCGGGCCGATCTCCAGGAACGTGTCCACCCCCTGTGCCCGCAACGCCGCCACCCCATCGGCGAACCGCACGGGCTGCCGCACATGCCGCACCCAGTACTCCGGATCCACCAGCTCCAGCGGCTCCGCGACCGCGCCGGTCACGTTCGACACGATCGGCACCCGCGGCGGCTGCCAGTCCAGCCCCGCCACCACCGACGCGAACTCGTCCAGCATCGGATCCATCAACCGCGAATGGAACGCGTGACTGACCGCCAGTTCCTTGACCCGCCAACCCCGCTCACGGCAGGCCCCCACCACCGAAGCCACCTCATCGGCCGCGCCCGAGACGACCACCGACGCGGGGCCGTTGACCGCCGCAATGTCCACGACCGCGCCCGACGCGCCGATCAGCTCGGCGACAGCCTCCTCCGACGCGCCCACCGCCGCCATCACCCCACCCGACGGCAGAGCCTGCATCAACCGACCCCGCACCGCCACCAGGGAACAGGCGTCCGCCAACGACAACATCCCCGACACGTACGCGGCCGTCACCTCACCGATCGAATGACCCGCCAGGTAGTCGGCCCGCACACCCCACGACGACAGCAACTCCCACAACGCCACCTCGACCGCGAACAACCCCGCCTGGGCAAAGACGGTCTGATCCACCAGGGCAGCCTCATCCGACCCCGCCTGCGCGAACACCACATCCCGCAACGCACGCGGCAACAAACCCTCAAACCCCGCACACACCCCGTCGAAGGCCTGCGCGAACACCGGAAACGCCTCGTACAACTCCCGGCCCATACCCCCACGCTGCGAACCCTGACCCGTGAACAACACCGCCCGACGACCCGCCGACACCACACCCGACACCACCGACCGGCCCTCAGCCACCGCCGACAGACCAGCAACCAACTCGTCCACCGACGGACCCCACACCACCGCCCGATACTCCAACGCAGCCCGAGTCGTCGCCAACGACCACGACACGTCCGCCACCACAAGGCCGGACCGTTCCCGCACGAACGACGCCAACCGCGCCGCCTGACCCGACAGACCCCGCTCCGAACGCCCCGACACCACCCACGGCACCGGCAACCCGACCGGCGCGGCAGACCCCGCGGCGTGCTCCGGCTCCGCCTGCTCGATGATCACGTGCGCGTTCGTGCCCGAGATGCCGAACGACGACACACCCGCACGCCGGGGACGCTCCACGCCCGGCCACTCACGGGACTCGGTCACCAGCTCCACCGCACCCGACGACCAGTCCACATGCGACGACGGCACATCCACGTGCAACGACGCCGGCACCACCCCGTACCGCATCGCCAAGATCATCTTGATGACACCCGCCACCCCCGCAGCCGCCTGCGTGTGACCGATGTTCGACTTCACCGACCCCAGCAGCAGCGCGTCCCGGTCGTCGCGGTCCTGCCCGTACGTGGCGAGCAGCGCCTGGGCCTCGATGGGGTCGCCCAGCGTCGTGCCCGTGCCGTGCGCCTCCACGACGTCGACGTCGGCGACGCCCAGCCGGGCGTTCGCGAGGGCCTGCCGGATCACCCGCTGCTGCGAGGGGCCGTTCGGCGCCGTCAAACCGTTCGACGCGCCGTCCTGGTTGACGGCCGTGCCCCGCACGACCGCGAGGACCCGGCGCCCGTCACGCCGCGCGTCCGACAGCCGCTGCACCAGCAGCACCCCGACGCCCTCGGACCAGCCCGTGCCGTCCGCCGCGTCGGAGAACGACTTGCAGCGGCCGTCGGGGGCCATGCCCCGCTGCCGGGAGAAGTCGATGAACGTCTCGGGCGTCGCCATCACCGTGACGCCGCCGGCCAGCGCCAGGTCGCACTCCCCCGACCGCAGCGCCTGCACCGCCAGGTGCAACGCCACAAGCGACGACGAACACGCCGTGTCCACAGTCACCGCCGGGCCCTCGAACCCGAACGAGTACGCCACCCGACCCGACAACACGCTGCTGGCCGTGCCGACGCCGAGGTAGCCGTCGAGGGTCTCGGGGACGTCGGCCAGCCCCGCGGCGTGGTTGTGGTACATCATGCCGGCGAACACGCCGACGGGGCGGCCACGCAGCGCAAGCGGGTCGATCCGGGCGTCCTCGATGGCCTCCCACGAGGTCTCCAGCAGCAGCCGCTGCTGCGGGTCCATGGCGAGGGCCTCGTGCGGCGAGATCTTGAACAGGTCGGCGTCGAAGTCGGCGGCGTCGGCCAGGAAGCCGCCCTCGCGGGCGTAGCTGCTGCCCCGGCGCGCGCCGGACGGGTCGTACAGGTCGTCGACGTCCCAGCCGCGGTCGGCGGGGAAGCCGGTGATGCCGTCGCCACCGGAGACGAGGAGGTCCCACAGTTGCTCGGGGCTGCGTACGCCGCCGGGGTAGCGGCAGCTCATGCCGACGATCGCGATCGGCTCGTCGAGCGCCGCGACGGCGGCTACCGGAGTCGCCCGGGTGCCGGCGTCCGTTGCGGTCTCGGCGTCCAGGTGGTCGGCGAGGGCGAGCGGGGTCGGGTGGTCGAAGACCAGCGTCGCGGGCAGGCGCAGGCCGGTGACCGCGCCCAGCCGGTTGCGCAGTTCGACGGCGGTGAGCGAGTCGAAACCGAGCTCGGTGAACGGACGCCCGGCCTCGACGGCGGCGGCGTCGGCGTACCCCAGGACCGTCGCGACCTGGTCGAGGACGAGCCGCAGCAGGGCCGCGGCGCGCTCCTCGCGGTCGAGGCCGGCGAGCCGCCCGGTCAGCGCGGCGGTCTCCGCCGGGCCGGACCGCGCGGCGCGGCGCCGGGGCGCCCGGACCAGGCCGCGCAGGACCGGCGGCAGGGTGCCCGCCTCGGCCTGGGCGCGCAGCGCCGGCCCGTCCAGCGCCATCGGCACCGTCGCGGGCAGGCCGGTGAGCAGGGCGGCATCGAGGAGCGCGAGGCCGTCCGCCGCGGGAAGCGGCCGTACGCCGGCCCGGGCCAGCCGGTCGGTGTCGGCGCGGTCGAGGCCGGCGGTCATGCCGCCGCCCGACTCCGCCCACGGGCCCCAGGCCAGCGAGTGCGCCGGCAGGCCCGCGGCCCGTCGCCGGTGGGCGAGCGCGTCCAGGAAGGCGTTGGCCGCCGCGTAGTTGGCCTGACCGGGGCTGCCCGTCACGCCCGCCGCCGAGGAGTACGTGACGAAGAGCGCGAGGCGGCCGGCGGCGGTCAGCTCGTGCAGGTTCGCGGCGGCGTCCACCTTCGGCCGCAGCACGTCGCCGAGCGTCTCGGGGGTGAGCGAGGTCAGGGTGCGGTCGGCCAGTACGCCGGCGGTGTGCACCACGCCGGTCAGCGGGTGCGCCGGGTCGATCCGGTCCAGCAGCGCGGCGAGGGCGGCCCGGTCGGCGGCGTCGCACGCCTCGACAGTCGCGGTGGCGCCCAGGTCGGCGAGGGCGGCGACCAGGTCGGCTGCGCCGTCGGCGTCGGCGCCGTGCCGGCTGGTGAGCAGCAGGTGCCGGGCCCCGTACCGGGTGACCAGGTGGCGGGCGGTCAGCGCGCCGAGGGCACCGGTGCCGCCGGTGACCAGCACCGTGCCATCCGGGTCCAGCGCCGGCGCCGGCGCGTCGGGTTCCGGGGCGGCGACGAGCCGGGGCACGCGGAGCGCCCCGTCGCGTACCGCCGCCTGCGGCTCGTCGGCCGACAGCAGGCCGGCGAGGACGGCCGCGCAGTTCTCCTCGTCGTCGACGTCGACGACGAGGAAGCGGCCGGGGTGCTCAGCCTGGGCGGAGCGGAGCAGGCCCCACACGGCGGCGCCGGCGAGGTCGGTGACCTCCGCGTCGTCGTCCACGGCGACGGCGCCGCCGGTGAGGACCACCAGCCGGGAGTCGCCGGTGTGCGGTTCGGCGGCGAGCCAGCCCTGGAGCACGGCGAGGACCTCGGCGAGCAGGTCGTGGACGGCGCCGGGGCCGGTCGCGCCGGCCACCGGGTACAGCACGGCGTCGGGTACCCCGGCGTCGCGGAGCGCGTCGAGGTCGGCGTACCGGGCGGCGGGCGGGCCGGACGGCAGCGGGGCGGGACGTTCGCCGAGCACCGCCCAGGTCGTGCCGTCGGCAGCGCCCCCGGCGACGGGGTGCCGGAGCCAGTCGAGGCGGAACAGCGAGCGCCGCCACGCGGACCCGCCGGCGGTGAGCTCCCCCGCCGGCAGGGGCCGCAGCACCAGGGAGCCGACCCGGGCGACCGGCGCCCCGGTGGCGTCGGCGACCAGCATGGACACCGTGTCCGGACCGGTGGGGGTCAACCGCACCCGCAGCGTGTCGGCGCCGTGGGCGGACAGCGTCACGTCGGACCAGGCGAACGGCATCCGGGCCTCGCCGGGGTCGACGACGCCCAGCCCGACCGCCTGCACGGCGGCATCGAGCAACGCCGGGTGCAGCCCGTACCCACCGGCGTCGCCGGCCGCCGGCTCGGGCAGCGCCACCTCGGCGTACACGTCCGCGCCGACGCGCCAGGCGGCACGCAGCCCGGAGAAGGCCGGGCCGTACGCGAACCCGGCCCGTGCCGCCCGCCCGGCCAGCTCCGACACGTCCAGGGAGGTGGCGTCGCTCGGCGGCCACTGCGCCAGCGTGCCGGTGTCCTCATCCGGCTCCTCGGTGAGCAGGCCGGTGGCGTGCCGTACCCAGATGTCGTCGGTGCCGGCGCGGCGGGCGTGGACGGTGAGCTGCCACGCTCCGCCGCCGGTGCGTTCGGCGGCGACCTGCACGTCGACGCCGCCGGTCTCGGGCAGCACCAGCGGCGCCTGGAGGGTCAGCTCGGCGAGCCGTTCGGCGCCGACCTCCGCGCCGGCCCGCATCGCCAGTTCCACGAACCCGGTGCCGGGCAGGAGCACGACGTCGCGCAGGGCGTGCTCGGCCAGCCAGGGCTGGGTCTCCACGGACAACCTGCCGGTGAGCGTCACCTCGTCGCCGTCGGCCGAGCGGAACACCGCGCCGAGCAGCGGGTGGCCGGTCGGGGTCAGCCCGGCGGCGGTCACGTCGGCGGGCTGCGGCAGGGGCAGCAGCCAGTAGCGTTCGCGCTGGAACGCGTACGTGGGCAGGTCGACCGGCACGGGCGGGCCGGCGAACAGGGCCGTCCAGTTCACCGGCACGCCCCTGGCCCACACGGTGGCCGCGGCGGCCAGGGCGGTGGTCGCCTCGTCGTGCTCGGCGCGCAGCACGGGGGCGCAGACCGCCTGGTCCGCGCCGACGATCTCCTGGGTGAGCGCGCAGAGCACTCCGCCCGGGCCCACCTCGACGTACGCGCCGACACCCAGCTCACGCAGCGTGGTCACGGCGGCGTCGAAGCGGACCGTGTCGCGGACGTTGCGCAGCCAGTACGCCGGGGAACACACCTCGTCGGGGTCGAGCACCGCTCCGGTCACGGTGGAGACCACGGGGATGCGGGGCGCGGCGAAGGTCAGTTGCCCGAGCACGTCGCCGAACGCGTCGAGCATCGGGTCCATGCGGGCGGAGTGGAACGCGTGGCTGACCCGCAGCCGCCTGGTGCTGCGGCCGAGGGCTGCGAAGTGTGCGGCGACCGCCAGCACGGCGTCCTCGTCGCCGGAGACGACGACGGACTCCGGGCCGTTGACGGCGGCCAGCCCGGCGCCGGGCGTCCCGCCGACGGTGGCCAGGTGCGCGCGGACCTCCGCCTCGGTGGCGCGGATCGACACCATGGCGCCACCGGTGGGCAGCGCCTGCATCAGGGTGCCCCGGGCGGCCACCAGGCGGGCGGCGTCGGGCAGCGACAGCACGCCGGCGATGTGCGCGGCGGCCACCTCGCCGACCGAGTGCCCGGCCACGAAGTCCGGCACGACACCCCAGGACTCGACGAGCCGGTAGGCGGCGACCTCGACGGCGAAGAGCGCCGCCTGGGCGTACCCGGTACGGTCGAGCACGTCGGCGGGGCCGTCGAGCACGCCGCGCAGCGGCCGGTCGAGGTGCCTGTCCAGCTCCGCGCAGGCGGCGTCGAAGGCGTCGGCGAAGGCCGGGAAGGCGGCGTACAACCGCTGGCCCATGCCGACGCGCTGGGCGCCCTGGCCGGTGCAGAGCACGGCGACGCGGGTGGGACTGGCGACCCCGCGCCGCACGGACGCGGCCGGGACCCCGTCGGCCAGCGCGCCGAGCCCGGCGAGCAGTTCGTCCCGGTCGGCGCCGAGCAGCACCGCCCGGTGTTCCAGGACGGACCGGCCGGTGGCCAGGGCCCGGCCCACGGCGGCCGGCGCGGCGTCGGGGTGCTCGGCGAGCCAGGAGCGCAGCCGGTCGGCCTGGGCGCCGAGCGCTGCGGCGCTGCGCGCGGAGACGACCCACGGCAGCGGGTCGGGGCCGGTGACGGCGTCGGTGGCCGGCTGCGGCGCGGGCGGGGCGGCCTCGACGATGACGTGGGCGTTGGTGCCGCTGACACCGAACGAGGAGACGCCCGCGCGCATGGGCCTCGTCGCACGCGGCCACGGGCGCGGCTCGCGGAGCAGGCTCACCGCGCCGGCCGACCAGTCGACGTGCGGGGACGGCTCGTCGACGTGCAGGGTGCGCGGCAGGACGCCGTGACGCATCGCCATGACCATCTTGATGACGCCGGCGACGCCGGCCGCGGCCTGGGTGTGCCCGAGGTTCGACTTGATCGACCCGAGCCACAGGGGCTGGTCGTCGGCCCGGTCCCGGCCGTACGTGGCGAGCAGGGCCTGCGCCTCGATGGGATCACCGAGGCGGGTGCCGGTGCCGTGGGCCTCGACGGCGTCCACGTCGGCCGGGGCGAGCCGGGCGTTGGCGAGGGCCTGGCGGATCACGCGTTGCTGCGACGGGCCGTGCGGAGCGGTGAGGCCGTTGGAGGCGCCGTCGGAGTTGACCGCGCTGCCGCGCACGACGGCGAGCACCCGGTGGCCGTTGCGCTGCGCGTCGGAGAGCCGCTCCAGCAGCAGCAGCCCGGCGCCCTCGCTCCAGCCGGTGCCGTCGGCGGTGGCCGCGAAGGACTTGCACCGCCCGTCCGGGGACAGGCCACGCTGGCGGCTGAAGCCGACGAACGTGTCGGGGCTGGACATGACGGTGACACCGCCGGCCAGCGCGAGGGTGCACTCGCCGGAACGCAGGGCCTGGACGGCGAGGTGCAGCGCCACCAGTGAGGACGAGCAGGCGGTGTCGACGGTGACGGCCGGGCCCTCGAAGCCGAACGTGTACGCGATCCGGCCGGAGACGACGCTGCCGTGGTTGCCCGTGCCGACGAACGCCTCGACCTCCTGCGGCACGCCGTTGAGCCGGGAGACGTAGTCGTGGTACATGACGCCGGTGAAGACGCCGGTGCGGCTGCCCTTGAGCGAGTCCGCGGCGATGCCGGCCCGCTCGACCGTCTCCCAGGCGACCTCCAGCAGGAGGCGCTGCTGCGGGTCCATGGCCAGCGCCTCGCGGGGCGAGATGCCGAAGAAGCCGCCGTCGAACTCGCCGGCGTCGTGCAGGAAGCCGCCCTCGCGGGTGTACGACTTGCCGTGCGCCTCGGGGTCGGGGTCGTAGAGGCTCTCCACGTCCCAGCCCCGGTCCGCCGGGAAGGGTGTGACGGCGTCGACGCCGGACTCGACCAGCCGCCACAGCGCCTCCGGAGTCCGCACCCCGCCCGGGTAGCGGCAGCCCATCGCCACGATCGCGATCGGCTCGTGATTCTGCTCGTCGACGGCCCGCAGGCGCTCGCTGGTCTCGTGCAGGTCAGCGGTGACGCGCTTGAGGTACTCGCGGAGCTTGGCTTCGTTCGCCATCGGGTTGATCACCTGTCGCTAAGGGGCAAGCGGCGGACTCGTGGTCAGGATCGGCCGAACTTCTGGTCGATGAAGTCGAACAGCTCGTCGTCCGAGGCGTCGTCGAGGGCCTGGCCGACGTCGTCGGGCCGGTCGGTGGTGTCGCTCCACCGGGTGACCAGCGCCCGGAGGCGGACCGCCACGGCGGTACGCGTCTCGTCGTCGGCGGCCAGCCGCTCCAGCTCCTCCGGCGCGGTCGCGGCGAACGCGGCCTCCAGCCGGTCCAGCTCGGCGAGCAGGCCCGGTTCGGGCTTCGGCGGGGCGGCGTCGACCAGCAGGAAGTCGGCGAGGGCGGCGGGCGTGGGGCAGTCGAAGATGAGGCTCGCCGGCAGCCGGATGCCGGTGAGGGCGGTCAGCCGGTTGCGCAGCTCCACGGCTGTCAGCGAGTCGAAGCCGAGGCCGGTGAACGTCTGCCCGGACGGCACGACGGTGGCCGGCGGGTAGCCGAGCACCTCGATGACCTGCGCCTTGACCAGGTCTTCCACCAGCCGGCCGCGTTCGGCCTCGGGCGTGCCGGCGAGGCGCTGCGCGAAGGACGGGCCGCCGTCGCCGCCGCCGTCGACGACGCGCCGCCGGGCCCGGACCAGGCCGCGCAGCGGCGCCGGGAGCTGGCCGGCGTCGGCCTGGCGGCGCAGCGCGGCGAGGTCGAGCAGCGCCGGCACCAGGTGGGGGCGTCCACCGTGCAGGCCGGCGTCGAAGAGGCGCAACGCCTGGCCGGTGCCGAGCGGGCTGAGGCCGTTGCGGCTCATCCGCTGCCGCCCGGCGGCGTCGAGTGCGCCCGTCATCCCGCTGTCCGCGGCCCAGAGGCCCCAGGACAGGGACGTGGCGGCGAGGCCGCAGGCGTGCCGGTGCCCGGCGAGGCCGTCGAGGAACGCGTTCGCGGCGGCGTAGTTGCCCTGCCCGGGGCCGCCGAGGACACCGGCGACGGACGAGAAGAGGACGAACATCGCCAGCGGCCGCGATCGGGTCAGCTCGTGCAGGTGCCAGGCGGCGTCGGCCTTGGCGGAGAGAACGGCTGACAGCCGGCCGGGGGTCAGCGCCGAGATCACCGTGTCGTCGAGGACGCCGGCGGCGTGCACCACGCCGGTGAGCGGGTGCTCGGCGGGAACGTCGGCCAGCACCGCGGCCAGGCGGTCCCGGTCCGCCACGTCGGCGGCGACCAGGCGGGCCTGCGCACCCAGCGCGGTCAGCTCGGCGAGCAGCTCCGCCGCGCCGGGGGCGTCGGTTCCGCGGCGGCTGACCAGCAGCAGGTGGCGCACCTTGTGCGTATTGACCAGGTGCCGGGCCAGCAGACCGCCGAGGGCGCCGGTGGCCCCGGTGACCAGGACCGTCCCCTCGGGGTCGAGGGCGGTGGCCGGCGCCGGGTCGAGGACGGCTGGCGCGAGCCGGGGCGCCAGCACCTGCTCGTCCCGGACCGCCAGTTGGGGTTCGCCGGTGGCGACCGCACGGGCCACCAGGTCCACGGTGCAGGACTCCGGCTGCCGCGCCTCGTCGAGGTCCACGAGCACGAAGCGGTCGGGGTGCTCCGCCTGGGCCGAGCGCAGCAGGCCCCAGACCGCCGAGCCGGGCAGGTCGCCCGTACGACAGGTGTCGCCGGCGGCGACGGCCCCGCGGGTCAGCACGACCAGCCGCCGCTGTGCCAGCCGGTCGTCGGCGAGCCAGCCCTGGACGGCGGCCAGCACCGCCGTGAGCCGGCTCCGCGTCGCGGCGGGAACCGGGGCGTCCTCGTCGTCGGTGTACGCGGCGAGCAGCACCAGTTCCGGGTCGATCCGGCCGGAGTCGACCGCCTCCGCCAGCTCGGCGAGCCTGTACCTGGCGATCTCGGACAGGTCGGACGGCGCGTCGCCGAGGAGCACCACCCGGACGGTCGCCGGGGTACCCGGCCGCACGCTCTGCCAGTTGACGGCGTACAGCGGGTCGGCTGCGGAGTCACCGCCGCGCACCTGGTCGGCGGTGACGGGGCGGGAGACCAGGGAGTCGATCCGGGCGACGGGGGCGCCGGCCGGGTCGGTCAGGGTCAGGGCCACGCCGCCACCGCTGCGCCGGGCGCGTACCCGCAGCGCGGTCGCGCCGACCGCCGAGAGGGTGACGCCGGTCCAGGCGAAGGGCAGGCGTACGCCGGAGGCATCCTCCGCGTCGGAGTCGAGCAGGCCGACGACGTGCAGCGCAGCGTCCAGCAGGGCGGGATGCAGGCCGAAGCCGGCGACCTCGGTGCCGTCGGGCACCGCCACCTCGGCGCACACCTCGTCGCCGGTGCGCCAGACGGCGCGCAGGCCACGGAAGAGGGGGCCGTATTCGACGCCCAGACGGGACAGCTCGGTGTAGATCTCGTCGACCGCGACGGCGGTGGCGGCGCTGGGCGGCCACGGCGCCGGATCGGACCGGTCGGGCTGCGGTACGGCGGGGGCGAGGACGCCCGCCGCGTGGCGGTCCCACTCGCCGTCCGGGTCGGCGGCGGCGCGGGAGTGGATGGTGACCGTCCGGCGACCGTCCTCGTCCGCAGCGCCCAGTTTCACCTGCACCGCCCGGGTGCCGTCCTCGGCGAGCGCCAGCGGGGCCTGGAGGGTCAGCTCGTCGAGGGTGTCGCAGCCGACCTGCGCGCCCGCGTGCAGGACCATCTCGACCAGGGCGGCGCCGGGCACCACCACCGAGTCCCAGACGACGTGTTCGGCGAGCCACGGGTGTGTCAGTACGGAGAGTTCGGTGCCGAAGACCCGTACGTCGTCGTCGGCGACGCGTACGGCGGCGCCGAGCAGCGCGTGGTCGACGGGGCGGACACCGAGCCCGGGCGCCGTCTCGACCCCCGCGCTGGCATTGAGCCAGTAGCGCTGCTGGTCGAAGGCGTACGTGGGCAGGGCGATGGCGCGGGGGCGTGCCTCGGCTGCCCGCTCGGGGCCGGACCCGTCCAGGGCGGCGAGGTATCCGGTCCAGTCGACGTGGCCGCCGGTGACGTACCACTCGGCGAGGGCGGTGCGCAGCGTGTCGGCCTCGGAGTGCCCGGCGCGCATCGTGGCGGTGAACCGGACCTCGCCGGCCGCCTCGACGCAGTCCTGCGCCATGGCGGTGAGTACGGCGTCGGGGCCGACCTCCAGGAACTGGGTGACGTCCTGCTGGTGGAGGGTGCGCACCGCGTCGGCGAACCGTACCGGCTGGCGCACGTGCCGCACCCAGTAGCCCGGGTCGGTCAGCTCCGCCGCGTCCGCGACCGCGCCGGTCACGTTCGACACCACCGGCACCCGCGGCGGCTG
>NZ_LYXF01000055.1:0-16643 GCF_001709195.1 Micromonospora sp. II | reverse complement strand
GTTGTGGTTGAGCATCCGGGCCTCTTCCTGGGCCAGGACGACAACCCGTCGCGCTCGGTCGGTGAACCGCTCGAACATGCCCTCGTGCTCCTCACGTGCCGTGCGCCTTGATGGTCAGATCTCGGCGGGGCCGGTGCGCGGACGTCCGGGACGGGCGTCCGTGCCTCCTTACTCTATCGCCGCGGACCGTCTCCGCTGAGGTCGTGTGGCCCCGCGAATGCTCGTTCCGACGTCGTTTCAGACAACCGTCCACGCTCAGGAGGTGTTCCGGGACCCCTGCCTGTACGCGCAGAGCGAAATTCGACCGGCGGCAGAGGGCCGGCCGAGCAGACCTGGGCGGCGTCACACACCCGCCGCGGTTGTCCACAACCTGTGGACGGAATCTCCACCGCCTGTGGACAACTTCCCCGGGGGGAGATTTCTTCCCACCCCACCCCGCCTCGCGGCCAGGCGGATCGGACATCCGCCACTCGGCGGGACGCCGGCCGCGAGCGTGACAACGGGGGCGGAAACGGCGACGCCGGGCCGGAGTCGCACTCCGGCCCGGCGTCGCGTCGCCCGTGACGAAGGTGGGGTCAGTGCCCCGCCTTCGCGTGGTACTCGTCCACGATCTCCTGCGGGATCCGGCCCCGGTCGGAGATGTCCTTGCCGGCCTTCTTGGCCCACTCGCGGATGGCCCGGTTCTGCTCGCGGTCGGCGGTCGCGCCGCCCCGGCCCCGAGCGGCCCGGCCACCCACGACCACACCCCCGCGACCGACCTTCGTTCCGTTCGCGATGTACGGCGCGAATACGTCACGCAATTTCTCCGCGTTGGATGCGGAGAGGTCGATCTCGTACTGCACGCCGTCGAGCGCGAACTTGACGGTCTCGTCAGCGTCCCCGCCGTCCAGGTCATCGACCAGCTTGTGAATGATCTGCTTGGCCACGTCCCACATTCCTTTCGAGCAGGGTGCTGCTCCTGCAATACTCGCAAGAGCACAATAACCCGTCCGGCGCTTGTTCCGTCAATAGGGGGGTAACGAGCCGGAGAAGCTTTGCGGGAGCGCCTACTCCGGCCGGACCAACGGGAACAGGATCGTTTCCCGAATTCCCAGCCCGGTCAGCGCCATCAGCAGGCGGTCGATTCCCATTCCCATGCCACCGGACGGCGGCATTCCATACTCCATCGCTCGGAGAAAATCCTCGTCCAGCCGCATCGCCTCGTCGTCGCCGCGCGCCGCGAGCTGCGCCTGGGCGACCAGCCGATCCCGCTGCACGACCGGGTCGACCAGCTCCGAGTACGCGGTACCCAGCTCGAATCCCAGCACGTACAGGTCCCACTTCTCGGCCAGGCCCGGCTCACTGCGGTGGGCCCGGGTCAGCGGGCTGGTCTCCTCCGGGTAGTCGCGGACGAACGTGGGCGCCTGAAGCGACGGCACCACGAGTTCCTCGAACAACTCCTCGGCCAGCTTGCCCGGTCCCCACTTCGGGTCGACGGAGAGACCGACCTTGTCCGCGTACTCGACCAGCCGCGCCCTTTCGGTGCGGACGGTGACCTCCTCACCGAGCGCTTCGGAAAGGACACCGAACAGTGTCACCGAGCGCCACTCGCCGCCCAGATCGAACTCACGCCCGTCGGCGTGGGTCACCACGGTCGATCCGGCGACCGCGATCGCGGCCTGCTGTACGAGATTTCGGGTCAGCTCGGCCATCGTGTCGTAGTCGCCGTACGCCTGGTACGCCTCCAGCATCGCGAACTCCGGYGAGTGCGAAGAGTCGATGCCCTCATTACGGAAGTTACGGTTGATCTCGAAGACGCGGTCGACGCCACCGACCACCGCGCGCTTGAGAAACAGTTCCGGCGCGATTCGCAGATACAGATCCGTGTCGAGCGCATTGCTGTGGGTCACGAATGGGCGGGCCGCCGCGCCACCGTGCAGCAGTTGCAGCATCGGGGTCTCGACCTCGATGAAGTCCTGCCCGTGCAGCGTGTCCCGCAGGCTGCGGACGGCGGTGGCCCGGGTGCGGACCATCTGCCGGGCCTGCGGGCGGACCACCAGGTCCACGTAGCGCTGGCGGACCCGGGACTCCTCGCTCAGCGGCTTGTGCGCCACCGGCAGCGGGCGCAGCGCCTTGGCGGTCACCGCCCATTCCTCGGCCAGCACGGACAGCTCGCCGCGCCGGCTGGTGATCACCTCGCCGGTCACGCCGACGTGGTCGCCGAGGTCGACCAGGCGCTTCCAGTCCGCCAGCCGCTCCGGCCCGACCCGGTCCAGCGAGAGCATCGCCTGGAGTTCGGTGCCGTCACCGTCGCGAAGGGTCGCGAAGCAGAGCTTGCCGGTGTTGCGAATGAAGATCACCCGGCCGGTGACCGAGGCGCGGTCGCCGGTGGCGGTGTCGGTGGGCAGGTCGGCGTAGCGCTCGCGCAGCTGCGCGAGCGTCGTGGTGCGCGGGAAACCCACCGGGTACGGCTCGGTGCCCTCGGCGAGCATCCGGTCCCGCTTCTCCCGGCGGACCTTCATCTGCTCGGGAAGGTCGTCGGCGGGGTCTGCTGGCAGGGCGTTCTGCTCGGTCACGGCACGCTTCCTCAGGCCTTGGGAACATCGGCGGGGTCAGCACATGAGCGTACTCAAGCGGCCTGGCGGCCGTTACGGGATAACCTGCCCGTCATGACCGACCCCACTGCGGCGCTCTCGTTCGGCGCCGCCGCGGCCGAGTACGACCGGTTCCGTCCCCGTTATCCCCGGGCCGCGTTGCGCTGGGCACTGGACGGGCTGCACGACGCCCGGGTGGTCGACCTCGGCGCGGGCACCGGCATCCTCACCCGGGGACTGCTGGCGCTCACCGCGGACGGGACGGTGGCTCAGGTCGTACCCGTGGAACCGGATCCGGGGCTGCGGGCGCAACTGGCAGCCGCCACGCCGGGCACGACGGCGCTCGCGGGCAGCGCCGAGGCCGTGCCGCTGCCGGACGGGTCGGCGGACGCGGTGCTGGCCGGGCAGGCCTACCACTGGTTCGACAGGGAGCGGGCGCACGCCGAGGCCGCGCGCGTCCTGCGCCCGAGCGGCACGTTCGCGCCGGTCTGGAACATCCGGGACGAGCGGGTCGGGTGGGTGGCGGAGCTGACCCGGATCGCGCACCTCGGGGACAACGCGGGCGACGTGACGCAGCGGTACGCGGACTTCGGCGCCGCCTTCACCGCTGTCGAGATCGGCGAGTTCGCCCACGCGACCACGCTGACGCCGGACGAGGTGGTGAGCATGCTGCACACCCGCTCGTTCTGGCTGACCGCCGACGCGGACGAGCGGCGACGGGTGGACGCGGAGCTGGCGGAGCTGTTCGCCACCCACCCCGACCTGGCCGGCCGGGAGACTGTCGAGCTGCCCTACCGCACGATGGTGCTCCGGGCCCGGCGGCGTTAAAAAGGGGCCCCTCCTCTACCGGAGGCGTTAACAGGGGGCCCTTCCTTGCACCTCAGGTGTTGCGGTCGTAGACCATCCGCAGGCCGATCAGCGTGATCATCGGCTCGTGGTGGGTGATGGTGTGGCACTCGCCGAGCACCAGCGACGCCAGGCCGCCGGTGGCGATGACCGCCTTGACCCCGCCCAGCTCCTCGGACATCCGCTCGACGATGCGGTCCACCTGACCGGCGAAGCCGAAGTAGAGCCCGGCCTGGAGACACTCGACCGTGTTCTTGCCGATCACCGAGCGCGGGCGGGTCGCCTCCACCTTGCGCAACTGCGCGGCGCGGGCGGCCAGCGCGTCGAAGGAGATCTCGATGCCCGGCGCGAACGCCCCGCCGAGGAACTCCCCCCGGCTGCTGATCACGTCGAAGTTGGTGGTGGTGCCGAAGTCCACCACGATCGACGGCCCGCCGTAGAGCGTGTACGCGGCAAGCGTGTTCACGACGCGGTCCGCGCCCACCTCCTTCGGGTTGTCGATGGCGAGCTGGACGCCGGTGCGGACGCCAGGCTCGACGATCACGCTGGGCAGGTCGGCGTAGTACCTGTCGAGCATGGTGCGCAACGAGCGCAGCGCGGCCGGCACTGTCGAGCAGGCGGCCACCCCGGTGATCTCCACAGCGTCACCGGCGAGCAGCCCGCGGAACATCAGCCCCAGTTCGTCCGCGGTGGAGCGGGCGTCGGTCTTGATGCGCCACGAGTGCACCAGCTTGTCGCCGTCGAAGGTCGCCAGCACGGTGTTCGTGTTTCCGATGTCGATGCAGAGCAGCACAGCGGCAGCCTAGACGTCGCGCAGGTCGAGGGCGATGTCCAGGATCGGCGAGGAGTGGGTGAGCGCGCCGACGGAGAGGAAGTCGACGCCGGTCGCGCCGTACTCGGCGGCCATCGGCAGCGTCAGCCCGCCGGTGGCCTCCAGCTCCGCCCGGTCGCCCACCGACGCCACCACCTCGCGCAGCTGCGCCGGGGTCATGTTGTCCAGCAGCAGGAACTTCGCGCCCGCCTCGACCGCCTCCACCGCCTCGGCCGGCGTGTCCACCTCGACCTGCACCGGGACGTCGGGGAACGCCTCCCGGACCCGGCGGAACGCGGCGCTGATCCCGCCCGCGGCGACCTTGTGGTTGTCCTTGATCATGGCGACGTCGTACAGGCCCATCCGCTTGTTGGTGCCGCCACCGGCCCGGACCGCGTACTTCTCCAGCGCCCGCAGGCCCGGCGTGGTCTTGCGGGTGTCCAGCACCGTCGCCTTCGTACCGGCCAGCTCGTCGGCCCAGGCCCGGGTGTGCGTCGCCACGCCGGACATGCGGGACAGCAGGTTCAGCGCCGTCCGCTCGGCGGTCAGCAGCAGCCGGGTCGGGCCGGTCACAGTGGCCAGCACGTCGCCGCGCGCCACCCGCTGCCCGTCGTGGGCCACCAGCTCGACCTCGACCGTACGCCCGGCGCCGGTCACGTCGGCGACCAGCTCGAACACGGCGGCGGCCACCGGCAGCCCGGCCACCACGCCGTCGGCGCGCGCCACCAAATCGGCCGTGTCCTGCTGCTCGTCCGGGATGGTGGCGACGCTCGTCACGTCGAGGAAGTCGGGCCCGAGGTCCTCGTGCAGCGTGTCCAAAATGATCCGCCGGACCCGCTCCGGGTCCAGGCCACCGTCGCGCAGCGCCTGCTCCGTCGACTCCCTCATGAGTGCTTCTCCTCCCAGCGCTCGGCCACCCGGCCGTCCGTACCCACCTCGGCCACCAGGTGGCCCAGCCACCGCTCGTCGGCCGTCGGGAAGTCCTCCCGCCAGTGACAGCCCCGCGTCTCCTGCCGGGCGTACGCGGCCGCGACCAGCGTCGACGCCACGGTGAGCAGGTTCGTCGCCTCCCAGTCGGCGGTACGCGGCACGCCCCGCCCCGCGCCCAGCCCGGTGAGCGCGGCGGCGGTGGCCTCCAGCGTCCGCGCCGACCGGAGCACGCCCGCGCCCCGCGTCATCGCCCGTTGCAGTTCCGCCGTGCCGGACGCCGGCACCAGCGCGCCCGGGCCGCCGATCCAGGCGCCGGTCTCCGCCGGGCGGGCCTGCTCGGGCAGCCCGGCGGCGATGTCCTCGGCGATCCGGCGGGAGAAGACCAGCCCTTCCAGCAGCGAGTTGCTGGCCAGCCGGTTCGCGCCGTGCACGCCGGTGCAGGCGACCTCGCCGCAGGCGTACAGGCCGGGGATTGAGGTACGGCCGCGCAGGTCGGTCCGGACGCCGCCGGAGGCGTAGTGGGCGGCCGGCGCGACCGGGATCAGGTCGGTCGCCGGGTCCACGCCGATGGCCAGGCAGGACGCGACGATGGTGGGGAACCGCCGGGCCAGGAAGTCACCGCCGAGGTGCCGGGCGTCCAGGAACACGTGGTCCGCGCCGGACGCGAGCAGCACCCGGTGGATGCCCTTGGCGACCACGTCCCGGGGCGCCAGCTCGGCCAGTTCGTGCTGGCCCACCATGAACCGCTTGCCGTCGCCGTCGACCAGGTGCGCGCCCTCGCCGCGCAGCGCCTCGGAGACCAGCGGCTGCTGGGCCAGCCCCGCGCCCGGCCCGCCGGGCGGCACGATCAGCGCGGTCGGGTGGAACTGCACGAACTCCACGTCGGTGACGGCCGCGCCGGCGCGCAGCGCCAGCGCCACCCCGTCGCCGGTGGACACCGCCGGGTTGGTGGTGGCGGCGAAGATCTGCCCCATCCCGCCGGTGGCCAGCACCACCGCGCGGCCGAGGATCGCGCCGACGCCGTCCTCGCTGCCCTCGCCGAGCACGTGCAGCGTGATGCCGCAGGCCGGGCCGAGCCCGCCCGGCCCGTCGCCGGGGGCGCGCAGCAGGTCCAGCACCAGCGCGTGCTCGACCAGCCGGATCCACGGGTCGCGGCGTACCGCGTCGTGCAGCGCCCGCTGCACCTCCGCGCCGGTGGCGTCACCGCCGGCGTGCACGATCCGGTCGGCGCGGTGGCCGCCCTCCCGGGTCAGCATCAGCGACCCGTCCGCGTTGCGGTCGAACTCCGCCCCGATCCGCATCAGCTCGCGCAGCCGGGTCGGGCCCTCGGCCACGAGCGCGCGGACCGCCGCCGGGTCGCAGAGGCCGACGCCGGCCACCTCGGTGTCGTACGCGTGCGCGTCCGGCGTGTCCGCCGGGTCCAGTACGGCGGCGATGCCGCCCTGCGCCCAGCGCGTCGAACCCTCGTCCATGTCGACCTTGGTGACCACCGTGACGTGCAGACCCGCCTCGCGCAGGTGCAGCGCGGCGGTCAGCCCGGCCACGCCGGAGCCGACCACGATCACGTCTGTCGTCTCCACCCACCCGGGGGCGGGCGCGGCGAGCAGCCGGGGCAGCGTCGGCAGGTCGACGGTGGGTAGGTCCATGAGCACAGTCAACCCGAAGCGAACTCGGCTCGGGCGCGGGGGGCGTGACGAGTGCCCTCGGCTACCTCGTCCGGCGCGGCAGGGCAGCCGGTCCGGCGCCCTTGAGCGAGGTGGTCACCGTACGGTCGCTGAGCCACAGGTAGCAGCGCACGCCCCGGTCGCCGACCGCCCAGCGACCGGCGGCGGGCGGGCGGACCACCACGTCGCTGCGGTAGCGCAGGAACGCGTCGGCGGGCACCCCGGCGTAGCGGGCGATCACAGCGAAGCAGCCGTCGTAGAGGGGAACCCAGTCCTCCGGCTTCTTCGGGTACGGGCGGTCCGGCGCGGCCCACACGCCGACGAACTCGGCGTCGTGCGCGACAGCGCAGTCGACCGGGGTGAGCCGCTGCACCCGGCCCGCCTCCCGGGTGGTGCGCTGGCAGCCCAGCCGCAGCAGGGAGGGCGGCTTGAGCGCGTCGCGCAGGCTGCCGGTACGGGTGACAACGGTGGCCGCCGCCTCGACCGTGGTCAGCTCGGTCAGGTCGCACCGGTACCAGCGGGAGCCGGCCGTCCAGCCGAGGGCGGTCGGCACCGCCACCGCCAGCCGGAGGCGTCCGGCGCGCCAGTCGTCACCCACGTACCCGCTGGCCCGTTTGTCGCAGTCGGCGAACGCGGTACGCATCTCCGGTGAGGCGAGCGCCGGCGGGGCGGGCCGGTCGGCGGTGAACGCCCCGACGTGCACGGTCTCCACCCGGTGCGGCAGTTCGCAGCCGACCGGCGCGTACGCGGACAGGCCGACGCTCGGGATGAAGTCGGCGACCTGGCAGACCTCTGCGGCCGGGGTGAACGGCCCGGGTGCGGCCATCGCAGGCCAGTCGTCGGCGAGGTCGCCGTCCAGGCCGCCGGTGCCGGCGCAGCCGGTCAGAGCGGCGCTCGCGACCATCGCGGCGACCAGGAAGCTCATCGCACGGCGCATCGCGGCCTCCCCCAGCCGACGACCGTCGATCCCCGACGGTCCGCCCAGGGTAGCCGAAAATGACCTTCCGGTGACAGACCGCGTTCCCCGCTCTTCCGCCCCGTCGATCTTGCACTAACCGCCTCGACAAACCGCCTGAAAGGGGTGGCGGAGGGGCCGCAACTGCAAGATCAACGGGGAGAGGCGGCGAGGGGGTTGGGGACGGGGGCGCCTGCGGTGCCGGGGGCGGCCGTGGTCGGGTCGGCGGTCAGGTCCACGACCCCGTTTTCGGCGTCGACGTGGACCACCTTCGGGCGGTACGTGCGGGCCTCGGCGTCGTCCATCTGACCGTAAGAGATGAGGATGACCAGGTCACCGGGGTGCACCAGGTGCGCGGCGGCGCCGTTGATGCCGATCACGCCGCTGCCCCGCCGCCCCGGGATCACGTACGTCTCCAGCCGCGCGCCGTTCGTGATGTCCACGATCGCCACCTGCTCGCCGGGGAGCAGGTCCGCCGCGTCGAGCAGATCCTCGTCCACAGTCACCGAGCCGACGTAGTGCAGGTCGGCCTGGGTCACGGTGGCGCGATGGATCTTCGACTTGAGCATGGTCCGGAACATCGGGGTGCCTTTCCGCATTCGTGGTGGGGTCAGGGACGCGGCGCGAGGTGGATCGCCGTGTTGTCGATCAGGCGGGTGGCGCCGACCCAGGCCGCGATCAGCAGCCGGGCCGGCCCGTCGACCGGGCCGGGTTCCAGCTCGGTGTCGGTGAGCACCAGGTAGTCGAGGCGGGCGGCCGGGTTGTCGAAGGCCCGGTGGGCGGCCGCGAGCACCGCGCCCGCGTCCTCGCCCCGCTCGGCCGCCGCCGCCCCGGCCCGCAGCGCTACGGACAGGCTCAGCGCCGCCTCCCGCTCCGCCGCCGACAGGTAACGGTTGCGGCTGGACAGGGCCAGGCCGTCCGGCTCGCGTACGGTCGGCACGCCGACGATCTCGGTCGGCACGTCGAGGTCGCGGACCATCCGGCGCACCAGGGTGAGCTGCTGGTAGTCCTTCTCGCCGAAGAAGGCCAGGTCGGGCTGCGTGAGCTGGAGCAGCTTCATGACCACCGTGAGCACGCCGTGGAAGAAGCCGGGACGGCTCAGGCCTTCCAGGTCCTCGCCGAGCGGCCCCGGGTTCAGCCGTACCGTCGGCTGCCCCTCCGGGTACATCTCGGCCACCGGCGGCGCGAACACCGCGTCCACCCCCACCCGGCGGCAGATCTCCAGGTCCGTGTCGAGCGTGCGCGGGTAGCGGTCGAAGTCCTCGTTCGGGCCGAACTGCAGCGGGTTCACGAAGATCGTCACGATGACGTGGTCGGCCCGCTCGCGGGCGGCCCGCAGCAGCATCTCGTGCCCGGCGTGCAGCGCGCCCATGGTCATCACCACGCCGACCGTGCCGGTCATCGCCTCGCGGGCGGCCGCCAGCTCCTTGCGCGTGTGCAGCACCTCGGCCATCAGGCCGCCACCTCGATTCCGTCCAGCACGTCCCGGAGGGCGGCCGCGTCCGCCGGGCGCAGGCGGCCGACCGCGACGGCGCGGTCCGCCGTCCGTCGTGCCAACGCCAGATACGCGGGTACGGATTCCGGCGCGCTCCGCGCCAGCCGGTCCAGATGCCGGCGTACGGTGCCCGCGTCGCCCCGCGACACCGGGCCGGTCAGCGCGTCGTCGCCCAACCGCAGCGCGTTCTCCAGCGCGGCCCGCAGCAGCGGGGCGAGCACCTTCTCCGGCCGCTCCACGCCGGCGTCACGCAGCCGGTCCGACGCCTCGTTGACCAGCGTCACCAGGTGGTTCGCGCCGTGCGCGAGCGCCGCGTGGTAGAGCGGCCGGTCGGTCTCGCCGACCCACTCCGGCACACCGCCCAGGTCGGCCACCAGCCGGGCCGCGAACGCGCGCAGCTCGGCCGGGGCGGTCACGCCGTACGAGATGCCGGGCAGGCGGGACAGGTCGTCCGGCGTACCGGTGAAGGTCATCGCCGGGTGCAGCGCGAGCGGCCGGGCGCCGGCCTCGGCGGCCGGGGCCAGCACGGCCAGCCCGTGCGCGCCGGACGTGTGCGCCACCACCTGGCCGGGGCGCAGCGCGCCGCTCGCGGCCAGGTCGGCGATCACGCCCGCGAGCGCGTCGTCGGGGACGGCGACGATCAGCAGGTCGGTGGCGGCACGCGCCACCTCGGACGCGGCGCGGTGCGGGGTCTCGGGCAGCAGCAGCGCCAGCCGGGCCCCTGTCGCGCCCGAGGCGCCGGACGCGGCGACCACGCGGTGGCCGGCGGCGGCGAGAGCCGCGCCCAGCGTGGCGCCGACCCGGCCGGCGCCCAGCACGCCGACGGCGAGGGTACGCGGGAAGACGAGCGGGGCAGCGGTGGCCCGGTGGCGCAGCGGTGCGCTCATGGCGGCGATCCAGTCCTCGAAGGGGGTACCGGTCGATGGCAAGTATGCGCCCGGGTGACAGACCGGAAACAAGAAGGTGTGAAAACCTTCACCGGCCGCCCGAAGAGGCCGCTGCGGTGGCGGGCAAACCGCACTTTCGGGTACGTCCCGTAGGGTCGG
The DNA here is from genome assembly GCF_001709195.1 of Micromonospora sp. II. Classification (NCBI taxonomy): domain Bacteria; kingdom Bacillati; phylum Actinomycetota; class Actinomycetes; order Micromonosporales; family Micromonosporaceae; genus Micromonospora; species Micromonospora sp. II. The sequence goes on along the minus strand of NZ_LYXF01000055.1, from coordinate 6,323 downwards.
CGGGTGACCACCCCGCTGCGCTGGCGCGACGCGATGGAGCAGGCGTTGTACGGGCCGGACGGGTTCTTCGTCTCCGGCGCCGGCCCAGCCGCGCACTTCCGCACGAGCGTGCACGCCTCACCCGTCTTCGCCGCCTGCATGCTGCGGCAACTCGAAGCGGTGGACGCGGCGCTGGGCCACCCGGACCGGCTGGACGTGGTGGACGTGGGCGCGGGCCGGGGCGAACTGCTCCGGGCCCTGCTGGCCCGGGCCGCACCCGAGCTGTCCGCCCGGATCCACCCGGTGGCAGTGGAACGAGCCACCCGCCCGCCGGACCTGCCTCCGGAGATCGACTGGCGAACCGACATCCCCGACGGCATCACCGGCCTGCTCCTGGCCACCGAATGGCTGGACAACGTCCCGGTGGACGTGGCGGTCCACACCCAGGCAGGCTGGCGCCTCCTCCTGGTGAACCCGAGAACCGGCGAGGAGACGCTGGGCCCGCCCCCGTCCCCCACCGAAACCACCTGGCTGACCCACTGGTGGCCCCCGGCCCTCCCGCGCAACGCCCCGTTGATCAAGGAGTTTGCGGACGTGGAGAGCTCGGATCAGGACACAAACTCCTTGATCAACGCCGTTGGTGGGGGCGGCAGCAGCGGTGGGCGGGCGGAGATCGGGGTGGGGCGGGATCTGGCCTGGGCGGGGGCCGTCGGGAAGGTGGCGCGGGGGCTGGCGCTTGCGGTGGACTACGGGCACCTGCGGGACTCGCGTCCCCTGGACGGGACGTTGACCGGGTATCGGGGTGGGCGGCAGGTGCCGCCGGTTCCGGACGGGTCGTGCGACGTGACGGCGCACGTCGCCATGGACTCGGTCGCCTCCGCCGGTGAGCGGGTCGCGCGGTGCGCGTACTCCCTGGTCTCTCAGCGGGAGGCGCTGCGGGCGCTCGGGGCCGACGGCGGGCGACCGCCGCTGAGCCTGGCCTCCCGCGACCCGGCCGGCTACCTGCGGGCGCTCGCCGCGGCGTCGGCGGCGGCCGAGCTGACCGACCCGGCCGGGCTCGGCGGGCACCTGTGGCTGCGGCAGCCGGTCGGCGTCGCGCTCGACGCGGTCGTGGCACGATGACGGGCATGACCACGGACGCCGCCGACCTCCGCGAGCTCACAGTCGGCACCGGCGCGGGCGGTGAGCAGCTCGGCACCGACATGGTGCTCAACATCGGGCCGCAGCACCCCTCGACGCACGGCGTGCTGCGGCTGAAGCTGGTGCTCGACGGCGAGCGGGTGGTCGCCGCCGAACCGATCGTCGGCTACATGCACCGGGGAGCGGAGAAGCTCTTCGAGGTACGCGACTACCGGCAGATCATCGTGCTGGCGAACCGGCACGACTGGCTGTCGGCGTTCTCCAACGAGCTGGGCGTGGTGCTCGCGGTCGAGCGGCTGATGGGCATGGAGGTGCCGGAACGCGCCACCTGGCTGCGGATGGCACTGGCCGAGCTGAACCGGGTGCTCAACCACCTGATGTTCCTCGGCTCGTACCCGCTGGAGATCGGCGCGATCACGCCGATGTTCTACGCGTTCCGGGAACGGGAGACCATCCAGGCGGTGATGGAGGAGGTCTCCGGCGGCCGGATCCACTACATGTTCAACCGGGTCGGCGGCCTGAAGGAGGAGGTGCCGTCCGGCTGGACCGGACGCGCCCGCGCCGCCATCGCCGAGGTACGCCGCCGGATGCCCGACCTGGACAACCTGATCCGGCGCAACGACATCTTCCTGGCCCGTACCGTCGGGGTCGGCGTGCTCTCCGCGGCCGACGCCGCCGCGTTCGGCGCGTCCGGGCCGGTCGCCCGCGCCTCCGGGCTCGACCTCGACCTGCGTCGCGACGAGCCGTACCTGGCCTACGACCAGCTCGACGTGCCCGTGGTGACGAAGACCGCCGGGGACTGTCACGCCCGCTTCGAGGTGCTGCTCGACCAGGTGTACGTCTCGCTGGACCTCGCCGAGCAGTGCCTGGACCGGGTGGACCGGATCAGCGGCCCGGTGAACACACGGCTGCCGAAGGTGCTGAAGGCGCCGGAGGGGCACACGTACGCCTGGACCGAGAACCCGCTCGGCATCAACGGCTACTACCTGGTGTCCCGGGGCGAGAAGACGCCGTGGCGGATGAAGCTGCGCACCGCCTCGTACGCGAACGTGCAGGCGCTGTCGTCGCTGCTGCCCGGCTGCCTGGTGCCCGACCTGATCGCCATCCTCGGCTCGATGTTCTTCGTGGTCGGCGACATCGACAAGTGATCGTGGGCGCTCAGCGCCAGCGGTCGGCGGTGTCCCGCTGCTGGCCGTGGGCGCCGCGCTCCGAGCCTCGCCATTCCGGTTCCGGCTGACGCCACTGCGGTTCCGGCTGACGCCACTCCGGCTCGGCCGGACGCCACTGCGACTCGCCCTGGCGCCACTCCGGTTCGGGTTGACGCCACTCCGGCTCGAACTCGCGGCGCTGCGAATCGGCCAGACGCCGCTCCGGGTCCGGCGGACGCCACTGCGGTTCCGGCTGACGCCACTCCGGCTCGGGCTCGGGCTCGCGGCGCGCCGATTCGGGCTCGCGACGCGCCGATTCGGGCTGACGCCACTCCGGGGGCGGCTGGCGCCACTCCGGCTGGCCGCTGCGCTGGATCGGCGGCCGCCACTCGTCCGGCACCGGCACCCCGCCGGCCGGCAACGCCGGGTGGCCGTCACCCGGCCCACCCGCGTCCGCCCTGCCGCCGCGCACCGACGCCCATCGGTCCTCGATCCGGTACTCCGTGCCGGCGCTGTCGGCGTGCATCGCGGCCCGTCGCTCCCCGAGGCGGATCTCCCGGCCCGCGTCGTCGTCGCGGACCGCCGCCCAACGGTTACCCGCACGCAGCTCGGACCAGTGGTCGCCGTCCGCCCGGTCCCGGCCTTCCCGCGCGTCCAGGGCCCCGGACGCGGCCGGTTCGCTGTGCCGGACGGCCGGTTCGCTGTGCCGCGCGGCGGGTTCGCTGTGCCGCGCGGCCGGTGGCCAGGCCGGAACGTCGGCCGCGCCGCCCGGCGCCCAGCCGGCCCGGTCGTCGCCCGACCACTGTCGCTGCTCCTGGGCCGCAGCCCGGCCTTGGTCGTCCGACCAACGGCCACCCACGGACCAGCCCTGCTCCCCGCCGACGCCCGCCCACGGATGCTCGGCGCCCGCGCGTCCGGCGTCGGCAGGCGAGTGCCCGTCACCCGGCCCGAAGCCGTCGTCCCGCGCACTCCCGACCCGGCGGCCGTACCCGGAGCGCTCGCCACCCGCCGGAGCACCCCAGCCGCTGTCGTCCGTGCCGGTCCATCCCGCGTCGGCCCGGTCCTCGCGGCCCCGCTCACGCTGCCCCGCGCCCCGGTGATCGGCCGGGTCGCCGCCCCGGGAGCGGTCCTCGTCCGACCAGCCGCCGGGGAATCCGCCGTACCGGGAGCCGGTCGGCTCGGCGCCACCGCCGACGATGGTGTGCCGGGTGGTGACGTGCACGGTCTCGGTGTGGTGGACCACGCCCACCGGGCGGGACTCCGGCCGGGCGGCCGGTTCGGACACGCGCGCCGACCCGTACACGCCGCTCCCGGGCCGGTCCGGCGGGCGTACCGCCGCCCGCGCCGGCTCGGCGTCGTGGCGACCCGCCCGCGGCGGTTCGCCGTCGGGCTCGCCGCCGTAGCGGCCACCGGAGTACGCCGGACGAGCCGGTTCGTCCTCGTCGCGACCGGCCGGGTGACCCCGATCCGCCTCGTACGCCCCGGCGGCCGGCACCCGGGCCGCGCCGCTCGGGCGATCCTGGGCGGGCGCGGAGGCCAGCCCGGCGGCGGCCGCGTCGAGCCGATGCCGCACCGCCCCGGCCGCCTCCTCCGCCCGGCGTGCCTGGTCCAGCGCCTGGTTGCCGCGTTGAGCGGCGGCCACTATCTCGGCCCGCAGCTCCCGCCGGAGCTGCTCCAGCTCCTCGCGCAACTCCTCGGACGCCGCGCCGCCCGAACCGCCCTCCGGCCGCAGCGCGATGGACAGGCCGATCAGCACGACGGCGAGGATCGCCAGGACCGCGCCGAACCGGAGCGAGCCGTTGCCGTCGGCGATCAGCAGGATGAGCGCGRCCAGCGGCGCCAGCCCCACACCGGCCCAGAACAGGACTGTCAGCGGGGTGGGGTTGCGCTTGTCGGCAGGAGCGACCGAGGCGGGCATGGCTGAGCACAGTACCGAGAGTTCCACCTGAGGGGAACGGGTCGGCGTGACTCGATGTGCGGGCCTGCTGAGCAGGCAACCGCCCGGGGTGCGCGGCCGGTCGGCGCGCGTGGCGCCGGCCGGCCGCGGCGCGTCAGCTCGTGGCCAGCGCGGCGTCGGAGGAGAAGACCAGGCCGACGCTCGCGGCGCCGGTCTTCAGCGCGTTCTTGGTCTGCGGGCCGCCCGCGTCCAGCGAACTGAACGAGCCCGCCTTGAAGTCGTAGACCTCGACCAGACCGGCCTGGCACTTCGGCCGCTGCGGGCACTCCGGCGGACCGGCGAGCACGGTGGCCTGCCCGGAGCACTTCGCGGCCAGCTCGGAGAGCGTGGACACGCCGTACTTGTCGGCGAACGCCTTGGTCACCGCGAACGCGTTCTGGTCCTGCGCCTGGGACGGCTGGCCGAACACCAGGCCGGCCTTGTCGCCCTCGGTCTTCAGCGCGGCGACCGTCTTGTCCAGCTCCGGTGAGGAGACGGGCTGGGCGTCCTTGCCGTTGGCCTTGGTGTTGAGGAACTCCGCCATGGTGGCGGCGTACTCCGGGACGACCTGGATCTGCCCCTTCTCCAGAGCCGGGCCGTACAGCTCCCGGTTGCCGATCGTCTGCACCTTGACCTGGTAGCCCGCCGCCTCCAGCGCGATCTTGTAGAGCTCGGCGATGGTCTGGCTCTCGCTGAAGTTGCCGGCGCCGACGGTGATCTGGCCGCCCGGGCCCTTCTCGATCCCGTCGGTCACGCCGTTGGCGGACGCGAACTCCTTCGCCGCCGCCTGGGGCGTCTTGCGGTCGACGTCGACTGCCCGGTTGAGCTGGATCAGCTTCGGGGTGTCGAGCTTCGCGGAGACCTTGTCCAGCGCGGCGACGAGCTGCGGCGTGGCCGCCTTCGCGTTGATCGCGGGAATGACGTTGTCGGTGTTCTGGAGCTTCTTGTCGTCGGTCAGGACGACGAGCTGGTCGCCCGCCACCGGGGCACAGCCGGCCCCCGAGGCGCCCTGCTCGGGCGCGTCGGTGCCGGACGAGCCGGCGTCGCCGCAGCCGGTGAGGAGAGCGGCCGCGGTGAGTGCGCCGAACGCCCCCGCGACCAGTCGTGTACGCGCACGCATGAGTGCCCGCCTTCCGTGTCCCGGCGCGACCCGTCGGGCCGGCCGCGTGTCCGACGGGCGAACCGGACGGCCACCCGCGACTCCAGCCAATATCCTCCGGACCCGACCGACAAACTCGGAGCGGTTTTCGTCACCCGATCGTCACCGGCGGCTCAACTTCCGGCCGTCGCAGCCGTCGCGCGGCGGTTCGCCCGGCGGCGGACCGGGCGCAGCGGACGTGGCGTGACGAGCCGCTCCACGATCGCGAGCAGCCCCTCGACGAGCAGCGCCAGCCCGGCGACCAGCACCCCGCCGGCGATGATCTGGCCGCCGCCGGCGGCGATGTCGAGCCCGAAGCCGGCCCGGATGATCTGGCCCAGCCCGCCGCCGTTGACGAACGAGGCCAGCGCGGCGGTGGCCACCACCTGCACGGCCGCGGTACGGAAACCGGCCGCCAGGTAGGGCACGGCAAGCGGCAGCTCCACCCGGCGCAGCACCTGCCCGCCGGACAGCCCCATCCCATGTGCCGCGTCCCGCGCCTCCGGGTCGGCCTGCCGCACCCCGGTGTACGCGTTCGCCAGCAGCGGCGGCACCGCGAAGACCGCGAGCGCCACCACCACCGCCGGCCGGCCGAAGCCGAGGAAGGTCAGCGGGAGGATGGTCAGCAGGGCCAGGGTCGGGATCGCCAGCGTGACGTTGGAGACCAGCAGCACCAGCCCGCCGCCCCGGCCGCTGTGCCCGAGCCAGAGGCCGATCGGCCAGGCCACCAGGCATCCGAGCAGCACCGCCAGGGCGGACATGCTCAGGTGCTCGCCGAGGCGGTCCAGCACGCCGCCGGGATTGGTCCAGTTCAGCGGGTCGTTCAGCCAGACGACCGCCTGCTCGACGGGGTTCACCGGGCGGACCTCCCGCGCAGCCACGGGGTGAGCAGGCGGCCCACGCCGGCCAGCACCAGGTCCAGCACCAGCGCCAGCAGCACGCACAGCACCGTGCCGGTCATGATCTGGGCCTTGTAGAAGTT
>NZ_LYXF01000054.1:0-17154 GCF_001709195.1 Micromonospora sp. II | reverse complement strand
GCGACTACGTCATCGACAACATGGTGCAGATCGGGGCGATCACCCAGCAGGAGGCGGACGCCGCCAAGAAGATCAAGCTCGTCGTCAAGGGCAAGCGCACCCCGAACGGCTGCACCCAGACCACCACCCGCTCCTGGGGCTTCTTCTGCGACTACCTCTACCGCTGGTGGCTGCAGCAGGAGACGTTCGGCGCCACCTCGTACGACCGTGAGCGGCGGCTCAAGAGCGGCGGCTACACCATCATCTCCACGCTCGACGTGCAGGCGCAGAAGGCCGCTGACAAGGCCGTCCGCAAGAACCTGGGCGAGAGCAGCAAGGCGGCCCGGATGGTGGCCGCCGTCGAGCCCGGCACCGGCCGGGTACGCGCCGTCGCCGTCAACCGCAACTTCAAGCTCGACGACCCGGACGACCCGCAGAACAAGATCTCCAGCGACCCGGCGAAGGCCAAGAAGAAGATCCGGGGCAACTACCCCAACACGGTGAACCCGCTGATCACCGGTGGCCCCGGCATCGCCGGCTACCAGGCGGGCTCGACCTTCAAGATCTTCACGCTGGTGGCCGCGCTGGAGAAGGGCTACCCGCTCAGCTACCCGATCAACGCGCAGCCGGTGTTCAAGTCGAACTACCCGGTCGAGTTCAACTCGCCGGCCGCCTGCCCGGGCACCAACAAGTACTGCCCGAAGAACGCCAACGCCTCGATGGCCGGCATGCACAACATGTGGAGCGGCTTCGGCTTCTCGGTCAACACGTTCTTCATCGACCTGCAGCAGCGGGTCGGCGCGGAGAACGTGGTGAAGGCGGCGCAGAAGCTCGGCATCTCGTTCCGCTCGTCGAGCGACGCGCAACTTGCCGCCAACCCGCACCAGTGGGGCGCGTTCAGCCTCGGCGTCTCGCAGACCACCCCGCTGGAGCTGGCGAACGCGTACGCGACGCTCGGCGCCGACGGCAAGTACTGCGAGCCGATCCCGGTGCAGGAGATCCGCGGCCCGGAGGGCGAGAAGCTCGACGTCGCGAACCCGCGCTGCGAGCAGCGGGTCAGCACCGAGGTGGCCCGGGCCGCCGTGGACGCCGCCCGCTGCCCGGTGGGTGACCGCTCCTCGACCACGAAGTGCGGCACCGCCACCGCCGGCAACGTCCGCAACATCGTCGACGCGCCGGTGGCCGGCAAGTCCGGCACCACCGACTCGGAGAAGACCTCCTCGCTGGTTGCCATGACCAAGCAGTACGCGGTGGCCGGCATCATGGCCGACCCGGACTGGCCGCAGACCAACCAGAAGATGGGCCACGACGTGCCCACCGGCATCAACCCGGCGGTCTACGAAACGCTACGGGACGCCATGAAGGGCAAGGACCGGAAGAACTTCACCCCGCCCAGCGGCAAGATCGTCCTGGGTGACCAGCGGTCCATCCCGGATGTGAAGTGCGCGTCCATCGAGAGCGCGAAGTCCCGGCTCAAGGGCGCCGGCTTCGAACCGGTGGTCTCCAGCAACAAGGTGGCGTCGGACTGCCCGGCGGGCACCGCGGCCGGCACCAGCCCGAACGGGCGCACCATCAAGGGCGGCGTCGTCATGATCGAGGTCAGCTCCGGCAAGGGCGACTCGGACCAGGGCGGCACCGCGACGCCGGACCGACCAGGTGGCCCGGGCGGACCGGGTAACGGCCGACCAGGACGACCGGGGAACTGATCCCAGACGAAGCGACGGCCACCTCCGTGAAGGGGGTGGCCGTCGCTTCGTCTTGTGCCTACGGGACGGTCAGAGGCCCAGCTGGCGGCGTACCTCGGCGGCCACCCGGCCCCCCTCGGCGCGGCCGGCCACCGCGGCCTGGGCGGCCTTCATGGCCGGGCCCATCTGCGCCTTGCCGGTGAAGCCGCCCGCGGCGAGCGCCCCCGAGACCAGCTCGGCCAGTTCCTCGTCGGAGAGCTGCTTGGGCAGGTACCGCTCCAGCACCTCACCCTCGGCGGTCTCCTTGCCGGCCTGCTCGGCGCGCCCGGCGTCGGCGAACGCCACTGCCGCCTCGCGGCGCTTCTTCGCCTCCTTGGCCAGCACCGCGAGCACCTCGTCGTCGCTGAGCTCGCGCTTTTCCCGGCCGGCCACCTCGGCGTTGCCCACGGCCGCGAGGGCCATGCGAAGCGTGGAGGTGGTCAGCTCGTCGCGCGCCTTCAGGGCGGCGCGCATGTCGGCGGTGAGACGGTCCTTCAGCGTGCTCATGGACGGTGAAACTACCCTGAACGCCATGCGAAAGCGCACACTATTCCGTCTCGCGGCCGGAACCGTCGCCGCCGGGGCGGCCACCCTCGCGTACGCGTCGCTCATCGAGCGCAACATGTTCACCCTGCGCCGGTACGACGTGCCGGTGCTCCCGACCGACGCCGAACCGCTGCGGGTGCTGCACCTCTCGGACCTGCACATGATGCCCGCCCAGCGGCGCAAGCAGGACTGGGTGGCCTCGCTGGCCGCGCTCGACCCGGACCTGGTCGTGGTCACCGGCGACAACATGGCCCACCCGGAGTCGGTGCCGGGTGTGCTGCGCGCGCTGCAACCGCTGCTCGACCTGCCCGGCGCGTTCGTCTTCGGCTCCAACGACTACACCGGCCCGGTCCTGAAGAACCCCTTCACCTACTTCCTGCCGGACCGGGAATACACCGAGGGCACGCCCCTGCCGTACGAGGAACTGCGCGACATCCTCACCGGCGCCGGCTGGGTCGACATGAACAACGCGCGCACCTCGCTCAAGGCCGGCGGGCGGGAGATCGAGCTGGTCGGCGTGGACGACCCGCACATCGAACGCGACGACTACGACGCCGTGGCCGGCCCGGTCAGCGGCGACGCGGCGCTGTCGATCGCGCTGTCCCACTCCCCCGAGCCCGCGGTGCTGGACCGGATGGCGGCCGACGGCTTCGGCCTGCTGCTCGCCGGGCACACCCACGGCGGCCAGGTGTGCGTGCCCGGGTACGGCGCGCTGGTGACCAACTGCGGGCTGCCCCGCTCGATGGCGCGCGGGTTGCACCGCTGGCCCGGCTCGGACTCGTGGCTGCACGTCTCCGCCGGCCTCGGCACCCACCCCACCGCCCCCATCCGCTTCGCCTGCCCCCCCGAGGCCAGCATCCTCACGCTGATCTCCCGCTGACCCCGCCGCCCGGCGTCCCCGCTTCCCGGCAGATCTTGGTACGCGCCCGCCCCTCCGAGGGCCGGTTCGTACCAAGATCTGCCGCCCGCGCGGAGCGGGGGGTACCGAGTTTGACCGTGCGGGCGGGTGGGCTACTATTTGTCGGCACGCCTCGGGGTGTGGCGCAGCTTGGTAGCGCGCTTCGTTCGGGACGAAGAGGTCGTCGGTTCGAATCCGGCCACCCCGACCAGAGGTAAGAGGGCACATCCGATCCATCGGATGTGCCCTCTGCGTTTCCCCAGCCGTGATCACCCTCGCAGTAGGATCCCGGCATGCCACGGCCGGTCATCTTCGACCTCTTCCACACCCTGGTCCACGGCGCCGACGACGAGCGGGACCGGGTGGTCGGCGAGATGGCGCTCCTGGTCGGGGTGGCTCCGGCGGCGCTCGTCGCCGCGTACCACGCGACGTGGCGGGACCGGCTCGTCCGGTGGAGCGCGGAGGAGACCGTCCGCATCCTCGCCGAACGCCTCGGCGGCTCGCCGACGGACGAGCAGGTAAGCCGCGCCGCCGCGCATCGGCGTGCGCTGGCCCGCCGCGTGTTGGGCCGCGTCCCGGTCGGCACCCTGGACGTGCTCGACGCGCTGCGCGAGCGCGGCCACCGGCTGGCCCTGATCAGCAATGCCACTTCCGAGACCGCCGAGGCGTGGGCGGCCGGCCCACTCGCCCGGCGCTTCGACGTCGCGGTCTTCTCCAGCGCGGTCGGGCTGGCCAAGCCGGACCCGGCGATCTACCGCACCGCCGCGCAGCGCCTGGGCGTCGCGCCGGCGGAATGCGTCTACGTGGGCGACGGCGCGGACGGCGAACTGGCCGGCGCGGCGGCGGTCGGCATGACGGTGCTGCGGACCACCGAGCACCAGGACACCGATCCCGGCTGGATCGGACCGGTGATCGCGGACCTCCGTGACCTGCCCACCCATGTGGAGCAACCGGCCTCGACCGAATAGATCGACAGGACTGCCCGAAGCCACCCCGCCACGCGGCGTCGACCCTGCCGCCTGGCAAAGTTATGCGCATGCCGCCGATGATCCGATCCCGCCTGACCGATTGGACCACCGTCGCGCCCCTGGTCGCCGTGCTCGTGCTCGTGATGACCTGGGGACGGGAGCTGCCCGGCCCGCTCATCTTCGTGGTGGCGGCCCTGCTCGCGGCGGCTGTGCTGGCGGCCGTACACCACGCCGAGGTGGTGGCGCACAAGGTCGGTGAGCCGTACGGCTCGCTCGTGCTGGCGGTGGCGGTCACCGTGATCGAAGTCGGTCTGATCGTCACGCTGATGATCAGCGGTGGGGACAAGACGCAGGCGCTGGCGCGGGACACCGTCTTCGCCGCCGTCATGATCACCTGCAACGGCATCCTCGGCCTGTCGCTGCTGCTCGGCGCGCTGCGCCGGCAGGTGGCGGTGTTCAATCCGGAGGGCACCGGAGGGGCGCTGGCGACGGTGGCGACGCTCGCCACGCTCAGCATGGTGGTGCCGACGTTCACCACGAGCCGGCCGGGCCCGGAGTTCTCCCCCGCCCAGCTCGCCTTCGCGGCGGTCGCCTCGCTGGCCCTCTATCTGCTGTTCGTGATGGTGCAGACCGGCCGGCACCGCGACTACTTCCTCCCGGTCACCCAGGAGGGCAGCATCCTCGCCGAGGACAAGACCGGCGACGGCCACGCCGAGCCGCCGTCCACACGTACCGCCCTGGCCAGCCTGGCCCTGCTGGTGGTGGCGCTCGTCGCGGTGGTCGGCGACGCGAAGACGATCTCCCCGGCGATCGAGACCGCGGTCAGCGCGGCGAACCTGCCGCAGGCGTTCGTCGGCGTGGTCATCGCGCTGCTGGTGCTGCTGCCGGAGACGCTCGCCGCCGCCCGGGCGGCCCGGCGGGACCGCGTGCAGATCAGCCTCAACCTCGCGCTCGGCTCGGCCATGGCCAGCATCGGCCTGACCATCCCGGCCATCGCGATCGCCTCGATCTGGCTGGACGGGCCGCTGATGCTGGGCCTGGGCGGCACCCAGATGACGCTGCTGGCGCTGACCGCTGTCACAGCGGTGCTCACCGTCGTGCCGGGCCGGGCCACAGTGCTCCAGGGCGGCGTGCACCTGGTGCTGCTCGCCGCGTTCGTCTTCCTGGCCGCGAGCCCGTAGGCCGACGCGCCAGCCGCGGGCCCGTAAACCGACGCGCCAGCCGCCGGCCGGTGAGCCGCCGGCCAACAGGTCCGTCAGTCGTGCGTCTCCGTGCGCGCCACCTCGGCGAACGCGGCGGTCAGGTACTCGGCGAACGGTCGTCCGGTGACCGCCAGCAGGTCGGCCACGAGCAGCGGGGCGTGCCGGGCGACCGCCGCCGGGCCGGGCGGGTTCTCGTCGTCACCGGGGTCGTAGACGCCGAGCGCGCCGGCCAGCAGCACCAGCAGCACGTGCGGGTCGACGTCGGGCCACCAGGCCGCCGCCGACCGGACGCACTGTTCCAGCACCTGGCGTACGTCGTCGCCGTCCAGCCCGTCCGGATGGCCCTCCTCCAGCAGCAGCCGGACCACACCGCCGAGCACCAGCCCGGACCGGTCGGCGGCGGCCAGCCGCTCGACGGCCGGGGCGTACGTCTCGGCGTCGCGGGCCTGCGCGGCGCCCACCGCGTCGGTGGCCGTCTCGGCGATCTCGCGGGCCGGTGCGGGCAGGTGCCGCCAGGTCGTCATCACCGGGTCAGCATGGCAGAGCACGTGTGTTCGCTCACCTTCCGGCCCAGCGACCGCGTGTGTAAGGGGTAAACGGGTCGCGAGAGTCGTACCCGAAGCACAGAATCCCTGCCATGCTGCGCCGCGCCCTGCCCGCCCGTCCCGAAGCCCGCCGGAYCCTGCTCGGAACCCTGTTCTCCGCGGTCGGGCGCGGCCTCACCCTGCCGTTCCTGTTCATCTACCTCACCGACGTACGCGGCCTGACCGACACCCGGGCCGGGCTGGTGATCGGCTGGTTCGGCGCTGTCACGCTGGCGCTCTCGCCGCTGGCCGGCACGTTCATCGACCGCTTCGGCGCGCGCCGGGTCGTGTTGCCCTGCCTGGTGATCGAGGCGATCGGCGTCGGCTCACTGGCGCTCGTCGACTCGACCGCCTCGGCGTTCGGCGTGATGACGCTCATCGCCGTCGGCAGCTCGGCGATCTGGGCCGGGCAGAACACGATCCTCGCCTCGCTCACCGACGACGGCGAGCGGCAGCGCGTCTTCGGGCTCAACTTCGCGCTGCTCAACCTCGGTATCGGCACGGGCGGCCTGATCTCCGGCGCGGTGGTCGACGTGGCCCGTCCGGTCACGTTCGAGGTGATCTACCTGCTGGACGCGGTGAGCTACCTGACGCCGGCGCTGATCCTGCTGACGCTGCCGCACGTGGGGCGCCGGCCGGTCGCGGCCACGGGGGCGAAGGCCGCCGATCGGAGGACCGGCGGCTACCTCACGGTGCTGCGGGACCGGCCGTTCCGCCGCCTGGTCATCTTCGGCCTGGTGCTCACCACCTGCGGGTACGCGCAGATCGAGGTGGGCTTCGCGGCGTACTCGGTGCGGGTGGTCGAGGTGACGCCGCGCGTGGTGGCGTGGGCGCTCGCCGCGAACACCGTCATGATCGTGCTCTCCCAGCTGCTGGTGATCCGGCGGCTGGAGGGGCGCAGCCGTACCCGTGCCCTGGCCACCGTCGGCGCGGTGTTCGCCGGCGCGTGGCTGGTGCTCGGCGCGGCCGGCGTGGTGGGCAGCGGCAACGCGCTGCTCGCGGCGCTCGGCGTGGTGGCCTGCTCGGCGATCTTCGGGTTCGGCGAGACGATGCTGTCTCCGGTCATGCCCGCGCTCACGAACGCGCTCGCCACCGACGAGCTGCGTGGCCGGTACAACGCGATGAGCTCGATGATCTTCGGGATCAGCGGTGTGGTCGGCCCGGTGACCGCCGGGCCGCTGATCGGCGCGGCGAACGGCCGGGTCTGGGTGGCGGTCGTGGTGGGCGGCTGCCTGGCCGCCTCGCTGCTCGCGCTGTCGCTGCGTCCGCTGCTCACCGCCGCGCAGGACGGCCGCCTGACGGCCGCCGAGACGCCGGAGCCCGAGCCCGCGCGGGCGACCTGACCCGGGACACGTCCCCGGCGGCCTGACACGCGAACGGGCCCCGCAGCATTCGCTCCGGGGCCCGTCGGCGGTGCGGTCGGCGGTCAGCCGGCGGCGACCTCGGTGGTGGTGCGGATCCGGTCCAGCGCCGGCGGGGAGACCGGCGACTTCTCGGTCAGGTACGCGGTGAAGGCGTCCAGGTCGATCTGGCCGGTCACCGCGTTGGTGCCGCCGGTCAGGACGCTGAAGCCGTCACCGCCACCGGCGAGGAAGTTGTTCACGGTGACCCGGTAGGTGGCGGTGTCCGTCACCGGGGTGCCGTTGATGGTGAGGCTGCCCCGGACCACCCGGGTGCCGGCGCACGGCGTGCCGGCCGGCGCGGTGGTGCCGTCGACGTCCACGACGTAGTTGACGGTCGAGGACGCGTAGAGCACGCGCGCCACTGTGAACTGCTGCTCCAGCATGCAGTAGAGCTGCGCGCCGGTCAGGTCGAGCGTCACCAGGTTGTTGGCGAACGGCTGCACGGTGAACGCCTMGGCGTAGGTGACCGGGCCGGCGTCGAGGTCGGCGCGTACGCCACCGGGGTTCATGAACGCGGCGACCGCGTTCTGCTCGGTGTCGGTCGCGGCGAGCTGCGCGTCGGCGATCACGTTGCCCAGCGGCGACTCACCGGTCTGGTACGTCGGCTTGCCGTTGACGTCGACCCCGGTCTGGTACAGGTTCTCCTGGGTCTTGGTGATCGCCGCGGTGGTCTCGCCGACGACCCGGTCGGCCACCGGGCCGAGCGCGGTCTTGTACCGGTTGATCAGGTCGGTCGAGGGCTTGTCCGGCGCCACGTCCCGGGTGACCACCACGTTGTTCGCGGACGCGCTCACCACGTCGCGGGTACGCGGGTCGATCTTCAGGTCGATCTGGGTGACCAGGCGGCCGAACGAGCTGGCGCTGGTGACCAGCTTGCCGTTGATGTTGCAGTTGTACGCGGCGTGGGTGTGCCCGCTGACGATCACGTCGATGGACGGGTCCATCCGGTTGGCGATGTCGACGATCGGGCCGCTGAACCCGGTGCAGTCGTTGATGCCGCCGCCGTTCTGCACGCCGCCCTCGTGCAGCAGCACGACGATGCTCTTGACGCCGAGCAGGCGCAGGATCTTGGCGTACTTGTTGGCGGTGTCGGCCTCGTCGCTGAACCGCAGGCCGGCGACGCCCTGCTGGCTGACGATGTTCGGGGTGCCCTCCAGGGTCATCCCGATGAAGCCGATCGGCACACCCTTGACGATCTTGATGCCGAACGGCTGCATCAGGGGCAGGCCGGTGGAGGTCTTGAACGCGTTCGCCGAGAGGTACTTGAACTTGGCGCCACCGAACGGGGTGCCGTCGGCGCAGCCGTCCACCGGGTGGCAGCCGCCGCGCTGCATGCGCAGCAGCTCGGCCGCGCCCTCGTCGAACTCGTGGTTGCCGACGCTCGCGAACTCCAGCCCGGCGAGGTTCATCTCCTCGATGGTCGGCTCGTCGTGGAACGCGGCGGACAGCAGCGGCGAGGCGCCGATCAGGTCACCGGCGGCGACAGTGACGGTGCCCTTGCCCTGCTTCTTGGCCTCGGCGCGCATCGACTTCAGGTGGCTGGCCAGGTATTCCGCGCCACCGGCCGGCTGGCCGTCGATGGTGCCGCTGGACCCGCTCGGCGGCTCCAGGTTGCCGTGGAAGTCGTTGATCGCGAGCAGCTGGACGTCGACCGGCTTCGGGCGCGCCTCGGCCTGGTCGGGGGTGACGGCGACAGCGGTGAACGCGGTCGCGGCGAGTGCGGCCAGGCCGACTACGGCCCGGCGTCGCATCCCGGTGACGGACATGGAACTCCTCGTGAGATACCTATGCTGGTGTCCGGACGATGGTTCGCCCGGTGGCCCTGGTCCGTGCCATGACAGGGGTCGATCGTGGAAGGCGGCAATCGGGGAACGCCACCCCCGCTCGGGGGTAGCTTCTCATCCACCGGGCCTCAGGTCGACCGGGGTGGCATTCGGAATCGTCGACGTGGTGGGAGACCCGTACCGGTCCGCCGGACGAGTCGGACATGACGGTCTGGTGAATTTCCGCGCGGCGCTCGCTGTCGATGCCCGCGTCGTGAAGGGCGCCGGCTCCCAGGGACAGGGAGCCGGCGCCGACGCTCATGTCACGCGCAATTCCTTGCGCTGGCAACCGTCCTCGCCGGAATCAGCGCCTGGCGGACACCCATCGCGAGCCGAACGGTCGTTCACGTCTGACGGATCGACATCCGCAACGGACTGTCCGAATTCGACCGAAGCCCCGGAGAGCCGGTTCGAAAGCCGGCTGTGGGTGGCGGCGACGAGCCCGCGCAACGCCCGCCGGTTCCACCGCCCGGCGACTCCCGGACGGCCCGCCAGGTAGCCGACGATCCGCGCGGTGTCCCAGCCGTGCGCCTCCCGCAGACCGCGCGCCAGCATCCCGAGATAGAGCGGAGCGGGCCGGGTCCACGGCACCTCCACCGCGCGGTGCGGCGCGGTGAACGTGAGCATCGGCAGCCCTTCGCGGACGCCGACCCGCAGCAGCGTCTCGTAGCGGCCCGGCCCGAGCCTCGCCCGCCCGGTCTCGACCGCCGCGCGGATACCGGCCAGGTCGGCGCCCGGCGGCCGGTACATCTCCTGCGCCGCGATGTCGGCGAACTGCTCGACGGTCACCAGGTAGCCGCGCGCCGCCGCCCGGCCGGGCAGCTGCGGGTCGTAGAACGCCATGCCGCCGGTCCAGGCCCGCGACTCGCCCGCGAAATAGACCCCGCCGGGGATCAGCGCCGGGACGGTCCGGCGCGGTGGCCGGCAGTCCCGGCAGCCGGGGTACGTGCGCAGCCCGCCGGGTGGGCGTCCGCCACGCAGGTACCAGTCGAGCCGGGCGGCGTGCAGGTTCGAGCCGTACGCGACGTACCAGAGCATCGGCGTCGCCGTCAGAACCAGCAGGTGCGCCCGGCGGCGTGGCTGACCTGGACGGTGTGTGTCACGCAGCCGCCGTCGGCGACCAGGTGCAGCAGGAAGGCCGTCGGCTCGGCGACGAACCCCGGCTCCTCCTCGTCGGACATACTCAGGCTCACCTGGATCCACGTGCTCGGCGCGACGGTCAGCACCGTACCGGCGAACGCGCTTGTCACCTGGCGGTGCAGGTGCCCCGCGGCGACGCGTACGACATGGGGGTGCCGGCCCACCACGGCGGCGAGCGCGTCGGCGTCCGCGAGGCCCATCGCGTCCATGCCCGGTACGCCGACCGCGACCGGCGGATGGTGCAGGCACACGACGGCGGGCGCGTCGGTACGCCCGCCGAGCACCCCGTCGAGCCAGGCGAGCTGCTCGTCGCCGAGCCGGCCGCCGGTGCTGCCCGGGGTGAGCGAGTCGAGCACCACGAGCGTCGCGTCCGGCAGGTCGACGTGGTAGTGCGCCGAGAAGCCGCCGGCCAGGTAGGGGGTGCCGCCGAACGTGTCGAGCAGCGACTCGCGGTCGTCGTGGTTGCCGGTGGCCAGGTGCACCGGTAGCGGGAACGCGCCGACGATCTCGCGCAGGGCGAGGTATTCGTCCGGCCGGCCGTTGGCGGTCAGGTCGCCGGTGATCACCACGCAGTCGGGCCGGGGACGCAGCGCGAGCACCGTGCCGAGCGCCCGGTGCAACCCGGACGCCGGGTCGGCCGCGAGCGGGCCGGTGGTCACGTGCGGGTCGCTGAGCTGGGCGATGAGCATCGGCCGCCTCCTCGGGGTGCCCGGGCCCTCACGCTATCGCCGCGCGCCCTCCCCGCGCAGGCCCGATCCCGCCCACAGGCTGCGTCCACAGCCTGTGGATAGCACATGTGTACGAAGGTCGGTGACGGTCGCGCTGAGTACGCTTGATCGCGACCTACCCCCTCCGAGCAGGAACGACGTGGATCACGAGCGAGTACTCCGCGACGTCACGGTGCGCCTCCCCACGGCGTCCACCGTCCCGGAGGCGTGCCAGTGGACGGTCGCCGCGCTCGCCCGGCACACCCCGGCGACCGCCGCCGTCCTGCTCCGGGTCCACGACCGTCTGCGCTGCGTCGCCGCCACCGGCGCGTGGCAGGTCTTCTCGCACGTCCCGGCGACCGCCGACGCGCCCGCCCGCCACCGACCCGAACCCTCGGTGGTGCGGCGGGTGTACGCCTCCGGGGTGACCGCCGTCGTGCCCGACGTGAGCGCCGACCCCGACTACCTGCCGGTCCGGCCGGACGTCACCGCCGAACTCTGCGTTCCGGTACGTGACCCGGACGGCCGGCCCATCGGCGTGCTCGACCTGCAGTGGTGCGAGTCCGTCCCGCTCGCGGCGTGGCGGGAGACCGCCGAACTGGTGGCGGACCGCCTCGGCGGGCGGATCGCCGCGCTCGGCGGGTCACCGGCCGAGAGCCGCAGCGAGAAGCTGCTCCGGCACGCCGCCGCGTTCACCGCCGCCTCGACCGACTGGGACCTGATGACCGCCGCGCTCGCCGCGGCCCGGGACGTGTCGGCGCTCTCCGCCGCCGTGCTGGTCCTCACCGGGCGGAGCGGCCCACGCCTCGGCGCGCCCACCGACACCCCCGGCGAGTTGGAGACACGCATCCGCGCCGAGCTGGCCGAGGCCGGCCCGGCCGCGCTGGACCGCATGATCGACCGGGCCCACCGGTACGGCTCGGCGTACACGCTGGGCGAGGCGGGGCACCCGCCCACCGAGGAGTACCTGCCGCTGACCCGGGCGGGCGCGCGCACACTGGTGGCGGTGCCGGTCGGCACGCCGGCTGCCGGCGGCGTGCTGCTGGTCGCCGACGAGCAGCGCCTGCGCCCCGACCCGACCACTGTCAACCTGATCGAACTGCTCGCCGGGCAGGCGTGGACCTGCCTGGACCGGCTGCGTACGCTCGCCCGGCTGCGCGAGCAGGCCAGCTCCGACCCGCTCACCGGGCTACGGCACACCGGCCCGTTCGGGCAGCGGATCGCCACCGCCACGCCGGGGCGTACCGCCCTGCTGGCGATCGACGTGGACGGGTTCAAGGACGTCAACGACACGTACGGCCACCAGGCCGGCGACCGGCTGCTGGTGGGGCTGGCCCGGGCACTGGAGGGCGCGCTGCGCCAGGGCGACGAGCTGTACCGGACCGGCGGGGACGAGTTCGTGGCGGTGATCGAGGTGAGCCGCCCGGAGGAGGCGGTCCGGATCGCCGAGCGGCTCACCGAGGCGGCCCGCCGTACCGGCCGGACGATCAGCGTCGGCATCGCGCTGCCGCGGCCCGGCGAGTCCCCCGAGCGCACCCTGCACCGAGCCGACCAGGCCCTCTACGCGGTCAAGCGCCACGGCCGAGACGGAGTCCACCTCTCCGCCGCCTGACCCACCTTCTCCCCCGCGATCCCGCGATCTTGCACTTGCGGCCCGAAGCACGGGGCATTTGCCCCTTATACCCGGGCGAAGTGCAAGATCGACGGGGCTAGGCGGTGAGTTCCCTGGCGAGGAGTTCGGCGATCTGGGCCGTGTTCAGGGCGGCGCCCTTGCGGAGGTTGTCGCCGGTCACGAAGAGGTCGAGGGCTCTCGGGTCGTCGACCGCGCGGCGGATGCGGCCCACCCAGGACGGGTCGGTGCCGACCGCGTCGATCGGCATCGGGAACTCCCCGGACGCCGGGTCGTCGACCAGGATCACGCCCGGCGCGTTGCGCAGCACCTCGCGGGCTTCCTCGGCGTCCACCTCGGTGGCGAAGACCGCGTGCACGGCGACCGAGTGACCGGTCACCACCGGCACCCGTACGCAGGTGGCGGAGACCTTGAGGTCGGGCAGCCCGAGGATCTTGCGGGACTCGTTGCGGAGCTTCAACTCCTCCGACGACCAGCCGTCGTCTGCGAGCGAGCCCGCCCACGGTACGACGTTGAGCGCCAGCGGCGCCGGGAACGGACCCAGCTCGTCGCCGACGGCCTGGCGCACGTCGCCGGCGCGGGAGCCGAGCGCCCGGTCCCCGGCGATCTTGCCGAGCTGCAGGTGCAGCGCGTCCACGCCGGCCTGCCCGGCCCCGGACACCGCCTGGTACGACGCGAGCACCAGCTCGCGCAGGCCGTACGCGCGGTGCAGCGGGGCGATCGCCACGATCATGGCCAGCGTGGTGCAGTTGGCGTTGGCGATGATGCCCCGGGGTCGGTTGCGTACCTGGTCGGGGTTGATCTCGGGGACGACGAGCGGCACCTCGCGGTCCATCCGGAACGCGCCGGAGTTGTCGACCACCACCGCGCCGCGCGCGACGGCGACCGGGGCCCACTGCGCCGACACGTCGTCCGGCACGTCGAACATGGCCACGTCGACGCCGTCGAGAGCGTCCGCGGTGAGGGCCTGGACGGTCAGCTCCTCGCCCCGGCACTGCATGCGCCGGCCGGCCGACCGCTCGGAGGCGAGCAGCCGGATCTCGCCCCACACGTTGCGCCGGGAGGAGAGGATCTGGCACATCACCGTACCGACGGCACCTGTCGCCCCGACCACGGCGAGGGTGGGCAGCGACGCCACGGCGCGTTACCGCCCGGTGCCGGCGTAGACGACGGCTTCGGTGTCACCACCCAGCTCGAAGGCGTCGTGGATGGCGCGGACCGCCTTGTCCAGGTCGGTGTCGCGGCAGACCACGGAGACCCGGATCTCCGAGGTGGAGATCATCTCGATGTTGACGCCGGCCGCGCCGAGGGCGGCGAAGAAGCCGGCGGCCACGCCCGGGTGCGAGCGCATGCCGGCGCCGATCAGGCTGACCTTGCCGACGTGGTCGTCGTAGAGCAGGCCCTTGAACTTGACCGTCTCCTGGATCTTGCTGAGCGCGGTCATCGCGGTCGGGCCGTCCGCCTTGGGCAGCGTGAACGAGATGTCGGTGCGGCCGGTGCCCTCGGTGGACACGTTCTGCACGATCATGTCGATGTTGATCTCCGCGCCGGCGACCGTGTCGAAGATGCGCGCGGCGGCGCCCGGCTCGTCGGGCACGCCGACGATCGTGATCTTCGCTTCGCTGCGGTCGTGGGCGACCCCGGTGATCAGTGCCTGTTCCACAGGAAGGTCCTCCATCGATCCGGTGACCATCGTGCCGGTGTTGGTCGAGTATGACGAACGGACGTGGATCGGCAAGCCCGCGCGCCGCGCGTACTCGACGCTGCGCAGATGCAGCACCTTCGCGCCGCAGGCGGCCAGCTCCAGCATCTCCTCGTAGGTGATCCGGGTGATGTGCCGGGCGTTCGGCACGATCCGCGGGTCGGCGGTGAAGATGCCGTCCACATCGGTGTAGATCTCGCAGACGTCCGCCTCCAGCGCGGCGGCGAGCGCCACGGCGGTGGTGTCCGAGCCGCCCCGCCCGAGCGTGGTGACGTCCTTGGTGTCCTGCGAGACGCCCTGGAAGCCGGCGACGATGACCACCGCGCCCTCGTCCAGCGCGCCCTTGAGCCGCCCCGGGGTCACGTCGATGATCCGGGCCCGGCCGTGCACCGAGGTGGTGATCACGCCCGCCTGGGAACCGGTGAACGAGCGGGCCTCGTACCCCAGGTTGTGGATGGCCATGGCGAGCAGCGCCATGGAGATCCGCTCCCCGGCGGTGAGCAGCATGTCCAGCTCGCGGCCGGGCGGCAGCGGGCTGACCTGGTTGGCGAGGTCGAGCAGCTCGTCGGTGGTGTCGCCCATGGCGGACACCACCACGACCACGTCGTCGCCGGCCTTGCGCGCGGCCACGATGCGCTCGGCCACCCGCTTGATCCGCTCGGCGTTGGCGACGGAGGACCCGCCGTACTTCTGCACCACGAGTGCCACGACGGTGCACTCCCTCCCAGCGACGACCCTGAGCGTGCCGACGCCGCCGGGTCTCTCGGTCCGGCGGCGCGTGTCAGACCGCCTCAGCCTATCGGGCGGCCCGCGACGCCGGGTCGGGTGATCCCACCATCCGGCCCCGGCGTGGGGCGGCTCACCAGCCCGGGAGTACGCGACACGCCAAGCGGTACAGCCGTACGGTGGGCTGTCCGCGGCCGCCCGGACGACGCAGAATGAGCCGGTGCACGCTCATCGACGCGCGGCCCGCCGGGCGACCGGCGCGCTCGCGCTCATCCTGCCGACGCTGCTGGCCGCCTGTGTGAACGACCGGCCCGAGACGGCGCCCACCGGCTCCGCCGACCCGGTGCCGGTGCAGGTGGACGCCGCCCGCGACGAGCTGGCCGGGCTGGCCGCCGCCGCGCAGGACCGGCACCACACCGCCGCGTACTCCTTCACCCCGGCCGAAGGCGCTCCCCGCACGGTGGCGGTGACCAGCGCCAACGACGGCAGCTGGCGGGTCGACGTGCCCGGCTGGGGGCGGGACGGGACGGTGGACGTCTCGCTCGCCGCCACCTCCGACGGGCTGTTCCAGTGCGCGCTGCCCTCGGCCGGCTGGACGCAGGCGGCCAGCTGTGTCCGGCTCGGCGACGCCGACGACGCGGTGCCCCGCCGGCTGGACCCCCGGGTGCAGCACCCGTTCACCGACTGGCTGGAGGTGCTGACCGACAGGCGCGCGCCGCTCGCTGTCTCCCCCGCCGCGCCGCTGCCCGGCGTCACCGGCCGGTGCTACTCGGTCGACACGACCTCCGCCTCGCTGAACGCGCCGTTGGACGTGGGCATCTACTGCTTCCGGGAGGACGGCACACCGGCGGCGGTCCGGGCCGGCTTCGGCACGCTGACGCTGACCGGCGAGCCCGGCGCCGCGCCGGGCACCGTCGAGCTGGCCGGCGCGGTGACCGACGGCGAGCCGGTGAGCCGGGACGCCCCGAGCCCTGGAGCGCCGTGACGCGTTCCGCTCAGCCGCCCCGCGCGGCGCGGAGCAACGCGGCACCGACCTCGGTGTTGCGGTAGAGCACGTGCCGCCCGGCGCGGGACCGGGTGACGAGACCGGCGGCGTGCAGCGCGGAGAGGTGCTGGGACACGTTCCCGGCGGACAGCCCGGTGAGCCGGGCGAGGTCCGTGGTGGTCGTCGCCGCGTCGAGCAGGTTCAGCAGGGCGGCCCGACCGCCGCCGACCACCCGGGCGAGCGCGTCGCCGGCCGGTTCAGGTCCGCGTTCCCACAGCGTCCCGACCGCCCGAACCGGGTACGCCGCGGCCGGCAACGAGTCCTCCAGCAGGTTCCACAGCACCCGCTGGCGGCTGAACACGCTCGGGTTCAACGCCAGCCCTCGCCCCCGCAGGTCGAAGTCCCGCTCGAACGGGTCGTCGCTGACCACCCGGTCGCCGAGCCACCGCAGGCCGGGGTGGAGCCGCTCGAACAGATTCCCCGTCCCGCCCTCGGCGAGCTGGGCCGCCCGGTACGCGACGTCGGCGTCGAGCACCGCTCGCATCCGCGGCCAGTCCGGGGCGATCGCCTCGTCGTACCAGACCCGCATCGCCTCGACGAGCGGCGGCAACAGCTCGGTCGGGTCGGCGAGCAACGCCCGCCCGAACGGGCGTAGTGGTCCGCTCGGCGTGGTCGCCAGCAGGTCCCGGACCACCACGTCGGGCGGCGTCGCGGCGATCTGGTCGAGCTGGCCGTCCATCTCCACCCCGGGGCGGGCCGCCGGGGTGAGGAAGTCGGGCAGCCAGCGGCGCGGCAGGGTGAGGTGCACCAGCGGAGCGACCCGCTCGGCCACCTCCGGGCGGCGCAGCGTCGCCCGGGCCCGGTCGATCCACTGCAGGTGCACCGGATAGCGGGCCGGATCGGCGAGCGCCCACATGCTCATGACCGTCTCGTTGGCCGGCGACACACCGAACCGCACGCCCGCGACGTCGGCCAGCGTGAACCGCAACTCGGACATGCGCACCCCCCGATTCGACTCAGCCTAAAAGGCTCGACCGGCGCGTGGGGGGCACGATCTGCTCATCGGTCATGGGGGCCAGAGAGAGCATCCGCACCGCCGTCCGCGACGTCGTACCACCGGCCGGGCTGACCCGCGCC
>NZ_LYXF01000053.1:0-17295 GCF_001709195.1 Micromonospora sp. II | reverse complement strand
CCAGCGGGCCAGGAAGAAGTCCGAACTCGCCGGCCAGCCGTCGAACCTGATGGCCGCCGTGGTGGCGATCGACCCGAAGACCGGGCGCGTGCTCGCCTACTACGGCGGCGACAACGGCACCGGCACCGACTACGCCGGCAAGAACGTCGACAACGGCGTCGTGAGCGGTGGCCACTCACCGGGTTCGAGCTTCAAGATCTACACGTTGGCGGCGGCGCTGAAGGAAGGCATCTCGCTCAAGTCCCGGTGGAAGGGATCGGCGTTCACGCCGAAGGGCACCAAGTTCAAGGTCAGCAACGCCGGCGCGGACAAGGTTTCCTGCGGTGACTCCTGCACGCTCGAACTGTCGACGCTGAAGTCGCTGAACGTGCCGTTCTACTACATCACCGAGCAGATCGGCCCGGACAAGGTGCTCGACATGGCCAAGCAGGCCGGCGTCACCACGATGTGGCAGACCGACACCAACCCGGCCAAGGCGCACGACCTGACCAAGGCCGACCCGAAGGACCTGGCACCGTCGCCGTTCTTCCACGTCCTCGGTTACGGCCAGTACCCGATCACGGTGCTCGACCACGCAAACGGTGTCGCCACGTTCGCGAACCAGGGCATGTACCACAAGGCGCACTTCATCCGGAAGGTGGAGAAGCAGAACCCGGACACGGGTAAGTGGGACCTGGTCGGCGCGGAGAAGCTCAAGGGGCAGCAGCGGATCGACAAGGACATCGTCGCGGACGTCACCTCCGTGCTGAAGCAGTACCCGGGCCAGATCAACAAGCGGCTCGACGAGGGCCGCCAGGTCGCCGAGAAGACCGGCACCTGGGAACTCGGCGACAAGACCACCCGCAACGGCGACGCCTGGATGATCGGCTACACGCCACAACTCGCCACCGCGGTCTGGGTCGGCAACGTCAAGGACCGCAAGGCGATCCAGTACAAGGACGGCCGGGACATCAGCGGTGCCCGGATGCCCGGTGACATCTTCCAGCGCTTCATGAACGACGCGCTCAAGGGCAAGGACAAGGAAGAGTTCCCGCCCGCGGCGAACGTCGGCAAGGACGACGCCGGCAACGGCGAGGCCCCGCCGCCGCCGGCGAACGAGCCGGGCCAGCCGGGCGGACCGGGCTGCGACCCGCTGGGCCTGTTCTGCCCCGGCGGTACGCCCGGCGGCGGCAACCCCGGCGGCGGCGACCAGGGTGGTAACCCCGGCGGGGGCGGGCTACCCGGTGGCGGCGGACGCCCCGGCGGTGGTGGCGGCGGTGGCGGGCTGCTACCGAGCACGCCACCGACACGCCAGAATTGACGCGCACGACCTGACGGCGGCGGCCGGACCCGAGCGGTCCGGCCGCCGCCGGCGTTTCGCGTACCGGAATTTCTCCGCGCGCGACGGGACGGCGACCCCCTGTGTACGGCAGGATGCCTCTCCATGAGCACCCAGTCGCCCGCAGGCATCGATGAGCCCGGCGCGTCCGAGGCGGCGCCGCGATCGGCAGAGACGATTGACCACCCGTCCCGCTCGGACTGGTTCGTCCGCGGCGCCTCCGGTCTGATCGGGGGGCCGCTCGGCGACCACGCCGCCGCCCTGGACCGGCCGGCCGACCGCGAGAGCCGGTTCTGGACCGCCGGCCGGATCGTGCTGGCGCTGGTCTGCCTGACGCTGGCACTGCACTGGGTGCAGAAATCCCCCTGCCAGGACGGCGCGTGGCAGAACAACATCCAGTACACCCGCATGTGCTACACGGACGTGCTGGCGCTCTACTACGCCGAAGGGCTCAACGAGGGCAAGGTGCCCTACGCCGACCACCCGGTGGAGTACCCGGTGCTGACCGGCTACTTCATGGGCGCGCTCGGCCTGCCGGTGCACGCCCTCGGCGTCGACAACCCCGCCATCAACCAGGGACAGTGGTTCTACAACCTCAACGCGCTGGTGCTCGGCGCGCTCGCCGTCGCCACCGTCGCGGTCATCCTCAGCCTGCGCCGCCGACGACCCTGGGACGCCGCGTTGTTCGCGCTCTCCCCGGCCCTGGTGCTCACCGCCACCGTCAACTGGGACCTGCTCGCCATCGGCCTGGCCGCGTTCGGCCTGCTGGCCTGGGCACGCGCCCGCCCCGACCGGTACGCGATGCTGCTGCCCGCGGTGGCGGGCGTCCTGATCGGACTCGGCGGCGCGGCCAAGATGTGGCCGCTGTTCCTCCTCGGCCCGATCCTGGTGCTCGCGCTACGGGCCGGAAAACTGGCCGCCGGGCTCGTCGCCACCGCCACCGCACTGGTGTCCCTCGTGGCGGTCAACCTGCCCGTGGCGATCCCCTACCGGGAGAACTGGGAGCGCTTCTTCGACCTGAACACCACACGACCCATCGACTGGGGCACACTCTGGTACATCGGCCGCTACCTGGACGGCCGGATCAGCCCGTCCGCACCCGGCGAACTCGGGCCGTTCGAATGGCTCAACGCCAACATCCCCACGCTCAACTGGGTGTCGTACCTGCTCTTCGGGCTGGCCTGCCTCGGCGTGGCCGGGCTGGCGCTGCTGGCGCCGCGCCGGCCCCGGCTGGCCCAGCTCGCCTTCCTGGTGGTCGCCGCGTTCCTCATCTTCAGCAAGGTCTGGTCCCAGCAGTTCGTGCTCTGGCTGCTGCCGCTCGCGGTGCTCGCCCGGCCGCGCTGGGGCGCGTTCCTCGCCTGGCAGATCGCCGAGGTCGGCTACTTCGCCGCGTTCTACGGCGAACTGCTCGGCACGGCCATGTCCCGGCCCGTCTTCCCCGAGGGCGTCTTCGTGCTGGCGTCGAGCCTGCGTCTGATCACCGTGGCGGTGCTCTGCGGGTTCGTCATCCGGGACATCGTGCGGCCCGAACTCGACGCGGTCCGGCAGACCTACGCCGACGACCCCGACGGCGGGGTGCTCGACGACGCGCCCGACGCGCCCTGGCACCAGCGCTGGCGGGCGCGCGCCGCCGAACAGCCCGCCGAACCCGTGCCGGTGTGACCGAGACGGTCGTGTTCCGGTCTACAGCCGGAACACGACCGCCTCGCCGACCTGCTCCCGGGCCACGCCCAGCGCGTCGACCGGCCGGTCCAGCATCCCCTCCCACGGGGTGCCCTCCAGCTCGTCGCGCAACACCACCACGTTCTTCACGCCGATCTGCCGCAGGTAGTCGACGCTCGCGTAGTCCGGGAAGCTGACAGTGGCCTCGCGGATCCGGGCCTGGGACCGGGGCGTGAAGCCGCTGCCGCCGTTGACCATCGGCTGGAACCGGTCGGTGGACCAGAGCATCACTGGCTGATCCAGGTTCTGACTGCTCGGCAGCACGAGCATCGGCCCGTCCACGGTCCGCAGCGCCGCCGGCTGCCGCGGCACCACCGGCTGCGGCGTGGCGTTCAACCCCTCCACCAGCACCAGAGCCAACGGCAGCAGCGTCGCCAGCCGCAGCCACGGACCCGGCCACGGCGGCACCCGCTCGGCGGCCAGCTCGCGTACCCGCATGCAGAACGCGGTGACCGCGCCCGCCGCGAGCAGGCCAAGCAGCAGCGTGGTCCAGAGCATCATCCGGCCCGGCGTGCGCAGCCCGCTCCATCCCGGCAGATAGTCGAACAACGGCACGTAGGTGAACCGGCCGCCGAAGAACCGGGTRCCCATCGCCAGCGCCATCGTGACGAGCACACCGGCGAGCAGGAAGATCCGGTGCCGGACCCGCCACACCGAGAAGAACAGCCCCCCGGCGGCGAGCGCGTAGAGCACGAAGCCCGGCAACAACGTCATCTCCGGATGCCAGGGCAGCACGGCCCGCGCGCCCTCGTGCAGACCACCCCAGACCCGGGACTCGGCCGGCGCGGTGAAGAACCCGCTCGCCGGCGGCGAGTAGAGCCCGATGTCGCCGATCGTGCGCTCCGCGTTCGGGTGCAGCTCGGCGACCTTGAAGTAGGGCACCGCCAGCGCCGCGCCCACCGCCGCGAAGACGAGCCCGCCCAGCACGTCGGCCAGGAACAGCCGCCGGCCGAACGGGCGCTTCACCTTGCGCCGCCGCACGAACCACAGCACCACCGAGACCAGGACCACCCCGGCCAGCATGTACGCGAACGGCAGCCCGATGCCGAAGCCGAGACTGAGCTGCCACGCGGCCACCAGCCACCCGGCGAACGCCCAGCCCGCGTGCCGGCGGCGCGGCCGGTACCCGTACCGCAGTGACCAGCCGTGCCCCCGGGCCAGCATGGCCAGCGCCAACGGGATGCCGCCGTTGGAGATGATGTGCAGGTGGCCGGCCTGGGCCAGCAGCCACGGCGCGTAGGCGAAGCTCGCCCCGGCCACCGCGCCGCCGATCCGGCCCGCGCCGAGCTGCCGGGCCAGCGCGTACGCGCCGAACGCGGCGAGCGCGTGCGCCAGCACGAACATGATGTTGTAGCGCAGCACGGCGTGCTCCGGGCCGACCCCGATCAGGCCGGCCGGGGCGTACCCGAGGAGCGTGTCGGAGAACGCGAAGCTCCAGTTCTCCGGATAGAACGTGTTCGAGTGCCACAGCTGCGCCGGGTTCGTCCGCAGGATGTGCCCGGACCAGGCCATCTGCCACGCCTGCAGGCTCGGGTCCCAGTAGTCCTGCGGCAGCGTGTGCCGCGGATAGCGCAGCGTGGGCCAGGTCATCGCCGCCGCCAGCGCCAGCGCGGCGACGACGGCGAGCGTCCACTCGTGCACCAGGAACCGGCCCACGGCGCGGACGGCCCGGCGGGGGCGGCCGAGCACCGGCTCGGGTGCCGGACCGAACGCGGACCAGGGGTCGGCCGGCTCGTCGTCGCCCGTACCGTCCTGCTTCGCGGCGTCGCTCTTCTCCGCGGCGTCGCCGTCCTTCTTGGCGGCGTCCGCTCTGTCCCGGGCCTCGGCCTCGGTCCCGGCTTCGGCGCCGGCCTCCGCCTTGTCGGTGCCGGCACCCGCCTTGTCGGCGGTGCTCGTCTTGTCGGCGGTGCTCGCCGTGCCTGCCGCCTTCGCCGCGCCGGTGCGGCGAGCCTTGCGGGTCCGCTTCGCCTTGCCGGCACTCGTCACCGTGCCCGCGGTGTCGTCCTCACCGGAGCTGTCCGCGCCGGACGCGCGCTCGTCGGGCGAGCCGCTCCCCGGCCCGGCCCCGGCCGCGTCGTCCGGCGGGTTCTTCGCGCCGGTCCCGTCCGCTCGGGTCTCGGCGCCGGACCGGCGGCCGGTCGTGCCGGACTTCTCGGCGGTCACTCCGCCGCACCCAACTGCCCGCGCAGGAACGCGATGTCGGCGGCCTGGCCCTCGACGCCGCCGGGGGTCTCCACGATCACCGGCGCGCCTGCCGCGCGGATCACCGCCACCAGCAGCTCCGGGTCGATGGTGCCGCCGGTGAGGTTGTCGTGCCGGTCCTGACCGGAGTTGAAGGCGCCCTTCGAGTTGTTCGCGTGGATCAGGTCGATCCGGCCGGTGATCGCCTTCACCCGGTCGACCAGGCCCAGCAGCTCCTCGCCGCCCGCGTGGGCGTGGCAGGTGTCGAGGCAGAAGCCGACCTCGTGGTCGCCGAGCGCGTCCCAGAGCCGGGCCAGCGAGTCGAGGTGCCGGGCACAGGCGTTGTCACCACCGGCGGTGTTCTCGATCAGCACCGGCAGCGGGAATCCGCCGGACTCCGCCGCGTACGCGAAGGTCTTGCGCCAGTTGTCGAAGCCGACGGCGACGTCCTGGCCGGCGTTGACGTGGCCGCCGTGCACGATCAGGCCCTTGGCGCCGACGGCCGCCGCGGCGGTGGCGTGGGCGAGCAGCAGCTTGCGGCTGGGGATGCGGATCCGGTTGTTGAGCGTGGCCACGTTGATCACGTACGGCGCGTGCACGTAGAGGTCGACGTCGGCGGCGCGCAGGCGCTCGGCGTCCTCGCGCGGCTTCGGGGCCTTCCAGCCCTGCGGGTCGGCCAGGAAGAACTGCACCGCCTCGGCCTGCCGGGCGGCCGCCTCGGCCAGCGGGTCGGTCGGATCGACGTGGGCTCCGATTCGCATGCAGGGCAGCCTACGTCGCGCCTGCGACGGTCGCCGCGCTCGCCGGAGACGCCCGGCGGGTCGGAGGCGTCACCACCCGGCCCGGCGGTCGTTGTCCGAGGTGGGATCGATGGTCGACGCTCCGCCCGGACGTGGTCCACAGCACGTACGGGTGAGGGGGCCGACGCCCGGTGACGGGACGCCCCGGCGTGCGGCCCGGCACGACGGGGCGGGATCCATCAGGAATCCGGCACACCAAATGGAAGTCCGGACTAAATCCTCAATTTACCCCAAGTGGTGACGAGAGCCATTGTATGGTCAGCACAGGTGACAACACGATAAAGCTCCGCGGGGCGTCTTCGATCCAACCTCATCGGTGTGGTCGTTCCTCCCCAGGTCCCACCCAAGGAATGCGGACGGGACGCCCCGCGGCCCCGTGGACAGGGGTCCACCTGCCGGCTCTCGAAGCCGAAGGTGGGCCCCTGTCGCCGCGTCCGGGCCGTGCCGGTCGACCGGTCCGGCCATGATCGTCCGCACCGGCTATCCTGGTCCGGTTGCCCGTGTCCAGCCGGGTTCCCCCGGAACCGGTCACGGGCAGCGACGCACGACCTCCTGCCACGGAAGGACCGTGGCCGCTTAGCCCACAGGAGGTGAGCACGTCTTGCGTCATTACGAAGTCATGGTGATCCTCGACCCCAGCCTCGAGGAGCGCACCGTCGCCCCGTCGCTCGACACGTACCTGAACGTGATCCGGACCGCGGGTGGCTCGGTGGAGAAGACCGACGTGTGGGGCCGCCGGCGCCTCGCGTACGAGATCAACAAGAAGGCCGAGRGCATCTACGCCGTCATCGACCTCCAGGCGACGCCGGAGGCCGTTGGCGAGCTGGACCGTCAGCTCCGACTCAACGAGTCGGTGCTGCGCACCAAGGTCATCCGTCCGGAGATGCGCTGAGCATCTAGTCCCGGCACGTCCGGATCAAGCCTCATCCACGCTGTCGTACGGCTCTGAGAGCCTGTACGGCACAAAGATGAGTGCGCGAGGAGATGGTCATGGCAGGAGACACCACCATCACGGTCATCGGCAACCTGACCGATGACCCCGAGTTGCGTTTCACCCCCTCCGGCGCGGCGGTCGCCAAGTTCCGGGTCGCTTCGACGCCCCGCTTCATGGACAAGGCCTCCGGCGAGTGGAAGGACGGCGAGCCGCTGTTCCTCTCGTGCACGGTCTGGCGCCAGGCCGCCGAGAACGTCGCCGAGTCGCTGCAGCGTGGCGCTCGGGTGATCGTGTCCGGCCGGCTGCGTCAGCGGTCGTACGAGACCCGTGAGGGTGAGAAGCGCACCGTCATCGAGCTGGAGGTCGACGAGATCGGCCCGTCGCTGCGCTACGCCACGGCGAAGGTGCAGAAGATGTCCCGCTCCGGTGGCGGTGGCGGCGGCTTCGGTGGTGGTGGCGGCCAGGGTGGCGGCGGAGGCAACTTCGACGACCCCTGGGCCTCTGCTGCCCCCGCCCCCTCCCGCGGTGGTTCGGGCGGAAACTTCGACGAGGAGCCTCCGTTCTAATGGCGCCGAGCGCCCGCGATCGCAAACCAGGAGCACGAGCAATGGCTAAGGCTGCGGCACTTCGCAAGCCGAAGAAGAAGGTGAACCCGCTCGACAAGGACGGGATCACCTACATCGACTACAAGGACACCGCGCTGCTGCGCAAGTTCATCTCCGACCGCGGCAAGATCCGCGCTCGGCGGGTGACCGGCGTGACCTCGCAGCAGCAGCGGCAGATCGCCCGTGCGGTCAAGAACGCCCGCGAGATGGCGCTCCTGCCGTACACGGCCACGGCCCGCTGAGAGGAGGCACGGACATGAAGATCATCCTCACTCAGGAGGTGTCCGGCCTCGGCTCTCCGGGCGACATCGTCGAGGTGAAGGACGGCTTCGGCCGTAACTACCTGCTGCCGCAGGGCTTCGCGATCGCCTGGACCAAGGGCGCGGAGAAGCAGGTCACGGTCATCAAGCGGGCCCGCTCGGCCCGCGAGATCCGCGACCTGGGCCACGCCACCGAGGTCAAGACCCAGATCGAGGGTCTCAAGGTCAACCTGAAGGCCCGCGCCGGCGACGGCGGCCGGCTCTTCGGCTCGGTCACCCCGGCCGAGATCGTCGACGCCGTCAAGGCCGCCGGCGGCCCGACCCTGGACCGCCGCCGGCTGGAGCTGCCCGGCCACATCAAGGCGCTCGGCTCCTACCCGGTCAGCATCCGGCTGCACCCCGAGGTGACCGCCAAGTTCGACCTGAACGTGGTCAAGGGCTGACACCCGTAGCACGACGCGAAGGGCCCGCACCGGACACCGGTGCGGGCCCTTCCGCATCTCCGTCACCACGGCCCCGGCCGCACCTCCGGGTCTCAGCCGAGGGGGTTGCCGGTCACCGCGCTGATCACCACGGTCGACAGACCACCGCCCACCACGGCAGCCGCCAGCGCCACCGTCGCCGCCCGCCAGGTCGTCCCGACCTGCCGTAGCAGCACCGCCACCACCAGGCTGCTCACCAACGCCAAACCGAACCGCGGCGCCGCCGACACCAGCGAATCCAGGGCATGCGTACGCGGCGAGTCGCAGCCGCCACCGGTGATGTCGGTGACGCAACCCTCCGGCGGCTGACCGCTCAGGAACAGCAGACCGACGAGTAGCAGCACGGCCGGGACCAGATAGCAGGCCACCGTGTAGACCAGAGGCCGCAGCGGACCGCCCGGATCCGGATCCAGCAGGTCGTCTTCCAGCCGCCGGCCCCACGAGCCGCCACCGATCGTCTCCACCCGCCGGCGCAGCGTCGACCCGGCCGGCGTCACCGGCCGACCGCGCGGCACGGCACGCGGACGCGGAGCCGAGTACGCCACCGCCGGTGACCTCGGCGCCGACGGCGGTGTCTCCATCCACCGCGGATCGTCCCCGGCCAGCCGGGTACCCGACCAGAACGCCTCGGCCCGCTCCGGTGACGCCCATCCCTCCCGCACCGGCGGAGCCGTGCGATCCCACGGATCGACCTCGTCGCGCACCGGCTCCAGATAACCGGTGTCGGTGAACCGGTCCCACTCGCCCGTGTGCTCCGTGCGGTCCCACCGGCGTTCCGCCTGCTCCCAGCGGCCACCGGGCGCCGACCGGCCCCAGGCGTGCACGCCCGACGCGTCCCACGGGTCGACCGCAGGCGGCGGCTCCGGCGGCTCACGGTCGGCCGCCCGACGCCGCTGCCAGGGATCCGCCGCCGGCCGGGACTGCTCCGAACCCGACGGGGTTACCGACCGCGACCAGCCCGTCTCCGAAGCCGCCGAGGACGACCAGCCCGTCTCCGGAGCCGACCGGCCCGACGACGCCGACCGCGACCAGCCCGACTCCGACTCCGACGCCGGCCGCCGCAACTCCGGCACCGCCGACGCGGGCCAGTCGGCATCCGACGCGGCCGGACGGGACCGGTCCGAGCCCGCAACCGCCGAACGCGACCAGGCGGAGTCCGACGCCACCGGCGGCGGCCAGGAAGAACCCGACGCCGATCGACGCCGCCCGCCCGGCCGCCCGCTGTCCCGCGCGGCTTCCTCGTCGCCCGAGCCCGCCGAATCCGGCAGCCCGGACCAGATCACCTGCGGACGCCGGGTCGCCGCGCGACGGGGACGACTACGCGGCGACACCCCCGACACCGGCTCGTCGTCCGAGTCGGCACGCCTGTTCCCCACATACCCCCGCTCCTGGGGGGCATCCATCGTCCACTCGGCGGTGTGGTCCGACAACGGACCCGCACCGATCGCCCGCGGCTCCGGCCGATCGCGCCGACGGCGGCCCGCCTCCGTGCGCCGGCCACCCTCGGACGACGGCGTCTCGACCTCGATCTCGTCGTCGTCGGGCGCCGCGTGCCGCCCGCCACCGTCCGCGCGGCTCACCCCGGACTCCAGAGCCCAGCGGGGAAGGTAGGTGTCCACCGGCTCGTCCTGGCCGCGCTCGATCGCCCGCCGCCGACTCGGCGTGCGGTAGCTCTCCGGCGCGTACGAGTCGGCCCGGCGCGGCCCGGCGGGCTCGTCCCAGGAACCGCTCGGCCGTCGCTCGCGCGGGCTGTCCTCCCCGCTTCCCCAGTCCCGGTGTCTCACGGCCGGAGCGTGACCTCTCTCAACCCGAAAGTAAACCCGCTGTCCCAGGTGTCGCCGTTCGCAGCGATAGTACGGGACGAACGACGACAAAGCTCAGCCGGAAATCTTCCGTCCACAGGGTGGGGACAGTAAAAGCGCAGGTCAGAGGCGATACGCCCGGAATTCCCCATCACTTTTCCACACCCTGTGCACACCCTGCGCACATGCCGGTCCCCAGGCGTCCACAGGTTGTCCCGAGGCTCATCCACCGGCCTTGTTGAGTCGCTGACCTCGGGTTCCGTATCGTGGTCCCCCGACCGCCGGGCGATGACCCCCGATCGACCGGAGGGGTCGGCGGAAGTTGTCACACCCCAGCGATAGAGCTGGACTCGATCCGACGCAGCAAGGGGGGCACCCGTGTCGGTCACCGACGAGGCGCGTACGGAACGGACCGGGGGGCAACCGTCGTCCGAGCCGCCGCCGCCGCGCGACGCGCCGTTCGAGAAGACACCACCGCAGGACGTGGCCGCCGAGCAGTGCGTACTCGGCGGCATGCTGCTGTCCAAGGACGCCATCGCGGACGTCGTGGAGATCCTGAAGACCAACGACTTCTACCGCCCCGTCCACGCCACCATCTTCGACGCGATCCTCGACATCTACGGACGCGGCGAACCCGCCGACCCGATCACCGTCGCCGCCGCGCTCGCCGACTCCGGCGACCTCGCCCGCATCGGCGGCGCGCCCTACCTGCACACGCTCATCGCCAGCGTGCCCACCGCCGCGAACGCCGCCTACTACGCCCGCATCGTCGGGGAACGGGCGGTGCTCCGCCGCCTGGTCGAGGCCGGCACCCGGATCGTGCAGCTCGGCTACGGCACCGGGCCGAGCGGCAGCCGCGACGTCGACGACATCGTCGACCTCGCCCAGCAGGCCGTCTACGAGATCACCGAGAAGCGCGTCAGCGAGGACTTCGCGGTCCTGGCCGACATGCTGCAGCCCACGCTCGACGAGATCGAGGCGGTCGGCGCCCAGGGCGGCGTGATGACCGGTGTGCCGACCGGCTTCACCGACCTGGACCGACTGCTCAACGGCCTGCACGCCGGCCAACTTATTATCGTGGCCGGCAGGCCTGGTTTGGGCAAATCAACCGCATCTATGGACTTTGCCCGAAATGCGGCGATCCGGGCCAACCAGGCGTCGGCGATCTTCTCGCTGGAAATGAGCAAGGTCGAGATCGTCATGCGACTGCTCTCGGCCGAGGCGCGCGTACCGCTGCACGTCCTGCGCAGCGGGCAGCTCTCCGACGACGACTGGACCAAGCTGGCCCGCTGCATGGGTGAGATCAGCGAGGCGCCGCTCTTCGTCGACGACACACCGAGCATGAACCTGATGGAGATCCGGGCGAAGGCGCGGCGGCTCAAGCAGAAGCACGACCTGAAGCTGATCGTGGTCGACTATCTCCAGCTGATGACCTCACCGAAGCGCACCGAGAGCCGGCAGCAGGAGGTCGCGGACCTGTCCCGTGGCCTGAAGCTGCTGGCCAAGGAAGTCGAGTGCCCGGTGATCGCGGTGAGTCAGCTGAACCGTGGCCCGGAGCAACGCACCGACAAGCGCCCCCAATTGTCAGACTTGCGTGAATCTGGCTCGATTGAGCAGGATGCGGACGTTGTTATCCTTTTGCACCGCGACGACTACTACGACAAGGAGTCGCCGCGCGCGGGCGAGGCGGATTTTATTGTTGCCAAGCACAGGAATGGGCCGACCGACACGGTGACGGTTGCCGCCCAGTTGCACCTGTCGCGCTTCGTGGACATGGCGATCGTCTGAGCGGCGTCAGCCGAGCAGCGGGAACCAGCCGGCGGCCTCGCCCAGCTCCAGCCGGTCCCGGTCGGTCAGCGGCACCCGGCCGGCGGCCTTCAGCAGGTACTCGTGGTCGTCCCAGCCGGCCGGCCGTACCGCCTCGTCGCTGAGCAGCCCGTCCATCGTGGTCACCGCGACCCGCGTCGGGTCCGCCGCCGGCAGCGGCGCGTCCGGCAGGTCCACCACCAGGTCGAGGTGGTGGATGACCGCCTCGGTGGTCAGGGTGGCGAGCAGATGGGGTACGCGCAGCACGTGACCCTGGGTGGTCACGTACCCGTCGGGGTCTATTGCGGTGGCCGCGCGTACGGCGGCGGGCGCGGTGTCGGACCAGAGCCGGACCACGCCGGTGGGCCGGTCGAAGGCGACGGCGGAGCGGCGTGCCCACCAGGCGTGCCGGGCGCTCGCGTCGTCGTCGCCGGGAGGGAACGCGCGCCAGTAGCTGACGTCGTCCACGTCGGGCGGCCCGGGTGCGGGGCTGGCCAGGGCGACGAGCGCGCGCTGGGCGTCGCAGAGCACGTGGAAGAGCAGGTCGGCGACGAGCCAGCCGCGGCACCGGGTGGGGCGTTGCAGGGCGGCGTCGTCGAGCGGGGTGACCACGGCGGTGATGCCGTCGTACGCCTGGGCCAGCGCTTCGTGCTGCCGGATCGGGCTCATGCCGTGCAGCCTGCCACGGCGCGCCGCGCCCGGCACGGTGAAGAAGTACGACGACGGGCACGCCGGGTCGATGCGGCGCACCGGCCCGGCGTGGGCGACGTCGGCGGTCAGTCGAACAGTTCGCCGAGGAAGCCGTGCTTCTTCTTCCGGCGGTAGTGGCCGTGGTAGCCGTAGTGCTGCTGGCCGTGGCCGTACGCGGGCTGGGCGTAGCCGTGGCCGGGCGGCGGCGGAGGAGGGGGCGGGGGGACCGCGCCGTAGCCGGGCTGGTGCGGCGCGGCGGGCGGGGGCGGCGGAGGCGGCGGGTAACCGGCGCCGGACGGCGCGGGCTGCCGGGCGCCGCCGTGCTGCTGGTTCCAGTTGGCCTCGGCATCGAACAGCTTTTCCAGCTCGCCGCGGTCGAGGAAGATGCCCCGGCATTCGCCGCACTGGTCGATGACTACTCCGCTGCGCTCGTACTGGCGCATCTCTCCGCGGCACTTGGGACAGGTCATCTGCATGACAACGACGGTACCGGGTGTTTTCACGCAGCGGCGGTCAGCGCCTGCGTGACCTCGTCGTCGGTGACCTCGTGGAAGTCCTCGTAGTACGCGCCGACGGCGGCGAAGTCGGGCGGGAGTTGGCAGCTCACGACCGTGTCGGCTTCGGGCGCGAGCATCTCGTACGCCTGCTCGGAGCCGACCGGGACGGCGACGAGGACGCGGGCGGCGCCGAGGTGGCGGGCGACCTGGACGGCGGCGCGTGCGGTGGCGCCGGTGGCGAGTCCGTCGTCCACGACGACGGCGGTGCGTCCGGTCAGGTCCAGTGGCGGGCGGCCGCCGCGGTAGCGCTGTTCGCGGCGTTCCAGTTCGGCCTGTTCGCGGCGGCGGACCTGGGCGCGGTCGTTCTCGCTGATCCGGCCGGCGACCATCTCGTTGAGGATCTGCACGCCGCCGGGGCCGAGCGCGCCGTACGCGACCTCGGGCGCCCAGGGCACGCCGAGCTTGCGGACGACCAGCACGTCGAGGGGGGCGCCGAGCCGGTCGGCGATCACCCGGGCGACGGGTACGCCGCCGCGGACCAGGCCGAGCACTATGACGTCGGGTCGGCCGGCGAGGTCGGTCAGACGTTCGGCGAGTTGCCGTCCCGCCTCGGCCCGGTCGCGGTAGGTGGTCATCCCTCAGGTGTACGCCTTCCGGCCGCATCGCGCGGGGCGGTTGCCGGGAATGCCGTCGGGTCGCCTGGTCGGGTGAGCGCCAGCGCCGGGGCGAGCACGAGCAGCGCGATCGGGTAGAGCAAGTAGCCGAAGCGGGTGGAGGGCATGAGCAGGATCGCGGCGAGCAGCCCGTACCCGCAGATGATCGTGGTGGCGGCGGCGGTGCGCGGCGGGCGGCGCAGCAGCCGGACGGCGATGGCTCCTCCGGCGGCGACGAGTAGCGCGGCGGCGACCGCCCGGCCGGCCGGGAGCGTCTCGGCGATCAGGTGGCCGGGGAAGGGTGACTGGGCGGGGCTGGTGACCAGGCCGTGGCCGAGGGGGAAGCGCAGCACGTTCTCGACGAGGGCTTCGCGGTCGACGAGCAGCACCGGGATCAGTGCGAGGACTGGTAGGCCGAGGGCGCCGAGGGCGGTGCGCAGGGTGGCGCGGCGGGTGGCGGCCCAGAAGAGCAGCACGAGGGCGATCGGCCAGGCGAAGAGTTTCAGCGCGCCGGCGGCGCCGACGGCGAGACCGGCGCGGCCGGGTCGGCCGGTGGCGGCGAGTGCGAGGGCGAGCAGGCAGAGCGCGAGTACGGGCAGGTCGTCGCCGCCGGTGGCGAGGGTGAGCGCGCAGACGGGCAGGACGGTGGCGGCTTGGACGGCGCGCAGCACGGCGGCGTCGCGGCGGGGCGCGGCCGGGCCGCCGCTCGCGCGCAGTGTGGCGACGAGGGCGATCACTGTGAGCGCGGTGACGACGGCGAACCAGACGCGGGCGTCGGTCCACCAGGCGTCCACCGCGGCGCGGGGCAGCCCGAACAGGGCCATGCCGGGCTGGTAGGGGGTGTAGCCGAGGAGTTGTTCGCCGGGGGGCAGCGCGGCGATGGCGTCGGGACCGAGGTAGGGGGTGCCGTGCTCGGCGAGGCGGGCGCCGGCGTGTTCGACCACGATCACCTCCTCCTGGGCGCGGTCGGTACGCCCGC
Organism: Micromonospora sp. II; assembly: GCF_001709195.1. Taxonomy (NCBI): domain Bacteria; kingdom Bacillati; phylum Actinomycetota; class Actinomycetes; order Micromonosporales; family Micromonosporaceae; genus Micromonospora; species Micromonospora sp. II. The sequence continues at coordinate 2,566 of NZ_LYXF01000053.1, read as the reverse complement.
CGGCCCGTTCGAGGCTCTGCGTGACGATCGGCAGCAGCGCGGTGGTGGCCCAGGTGATTCCGGTGACCGTCCAGCGTGCGGGCAGCGCGGCCAGGGGTGTGCCGGGGGCGCGGCGGCGGGCGAGCAGTTGCGTGGTCGCGGCGAGGGTGGCGAGCGCGTACCCGATGGTGGCGACGGCGCCCCAGGCGCGGTGCGGCGGCAGTGTGGAGGTGGCGGCGGTGACCGCGGCGAAGACGGTGGCGGCGGCGTAGAGGCCCAGGTCGAGGGCGAGACCACCGGCTGCGGCGTCGAGTGCCGACCAGCGGCGGGAGACGGTGGTTGCGGGGTCGGCGTGGGCGGTCACGCGGGCCAGTCTGGCAGACCGGCGCGGTGGCCCGGCGGGGTCAGGGTTGCCGGGAGTCGCCGGCGGCGGACGGGTTGGGGCGGGTGCGGGCGCCGCCGGCGCGGCGTCCGGGGAGGCGGATCACGGCGCCCGCGTCGTGCAGTGCCGGGGCGAGCGCGCCGGTGCGGCCGCCGTGGCCGCGCTGGAGGCTGGCGAGCAGCGCGGCGGCGGGCAGTGGCCGGGCGAACAGGTGGCCCTGGCCGGCGGCGCAGCCGAGTTCCCAGAGGGCGCGGCGCTGGGGTTCGCTCTCCACGCCCTCGGCGACGACTGTGAGGTTGAGGCTGCGGCCGAGGTCGAGGGTGGAGCGGATGACGGCGGCGGCCTCGGGCGCGGTCTCCATGGCGGTGACGAAGCTGCGGTCGATCTTCAGTTCGTGTACGGGGATGCGGGAGAGCAGGGAGAGCGACGAATATCCGGTGCCGAAGTCGTCGAGCGCCAGGCGGACGCCGGAGTCGCGCAGGCGGCTGAGGACGCGGTCGACGACGTCGAGCTGGCTGAGCGTGAGCGTCTCGGTGAGTTCCAGCACGAGCCGGTCCGGCGGGAGGTCGTGGGCGCGCAGCCGGGCCAGGACCGCGCCGGGGAAGCGGGCGTCGAGCAGGCTGCGGGGTGACACGTTGACCGAGACGGGCAGGTCGAAGCCGGCGTCGCGCCAGGAGCCGGCGGCGATGAGCGCCTGGTCGAGGATCGCCTCGGCGAACGCGGGCAGCAGGCCGGAGCGTTCCACCGCTTCGAGGAAGCGCAGTGGGTCGATGAGCCCGTGGGTGGGGTGGTGCCAGCGGGCGAGGGCCTCCGCGCCGATCACCTCGCCGCCGGCGAGGTCGACGATGGGCTGGAAGTTGACTGTGAACTCGTGGTCGGCGACGGCGCGGGGCAGTTCCCCGCCGAGGGTGAGCCGGCTGAGGTCTGCGGTGTCGCGGGCGGGGGCGTAGGTGGCGAGTCGTTGACCGGCGCGTTTGGCCTGGTACATGGCCACGTCGGCGCGGCGAAGCAGCTCGGGCATCCCGCCGGTGGCGGGGGCGACGGCGATGCCGCCGCTGGCTTCCACGCTGATCCGCATGCCGTCCACGTCGAGCGGGTCGTGCAGGGCGTTGAGCAGGGCCTCGGCGCGGTGGGAGGCGACGGCCGGGGCGGGCAGGCCGCGCAGCAGCACGGCGAACTCGTCCCCGCCGAGCCGGGCGACCAGGTCGTCGGGGCGAGCGGCGTCGCGCAGCCGCTCGGCGACCTGGATCAGCACCTGGTCACCGGCGCCGTGGCCGAGGGTGTCGTTCACTTCCTTGAAGTGGTTGAGGTCGATCAGCACCAGCGCGGTGACGCCGTCGGCGTGCCGGGTGGTGAGCTGGGCGCTGCCCTCGTCCAGCAGGTGACGCCGGTTGGACAGGTCGGTGAGGGCGTCGTGGGTGGCGGCGTAGGCGTGGTCCTCGGCGATGCGGGCGAGTTCGGCGTACGCCTGGGCGTTGCGGACCGCGGTGCACAGGGCGGAGGCGAAGGTACGCAGGGTGTACTGCTCGCGCTCGGAGAGTTCGACCGGACCGGCGAACCGTAGCCGCAGCACGCCGAGGTCGTCGGTGCGGTTGTGGCCTTCCAGCGCGACCGGCATGACCCGGCCGTCGATGTCGCTGGGCTGGGGCGACGTTCCGTCGTACGCGATGCCTGCGGCGTTGCCGCGGACGGTGCGTCCGCCGTCGCGCAGTTCGATCTCGATCTCGTCGGCGGAGAAGAGTTCGCTGGCTTCGGTGACTGCGGTGGTCAGCACCTGGTCGAGGTCGACCACGTTGAGCGCGTCGGTGGCGCGGGCGAGTCGTTGCCACGCCTGCTGCTCGGTGCGGGTGCGGATCCGCGTGGAATAGGCCAGGTGGAGGCTGAGCACCAGTGCCGGCACGGCGAGCAGCAGCCGGGGATCGGCCCGCAGGATGAGTACGGTGCAGGCGGCCACCAGGAAGCGGACCGCGAAGCCAGCCACCCGCAGGTCGAGGTCGGTGCGGAACTGCCGCACGATGGGCGTGCCGGACGCGAGCGCGATGACCGGAATCGCGAGTAGGTCGTCGAGCACGGCCGCGACGAGGTAGACGACTCCGAGCAGCAGGACGATCTGGAGCGGCTCGCGGGGCGGCCACGCGTTGCCGAGCAGCAGGATGACGAGAGCGCTGCCCCCGGCAACCAACGTGTGCTTCGCGACGCCGAATG
>NZ_LYXF01000052.1:0-17844 GCF_001709195.1 Micromonospora sp. II | reverse complement strand
ATCGGCATGCTGGAGCGGTAGATCTTGCCGTTGTCACCGGCGAAGAACAGGTACATGTTCTGGTCGTCGGCGATCAGCGTCTGGTCGATCGGGCCCGTGCCGGAACCGGAGATGCTGCCGGTGAACAACGGCTGCGCCGACGACCACCCGTTCGGGTTGGTGGGGTCGTTGGAGGTGCGGTAGGAGAACGCGGTCGGTCCCCACTGGTACGCGAGGACCCAGATGTTGCGCGGCGCGAAGTAGAACAACGTCGGCGCCACAGTGCCCGACGACATCGCGTTCTGCGAGGCCGAGGCCATCTGTGACCAGTTGGAGAACAGGCCGAAGTTCATCGACCCCCACGACGACCCGGTGTCGTGCGTGGTCGCGTAGACCAGGTGCTGCCCGTTGTAGGGCACCACCGTGAAGTCCTTCAACGACACCCAGCCCGACCGCGGCTGCGCCAACGCGCCCGTCGACGACCACCGGTACGACGACGGCAGGTTGCACGTGCCACCCGGCGGCGGCGTGGTGGGAGGCGGCGTGGTGGGGTTGCCGCCACCACCGTCGACGCGGACGAGCTGCCACTGCTGGTTGGCGCCGTTCCAGTCGTCGTACTGGACGATGTTTCCGCCGTCGGCGGTCGAGGCGCCCTGCACCTCCACCACCTTGTTGCTGTTGCGGTTGATCAGCCGGACGTATCCGCTGTCGGAGTCGGCCAGCCGGAACTGCTGGTTGGTCCCGTTGGTGTCGGACCACTGCACGATGCTGCCGCCGTTGGCGGTCGACCAGTTGTAGACGTCGAGCACCTTGCCGGACAGCCGGGACTTCAGCCGGTAGTAGCCGCCGCCCGAGTCGACGAACTGCCACTGCTGCTGGTTGCCGTTGTTGCGGGACCACTGCACGATCCGCGCGCCGTCGTTAGTGGCCAGGTTGTAGACGTCGAGCGCCTTGCCACTGTTGCGATTGACCAGGACGTACCAGGCGTTCGTGTCGACGCTCGCGGCTGCGGCGGGCGCGGACACGGCCGCCACGGCGGCGGCGCCGACGAGGACCGCGGCAGCGCCGGTCGCGACGACTCGCGGCATCCAGCCGCGCCGTCGCGGGGGCGACACCGTCGATGGGGATCTACCAAAAGCAAACATGTTCCTCCCTCAGATCACACTTGTGAGCGCTAACAATTAGCGCTGGCGCACTGACCTCACACCCGGCCTGCCACGCGGCCGTCCGCGCCCGCTCGGCGACCCATCGCTCCCGCCGCCCCGTGCCATCGACTGTGAGCGATAACACGCCGTTCGTCAAGTCGTAACAGTCGATGGAAGGCGGGCGCGTGACGTTACCGGCCCATGTCAGCTTCTCGACCCAGCACTACCGCTGCCCGCACCACGGCTCGACAGTGCACACGGCTGGAGGGGGTGGGGGAATTGGGGCAGCCGGCGAACGAATCCGTCATGATCCGGGACTGGTTCAGCGTGCCGCGGGTGTCCGCCGAGGACCGGGCCGCGATCTTCGGCGTACGCACCCAGGACCCGCGGGTGGAGTTCGTCGCGCTGACCGTCAAGTACTGGCTGGACGCGCACGCCACCCGGTCGATGACCCGCGAGCGGGTCCTGACCGCGATGAGCGGGCGCATCACCGCCGACAACGTCTGGGACCTGGTCGCGATGCTGGCGAGACTGCGGCTGGCCGAGGCGTTCTTCGACCTGGCCGCCTCGGACGTCGACACCGACGGCGCGTTCCGCCGTCTCCTGCTCGGCCTCGACCCCGCGCTGCTCGACGCGATGCGGCACTACGCGGCCTGGAACGGGATCAACCCGAAGCTGTTCCTCGACGGGTTCGCCGTCGGCGTCGGGGAATCCGTCGCGACGGTGGTGGTCGACCTCGGCAAGCTCGTGCAGTTGATCGGCCGCCTTCAGCAGGAACAGTTCACCACGCTCATCGTGCTGACGGTCGACCCCCGCGCCGGTGTGCAACGCATCGCCGACCAGGCCACCGTCGTACGCCAGGCGCTGGCCGGGATCGTGGCCGCGCTGGACCCGACCACCGTCCCGGATCGGCTGCTGGCGCTGTGGCGCGGCTGGGCGGCCGATTTCGCCCGCCACCTGGAGAACCTCGACCCGTTCGCCGCCGGCCGGCTGCTCGGCCGCGTCGCCGGTGACCTGTACCAGGTGCTCACCGGCCTGGTGCATCTCGCCCGGCTGCTCGGCGGCGTCGCGGTGCGCGCCGCCGTCCGGTACGTGCCGCTGCTGCTCGCGGGCGCCCGCGAGGCGCGCCTGCTGACCGCCCAGATGGCCGCGCTGCTGGTGGCGATCGGCCGGGCCGCGATCGCCGCCACGCCCCGGGTGGGGCTGGCCGTCCTGCGCACGCTCTTCCCGCCGAAGGTGCTCGACGCGCTGTTCCGGCAGGGCCGGGTGCTGCTCGCCGACGCCGAGCTGACGTTGAGCGTGTTCAACCAGGCGGCGCACGCCGAGGCGTTCGCCGGCGCCGGCGCGGGCACCCGGCTCGGCGCGCTGGTCAGCCTCGACGGTCGGCCGGTGCTGATGGCGAGCATGTCGGAGACGGTGTCGTCGGCCGGCCGGGCGGCGACCCGGGCCGAGCTGAGCGAGGCGCTGGACGAGATCATCAAGCGGGTCGAGGACCTGCGCGAGCTGAAGCCGCCGAAGACACCCCGGGACGTCCAGGCCGCCGTCGTGCGCGCGGCCATCGCCCGGCAACTGGAGCAGCGGCTGACCACCGCGTTCAACCGGGCGCTCCAGACCGCCGCGTACGAGGAGTTCCGCGCGTTGCGCAAGGCCGGGCAGGCGCAACCGTGGCGGCTCGGCCAGCAGGTGCACCGGCGGATGGCCGCCGAGGTCGCCCAGCTCGTCGGCCGGTCACCGGGCCTGGAGGCGTTCGCGGAGAAGTCACTGGCGACAGTGGTCGAGGCGGTCCGCACGGCCCACCCGGAGCTGGCGCCCGCGCTGCGCGGCTCCGACGCGGTGCTGCGCCAGACCGTCGCCCAGATGCTGCTCGGCCACCCGGACCGGGATCTGCTGCTGCGCCTCGTCGGCTTCACCGGCAACCCGGCCGCGACCGGGGCGGAGAAGGCCCTCGCCGGCCACCTCGCCGAGCGGTTCCGGTGGAAGGCCTCCACCACCGTCGGGGACCTCCGCTCCGACCTGCTGCTCGTCGACCCCGAGGCGGCCCGCGTCACGAACGTCGACTGGACCTCCTCGACCAAACTGGAGCGCTTCGAGAAGACCTGGGGCACCGTCGCCGACGACCTCGGGGAGACGTTCGACGGTCGCTGGGAGGCGATCGCGGAGGCGTACCAGCGGGCCGCCAAGGGCGGGGTGCCGGCGGAGGTCGCCGCCGGTCTCGAAGAGCTGACCGCGCACGCCGTACGCGAGACGGTCGTCCGCCAGGCCGCCCTCAGCCAGTTGTTCCCCGGATTCTTCGTCACCTCGCACGAGATGACGTACCAGGGGCTGCACTCCCTGTTCACACTGCCGCTGTAGAGGAGCACCGATGGGCAGAGTCGTCGTCGCCGACGCCGATCCGGCGACGCTTGGTTTCAGCACCGCGCATTCCGACAGGTACGTCTACTCCAACTACTTCGTACCGGTCCGGCTCACGTTCGGCGGTGGCGAGACGCCCATCCTGCCGTTCTACGTCAAGCAGGCGCTGATCGAGGCGATCCGCTACGGCGGGCTCGACGGCGACCGGCTGCCGCACCTGCTCAAACAACTCGGCCTCTACGACCTGTGGAAGGCCAACGAGATGGACGCCGCCACCGAGGCGCTGCCCGGCGCCGACTCGGGCATGTCGTACCGGGAGCCGCCGGCGCGACGCCAGACGCTCCTCGGCGACCAGCAGGCGGAGTTCCTCGCCGGCCTGCTCCAGTCCGACGTCGGCATCGCGTTCCTCGACCGCACCCGGATCCGGCCGGTGGGCTTCGCGCTCGGCGAGCACGTCTACGCGCTGGCGCTCGCCCCCGGTGAGGAGGCCGTGTTGGAGCAGCGCACCTACACCAAGCGCGAGCTGACCCTGGAGGAGCAGAACGAGTCGGAACAGCAGACCGACGTCGAGCTGACCAGCGCGCTCACCACCGAACTCCAGGAGGGCTTCGAGCGGCAGAAGTCGCTCACCGACACCTGGGGGCTCAACGCGAGCCACACCGGCCAGTACACCAGCCCGACCGGCATCTGGGGCACCTTCAACGCCAGCCACACCATCGGCTTCGCCACCAGCGTCACCGCGGCGAGCCAGGAGACGAGCCGCCGCGCGGTCAAGGACAGCCGGACCGCCACCTCGAAGGTCGCGGCGCGCTACCGCACCCAGCACAAGACCGACTTCAAGCTCGTCACCGAGACGGGCACGGAGTCGTCCTCGAAGCGCACCGTCCGCAACCCGAACCGGGCCACGCCGATCACGCTGCACTACTTCAAGGTGCTGCAACGGCTGGAGCTGGCCCACGAGCGGTACGGCGCACGGGTCTGCTGGGCCCCCACGATCAAGGACCCGGCGCTCGCCTTCGCCCAGAAGATCACCAGCGGGCGGCAGCGGATCCGCGACAACGCGGTCGCCGCGCTGCCCCCGATGCCGGTGAAGCCGGAGCGCCCGCCGCGTGGCGCGCCCGCCGCGGTGGAGACGCGCGTCGTGTACTCCGCCGTGGTCACGCTCGACAAGTGGGGATTCACCGGCGACATGAGCGCCGACTACGACATCGACGTCCCCGTCGACGCCGGCTGGGAGTGGGACGGCAACGTCGACACGATCCGGCAGAACCTCAACCTGATCACCCGCCGCCCGCCGACCGCCATCGCGGCCCAGGTCGTCGGTGTGCCGGTGGTGACGGAGGCGGACGGCCGACCAGTCCTGCGCGTCCGCATCCATGTGGGCGCGGCCAGCTGGCTGGGCGGTCCCGGCGCGCAGGCCCAGATCGCGGCCGGGTTCCGGCGTACCCCGACGGTGGTGGACCAGACCGCCGACGACGCGGCGTACAACGCGCTGGTCGCGGGCTACCTGACCGATCTTCAGGAGTGGCAGGACCGGCGCGACGAGGCGCTGGCGGCGGCGGAGACGGCGGGGGACGAGTTCGAGGCGCGGCTGCGGGCCGGCTTCTCCCCGGTCAACGAGATGGTCTCGCAGATCGTGGAGGCGCACTTCCCGGCCAGCGTGCGGGACGAGGCGTGGGAGATCGACTTCTGGCACCGGGTCTTCGACTGGGAGCGCGCGTCGTTCGTGGCGTACCCCGGGTGGTGGTCCGGCGGCGACGCCCGCGCCCCGGAGCGCGACCCCGGCGACTTCGTCAACGCCAGCTGGGCGAAGCTCTACCTGCCGGTCCGGGCCGGCATGGAGCTGGCCGCGCTGCGGTGGATCTTCGGGAAGGTGGTGGCGACGCGCCTGGCGCCGGAGGTGGAGCGGGAGCTGGAGGCGTTCGTGGACGAGCTGACGGCGTACCGGACCGGCCACCTCGGCAGCGGCGACGAGATGCCCGAGCTGAGCACCGAGTGCCAGGACGTGCCGGAGCGGGTGTACTGCCTGGCGAAGTGGACCGAGTTGATGCCCACCGACGGCACCCACCTGGAGGTGGTGCAGGGCGCCACCACGGCGGCCGACGAGGTGACCGCCAAGGAGATCAGCGACGCGGAGGCGCTGCGGGCGGCGCTGCTCGACGGCGAGGTGCAGACCAACCGGCTGCGGACCAGGGCGTACGACCAGATGACCGAGCCAGCCGACGTCGACATCCACCTCGGCACGCCGTCCGGGAGCGGCCCCACCGCCTGAGCCGCTCGTCCACCCCGATCCCTCGCCTGACCAGGGGATTGGGGTGGACGATTTCTGGCAAAGTCTGAACTTTCGATTCGTGGCCTAGATGGGTAAAAAGGCGCATAATTGATCCCTTACGCTCGCTCCCTCGGGGCGACGACGACGCCGGCCGGCGAACCGTCCAAAAAGAACCGTCTCCCACCGGTGGGTCGATGGCGCTGGATCCCTAAAGCCACTAGGTTGGCCGTCGCCGCTGTGCTCGGCCGGCATTCACAAACCTAAGGAACACTCATGACGACCGCACCCTTGCGCCAGGATGAGCCCCCGGTCTCGCTGGTCAGGGTCCGCGCGGAGCCGCTCGACCGGCTTTCCGCCGCGGACATCTCCCCCATCGTGCGCCGGGTGATGGCGGCTCACCTCGATCAGACCCGGATCCCGGCGGCGAAGTTCTCGTCGTTCATCTGATCCGCGATGGCCCCGGGGCCCGCCCGCGCGGCGCTCACCGAGTTCGTCCTCAAGGTGCACGCCAGGTGTGACCTGGCGTGCGACCACTGCTACGTCTACGAACACGCCGACCAGAGCTGGCGCCGCCGCCCGGTACGGATGACGCCGGACGTGCTCCGGGCCGCGGCCGGAAGGATCGCCGAGCACGCGGCGGCCCACGGGCTGCCGGACGTCACAGTCGTCCTGCACGGCGGGGAGCCGCTGCTGCTCGGCCCCGACGGGCTGGGCCAGGTGCTCGCCGAGCTGCGGCGCGTCATCGGGCCGGTCACCCGGCTCCGGATCGGCATGCAGACAAACGGCGTGCTGCTCTCCGAGCGGTTCTGCGACGTACTCGCCGAACACGACGTGGCGGTCGGCGTATCGCTCGACGGCGACCGGGCCGCCAACGACAGGCACCGGATCTACCGGTCCGGCGCCAGCAGTTACGACCAGGTGCTGCGCGCGCTCGCCCTGCTGCGCCGCCCGGCGTACCGGCGGCTCTGGTCCGGCCTGCTCTGCACGGTGGACGTGCGCAACGACCCGATCGCGGTGTACGAGGCCCTGCTCGCCCAGGAGCCCTCGCGGATCGACTTCCTGCTCCCGCACGCCACCTGGGACGACCCGCCGTGGCGGCCGGCCGCCGGGGACACCGCGTACGCCCGCTGGCTGCGCGCCGTCCACGACCGCTGGCGCGCGGACGGCCGACCGGTCCCGGTGCGCCTGTTCGACTCGCTCCTGTCCACCGCACGCGGCGGGCCCAGCGGCACCGAATGGCTGGGCCTCGACCCGGTCGACCTGGCCGTGATCGAGACGGACGGCGAGTGGGAGCAGGCGGACTCGCTCAAGACCGCGTACGACGGCGCGCCGGCCACCGGCATGACTGTCTTCTCGCACGCGGCCGACGACGTGGCGGCAAGCCCGCTCCTGGCCCGCCGCCGCTCCGGCCGGGCCGGTCTCAGCGACGAGTGCCGGCGGTGCCCGGTGGTCGACCAGTGCGGCGGCGGACTCTTCGCCCACCGGTACGGCGCCGGGCACTTCGACCATCCGAGTGTCTACTGCGCCGATCTGAAAGAGCTGATCGTGCACGTGAACGAGAACCCACCGGAACCCGTCCGGCTCGACGCCGGCCTGCCCGACGACTTCATCGACCGCCTCGCGGCGCCGACCGGCGACCGGGTCGCCATCGGCCGGCTCGTCGAGGCACAGATCGCCATCGTCCGCGCGCTGCTCGCCGAGGTGGCCGACCGCCTGCCGGCCGGCGGGGCCGGAGCCGACGGCTGGGAGGCGCTGACCGCGCTCGACCGCAGCGCGCCGGAATCAGTGGCCCGGATCGCGGCCCATCCGTACGTGCGCGCGTGGGCTGTCGACTGCCTCGCCGGCACCGGCACCGGTGCCCGCCAGGGGCCGGGCTATCTGAGCGCGCTCGCCGCCGCCGCCGCGCTCGACGCAGGCGTTCCGGTACGCCTCGACGTGCCGGTGCGATCCGGCCGCCTGCACCTGCCGGCGGTCGGCACGGTGCTGCTGCCCGAGGTGGGTGACGGCACCGCACGGGTCGAGACCGGCCCGGGCTCGCTGCGGGTGCGGGCCGGGGACGTGACGGTGGCCGTGAGTCCGGGCGCGGCGGGCGGGCCCCGCTGGTGGCCGACCCGCCGTCTCGTCGCACCGGACGTGTCGGTGCTGCTGGAGGACGGCGACCCGCACCGCGACTGCCACCGGCTGCCCGCCGATGACCGGCTCGACGACGCGGGCGCCGTGCGCTGGGCGGAGACGTTCGCGGCGGCGTGGCAGGTGATCCGGGACGAGGTGCCGGGCCACGCCGAGGAACTGCGTACCGGGCTGCGGGCGGTGGTGCCGCTGCGGCGCAGCGGCGACGGGGTCAGCGAGGCGTCGACCGCCCGGCAGGCGTTCGGCGGTGTCGCGGCCACGGAGACCGACGCCGGGTCGGTGGCGGTGCTGCTCGTGCACGAGTTCCAGCACAGCAAGATGAACGCGCTGCTGGACGTCTGCGACCTGGTCGACGGCACCGGGCCGATCGACATCACTGTGGGCTGGCGGCCCGACCCGCGTCCGGCGGAGGCCGTCCTGCACGGCATCTACGCGCACGCGGCGGTGGCCGACATCTGGCGCGTCCGGGCGGACCGCCAGGTCGACGGCGCGCAGGCGGTCTACCGGCAGTACCGGGACTGGACGGCCGAGGCGATCGGCGCGCTGCAACGGGCGGACGCGCTCACCCCGGCCGGCTCACGGCTGGTCCGGCAGGTGGCCCGCTCGATGTCCGGATGGCCGTCGTGACCACCGCCGTCCCGCCCGCGCACCGGGTCGACACGCTCGCCGCCGACCTGCGGGCACTCGGGCTCGGCAGCGGTGACGTGGTACTCGTGCACTGCTCCCTGCGTGCCCTCGGACCGGTGGCCGGCGGGCCGGCCACGCTGGCCGACGCGCTGCGGGCCGTCGTCGGGCCGTCCGGCACCGTCGTCGTCCCGGCGCAGACCCCCGACAACTCGGTGAGCAGCCCCGCGTACCACGCCGCGACCGCCGGACTCACCGACGAGGAACGCCGGGCGTACGAGGACCGGATGCCCGGCTTCGACCCGGCCGTCACGCCGTCGTTCGGCGTGGGCGCGTTCGCCGAGCACGTACGCCGGTTGCCCGGCGCGGTACGCAGCCCGCACCCGCAGACGTCGTTCAGCGCCTGGGGCCCCCGAGCGGAGGAGCTGATGCGCGTCCACGACCTGGACTCGCATCTCGGCGAGCGCTCGCCGCTGGCCGCGCTGGAGGCCGCCGGGGCCTGGACCCTGCTGCTCGGTGTCGGCTATTCGACATGTACCGCGTTGCACCTCGCCGAGTACCGGTTGCGCCGCCCGCCGCAGCGGCGTCCGTACCGCTGCTATGTGCTGCGCGACGGCCGCCGGGAACGGCTGGACTTCGAGGCGCCGCACCTCGACGCGAGCCCGTTCGCCGAGGTCGGAGTGGAACTCGACAGGGAACCGTTCACCCGGCGCGGCACGGTCGGGAGCGCCCCGGCACGGCTGCTGCCGATAGCCGCGGCGGTACGCGCCACGGTCGCGTGGATGGACGCCCACATCGGACGGTGAGGGCCTGGTAACCCGAGCGCAGCCTCTCTACCCTGATCGATAGACGCCGTATCGTGTCGACCGGGGAGCAGCGCGTGATCATTGACGGTTGGGGGTCAGGCGCACTACCCGTGGAACGGTCGTGTCGCCGTGACCTCTGAGCGGCCCGCGCTGCCGGGCCCGCCCTATTTCTTCCTCAGCTACGTCCCCCCGCCGACGCACAACGACCGCACCCCGGGCGACCACTGGGTCCGCCGCTTCTACCACGATCTCAACCTGGCCATCGACGGCCGGCCCGGCGACCGGTTACGCCGGCAGGGTTTCGCCGACTTCATCGTGCGGCCGCCGGAGGACCGGACGGAACGAAAACGCACCGCGCTCGCCGAGGCCGAGGTGTTCGTGCCGCTGTACTCGCCGGACTATCTCAACCGGGACGACTCGCGCCGGGAACGGGAGTGGTTCCGGCAACGGCTGATCCGGGCCGGCCGCCCGCCCGACGGCGACAACATCCTGCCGGTCCTGTGGATCCCGTCGCCCGCCGCCGTGCACGCGCCGGACCAGGCCCGGGCGGTGGCGATGGCCGCCGACGTGGACGCGTACGCCGCCAACGGCATGAGCGCGCTCTGCCGGCTGCAGAAGTTCCAGCACGCCTACAAGGAGGTGCTGGGCCGGCTCGCGCAGCACATCGTCGACACCGCCGAGCAGACCCCGCTGCAGGCGGCCGAGCCGCCGACCGGCCCGACCGACCTGCCGTCGTCGCCGACCAGCGAGGTGCCGTTCCGGGCGGTGGTGATCGCGCCCGAGCAACCGCACGAGCCGGGCCGGCTCAACGGACGATCCGACACGCACGCCGGCCGGTGGCGCCCGTTCCACGGCCGGCCTCCCGTGGTCGACGACGTGACCGACGCGGTGCAGCGGCTGCGGATGCCGATCGACGTCCGCGACTTCGTACCCGATGCCGGGCTGTTCCGGGGCTGCCCGGGCGTACTCATGATCGATCCTCGGGTGGTCGAGACGCCGGACGGTGCGGAGGCCGTCCGCGCGGCCGCCGCCTCGCTGCACCGCTGGGTGGGCGTCGTGGTCATCATCGAGGACCCGGCGCCCGGCCGTCGCTCCCAGGCGACGGTGCTGCTCGACCGGGCCATCGCGATCTTCCCGGCTGCGGCACGCCCCCTGGCGATCACCACGTACGACGACTGGCGGGCCGGGATCCACGGCCTGGTCGACCGGATGCGCCGCCGCTACCTGGAGGCGAGACCGGCCTACCCGCCGCCAGGACGGCCGATCAGCAAACCCCGGCTCTGGGAGAACCCGCCGCCCGACGAGGGAGTGGACACATGACCCGACGCGAGGGACAGGTCGTCACCTTCTACTCCTACAAGGGCGGCACCGGCCGGACGATGGCGCTGGCCAACGTCGCCTGGATCCTCGCCGCCAACGGCAAGCGGGTGCTCGCCGTCGACTGGGACCTGGAGTCCCCCGGCCTGTCGCGCTTCTTCGCGCCGTTCATCGACCGGGACGCGCTGGAGAGCACCGGCGGGGTGATCGACCTGATCCGCGAGTACGAGTGGGCGACCACCACCAAGCAGGACAAGGGCGACGACCGCTGGCACGAGCAGTACGCCCGCGTGCACAAGTATTCGTTCTCGCTGAACTGGTCCAACTTCCCCGGTGACGGGACGCTGGACTTCCTCGGCGCCGGCCAGCAGAACAACGACTACGCGGGCGCGCTCGCCGGGATGAACTGGGACGAGTTCTACGAGCGGCAGGGCGGCGGCTACTTCTTCGACGCGCTGCGCGCCGACATGAAACGCAACTACGACTACGTGCTCATCGACAGCCGTACCGGGTTCTCCGACGTCGCCGACATCTGCACCATCCAACTACCGGACGTGCTGGTCACCTGCTTCACCCTCAGCGAGCAGGGCATCACCGGCGCGGCGAAGGTGGCGCGGTTGGTCGAGCACCGCTACGGGTCGCGACGGATCCGGGTGCTGCCCGTGCCGATGCGGATCGACCCGGCGGAGAAGGTCAAGGCGGACACCGGGCGGGCGGTGGCGCGGCAGCGCTTCAGCGGGCTGCCGAGCGGGATGAGCGAGGCCGACCGGGACCGGTACTGGGCCCGGATGCAGGTGCCCTACCAGGCGTTCTATGCGTACGAGGAACTGCTCGCCACGTTCGCCGACCAACCAGGAGTCAACGGGTCGCTGCTGTCCGCGTACGAGGTGCTGGCCCGGGAGATCACCCGGGGCGAGGTGGAGTCGCTGCCGCCGATGAGCAGCGCGGTACGCGAGCGGGTGAACGCCCGGTTCACCCGTACCTCCACGTCGGTGGAGAGCGAGATCGTGCTCCGGCACGCCCCGTACGACCGGGTGTGGGCGGAGTGGATCGGCCACCTGCTGGTCTCGGCCGACGTCCGGGTGACCGACCCGTGGTTCACCGACGACGAGGTGCCCCGGACCGCCCGGGAGCTGATCATCGTCTCCGAGTCCAACGCCAACGAGGAGGCGGTGCTCGCCGCGCCGGACCGCTCGCCCGACCAGGTGCCGCTCGTCGTCTACGTGGCGGACGTACGGCGCCTGGCGAACGTGCCCGCGGCGCACACCGTCTCGGTGGCCGGCCTGGAGGCGCGGACCGCCGCCGCGCGGATCCTGCGCCTGGTCGGCCGCGAGGGGGTGCCGGCCGACCTGGAGCTGCCCACCGGTCCCCGGTTCCCCGGCCGGGACAACACCGTGTTCGAGGTGCCGGGCCGCAACAAGCGCTTCACCGGCCGCGAGGCGGACCTGCGCGAGCTGCGGACGCTGCTGCGCAGCAGCCCGAAGGTGGTGCTCTCCGGCACCGGGCCGGTGGCGTTGCAGGGCATGGGCGGCATCGGCAAGAGCCAGCTCGCGCTGGAGTACGCCCACCGTTACCGCGCCGCGTACGACATGGTGTGGTGGATCGACGCCGACCAGGTGCCGTTCATCGAGTCCGCAATCGGTGACCTCGCGCCCTACCTGGGCGTGCCGTCGTCGGAGTCGAACCGGGAGAACGCCCGTCTGGTGCTCCAGGCGCTGCGGCGCACCGACCTGCGCTGGTTGCTGATCATGGACAACGCGGACGAGATCGAGGGTGTGCTGCCGTACGTGCCGGACGGCAAGGGCCACGTCCTGATCACGTCCCGGAACCTCCAGTGGGTCGAGCGGGCCACCACCGTCCAGGTCGACGTGTTCAAGCGCGCGGAGAGCATCCAGCACCTCACCGAGCGGGTGCCGAACATGCGCGTCGACCAGGCCGACCGGATCGCCGCCCTGCTCGGCGACCTGCCGATCGCTGTCACCGCCGCCGCGGCCTGGCTCGCCGACACCGGCCACTCCGTCGACAGCTACCTCACCGAGATCGCCAAGTTCGGTCCGGGCGCGGTGATGGAGCCGAACAGCAACGTCTCGGTGGAGGCCACCTGGGAGCTGTCGCTCAACCACCTGCGCACCCGCAACCCGGCGGCCTACCGGGTGCTGCAACTCTGCTCGGTGTTCGCGCCGGAGATCTCCGCCGACCTGGTCTACAGCGACGAGTTCGCCGAAGCGCTGGTGCCGTTCCACCCGCAGGCCAAGGAACGGCTGGTCCGCCAGCAACTGGTGCAGCAGGCCAACCGGCTCGCCCTGGTGCGCGTCGACCTGCGCGCCGAGAACCCGGCGGGCGGCGAGCGGGGCCGGGGCGGCCTGGTGCTCATGCACCGCCTGCTCCAGCACGCCGTCCGGTCCCGGATGACGGAGGCGGAACTCGACGAGGCCCGCCGGCAGGTCCACCTCGTGCTCGCCGCCGCCCGGCCCGAGGGCGAGGTCGACGACCCCGACGGTTGGCCGCGGTTCCGGGTCATCTGGCCGCACCTGGAGGCGTCCAAGGCGCCGCTGAGCAGCAAGGTTGAGGTGCGGGCGCTGATGATCGACCGGGTCCGCTACCTCCAGTTGCGCGGCGACCTGGAGACCGGCCGGCGGCTCGGGCAGGAGGTCGCGCAGACCTGGGAGCAGATGCTCGCCGAGGAGACCGACCCGCGGGCTCGCGACGACCTGCGCCGGCAGTTGCTGCACCTCCAGTTCAACCTCGCCAACATCCTCGCCTTCCTCGGCCAGTTCACCGAGTCCCGGGCGCTGGACGAGGAGGTGCTGGCAGCCCAACGGGAACTGCTCGGCGAGGACCACCCGCACACGCTGATGACCGCCGGCGGGCTCGCCCGCGACCTGCGCGGCATGGGCATGTACAACGAGGCGCTGCGCCTCGACGAGATCACGTTCAACGCGTGGAAGCGGAACTTCACCGAGGAGCACCCGCGTACGCTCGCCGCGCTCAACAACCTCGCCAGCACCCAACGCCTGATGGGCGACTTCCGGGAGGCCCGCAAGAACGACGAGATGGTGCTGGCCGGGCGCCGCGCGATCCTCGGGGAGAACCACCCGGACACGCTCGCCTCCTCCGCGTACGTCGGCATCGACATGCGCGACGCCGGCGACTTCGAGCAGTCGGTCACCCGCCTGCGCAGCGTCCACCGGGAACTGCTGAACACGGCCGGAGCCGAACACCTGATCACCCTGCGGACGCAGACGAACCTGGCGGTGTCGCTGCGCGCGGCCGGGCACGCGGTCGAGGCGGGCAAGCTCCTCGAAGCCGCCTACGAGCTGCTGAACGAGCGGTTCGGGCCGGACAACCCGGAGACGCTCACCTGCCGGCTGAGCCTGTCGATCAACCTGCTCACCGTCGACCTGTTCCAGCGCGCCAGCCGGGAACTGACCGAGGTGCACCGCATCTACCAGCGCAACCTCGGCCCGGCGCACCCGCTGACGCTGGTCTGCATGGTCAACCTCGCCATGGTGGCCCGCCGCGCCGGGGACTTCGCCGAGGCCCGGCAGCTCGCCGGCCGGTCCGCCGACGCGCTCGCCGGCGTGCTGGGCAGCGGGCACCCGTACCCGCTCTCCGGCTGGATGAACCAGGGCATCTGCATCGCCGAACAGCCCGACCCGCCGGAAGGTCGGGAGGCCGCCGACATGGAGGCGCTGAGCCTGCTGCGGCGCGCGTACGACGGGTTGGTCCGGATCCTCGGCCGCGACCACACGAACACGCTGCGCTGCCAGGCGAACCTGGTGGTGATGCAGGAGCGGGTGGAGAGCGGCCGGCGCGCGGAGCTGGAGGCGGTCACCCGTGAGCTGACCTACCGGCTGGGCGAGAACCACCCGGCCGTCGAGGCCGTCCGGGAGAGCCGGTTGCAGCGGCGCATCATCGACCCGCATCCGATCTGACGGTGGCCCGCTCCACCGGGTCGGCCAGCCAGGCGAGGATCTCCGGCAGCACCTCGACCGCGCCGAAGTGCGCGCTGCGCGGCTGCACGTGCAGTTGCGCGCCGGGGATCTGCTCGGCCAGCCACCGGGTGTGGCTGGCCGGGGCGAAGTTGTCGTCGGCGCCGTGCCAGAGCCGGACCGGCATCCGGATCCCGGCCAGCGTGACGCCCCAGTCGGCGCGCAGCGCCAGCACGTCGTCGATCCAGCCGTCCGGCCCCTGGCGCAGCGCCTCGGCGTAGGCGTCGGTGAGCTGCCGGCGGATCGGCACCCCGGCCACCACCCGGCGGTCGGCCTCGGTCATCTGCTCGACCAGCAGCGCGAGCAGCGAGCCCGGATCGTCCATCGTGCGCTCGGCCCGCAGCCGCAACTGCTCGGCGAGCACCGGCACGGCGCGCTCGGCGGCACCGTAGTCACGGACGTTGGCGTCGGTCATGCCGCCGAACCAGTCCAGCCCGGCCGCCCCCGCCGGGGCGAGACCGACCAGGACGGCGGTACGCCGTACCCGCTCCGGCAGCAGCGCGGCGCAGGCCAGGGCGTGCGGGCCGCCGCCGGACCGGCCGACCACCGAGAACCCGTCCAGGCCCAGGTCGTCGGCGATGGCCGCGACGTCGGCGGCGGCGTCCGCGACCCGGCGGCCGGGCAGCCGGCTGGAACCGCCATAACCCGGCCGGTCGTAGGAGATTAGGCGTACGCCGAGGCGGTGGAGCACGATCGAGCGTGGTCGTGGACCGTTCCGGCTGCCGGGTGTGCCGTGCATCAGGAACACGGGCCAGCCGCGTTCCGCCCCGGCGATCTCGACCGCCAGATCCCTCCTTCCTGTTCGGACGATGTGCTCTCGATGCCGGGGCGAGTGTGCCAATCGGGGCCTCCGAACGGGTGGTGGCGGTACGGGTGGCGTGGTCAGACCGCCTCGGCGGCCGGGACCTGGTCGGGCTGGTCGGGCTGGTCGGGCTGGTCGGTCGCTGCGAGGACGCGCAGCGTGTCGAGGGCGGACACCAGCGAGACCTCGGCCGGCGCCCGGTCGTGCGCCCGCAGGTAGTCCACGAGCAGCCGGCACAGGCTCGCCTCGTCGAGGAACTCGTCCGGCAGCCGGTGCGCCAGCAGCTCGGCCATCGTCCGGGGCGGTATCTTCCGCCAGGCCAGGTCGCCGTACTCGGTCAACGCCATGAGCAGCCACAGCGCGGTGCGGTTGTCGACCCGCGCGGCCGCGAACTGCTCGGCCATCTCGGCCGAGACCACGCCGTCCTCCAGCGGCAGCTCCGCGAGCCGCCCCTCGATGTCGGTGAGTACCTCCCGCACCCGGGCCACGTACCGCTGCGGCAGCCGGTCGAGCCCGTGCCGCAGGATGAGCGCGTGCAGGACCGCGTGGTCGTCGGTCGTGCCGAGCGAGTCGACCAGCTCGGGGAACTCGTCGATCAGGTACGGACACGAGATGATCAGCTCCGGCGGCGCTGTCGGTGAGCTGGGCAAGCGGCTCAGCGCCACCCGGGTCAGCCCGCACACCACCTCGCGTGGCAACTGCGCGCCGTCCTCGGCGAGGCATTCCAGCAGGACCGTGGCGCTCGTGCTGGACACCGCCTCCGGGAACTCGACGGCACGCGCCCACAGCCGCCGGTAGCTGCGCTCGTCGTACAGGATCAGCTGGTGCAGTGACGGCACCGGCCAGCGGCGGGTGGCCAGCTCCACCAGGTCGGCGTGGAACCGGCCCGCCTCGAAGCTGGTCGGCGCCTGGCCGCGCCACGTCCGCGCGCCGGCCTGCAACTGGCCGTAGGTGGTGACGTCGCCGAGCAGCCGGGCCTCCTCGGCCGCCACGTTCACCTTCTCCCCCCGCCGTTCCCGCCGCAGCCCGGCGACGATCCGGCCGTCGGCGTCCCGGCGCAGCCAACTGATCATCGCGAGCTGGCCCTTCTCGTCCAGGCCCGCCCGCCACAGCCGCACCGTGGACACCCAGGTCTCGTCGTCCATCAGGTCGCTGTGGCGCACCCCGTCCGGTGACACGAGCGCGGCCAGCGCGACCAGGTTCGCGGTGTACGCGGCGAGCAACCGCACCGGGTCGTACGGCGCGGGCCGGTAGCCGTCCACACCGGCCAGGTTGGTCCGCTGCCGCGCCTCGGCCAGCAGTCCGGCGACCGTCTCCACGATCGCGTCCCGGTCCCGTGGGTGCCGGAAGGCGAGTTCCCGCGCGAAGCCCACCACCGCCTCCCGCTTGACCAGCGGCTGGTGCGAGAGAAGCGCCCGGAACTGGCCGGTGTCCAGCTGATAGCCGAACCCGGCCGGGCTGAGGGTGCGCCGCCGCAGCTCGGCCAGACTCCGCAGCGCCCCGATGACGTACTCGGCGATCAGGAAGTCGCCGATGGTGGTGTGCAGGAACTCGTACGTACGCCGGGCGTCCTCGCCCTGCACGTCGTCCGGGCCGTACACGACGAAGAAGGCGGCGGTGACCAGTTGCTCCGGGCCGAGCACGTCGCCGAGTTCGAACCGGGAGCCGTCGCCGGCCCCGGGCCCGAAACAGTCGAGGTCGGCGCGGAGCGCGGCCCGGTTCACCAGTTCCCGGTTGCGGTTGAACATGGCGAACGCGGTGATCGTCAGATCGCGCCGCAGTTGGTGTTCGCGGGCCTCCCGCTCGTGCGTCGGGAGGGCGGTCGGCGCCTTCTCGCTCACCTGCCGTCTGATGAACGCGGTGAGCAGGCCGGTGAACAGGTCGGACGATGACATGGCGCCGGGACGGCGGTCGGCCCAGTGCTCGTTGTAGTAGATGGCGAGCAGCGTGAGCAGCAAGGGCTGGCGGGCCAGCTCGCCGTGCCACAGCAGCTCGCGGGCGGAGAGCCGACGGTAGCCGGGCCGGTCCTCGTTGGCCGCGTTGACGGCGGCCAACCAGGCCGTCACCTGGGCGTCGGTCAGGTCTTCCAGCCGCACCAGCGCGGTGCCCTGCGGCACGCTGGCGCGGTCCATCACCAGCATCCGGGACGTGATGATCGGGATGACGGAGTAGCCCAGGTCCCACTGGGTCTCCTGGAACTCGGCCACCCGGTCGATGTACTGGGAGTGGGCGGTGCCGGTGACCTGGACGAGTTCGTCGAACCCGTCGAAGATCACCACCACCGTGGTGTGCTCGGTGGCCCGGCGCAGGTCCGCCCAGCGGATGCGCTCGTCCATCACCTGCTCGATCGCTGCTTCGATCTGCTCGGTCGGCGACGAGTCCCCGGACATCCGGCGCAGCGGCACCACTATCGCGGTGAACCGGC
>NZ_LYXF01000051.1:0-18274 GCF_001709195.1 Micromonospora sp. II | reverse complement strand
GCGGTGGCGGGGCCTTGGGTGAAGGTGATGAGGTCGTCGCGGCCGTCGCCGTTGACGTCGCCGAGGGCGGGGAACTCCCCGGCGATGGAGAAGTAGTCGTGCCATTTCACGGCGGTGCCGGTGAAGGAGGTGCCGGTGGACAGGGCGACGTAGACGTCGGCGTCGGTGTCGTGGGTGAAGGTGATGATGTCGTCGCGGCCGTCGCCGTTGACGTCGCCGACGGCGGGGACTTCGGTGCCGGGGGCGAACCAGTCGTGCCATTTCGCGGATGCGGCGAAGGATGTGCCGGTGGACAGGGCGACGTGGACGTCGGCGGTGGTGCCGTGGGTGAACACGATGGCGTCGTCGCGTCCGTCGCCGTTGACGTCKCCGGTCAGGGGGGTCTCTCCGGGCAGGGCGAACCAGTCGTGCCACTTCACCGACGTGCCCGCGAACGACGAACCCGTCGACGTGGCCACATACGCGTCGGCCAGCGCACCGTGGGTGAACGCGACCACGTCGTCCCGGCCGTCACCGGTGAAATCCGTCGGCGAACCACCGAAATAGCGGGCGGTCGGGCCCCCGCCACCCTGGTTCACCAGCGAGAGGTAGTAGTTCCAGTTCCAGTTCGGTCCCGGGTCGGTGTGGTCGTTACCCGGGATCTCGTTGTGCCCCTTGATGCCGGTGCGGTTCTTCGGGATGCCGTACTTGTCGCACAGGTAGCGGGTCAGCGCGGCCGAGGAACGGTACATCGCGTCGGTGAACCAGGCCGGGTTGTCGACGTACCCCTCGTGCTCGATGCCGACGCCGTACGCGTTGCCGGACCGGGCGTGGTACGCGGTGTCGCCCTCGCGGACCATCTGGGTGATCTCGCCGTTGCTGGACTTCACCACGTAGTGGGCGCTGACGCCGGACGACGGGCTCTGGAACCAGCTGACCGTCCCGGCGTACGAGCCCTGGGTGACGTGGAGGATCACAGTGGTGATCCGGCTGGACCGCCCGATGCCGTAGTTCGCGCCGTTCGCGGCGACCCACCGCGCCGCCGGATACTCCGGCACGGCTGCGAGCGTACGGGGCGCCGTGCCGGCGGGGGGAACCGCGGCGTAGCGGCCGCGCTCCGGCTCGACCCGGTACGCCCGGACCGGCACCGCGCCTGGGATGCCCTGCTGCACCAGCTCGTAGATCCCGTCCGCGTACAGGCGGGCGGTGGCGTCGTCGGCCGCGCCGCCGTACCGCGCCACCACCGGATACCAGGCGGTGACCCGGTCCCGGTCCCGCGCGGTCAGCCCCTCGGCGTCGGCCAGCTCGCGCAGCACTGCCGCGCCGCCGCGGATGTTCGCCGGCGTGACGGTCTTCAGACGCGCGACCGGCTCACCGGTCAACGCCGCCGCCCGTTCCAGGCTGTGCCGGACCGGGTTGCTCACCAGGTGCATCACCCCGTAGCCGTTGGCCTGGCTCGGCTCGCCGCCGTGCCCGTCCAGGCGGGACTCGCCGTAGCCGACCGCTACCAGGACGTCCCGGGGCACGTCGTACTCCTGCGCCGCCCGCACGAAGGCGGCGTCCAGCGCGGTACGGCCCGGCGGCGTCGCGGACACCGGCGCGGGCTGCACCGCGACCGCGCCGGCGAGCGCCGCCACCAGCAGGGCGACGCCGGCGCGCCGCCGTCTCCGTCGTGTTCCGGCCACGGGGGCCTCCCATCCTGGCGTCACAGCGTCACCTCACCGGTGAGGCCGAAGTAGTCGTGCCATTTGCTGCTGGCACCGAACGTGGTGCCGGTGGACAGGGCCACGTAGACGTCGTTCGTGGCGCCCTTGGTGAAGACGATGAGGTCGTCCCTGCCGTCGCCGTTGGCGTCGCCCAGGTAGGGAAACTCGCCCGGTAGGCAGAAGAAGTCGTGCCACTTGACTGTGGTGCCGGCGAAACCGGTGCCGGTGGAGGTGGCGGCGTACACGTCGGCGTCGGCGTTGCAGGTGAACGTGACGACGTCGTCCTTGCCGTCGCCGTTGACGTCCCCCACCCGTGGCTGCTCGGCACCCACGGCGAACAGGTCGTGCCACTTCTGCGGCGCCCCGAACGACGTGCCGGTGGACAGCGCCACGATCACGTCCGCCGCCGACGCGGGGCCCTGGGTGAAGGTGATGATGTCGTCGCGGCCGTCGCCGTTGACGTCGCCCAGCGCGGGGAACTCCCCGGCGATGGAGAAGTAGTCGTGCCACTTCACCGCCGTGCCCGAGAACGACGACCCGGTTGACAACGCCACGTAGACGTCCGCCGTCGCGTTGTGCGTGAACGCGACGATGTCGTCCCTGCCGTCGCCGTTGACGTCACCGACGGCGGCGATCTCCGCGCCGGGGGCGAACCAGTCGTGCCACCGGCCCGGCGACGCGAACGCCGACCCGTTCGACAGCGCCACGTACACGTCGCCGGTGTTGCCGTGCGCGAACGTGACGATGTCGTCGCGGCCGTCACCGTTGACGTCGCCCGTCGACGCGGTCTCCCCGCCGATGGAGAAGAAGTCGTTCCACTTCACCGACGTTCCGGCGAAGCCGGTTCCGGTCGACGTGCTCGCGTACACGTCGGCGGAGGCGTTCTGGGTGAAGGTGAGGATGTCGTCGCGGCCGTCACCGTTCACGTCCGTCGACGAGCCGCCTGCCATGCCGTGGGTACGCGCCGCCTGGTTGAGCAGCGTGCGCGCGGTCCCCGCCACCTGGTCGTACCGGTCGGGGAAGCCCGATCGCTGGACGCACTGGGCGACCTGGCCCGCCGTGTAGCCGGGGTTGTTGCGGTCGCAGGTGATCGCACGCGTGACGTACTGCGTGGTGGCGTAGACCGGGTCCATGATCTGCTCCGGCGTGCCCCAGCCGTAGTCCCAGCGCTGCTGGAACACGCCCAGGCTGGACTTGTCGCCGCAGGGCAGGTTGTTCATGTGGGACTCGACCCAGCCCGCCTCGAAGGTGGAGAGCATGACCTTGTCGTTGACGTTGTACGACCGGGCCACCCGGTAGACGATCACGGTGACGGCGGGGTCGTGGGTGGCCGGGACGGACGGGCAGGCGAGCGTGCCGATCGGTACGGCGGCGGCCGGCGCGCCGGCCGCGCCGGCCGCCGTGACGGTGCAGAGCGCGACAAGCATCGCCAGCAGATTTCGTCTCACCGTGCTCCTCGGGGGTGGGGGTGACCAGCGGCACCGGGCGAGAAATCGATTGCTGACGAGTCTCGTAGTCACCCACATCGATGTCAATAGCGGCGGCGGGACGCGATCGACCCGGTCGGAAATCGATTGCTGGACGGGTATAGGATTCCGTGCGATCTCCCGCGGTGGCGGTCTCACTCCGGTACGTCACCATCCGACGGGGGCCGGGCCGGAGCGCCCGGGCGACGACGACGGGAGCGCGATGACGACCATCTACGACGTGGCGCGTCGCGCGGGAGTGTCGCCGGCGACCGTCTCCCGCGTCCTCAACGGGCGTGCCTCGGTCGACCCGGACATGGCCGCCCGGGTACGGCAGGCCGCGCAGGACCTCGACTACCGCCCGAACGCCGTCGCGCGCAGCCTGCGCCGCAGCCGGACCAGCCTCTGGGCGGTCATCATCTCCGACATCGGGAACCCGTTCTTCACCTCGATGGTGCGCGGTGTCGAGGACGTCGCGCAGGAGGCCGGCTTCTCGGTCGTGCTCTGCAACGGCGACGAGGATCCGGAGAAGGAGGCCCGCTACGTGGCGGCGGCCCTGGCCGAGCGGATGGCCGGGGTGATCATCTCCTCGTCCGGGCGGCCGGCCCTGATCAGCCGCCTGGTGCAGGCCCGCATCCCGGTCGTGGCGATCGACAGGCAACCACGCGGCGTCGAGGTGGACACCGTGCTGGTGGACAACACCCACGGCGCCGAGCAGGCGACCGCCCATCTGGTGGGCAGCGGCTACCGGCGGATCGCCTGCATCACCGGCCCACGCCGGATCTCCACCGCCATGCAGCGGCTGCGGGGCTACCAGCGGGCGCTGAAGGCGAGCGGACGCCAGACCACCGAGGACCTGATCCGGTACGCGGACTTCCGCGAGGAGGGCGGCTACCGCGCGATGGCCTCCCTGCTGGAGACCGCCGAGCCGCCGGACGCGGTGTTCGCGGCGAACAACCTGATGACTGTGGGCGCCCTCGAGTGCCTCGTGGACAACGGCATCGGCGTGCCCGACCCGTTCGGCATCGTCGGGTTCGACGACATCCCCTGGGCGCACCTGGTCCGGCCCTCGCTGAGCACCGTCGCGCAGCCCACCTACGACCTGGGGCGCACCGCGGCCACGCTGCTGGTCGAGCGGATCGCCGACCCGGCCAAGGCACCCTCGACAGTGGTGCTCCACACCGAGCTGCGGGTACGCGACAGCTCGGCACCGTCGGCCGGCCGGCAGGGCCACGCGGTGGGCCGTGCCCGGTCGCGCGGCACTGCCGCCGGCTCGCTCAGATCGTGACGTCCCCGCACAGGTGCACCCGTACGCCCAGCTCGGCGAAGAGGGCGGCCTTGACCCGTAGCGCGCGGTCGGCGGTGCCGGCGTCTGGCGCGTAGACCACGTTGACGTGGTTGGCCTTGTGCCGGGCCATCAACTGGTCGCGGCCCACGCCGTGCAACACGGCGTGCATGATCGGCCATTGCGGTGTGGTGGCGTCCAGCCGCCGCCGGGTCTCCGCCTCGGGCAGCGCCACCACCGTGCCGCGCCCGAGGTCGACGTGCAGGCCGCCGTCCATCACGAACACGCGCGACCAGACGATCTCCCCCGGCTTCGACACGCCGCTGAGCGTGCCGCCGCCGAGCGGGAAGTACATCGGCGGCTGACGCATGCTGTATGACCTGTCGTAGCCGCCGTTGTGCGACGCGGGCACCGCACCGGAGATCTCGAAGACCCAGACGAAGTGCTCGCCGTACTGCTGCCCCCAGCGGATGTCGTGCAGCGTCGTCGCCGGGTCCAGGCCCATCGCGGTCCAGATCCGGTTGGTGACCAGCGAGTCCACGGCGACGCCCTCGTCGACCTCGTTGAAGTGCGGCAGCGCGACGCCCGGGTACAGCTCCCGGGAGCCGTCCCGGCTGGTCACCGGGGGGCGTTCGACGTTGTTCAGCAGCCCCTCGGCCAGGTCGCTGGCCGGCACGGTGTCCTTGAGCCCCTGCTGGTACTGGATCCCGACGGCGTCCAGGCCGAAGTCGTCGGCGATGCGCAGCGCGGCGACGTACATGCGGCACTGGCTGAGCAGTTGGGCGTACGTCAGCTCGGTGGCCTCGTCGGTGCCGGTGTGGAACGTCATCCCGGCCGCCTCCAGCCAGGCCAGCACCGCCCGCGCCTCGGTGTCGCGCACCCGCGCCATCTCCGCCACCAGCGCGCTCTGCGACAGGCGTTCCTTGAAGACGCCGAGCGGGTTGAGCAGCTCGTCGTCGATGATGGCGTTGTACATGCCCATGCAGCCCTCGTCGAAGACGCCGATGACGGCCCGCTCGGAGACGAGCTGCCGGGCCAGCGCCACGCCGAGTTCGACCTCCTCGTCCGGCCGCAGCACAGGCAGCGGGCGTACGTGGCTCTCGTCGTGCGTCACCCGGCCAGTCTCCAGCCACTTCTTCAGGCCGTCGCGCGCCCACTCGTCGGTGAAGTCCTCGCTCCACAGCGTCGAGTACCGCACGCCCGCCTTGGTGAGGCTGCCGGCGAGGTTGAGCAGGCCCACCAGGCCGGGGTACTCGCCGCTCCAGTTCGCCACCAGCAGGATCGGCCCGCGGTGGGCGCGCAGCCCGGCCAGCACGTGGTGGCTGTACTGCCAGACCGCCTCCACCACGACGAGCGGCACGTCGGCCGGGATGCTCCGGAAGACCTCGATCCCGGCGCGCTGGCTGTCGATGAAGCCGTGTCTTTTGCCCGGGTCGACGTCGTGACCGCGCCGGACGTGCCAGCCGAGCGCGGTGACCGCGGCGGTGAGGTCGGCTTCGAGCTGCCGCTGGGTGGGCCAGCAGGTGACGTTCGCGCTCAGCCGCAGGTCACCGCTGGCGACTGTGTAGACGGTGCGGGGCGGGGCGGCCGGGCGCTCGACCGGCACGGGCAGTGTGTAACGGGTCACGGGGCAGCTCCCTCGGCGGGCGGACGGTGGGTGGAGCGGAACGCGCCCGGCAGGCGTTCCTGCCGGGCAGCAAGGGCGTGAACCACAGATCGGCTACCGGCGTACAGCTCGCGGTAGAGCCGGTACAGCTCGTCGTAGTCGGCGGCGGGTTCGGGTCGTGGCCGCCGCACCCCGGCGATCGGGTTCCACGTCTCGATCGAGACGTCCATCACGGTCCGGGCGGCCAGAAAGGCGCCGCCGTAGCTGGCGCCGATGGTCTGCGCCGGGATCTGCTGTTCCCGGCCGGTGATGTCGGAGACGATCTGGGTCCAGAGCCCGCCCCGGGTGCCGCCGCCGACCGCGACGATCCGGCGGATGTCGCCGCCGGCCGCCTCGATCGTCTCGATGTTGTGCCGTACCGCCAGCCCGGTCGCCTCCAGCGCCGCCCGGTAGATGTCGCCGGGGCCGTGCGAAAGGGTAAGACCGGCGATCAGGCCGCGGGCCCGGGGATCGAGGATCGGCGTGCGTTCCCCGGCGAAGAACGGCAGCATCAGCAACCCGCGGGCACCGGCGCCGGAGCGTTCGGCGAGGCGGAGCAGCTCGGTGTGGTCGGTGCCCGCCACCAGGTCGCGTAGCCAGCCGGTGATCGCGCCGGAGGTCGCCATCCCGCCGGCCAGGTTGCGGGTGCCCGGCAGCGCGCCGACGGTGCCCCACAGCGACGGGCTGGTCAGCCGGTGCGGCACGGTGTGCACGAGGAACATGGTGGTGCCGTACATGAGCATCAGGTCGCCCACGCCCTGCGCACCCACGCTCAACGCCTCCGACCAGGCGTCAATCGTGCCCGCCACCACCGGAACGCCCTCCGGCAGGCCGGTCTCGGCGGCGGCCCCGGCCGTCACCTCACCGGCCACGTCGCCGGGCCAGCACAGTGGCGGAAGCTCCAGTCCGGGTGCGAACGGGTCGATCCACGGCCGGTACCAGTCCTGGGCCTCGGTGTCGTAGAACGGCGTGCACTGGCTTGCCGAGTGGTGATCGAGCAGGTAGCGACCGGTGAGCCGGTAGGCCAGCCACGAACTGGGCATGAACAGCCGGCGGGCACGGGCGAACAGTTCCGGTTCGGTGTCGGCCACCCACGCGATCTTCGGGCCCGCCGCCTGGCTGGACAGCGCCGACCCGCACCGCTGGATGATCTCGTCGGCGCCGAACCGCTCGTTCATCCGCTCGATCTGCTCCCCGGCGCGGGTATCCACGCCGTAGAGGACGGCCGGGCGCAGTGGAGTGCCGCCGGCGTCGGTGAGCAGCACGCACGGACCCATGCCGCTCACCCCGACCGCGCACACCCGGACGTCACCCGGAGCCAGCAGATCCCGGCTGAGGGCGACGAACTCCCGCCACCAGATCCGGCCGTCCATCTCGACCCGGCCAGGGCCGGGCCGGTCGACCCGGTGCTCCAGGACCCGGGCCCGGACCAACCGCCCGTCGGGGTCGACGAGAACCCCCTTGCTGCTCGACGTGCCAATGTCCACGCCGAGCACCACCGGCGCCGCCCGCCGCACGCTCGCGCTGCGCATCCCGGCCCCCGCGCTCAGAGGCCACCGAGCTTCGCGTACGCCTCGGCGGCGTTCTCCCTGGTGATCCGCATGGTGCCCAGCGTGGTGGTACGCGGGACGTCCTCGGCGCAGTCGACGAGGATCTTCCGGGCCAGCTCGACCGCCTCCCGGCCGCCGGTGGCGTACTGGAACGTGGCGGCGAGGCGGCCCTGCTCGACGGCCTTGATCCCGCCGGAGGGCACCGGCAGCGCGTCGATGCCGGTGAACTTGATCCGCTGCGCCTTGCCCGCCGACTTCGCGGCGAGGTAGGCGCCCTCGGCCATCGGGTCGTTGTGCGCGTAGATCGCGGACACGTCCGGGTGGGCCTTGATCAGCGCGTCCGCCACCGACTGTCCCTTCTCCCGCAGCCAGTCGCCGGGCTGGGAGGCGACGATCTGGATCTTCGGGTTGGCGGCGATGCCGTCGCGGAAGCCCTGCGCGCGCTCGGCGGCGGGGGTCGAGCCGGGCAGCCCGGCGATCTCGATCACCTTGCCGCCGTCGGGCAGCAGCGTCGTGGCGTAGAACTCGCCGGCCGCCTTGCCGATCGCCACGTTGTCGCCACCGATGAACGCGGTGTACGCCTCCCCCTCGACCTTGCGGTCCAGCACGATCACCGGCACGCCCTGGTCGTACGCCTTCTTCACCACAGCGGTGAGCGGCTTGGCCTCGTTCGGCGAGATGATCAGCAGGTTGATCTTCTGGGTGAGGAAGTTCTCCACGTCGGCGACCTGCTTGCTGTTGTCCTGGGCGGCGTCGGAGACCACGACGCGGAAGCCGGGCACCGACTTCGCCGCCGTCTGCACGTCGTTGTTCATCACCTGCCGGTACGGCTCGGCGTTGTTGGCCTGGGACATGCCGATCAGGAAGTCCTTGCCGGCGCCGCAGGCGCGGGCCCGCCCGGCGTCGTCGGACGGCTTCTCGACGCTGCACCCCGTCGTGATCGCCAGCGCGCCGGTGACCAGCAGCGCGAGCAGTGTGGTTCGCTTGTCCATCGGGTGGCTCCTCGGAGTCGGTTCGGTCAGGCGATGCCGCGGCGCAGCTTCTGCAGCGCCGCCGCGAGCACGATCACCAGTCCTTTGATCAGCAGCTGGACGTTGGCGTCGATGTTGTTGAGCGCGAGGATGTTGTTGAGGATGCCGAGCAGCAGCGCGCCGGCCAGGGTGCCGCCCATCGAGCCGGAGCCGCCGGCCAGGCTGGTGCCGCCGATGACGACAGCGGCGATCGCGTCCAGCTCGTATCCGGCGCCGTCGTTCGGGCTGCCCTGGTTGAGCTGTCCCGCGTGCACCACTCCGGCCACCGCCGCCAGGAGGCCGGCGACGGCGAACACGGCGACCTTGACCCGCGTCACCGGCACACCGGAGAGCCGGGCCGCCTTCTCGTTGCCGCCGATCGCGTAGACGTGCCGGGCGAACGCCGTCGTCCGCAGCACCACCACAGCGGCCACCCCGATCAGGACGAACAGCACCGCCGGCACCGGGAACACGCCGTTTATCGAGCCGTTCAGCAGTTCGAAGGCGGGCGGCGCCTCCTGGGGTCCGT
This sequence comes from Micromonospora sp. II, assembly GCF_001709195.1. Lineage (NCBI taxonomy): Bacteria > Bacillati > Actinomycetota > Actinomycetes > Micromonosporales > Micromonosporaceae > Micromonospora > Micromonospora sp. II. Next base: position 9,104 of record NZ_LYXF01000051.1, on the reverse strand, counting down.
CGCCGTAGGCGATCGGGATACCGAGGCCGCCGGACCAGATCCGGGCGATGCCCCGGGCGACCTGGAGACCGGCCAGTGTCACGATGAACGACTGGATGCCGAGGCGGGCCACGGCGTACCCCTGGAGCGCGCCGAACAGCACGCCGATCGCGAGCACGGCGGCGACGGCGGGCAGGATGCCGAGTCCGGAGTCGACCATGAGCGTCGCGGTGCCGACGGCCGACAGGCCGAGGATCGCCCCGACCGACAGGTCGATGCCGCCCAGCAGGACGACGAACGTCATCCCGATCGCGATGATGCCGATCTCCGACACCGCGCGGACGATGTTCCCCAGGTTGCCGGCGGTGAGGAAGAGGATCTCGCCGTCGCGGCGCGGTGAGGCGAGGATCGCCACGACGAAGATCACGAGCAGCGCGAAGAGACTCTGCACCGCGAAGAGCCGGTCGGCGAGTTCCCGGCGGCTGCGCGGCCGACGCAGCCAGTGGGCCGTCGCGCCGCGCAGTCCGGCCGTACCGGCGGCGGGCAGCGCCCCGGTCACGGCCGGCTCGGGCGGCGGCACTCGGGTGTCGGTCATCGGTCGTCCCTTCCGGCGGCCGGGCCGCCCATCGCCGCCGCGAGGATGTCCTCGCCGGTGCAGCCGCCGGTGGCGAGGTCGGCCACGGCCCGGCCACGGCGCAGCACCACCACCCGGTCGCAGACGCCGAGCAGCTCGGGCAGTTCCGAGGAGGCGAGCAGGATGCCCATGCCGTCGCCGGCGAGCCGGCGCAGCAGCCGGTAGATCTCCGCCTTCGCCCCGATGTCGACGCCGCGGGTCGGCTCGTCCAGCAGGAGCAGCCGCGGCTCGGTGAGCAGGTGCCGGGCGAAGACGACCTTCTGCTGGTTGCCGCCGGAGAGCGCGCCGACCGGCGTGGCCGCCGACGCCGTCTTGATCGCCAGGTCGGTGACCGACCGCGCGACGGCCGCCCGCTCCCGGCCGCGGCTGACGAACCCGGCCGAGGTCAGCCTGGACAGGGCGGCCAGCACGATGCTCCGGCCGACCGGGTGTTCCAGGACGAGCGCGGAGCGGCGCCGGTCCTCGGGCACGAAGCCGACGCCGGCACGCAGCGCCGCGCGGGGCCGGCGCGGCGCGTACGGGCGGCCGGCCAGCAGGACCGTGCCGGTGCGGCGGCCCGCGGGCCCGGCGCCGAACAGGGTCTCCAGCAGTTCGGTACGTCCGGCGCCCATCAGCCCGGCCAGGCCGACGATCTCGCCGGCCCGCACGGTCAGGCTGACGCCGTCCGGCTCGCAGCGGCCGGGCCGGGGCGTCCGGGGCCGCACGGCCAGGTCGGTGACACGCAGCAGCGGGCCGCCGCCGGCGGATCCGGGCGGCGGGCCGGGAGCGCCGGCCGTGTCCGCCGGGGCGGGCTCGAACAGCGACGCGGCCCGGCCGCCGACCATCATCGCCACGATCCGCCGCCGGTCCATCCGGCCGGCCGGTACGACACCGGCGACGGAACCGTTGCGCAGCACCGTCGCGCGGTCCGCGACGACCTCGATCTCCTCCATCCGGTGGGAGATGTAGACGACGCCGACGCCCCGGCGGCGCAGGCCGCCGATTGTGGTGAACAGCCGCCGTACCTCCCCGTCGGCGAGCGCGGCCGTCGGCTCGTCCATGACGAGTACGCGGGCGTCCAGGGCGAGCGCCTTGGCGATCTCGACGAGTTGCTGCTCGCCGACGCGCAGCGAGCCCACCGGGCGGCGCGGGTCGATGTCTGCGCCGAGCCGGTCCAGGTGCTCGCGCGCGGTGCGGCCCGCGGCCCGCCGGTCGACTGTGCGCAGCCGGGTCCGGGGCTCCCGCCCGAGCACGAGGTTGTCGGCCACCGAGAGGGCGGGCACCAGGTCGAGTTCCTGGTGGATGGTCGCGATCCCGGCGGCCTGGGCGGCGGCCGGGCCGGTGAACCGTACCGGCGTCCCGTCGACTGCGACTTCTCCGTCGTAGTCGGTGATCACGCCGGAGAGGATGTTGATCAGGGTGGACTTGCCCGCGCCGTTCTCGCCCAGCAGCGCGTGCACCTCGCCCGCCCGTACGTCGAAGTCGACGCCGTCGAGGGCCGTCACGCCGCCGAACCGCTTGGCCACTCCGGTTGCCGCGACCACCACCCGGCCGCTCGGGCCGGGCGCGTCGCGGGTGTCCACGCCGGTCACGGGATCGCGTTGATCGCGGTGTGCGCGGCGTCGGCGAACTGCACGTCCCGCCGGACCCCGCTCGCGGTCAGACGCCAGGTGCCGCCCGCGTACTGGCCCGGTGCCCAGGACAGGCCGCCGGAGCGCCACAGCGGCTGCCAGGCCGCCATCGCGTGGCCGGCGTCGTACCAGGTGTTGTCGCCGCGCCAGGCCGATCCCCACCGGTGCGCCGCGACCACCGAGAGCCCGTCGCCGGTGCTCATCGTCCAGCGGGGCATGCCGGTGACGTCACCTGTCGGCCGCGCCTCCACCGCCGGGTCGCCGACCAGCGGGGACGCGCCGTCGATGTTGAACGCCACCTCCCACACCGCTGCGGTCGGCCACCCGTTCACCGACCAGGTGACGTCGCTCTGCAACCCGGGGCCGGTCCACCGGGGCGTCACGGTGAGCAGCCAGTCGGCGGTGACCGGCTCGTCGCCGAACGGGATGCCGACCAGGTTGATCCGGGAGCCGTCGGCGGACACGTCGACCCGGGCCGGCGCTCCGGCCCGGTCGGTCACGTCGAACCGGCCGACGGCGAGGTACGGCCCGGTGCCCCGGTGCGACGAGTCGAGCGCGGGACGGTGATTGCCGGCCCCGGCCGGGTCGACGGCCAGCTCGGCGATCCGGGCGCTGGGCCAGGTGCGCACGTCGGCGCGCAGGAAACCGGTGGTCACCGTCCAGCCGCGCGCCACCACGCCGGTCGACCAGGTCAGCGGCGCCAGCCAGAGCCCGCCCTGACCCCAGCCGGCGTGGGTCAGGTACCAGTTCGAGCCGTCCACCACGACCTCGGCGGCGTGCGCGTCCAGCACCGTCACCTTCTCCGCGCCGTTGAAGCGCAGCGGGTCGCGGCTGCGGTAGACGGCCGTGCGCCGGTACGCGGCGCCGTAGTCGGTGCCGTCGCAGCAGACGAACAGGTACCACCACTCCCCCCGGCGCACCACGAACGGCGACTCCGTCTGCCCGCCCGCCCGGCCGGTGTGCGGCGAGGTGTACGCGATCGCGCGGCCGCTCCACGAGCGCAGGTCGGTGCTGGTCCGGTACGCCACGACATGGTTGCCGCCGGACGGGCTCGACGTGGCCGTGTAGTACATGACCCAGCGGTCGCCGACCCGGGTCACCATCGGGTCGCGGCCCTCCCACCCGTCGGTGAACAGCGGGTTGGCGGAGCTTCGGGTCCAGGTGAACAGGTCGGTCGAGGTGGCCAGGTGCATGCGGTACCGGGCGTAGTCCGGGTTACCGGCCGCGTAGAACATGTGGTAGACGCCGTTGTGGTGGACGACGTGCGGGGCCCAGATCCACTGCTCCCCGGCCCCGGGGTCGGCGGCCAGCGCCACCGGCCGTTTCGTCCACGGGCCGGTCGGGGTGGGCGCGGTGGCGTGCCCGAAGACCTTCTCGTCCTGCGGCGCACCGGGTTCGGCGTGGGTGATGCCGAACAGGTGCCACACGCCGGTCTGCTCGTGCCGCACCAGCGTRTGGTCGTTGTAGTACCAGGTCGTCGACTCCCCGGCGCTCGGGTCGTAGACGCGTGTGGACGCGCCCCGCGCCGGTGTCTCACCGAGCGTCTCGTACGGCGTGGTGGTGACCGCCGCGAGCGGGCCGACGCGACGCAGCGTCACCGTGTCCAGCCCGGCGAAGAAGCCGGTGGAGGACGCGGACCGGCCGGTCACCGTGACGGTGAGGCGGTGGGTGCCGGCCGTCAGCGACGCCGAGCCCAGCGGCACCGCGCCGGTGCGCTGCACCGCGCCCGCGTACCCGTCGAAGAGCTGGCCGACCGCCACCCCGTCGACGGCGAAGCGCAGCGTGCCGTAGTCGCCGGCCCGGGTGAGGACCGCGCCGAGGTCGTACTGCCCGGCCGGCACCGACGGCAGCGCGAGCGTCACCGCGTCACCGGCGCGGGCGCCCCGGAACCACAGTTGCCGTCCGCCGGACCAGCTCACCCCGCAGCAGTCGGCCTGCGCGCCGACCGGCGCGGTGGCGGAGACGACGGCGAGCGACTCGGCCTCGAACCGGACCGGGTCGTCGGCCGCTGCCGGTCCGGCCGGGACCGCCACCAGGGCCACCCCGAGCAGGAGCGCCGCGAGGGCACGCCGGGCGCGCATCACGACACGCTCGGGCGGGGCAGGTCGGTGCCGGGGGCGAACCGGTCGTGCCAGCGGTTGCCCGGTGGCCCGAATCCACCGCCGGTGGAGAGCGAGACGAACACGTCGGCGGTCAGGCCCCTGGTGAACGCGACCACGTCGGCCCGGCCGTCGCCGTTGAAGTCCCCCACCCCGGGCAGCTCGTCGCCGAAGGCGAAGTGGTCGTGCCACTTCCAGGAGTTCTGCACGAAGCGGCCCCCGTCGGAGAGCGACACGAACACGTCGCCGGTCGTACCCCTGGTGAACGTCACGATGTCGTCCCGCCCGTCCCCGTCCACGTCGCCCACCGCCGGCAGCTCGTCGCCGGTGGCGAAGCTGTCGTGCCACTTCCAGCCGTCCTCCACGAAGCGGGTGCCGTCGGAGAGCGACACGAACACGTCGCCGGTCGTACCCCTGGTGAACGTCACGATGTCGTCCCGCCCGTCCCCGTCCACGTCGCCCACCGCCGGGAACTCGTCGCCGAGCGCGAAGTGGTCGTGCCACTTGACGCCGGGTCCGAAGCCGGAGCCGGTGGAGAGCGCCACGTAGACGTCGGCGGCGGCGCCGCGGGTGAAGGTGATGATGTCGGCGCGGCCGTCGCCGTTGACGTCGCCGACCGCCGGGATCTCGGCGCCGACGGCGAAGAAGTCGTGCCACTTGACGCCCGCGGAGTAGCCGGAGCCGGTGGAGAGCCCGACGTAGACGTCGGCGCTGTCGCCACGGGTGAACGTGATGACGTCCGCGCGGCCGTCGCCGTTGACGTCGCCGGTGAGCGGCACCTCCGCGCCGATCGCGAAGAAGTCGTTCCAGGGCCGGCTGTCCGGCACGAACCGGGTGCCGTCGGAGAGCGACGTGAACACGTCGGCGCCGGCGCCGCGGGTGAAGTCGACGGCGTCGTCGCGGCGGTCGCCGTTGGCGTCGCTGGTGTTGCGGGTACGGGTGGTGGCCGACACCTCGGCCGAGGGCGCGGCGGCGTTGCCCGACCCGTCGACAGCAACGACCCGGTAGTAGCGGGTCTGCGCGGCCGGCAGCGGACCGTGCCGGAACGTGGTGGCACGTGTGGTGCCGACCAGGTTGGCGGCGGTGATCGCCACCCCCGGGTTCCGGGACGCGTAGACGCGGTAGGAGACCACGCCGACGTCGTCGGCGGAGGGGGACCAGGTCAGGCCCAGCGCGTGCACGCGCCCGCCGGCCAGGGCGAGACCGGCGACCGGGGCCGGGGCGACGGTGTCGGTGAACGGCGCGATCATGCTGTCGGCCAGGTATCGGGCGGCGGTCCAGGCCGGCGCGCCGCTCGCCGGGGTGAGCTGGACGGTCACCGCCGAGCGGCCCGCCGTCAGCGCCGCGGGCAGCACGAACTCGTCGGCCAGCCAGCGCTGCCTGTCGTTGCCCAGCGGCTGGAGCCACACCCCGGCCGGTGTGCCGTCCACCGACACGGCCGCCTGCTGGTAGCCACCGGCCTGGTCACCGTGGCGGCGCAGCCGTACCCCCTGGTTGGCCGGGTCGATCGCCAGCCGGAAGCGGACCGGGGCGGTGGTGGCGCGGACCTGGCCGGTCTGCGGGACGTTGTCGTCGTCGCCCTCGAAGGCGGCGGTGAGCGCGGTCTGGGTCGCCGCGGAGTCGGTGTACGCGTGCGCGGCGCGGCTGGCGGCGTCGCCGGTGACGACGGCGTCGGTCCGGCGCGTGGTGACGGTGCGCTGGGTGTAGAGGAACGCGGTCGAGGCGTACTCGGCGGGCATGTCGTTGGCCGGTCCGTGCTCGATGCCGAAGCGCAGCGCGGTGCCGTACGCCACCGCGTCGCCGATCATCAGCCGGTAGGCGGCGTCGCACTCGTCGGCGCATCCGCCGCCGCGGACCAGGTGCGCGGTGTTGCCGGTGAAGACGCCGCTGTACTCGCCGCGGTTGAAGTACCAGCCCGACTCGTAGAAGTCCTCGGTGCCGGTGCCGTAGATCTGCGGCGTGGGCGAGCCGTCCACGTGCACCCGCTCGTCGCCCTCCAGGTAGTTGCGGGTGTTGCCGCCGATGATGTGGCCCCGCATGGTCTGCGAGACGCCGACGAACCGGCCCCGGCCGGACTGGTCGGCGATGATCCAGTCGGTGCCGCCGACCGTCTCGGCGCGGCGTGACTGGGTGGTGAAGGAGCCGGCGTTGCCGTCGGCGGCGAGCCGGGACGTCCACTCGGCGCCGGGCGCCGACGTCACCTCGACCTCGACGCCGCCGACTGTGGCGCCTGTCGTGTTGACGAGCGTCAGTGCGGCGGCGGTGCGGAACGGCATCGGCCACCATGCGCTGTACCAGCCGCCGGGCGCGGAGTCCATGGCGAACATCAGCGACCGTACGGTGCGCTCGCCCAGCCCGGCGCCGAAGAACTCCCCGATCGGGCTGTCCACTGTCGTACGTCCGTCGAACGTCATCCGCAGCCGCAGCCCGGCGAGCGTCGGCGCCCCGGCCGCGGCGTCCGGTACGCGCAGCCGCAGCGCGGTGATCGCGCGTGGCCCGGTCAGGGCGGCCAGTGACACCTGCCCCTGCGCCGGGGCGGTGACGGTGACGCGCGTGGTGGAGGCGCCGGCCTGGGCGGGCTTCGGGTCGCGGGTGCCGGCGGCGCGCAGCAGCGTGACCACGTCGGTGGCCGGGTCGGCCGGATCGAACCGGGGCACCCCTGCCGCGTCGGTGAAGGTCCGGTAGGTGACGTGGTGGAACAGCGGGTTGTTCTGGGTGGTGATCCGCATGGACTCCCGGTAGGGCATGGGCACCTTGACGGTGACGCCGCCGGACGTCTGGTCGGCGTTGCTCACGAGCGGCGCGACGAACGGGCTGCCGAGCCGCCCGTCCACCAGATCCTGGAGGTCGGCCTGGACGACCACGACGCCGTCGAGTTCGACGCGGATCCAGCCGGTGGCGCGGACGTTTCCGTCGTCGCGGGTGAACCAGATCGACTGCACCTCGCCCGGACCGCGTGCCTCGGCGATCACACATCCCCCACTCCGACGCAGACACGACCAGGTGCCGACGAAGCCGTCGTCGTTGGAGCCGTCGCGGCCGAAGCTGGAGAACTGGTGGGTACGGGTGCCGGCGGCCAGCTCCGGCAGGCGGTCGAGCCGGCGGTAGGCGTCCCAGCCGATCGGTCCCTTGTCGTCGGCGACGGCGGGAGCGGGAGCGGACGCCGACGTGGCGGCCGGCGCGGCGGCGGACGAGGTCGCGGGCACGGCAACGGCCAGCAGCGCGGCTGCTGCGGCGCCGGCCCAACGGCCGATGCGAAGCCTCATCGGTGTCCCTTCCGAGCAGCCGTAGGAGTCTGAGAAATCGATTGCTGGCGAGTTAACTTCGAGGCTTCCACGGTTGTCAATACTTGCGCCCGGCTTTCCCTCCGGGGCAGGAATCTTCGCGGCGGGTCGGCCTGCACGCCGCGCAGCCAGGCCGGGCGGAAGCGACGCTGAAGGAAGTTTTCCGCCGGCACTCACCACCCCGTCGGGTATTGACAGGCTCCGAAGTCTGCGGTTTCACTTCTCCTCAGCGCCACCGTCCCGCCGATCGGGACGCCAGCCGCCCCTCTCTCCGACGCGAACTGTCAGGGCCCGCCCATCGGCGACACCGGCCCCTGGCTCGACACGCCCACGCGCCGCTCCGACAGTGCATCCCTCTTCCGACGAGGAGTCACCGCATGCCCAGATTCCCGACGAGTCCCGCCCGGCGGGCCCTCGTCGCGCTGCTCACCCTGGCCGCGGCCACCCTCACCGCGGTGACGGTCGCCCCGTCACCGGCACTCGCCGCGCCCACCTTCAAGGCACCGTTCCCCTGCGGGCAGCGGTGGACGTACAGCCACCACAGCGCCGAGGTGCGGCAGGCGCTGGACTTCGTCCGCGCCGACGGCGGTGTCACAGGCGGTACGCCCCAGGTGGCGTCCGCCGCCGGAGTGGCCCGGCGCTACTCGCAGCCCAGCGGCGCCGGCAACTACATCGTCATCGACCACGGCGGCGGGTGGACCACCTACTACTTCCACCTCAGCGTCTACTCGGTGCCCGACGGCGCCTACGTGCAGCAGGGGCAGCAGATCGGGATCACCGGCAGCACCGGCAACTCCTCCGGCGCGCACGTGCACTACGAGCAGCTCTACAACGGCGTCGGCCAGGTCATCTCGATCAACGGCGTCTCGCTCGCGCCGTATCCCGGCCAGTACAACCAGCGGTTCCTGGTCAGCGACAACTGCGGCACGCCACCGCCGCCGCCCGCGCCCCGCTATTTCGGTGGTTCGCCGACGGATTTCACCGGTGACGGCCGGGACGACGTGGTCGCGTTCACCCACGGTGCGCTGGCCGACGCGTATGTGGCCACGTCGACGGGTTCGTCGTTCGCGGGCACGTCGGTGAAGTGGCACGACTGGTTCGCCCTGCCCGGAGAGACCCCCCTGACCGGMGACGTCAACGGCGACGGACGCGACGACGCCATCGTGTTCACCCACGGCACCACCGCCGACGTCCACGTCGCCCTGTCCACCGGCACATCCTTCGCCGCATCCGCGAAATGGCACGACTGGTTCGCCCCCGGCACCGAAGTCCCCGCCGTCGGCGACGTCAACGGCGACGGCCGCGACGACATCATCACCTTCACCCACGACACCGACGCCGACGTCTACGTCGCCCTGTCCACCGGCACCTCCTTCACCGGCACCGCCGTGAAATGGCACGACTACTTCTCCATCGCCGGGGAGTTCCCCGCCCTCGGCGACGTCAACGGCGACGGCCGCGACGACCTCATCACCTTCACCCAAGGCCCCGCCACCGC
>NZ_LYXF01000050.1:0-20916 GCF_001709195.1 Micromonospora sp. II | reverse complement strand
GGCGTCGAACGGCTGCGCCTCGTGCTCCGGCGCCGCCGTCTCCACCGTCTCGTGCCACCAGTGGTCCCTGCCCGACCAGGCGACCTCCTCACCGGTACGCCGCACCACCAGCACGTGCTCCACCGACGGGCACTTCGCCACCGCCTCGTCCACGGTCGGCTTGAGCGCCGACGGCTTGCCCCGCCGGTACCCGCCGTCCGCGGTGATCACCACCTTGGCGCTGGCGTCCTGGATCCGGTTGGTGAGCGCGTCCGCGGAGAAGCCGCCGAACACCACGCTGTGCGTGGCGCCGATCCGGGCGCAGGCGAGCATCGCCACCGCCGCCTCCGGGATCATCGGCATGTAGATCGCCACCCGGTCACCGGCGGTCACGCCCAGCTCCGTCAGCGCGTTCGCCGCCTGGCAGGTGAGCCGGTGCAGGTCGGCGTAGGTGACGGTGCGGGTGTCGCCGGGCTCGCCCTCCCAGTGGATCGCCACCTTGTCGCCGAGGCCCGCCTCGACGTGCCGGTCCAGGCAGTTGTACGCCACGTTCAGCGTGCCCCCGGTGAACCACTTCGCGAACGGGGCGTTCGACCAGTCGAGCACCTGCTCCCACGGCTGGGCCCAGGCCAGCCGGCCGGCCTGACGCGCCCAGAAGGCCAGCCGGTCACCGGCCGCCTCCTCGTACGCCTCGGCGGTCACGTTGGCGTTCGCGGCGAGTTCAGCCGGCGGCGGGAACTGGCGCGTCTCGTTCAGCAAGTTGGCCAATGCCTCGCTCATGCGGTGACTCCTTCGTCGCGTGACCTGCGTCTCCTACTCCGGGGAAGGTTAGTCCCGCCGTACCCCGGTCGCGACCGCCCGGCCCCGCACCGCGCGCCCAGCGGCCCTCCCCTCGCGCCGAGGTGTAAGGAAGGGCCCCTTGTTAACGCCTCCGGTAGAGGAAGGGACCCTTATTAACAACCCCGGGCATGGGGGGAGCCCGGCGGTCGCTAGCGTGACGGGGTGACCACCGATCCGCTCGCCCCGCTGCTCGCGCTCGCCGACGTCGCCCCCGCCGTCGAGCAGGCCCGCGAGCGGGTCGACCTGGCCCACCGGCACCGCGCGCTGCGCCGCCAGGGCGGCCAGGTCGCCGCCGAGGTCAGCCTCCGCTCCGCCGTGGCCAGCGCCGCGCTGGAGGGCCGCGTCCACGACCGCGAGGAGGTACGCGCCGGCACCGTCACCGACCCGGTGATGCAGGGCGCGCTGCGGGTGGCCGGAGCGCTGCCCGGGCTCAGCGACCTCTGGCCCAAGGCGCCCCGGCAGGTGCTGGCCCGGCTGCACGTGCTCGCCGCCCGCGACGTGGTGACCGAGGAGGAGTTGGGCCGGCCGGTCGCCGACCCGGTGGTCGCGGCCCGCCTCGACGGCCTGGCCGCCCTGGTCGCCGGTGGCACCAAGGTGCCGCCGCTGGTGCTGGCCGCCGTCGTACACGGCGAGCTGCTGAACCTGCGCCCGTTCCCCGGCCCGTCCGGGGTGGTGGCCCGCGCCGCCGCCCGGCTGGTGCTGATCTCCACCGGGTTCGACCCCCGCGGGCTGGTCGCTGTCGACGTCGGTCACCGCGAGCGCGAACCGGAGTACGTGGGCGCGGCCGGCGCGTTCGCCACCGGCACGCCCGACGGCCTGCGCTCCTGGCTGCGGCACTACATGACGGCTGTCGAGGTCGGCGCCGACCAGATCACGCTCATCGGCGACGAGATCCTCGCCGCGTCCTGAGGTCGCGGGTGTCAGGCGGTCGGCGCGGCGGTGCGGGTGCGGCGGTGCCGGCCGTACCAGGCGATGCCGATGGCCACGCCGACTCCGACACCGAGCGCCGCGGCCGCGACCGGCACGGCCGGCCGCTCACGCAGGCGGCGGCCCAGCGGAATCGGGTGCCGGAACTCCAGCACCGGCCACGAGTTCTCCACCGCCAGCTTGCGCAGCGCCCGGTCCGGGTTGACCACCGTCGGGTGCCCCACGCACTCCAGCAGCGGCCGATCCGAGTACGAGTCGGAGTACGCGTACGAGTCGCTGAGGTCGTAGTCGCGTTCCAGAGCCAGCTCGCTGACCGCCTCGACCTTGCTCGGACCGGCGGCGTAGAACTCGACCTCACCGCTGTAGCGGCCGTCCACCACACCCATCCGGGTGGCGATCACGTCGGTGATCCCGAGCAGCTCACCGATCGGCCGGACCATCTCGTCACCCGACGCGGAAACCAGCACCACGTCCCGGCCGGCGGCCTGGTGCTCCTCGATGAGGGCGGCCGCCTCGGCGTACACATAGGGGTTGATCAGTTCGTGCAGCGTCTCCGCGACGATCTGGCGGACCTGTTCCACCGGCCAGCCCTTGCAGAGTGTGGCCAGGTAGTCCCGCGTGCGGGCCATGGTTTGCTCGTCGGTGCCGCCCAGCCGGAACATCAACTGCGCGTACGCCGACTTGACCACGTCACGCCGAGTGATCAGCCCGTCCCGGTAGAACGGCCGACCGAATGCCAGTGCGCTTGACTTGGCGATGACGGTCTTGTCGAGATCGAAGAAAGCGGCGCTGCGGCCCACGGCGCGAAAGTCTAGCCCGACGGCGGCGCGGAGGCGTCCGCCCAGGGTCATGGAAGTGGATGAGCACCCGCAGGAGTGACGGCGGTCACATCTGATGTGCAAGAAATTAGCTTTGCGTGGACTGAACACCACTCGACGTATAAGGGTCGGCTGCGGCATGCTTGTCCTCGCGACGGGAGTTCACATTCCCGACGCCGCAGGCCTCGGCGGTTGCACCCCCCGTAACCGCTGAGTCGGTTCGGCTCGACCCCCCCGGAGCCGAACCACAAGACGACCCCCGTCTCCCCCCGACGGGGGTCGTCCCTTTGCGCCGGGAGCACTCCGCCGCAGATCACAGGTCATCTCCGTCGTCGTCGAGCAGGCTCCCCGAGGGCGTTTCTCTGGTCGGAGGCAGCAGAGAGGCAGCAGAGCCGTTGAACGTCTCCAGGACGCGGGCGGCGTAGTCGTCCGGGGTGTGGGTGTAGCGGTTGAGCGTCGTCGACGCCTGTTCGTGGCCCATGACCCGCTGCACCAGGTTGATCGGAACGCCGTCGGTGACCAGCCAGGTGGCGTAGGCGTGCCGCAGATCGTGGAAGCGCATCCCGCCGGAAGCCTTGGCCGCCACGCAGGCGACGGCCTCCCGCTCGGTGGTGAACTCGGCCGACCACTCGATGCCCTCCCGGTCCGGCCAGGTCGCGCGGTACCGGTGGGGGCCGGTGTTGACGGCTTGGCCGAGCAGCCCGGCGCGGACCAGCGACGGCAGCCACACTCGGCGCCGGAAGTTCGAGCGTCGGAGTGGCCGGCCGACCCGGTCACGGAAGACCAGGGCTCGCGGGTCCGGATCGTCGGCGGCGGTGTGCAGCTCGCGGAGCGCGGCCAGGAGGAAGGACGGTAGCGGCACGGTCCGGACCCCGGCGCGACTCTTCGGATACGGGCGCAGCACGATCCCGCCGTGCGTCTCCTCGGCGACCTGGACGACGCGCAGCGATGCCCGGTCGAGGTCCACCGACGACCACGTCAGCCCGGCGCACTCACCCCAGCGAAGACCGGCCCCAGCGGCAGCGGAGACGATCCCCCGATGCCGAGGCGGGACCGCCGGAAGCAGCCGACCGAAGAAGTCCTCCCGACTGATCGTGACCGGTCTGACGTCGCGGGACCGATCACGAGGCAGCTTCACCCCCTCGGCGGGGTTGGTGGCGATCAGCCGTGCCTGTACCGCCGTCTTGAGGATCATCGACAGCAGTTGGTAGCACTTGGCCACGGTGGCGGGCGCGAGATCCCGACCGAGACCGGTCACCCACTCCTGCACCGACATGAAGTCGACCTTTCCGAGCGGCCAGTCACCCCACTTCGGCAGGACGTGCGTGCGGAGCATGGAGACGGTCCGCTCAGTCGTACGCGCCTCGACTGCCCGGGTGGCGAGCCACTGCTGAGCGAAGTCACCGAAACGGGTACGACCGGCGTGCGGGTTCACATAGGTGCCCCGATTGAGGCTTCCCTCGATCTCGGCGAGGAAGGCATTGGCCTCCCGCTTCGTGCGGAAGCTCTTGGACTTCTGCCCACCGGCAGGATCACGCCAGCAGGCGCGGAAGGTGCCGGCCGGAGTCTTGCGGACGAAGCCCATCAGCGCCTCCGGCCATGCTCGGTGCCGGTGGCGGCGGGTTGCTCGGTGACGCCGTCGAGCCAGGCGTGGAACCGGGCACGCGGGATCAGCCAGCGACCCCCGAGGCGGGTCGCCGGGATGGTGCCGTCGCGGACGAGGGCGTAGGTGCTGCCCAGCGAGAGGCCGAGGAGCTTGGCGACCTCGCGGACGGTGTAGGTGACCGGCTCGACGACGACGGTCCCGGTACGAGGGACGAGCCGGACGACCGGGTTGGGGCGGGCGGTGGTGCTCATGACGGGTGACCTCCTCGGTCTGTCTGGGTCAGGCGGCGGCCGGCGCGATACCGGCCGAAGTAGTGGCGAGTTCGTGGGCGAGTTCTTCGCGGCCGGTGGTTCGTCGTTCGCGGGCGAGGGCGGCGGCGGTGTTGGCGAGGAGTGCGTCTCCGGTGGTGTGCCAGCCGACTCCGGCGAAGGTGAGGGTGCCGACGATGAGGGTGGTGTCCTCGCCGACCTGCTCGGCGGGTGGTCCGCTGGCGGCTGGGTGTTCGTGGTCCTGGTGCTCGTGGCGCCGGTAGGCGATGCGGGTGTCGCGTAGGAGCCGGAAGGTCACCGAGTAGCGGCGGGCTTTGGTGAGGAAGTGGCCGCCGTAGCCGAGCATGTGCGCCCATCGGCGCAGCCGGACGTAAGGGTTGGCCGTTGCTGGTTTCGCCGGTTCGGCGTCAAGGGCGGCTTGACGCTGAGCGACGCAAACGGGGCAGGCCGGGTAGCGGGTGTGGGTGCCGCAGTCGGGGCATTCCCAGCGCTGGACGAAGCCGGGCCGTGGCCGGGGTTCCCGGGACCGCTCTGAGAGTGGGGCCGGGGTGTGGACGGGTCGGCCGATGCGCCAGCAGGCGTCGATGAGGCGGGCGGTGTGGTCGCCGTCGGGGTCGGCGTAGTCCCCGATCGTGTCGGCGGTCAGGCGGGTGGAGGTGTGCCCGGTGGCCTCGGTGCTTTTGGTGGCGTACTTGGCAAGGTAGCCCGCGACAATGCCATCGGTGACCTCCCCGGAGCCGTCGGTGGCGATCGGTTCCACGTCGACCTGGTCGCCCCAACGGATCGGCCATCCCTCCGGCCGGTCAGGGTGCGGCGGGGTGTGAAAGGCGATCTGCCGGGCGGCGTGGCGCAGCGCGTCGACGAGGTCGTCCACGGTGAACCCAGGTGGTGGGGGCACGATCGCTTGCGGGTCGGTGGGGTCGACGCCGTCGAGGCGGGCGATGGCGTGGAAGTGCACCGCTCCCCGGGCTTGCAGTTCGGCGACTTTCCCGGGCGACAGCCGCACCGGGGCGACCGTGCGGGTCTTGCCGGAGGCGGTGACCACCTCGACGCGGGGGACGCCGCGGCGTTGGGCGAGTTTGGCGAGCCAGCGTTCGGCGGCTTGTTTGGTGCGGTGCCAGAGTTCGCCGGAGAAGATGTTCCAGACGACCTGGTGATCGTGGTCGTAGCAGTCCAAACAGAGCGGATGCCCGAGCGCGGTGTCGCCGGTTTCGTGGCGGGCCCAGCAGACGGCTGGGCGGCCGTGGGGGCAGAGGCCGGTGTCTCGGCGGGCGTGGCAGGGTTCGGCGCGGCAGTCGCAGCGGCGTCGGTTGCGGCAGGTGTGCCGCTTCACGATCCGGGCGTGGACGGTGCCGAAAGACGGTGCGGTGAACGTCGCGAACACCGCCGGATGCTGCGCGACCGATTCGGGGACGCCTTTGCCGCCGACGAGGCCGGCGCGCAGGAGTTGGAAGGCGTCGCGTTGGTAGGTCTGGGCGCAGGCGGGGCAGACGGTGGCGCGTCGGTTGCCGCAGGCGGTGTAGATGGCGGCGTCGGGCATCGCATCGGTATGCCGGGCGTCCAGGACCCGGCCGGTGGCCTGCTCGACGGTGAGGATCTGACCGGACAGCCGGATGGGGCGGGTGCAGCCGGCGGCGGCGCGGACGTGTTCCAGCCAGCCGTAGTAGTCCGGGCGGGTGGCGCGTTCGAACGCGGCCCCGGCAGCCGTGTAGCCGTAGACGGGCGCGATGGTGTCGGCGTTCGAGCCCACCCCCCGGGCCACGGAGGCGCGGGGGGTGAGGTCCAGCGTCGAGGCCATCAACCGGCCACCCCAGCAGTGGGGTGCAGGTTGGTGATGGTGCGTTCGATGACGATGACCCGGCAGGCGCCGCACTGGCGCTTGGCCGGTTCGTGCCGGCCGCAGCGGATCTGGGTGACGGTGTCGCCGCAGCGGATGGTGACCGGGTTGCGGCAGGGCCCGCCGTCGATGACGTCGATGACGGTCCGGCGGATGTCGTAGGGATGGGGCTCCGGCTCCGCCGGGCAGGTGTGCAGGAACTGCACGACGTCAACGGTGTGGATGCTCATCGGGCACCACCGCCGATGGTGGCCAGGAGTTGTCCGGCGACGGGTGGGGTGACGTCGAGACGGTCGGCCAGCTCGGCCGGAGTGATGGGCTGGCCGGTGGCCTGTTCGTGCTGCACCGCCGCGAAACGCGCCATCGGCAGCAGATGAGTGGGAACGTCGACCGGCTCGGCCGGTACGGCGACGGACTCCGGCGCGACGGCCGGGATGGTGACGGGTTCCGGCTCGGCGGCCGTGGTCGGGGTTGGGGTTGGGGTGATGGCAGCCGGTGGTACCGGCTCGGTGGTGACCTGCTCGGCCACCTGCACCCGAATGGGTTCAGCCGGGCTGACCGGGGCGGTGGTGGGTTGTTCCGGCGTGGGTGCCGGGGCGAGGACGAGCTTCACCAGGGCCATGAACGCCAGAGCCGGAACAGCGGACAGCAGCCACCCTGAGATGCCCGGCTTGGCGACCGCCAACTGAGCCGCGAGGGACAGGCTGGCGGCGGCGATGAGCAGGAACAGCGGGTAACCGATGGGCGCGCCGCTGCGGCGGCGTCGGCGGATGGTCAACAGGCACGCGATCGGGACCAGCTCGGAGATGACGGCGTTGGCCCAGCCGAACCACGCACCCGTCCCGGCAGGAGAGTTGGCGAGGGTCCAGTCTTTGACATGGGTGAAGGAAGCGGCCCCGGCGAACCCGGCGACCGCGATGAGGATGAGCACCAGGACCAGGCCCTCGATACGGGGGCCGGTGGTGGTGTGGCGGTCAGTGGTCATGAGTCACCTGCCCGGTGGTGACGGCGCGTTGTTCGGCGGCGAGTCCGGCGAGGCCGACGCGGATGCCGTTGCAGGTGGGGCAGTGCTGGTCGGGTCCGGCGGTGCACTGGGTGAGGTGGGCGTCGTGGATGATGCGCAGGCTTTCGGCGTAGTAGCCGGACAGAAACCGTTCGAAGGACAGTTCGCCTCGGGCGGCGAAGTCGCGGGCGATGGCGGTGACGACGTAGTCGTCCGGGGTCATCCGCTCCTGGGCGGCGAAGTTGACGGCGGTGGTGGTGGTCATCGGACGCCTCCCATGTAGGCCAGGGCGATGCCGATGAGCAGGACGACGGCGAAGGTGATCAGGACAGCCATCAGTGGCCTCCGTGGCAGTCGAGGCAGCAGCCGTAGCGGCGGGGGATGTAGTAGGGCTTGATCTGGCCGCAGTCGCGGCAGGTGCGCCGGGCGAGCAGGGCCTTGGCAATCGCCTCCCGCTGGGCGGGGGTGGCGACACGCTTCGGTTTGGCCCAGTCGAGGCGGTAGAGGTAGGCGACCCGGCGGTTGGTGCGGTGTCGCCAGAGGATCTGGGCGACGGGGTCGTGTCCGCCGGGGCGAAGTCCTGCGGCGCGCAACTGTCGGCGGGTGGCCAGGCCCGCAGGCGCGGTGTGGAAGGGGAAGGTGGGGAACCCGTAGCGGGTGCCGGTCGGGTCGTAGAACTCGACCCGGATGCCGGTGCGGTCGGCGAGCTGCTCCAGCTCGGTAGAACGCAGGTCGGTCATGACTGGCCTCCCCAGCGCTGCTGGGCGGCCTGGCGGGAGATTCCGAGGCGGGAGCCGATTTCGGCCCAGGAGTAGCCGAAGGCCCGCAGTCCGATCACGGCTTCACCGATGGCGTCGTCGAGGTCGGCGGAGAGGGCGACGAGGTCGCGGAGGGCTTCGACGTCGCCGTCAGCGACGCGGCGGCCGTGGGCGCGGATGATGCGCCGGGCGAAGGCGGCGAAGGCGTCGTTCTCGACGACGTCCCGGCGACGCTGCCGGGGCAGATGCGGTGTCAAGGACTTCTTGACGGTGTTCATCGAGGCTCGCCTCCGTCGGTGTGGAGGCGGTTCCACTCGTCAGCGGCGTTCTCAAGGGCGGTGATGACCTGCTCGGCGGTGCGGCCGGGCTCGTCGTTCCAGGAGTAGGGGGAGATGTGCTCGTCGAGCAGGTGACCGTCTTCGTCGATGTGAAAGACCGGCGCGAAGTCGTCGAGGTAGTCGACGAACGCGGCGATGGCGGCGAGGTAGGTGATTCGCTCGTCGGTGTCGAGGTCGTACCAGTGGTGCACCGGGTGTCCGGTGCAGGCCATGCCGATGGCTCCGACGGCGCAGGCCGGCGGGGTGGGGGTGTCGGTGGTGTGGGGGTAGTAGGTGCCCTGGTGCCAGCCGTGCCGGCGGAGGTAGAGGGCAGCCATCCGCAGCAGGTCAGCGGGTGTGACCGATGCTGCGGTGGTGGGGTTGTGGGTAGCCTTCATGGCAGCCACGTCCTTTCGGGGCTGTTGGTGGAGGTCGGCGGAGCCGGTCTGCTTTCCAGGGCTTGAGCCGGTTCCGTCGACTGCTATCGGGTGCGGAGCCGCAGGTAGCGGCGTTGGCGGGTGTCGTCGCCGCCCATCGGGTGGGGTGGGCCGAGGTAGACGAGTCGGCCGCTGGCCGAGGCGACCTGAACCATCGAGGCGATCTCCGCCGGTTGGGCGACGATCCAGATCTCGACGTATCGGGCGGCGCGCTGCTGGTTGGCCTTGGCGTAGGCCTGTTCGCGCGTGGTCATGAGGTGACCTCCCAGCCGGGGTCGGTGTAGAAGACGGCGTTGTCGGGGATGGGGTGGAAGGCGTCGGAGCCGCCCTGGCTGATGTGTCCGTCGCGCTTGCCGCAGACGGTGCAGCGCAGGTACTGCCACAGGTGGCCAGTGGCCTTGTCGGTCTCGGTGTCGACGACCTCGATGAAGTCGGCGCAGTCGTGAGCGGGCGTGGTCATGCCGCCACCTCGTAATCCGCCCGGGTCAGGTCCGGGATGAGGGTCGGTAACGGGCGGGGTCGGCGGATCCAGGCGGCGTAGTCGGCGATGCCGGCGATCTGGGTGTCGGTGAGGTAGGCGACCTTGATGCGTTTGGGGGTGCCGCCTTCGGCGATGAGGTAGGCGGCGCCCTGGTTGGTGGGGGCGATGTCGGTGGCGGTGTAGCCCTGCTCGGCCCAGCCGTGCCCGAGCACGATGTTGGAGGTGTTCGGTGTGGTGCAGCGGAACGCGGCGCGGTAGCCGAACAGGTCCCGCAGCGAGGTGGGGATGATGTCGAAGCTGGGCCGCTGAGTCGCGGCAACCACCGGGATACCGGCGGCACGGCCCCGGGCGACCAGGTCGCGCAGGAGAGCCACGAACTCTTCCTGCTCCTGCTTGGAGCCGACTGTCGCGCTGTAGTAGGCGATCTCGTCGACGAGGACGGTGATGACGGACAGGCCGTCGGTGGCGGTGACCTTGCGGCGGCCGTGGGCGCGCAGCCAGGCGTAGCGGTTGTTCATCACCAGTTGCAGGCGGCGGAGGATGTCGAGGGCGGCGGTGATGTCGGGGCCGATGAACGCGTCGGCGCAGTCCTCCCACTGGCCGAGTTCGACGAGCTTGCCGTCCAGCAGCACGAGCCGGGAGTCCACGGAGAGGGCAGCGTGGGCGGCGATGGTGTTGAGCAGGCCGCTCTTGCCTCCGCCGGGTTCGCCTCCGGCGAGCAGGTTGCGGTAGGCGAGGGTGATGTAGACGGGGTGACCGAACTCGTCGATGCCGACGAAGATGGGGTCGAACATCGACAGGCCAGGCCCCACCGGAACCCCGGAGGTCGGGGCGGGTGTGGTGGTCATGAGGTGCCCTCCTTGGGCGTTGGTGGGCGCGGAGAGCCACACGAACGAACCCCGTAGGGCTCTCCGCGACCGGTTGGGTGAAGGTCAGATCCAGTCGGAGACGTCGTCGACGTCACTGGCGGTGGAAGCCGCGGGCTTGCTGCCATTGGCCGAGGGGGTGGCCGGCTTCTTGCCGGTCGGCTTGCCCTGGGTGGGCAGGGTGACCGTGGGCATGTCGACGTCGGGCAGGTCCAGGGCGGTAGGCACGGTGGCCGGGATCCGCTCGGTCGCCGGAACGGTGTCGTCGATGACGTCGACCAGCGGGGAACCGACCTGGGCGGTCAGCACCTCGCGGCGCTTGATGTCGAACCGCAGGTAGGCGGCGTTACGGTCGGAGGCCCGCTCGACCAGCGCGGTCGAGGCGTGACAGGCCACCGCGATGCGGTCGAGGCGGCCTTCCAGGTCGGCCAGGGACAGGCCGGGGCGCAGGTAGACCCAGACCCGTTCACCGACGGGCGTGGGCTTGGCCCAGAGGATGAGCGGCAGGCTGCCGGACTGGTTGGCGATGATGAACTGCGCGAAGCACACGCGCAGCCGATGCCTGACGATCAGGCACCAGGTCCAGGCCACCAGGAACCGGCGGGACACCGGCACAGCGGCGGGGACGCCGACGACCAGGGCGACCACGATGAGCGTGACCAGGGTCGAGGTGTGGTTGACCAGCTGCACCCAGCAGACGCCGAGAAGCGTGGTGATCCCGATTTCGGGAGTCCACCACCACAGCAGCCGCAGAACCGGCCAGATCCGCACGAGCAGCCATGCCAGGCCGCCGAGGGGAACCCCGATCAGCGCGCCGACGAAGACGGCGAGGATGGGGTGGATGGAGGAAGYGGCCACCACGGCCGACAGAAGGCCGACGATGACCGCCGTGAGGATGAACGCCAGGCGAGCATTCCTGGCCGATGACAGGTGGACCTTGGCCTCGATCACGGTGATGGTGCCGCTGGACTTCCGTCCGAAGGAGCGGCGAGGGCTAGACTTGGACACGACGAATCCCTCCCAATCGCGAGTTGGGTCGGATGAGTTGGAGGGCACGGGGTCGGCAGGTTTGGACGCCGGTACCGACCCCGCGCCATTTCTCACGGGATGTGACCACCGGTCGTGGTCACCAGGCCGAGAACGTTGGACGCCGGAGCCGTCCTCGGACTGCTTGTTCACTTGGCTCGATCAGCGGACCTCAGGCCGCTGGAGGTCAGACACCACCAGGCTTCACACAGCACGCTGTGCGAAGGACTACTTGGCCGCCGAACCAGCCTTCGGCTTCAGCGAGATCGCACGGAACGCGACGCCGTTGCGCCCGTTGGTCGCCCACGGAATGGCCTCCAACTGCTCGACCTCGATGAGCTGCCCCACCATCACACCCGGCTTCTCTCCCGCCGTCGTGATGCTGATGACCTCACCGCCGGTCTCGTCGAGCACGATGACCTGGGTCGCCCACATGAGCCGGCCCGTTCCCTTCTCCGACCGCTGGTTGCCGTTCTGGTCGTTCTTCGGCTCCGGGTCCTTCGACACCGTCACCTGCTTGCCCTTGGTGTCCACGTACAGCTTCACAACAGACCTCCTGTGTCTAGGCGCATCCCCTGTTGGATGACTGCCCTGCCGTCAAAGTACCAACTCAGTTGGTACTCCGCCAGACTCTTGCCGGAATCGTTTCGGCGTTTCGCTGGCACACACAACGATCTCTTTCGCTGCGATAAAACGACAGGTGTCACTCTGGTGACAGGTCTAAGTCCCCTCGCCATGCCCCCGCGATGGGGCGATACTGGCCGTATGGCTGACGTAGCTGCTGACCTCGACCGCCCCGTCTGGGCTACCAGGCTCAGGGCTGAACGCACTGCCCGAGGATGGTCACAGGGAGAAGCCGTCCGAGCGATGCGGGTGCACGCCACCGAACAGCTTCCGACCGATAGCACCCTGCTGCGGAATTGGAAGCGGTGGGAGGCGGGAAGTTCCGAGCCTGACGCCTTCTACAAGGCCCTGATCGCGAAGACCTTCGGCACCGTCACCGCCGCCTTCTTCCCACCCCCGACGCCTCATGAGGCTGACGCGGCACTGATCGCAGGCACCGGCATGGAGACAGTCGAGATTCTCGCTCGCCTGCGCAGCTCCGACGTCTCGGCAGCGACGCTCGAAGCGCTCCGAATCACCGCTGACCGCCTCTGCTGCGAGTACCCCTACATGGCGTCGGAACAGCTACGGGTGGAGGGGCGGGCTTGGCTCCGCCGAATCACCGCCCTGATGGATCGTCGGCTGACTCTTGCCCAGCACCAGGAGGTGTTGAGCCTCGCAGGATGGGTCGCGCTTCTCGTTGGCTGCGTGGAGTACGACATGGGGCTACGCCGCATTGCCGAAGGCACCCGCAAGGCTGCCTTGACGCTGGGCGACGAAGCCGGGAACGCCGCCATCTCTGGCTGGGCGTACGAGATGCGAGCGTGGTACGCGCTCACTCAGGGCGATTATCGAGGCGTGATCGCAGCCGCCGAGGCTGGCGAAGCAGTAGCAGCGCACGACGGAGCGGCGGTCCAGTTGACGGCGCAGCGCGCTAAGGCTTGGGCACGGCTCGGCGACAGGCGGCAGGTCGAAACGGCGCTGGACAAGGGCCGATCATTGCTGGAGTCGCTGCCGTACCCGGAGGACACCGACCATCACTTCGTGGTGGACCCGGCGAAGTTCGACTTCTACGCGATGGACTGCTACCGCATCGCCGGTGAGGACCGTCTCGCGGAGATGTACGCCCGTGAGGTCATCCGTTCGTCTACAGACCCGGACGGGACCGAGCGCAAGCCCATGCGCAACGCTGAAGCCCGGATCACGCTCGGCGTCGTGGCGGCGCGCAGCGGGGATCTCGACCAGGCGGTGTCGTACGGGCGCCGGGCCTTGAATGGAGATCGCAAGTCCTTGCCGTCGCTGCTGATGTGCTCCAAGGAACTGGCGACCCTGCTCCGGGAGCGGTACCCGAAGGAGCCGGAGGCGGTCTCCTACCTCGATGAGGTCCGCGCACTCACCGCGAGCTGACTCCACCCGCGCTTTCACCCGAACCACCTCGGCTCGGCCGGCCACCGACACCGGGACGAGGCCGGTTCTCGTGCCAGGACACGACTCGGCTCGGGCGCCACATGTGGGTACGGCCGACCGTCGCGTCAGGTTCCGGCATCTGGCCCCGCTTCCGGTAGTTCGTCACGGTCGCCACCTTGACGCCAAGGTAGGCAGCTACGTCGGAGGTCGTCCACCACTCCGCGGTTGTGTCCGGGCCAGTCCCCACGGCCATCATTCTGGCATCAAGCGGCCCAGGGATGAGAAGTAGCGGCTAGCTGCGACTAGCCCAGCGGTAGCCGTCCCATACCAACTGAGGCTGGGACGCCTTATTCCCAGCAACAACCAGCATGATTGCGCCACCACCGACCGACACCGCGAAGACCGCGAGACCGAGGAAGCTGCGTACGGCCGACTGATTGCGGCAGTCCTGCATCAGCGCGGCCGTTAGTGAGTCTTCGGCCCCCGCTGTGTCCGGTGCCACGAGCCGCACTATGGGCGGCCCGCAACTTACCGACGTACCCAAGACGCTTACGCTCGCCGGCAGCAGACACAAGACGATTCCGGCGATGATGCCAAAGATCATCGTCAGTGCACCGGCAACCTTCACGAGGGCACGCTAACAGCGGGTCGCCCGAACCAGATCAGCCTCTCGGTGGAGCAGCGCGCACAAACGAGGGAGCGCGGGGAATCTCCCGGCCCAGCGGTGGCCGACCGGCTGCCGGCGATGTCGAGTTTCAGGACCTCCGTGACACATCAGTCTCGGGACGTGGGTGACACGTCCGGCTAGACGACCTCGGAACTTCGGTGGGTGAGACTGGGGTCGTGCAGGAACGAGATTCATGGTGGACGTCGCTGTCCTCGCAGGTGCGCGATCGGATCGACGAGCAACTTCGCCAGCGGCGGCTGATACATGCCGTCATGCTGTTGCGCTCTGACGGCGGCCTTGATCCTCGGCCGGGTCTGTACGAAGCCCAGGGCATGATGACTGAGCGCTTGGCACGGCTCCGCGCAGAGGGCTTGGTTGAACCTGAAGAGCCGCCGGTCGAGGTGCCGCAGCTGGTCCAAGCGGCCACGGCGATTACGGATCCGGTCGTTGCCGTGGAAGCTCTGTGGGATGGAGACACCCAAGGCTGGTTTGTGAGACTGTACGCGATCGTGCGACGGCCAAGCCACCACCACCCCCGCTTCGACGAGCAGCCGCTGGCCGGGTTTCGCCACGGCAGCGATCTCCGCTTGTTTAGAGGTGAGGTTCCGCCATGGCCGGAAGCCGCGGAAGCTATCGAGAAAGGCCAGGCGATAGCAGACAGCGTCGGCGTGCCGTTCTACTTCGCCAGCCCCGACGCCCCCTATGACGGGCTGCCGCGCTGGTGGGATTCGCAGGCTGATCCACAGATCTAGCCAGAGGCAGCGCAGGCAGGTCCGCGCTGGCGTTGAGCTGCCCGACCGAGCTGGCTACGGCGAAACACTGCTCTCCGAAGTCACCCCACCAGTGCTGAGCGGAGTGTCACGCAGGTCCTGATACCGATGTGTCACGCAGGTCCCGAGACCGGACACCGGCTGCCGGCGATGTGGTTCAAAGTTTCTGTACGTCTTCAAGGCGGCCCTGAACGGGCCGCACGCGCCGCCGTCTGGGCGCGCGCCGGCCGCTGCCGCTGTCGCTCTGCGGCCGTCACGCAGGATGCCCGGCGGCTGGCGCGGAGAGCGGGAAGCCCGGAGGGCCGCCGCCGAACGACAGCAGCGTTGACCATGGTGTGGTGGGCCGGCAGCCGGCAGGGCCGCGCGGCCACGAGCCCGCGCGGCGTAGGGGAGCGCACGCCGGCCGCGTCGGCGAGGTGGCGGCGGTCGCGGGGTTGCGGTTAGGGCGCCTCCGGCGGGGGCGCTCCGGCTCCAGGATGGCCGGGACTCCGTCGGCGGGTCACGGTCCGTGGGTGGTTGCGGTAGGCCATCCCGCCTGCCATCGACCCGGGCAAGCCGAGCAGACCACCGCCCGACCCGCCAGCGTCCGTACGAGCCGTCAAGGTCCGCTTGACGTGGCGGGACGGGGCGGCGGCCCGCTCCCCAAGAGGGCGGGTCGACGGCATACGGGATGGCAGGGCGAGTGGTGTCGGTGGCACGCGCTAGCTTGTTGCGGGAGGTAGACCGGATAGCCTGGCGCGCAGGTCTTGGCCACCTAGAGACGCTCACCGCACCAACTCAAGCTGCGCTGGAATCCGGCCAGCTCGTTTGTCACAGAAGGAGCTACCCATGCCGCCGGTTGGCCGGTTGACGTTGTCATGGATCGGCAAGGACCAGGCGTTGTTGGGCACGCCCGAGGGTGCCTACAAGTGGGTGGAACGGGACGATCCGCGCATCACCGAGGTCCGTTTGTTGCGACAGACGGAGGGCGTCGGAGACGTTGGCAAGGTGCCGGAGGCGGACAACCTGCTAATCATCGGGGATTCATACGCCGCCCTCAGGGCACTCGCGCACATGCCCGAATACGCGTCCGAATACAAAGGGAAGGTGCGGCAGGTCTACATCGACCCGCCGTTCAACACCGGCCAGGCCTTTGCCCAATACGACGACGCGCTCGAGCATTCAGTGTGGCTCACGATGATACGAGACCGCTTGCGAGCAATCCATGAACTGATGACTCCTGACGGAACGGTATGGGTGCACCTGGACAGCACAGAGGTCCACCGGTGCCGATGCCTGATGGATGACGAGTTCGGCGCGGCGAACTACCTCGGAACCGTGGTGTGGCAACGCACGACGGCCAAGAGCCTGGCTCGACGGACCATGGGCACAATGCACGAGGAAATTCTTGTCTACGGCGCGTCAGAGGCGGCGGAGTTGTATCCGCTATACCGCTCACTGGACCCCGTCTATGAGGCGAGTCGGTTCTCCCAGTCGGACGAGCGGGGAGCGTACGACACAGGGGACCTTACCGCTGGTAGCCACCGCCCGCACCTAGACAGTGGCCAGCCATGGCGGGGTTTCGATCCAGGCACACGGCGGCGTTGCTGGGCTGTTCCGAGCAACCTCCTACAGGAGATCGGATACACGCAGCACCAAATCAGCCAACTGACGATGCGAGAGAAGCTGGACGCTCTCGACGAGGCAGGCTACATTCACTGGCCCACGAAGAAGGACGGCTTTCCTCGCTACAAGAAGTACCTCCACCGGGCCAAGGGCATTGCAGTCGGTGACCTCTGGACAGATATCAACGTCATCAACTCACAGGCCGCCGAGCGGACGGGATTCTCAACCCAGAAGCCGGAAGCGCTAGTCCAACGCGTATTCGAAATGGGATCAAGGCCAGGCGACATCGTGTTGGACTGCTTCGCCGGTTCAGGTACGACAGCAGCCGTCGCCCATAAGATGAATCGCCGATGGGTAACGGTCGAGCGGGAACAAGCTACCGTTGACAATTTCATCCGGCCGCGGCTCGATCAAGTTATTAGTGGCGAGGATCGAGGCGGAATCAGCGATGCGGTGAACTGGTCGAAGGGAGGAGGTTACCGTGTGGTCACCGTGTCTGACTCTGCATACGAGGTTATTGACGGCCGAGCACTCTTAGCCGAATGGGTCGTGGGTGACGACTTCGCCCAGTTCGTACGGACGCAACTGGGTTTCTCGCCGGATGAGGATTACCCTTTCTGTGGGCGAAAAGGAAAGATGCGCCTAGCTGTACTTGGCGGCGTTGCTGATGTATCCGAAATCAGGGCGCTCGTGTCGCGCCTCGAATCTACGGAGCGCCTTGCCGTTGTAGCCAAAGCATCAACTGCCGAGGCCGAGGCGCTCCTGGCAGAACTCAGTCCTGGATCGCGCCTTATGAAGGCGCCACGTGATCTGCTGAAGCGGAGAGTCATTAGATGACTTGGCTGACCTACGATCCATCGCTTATTGAGGAAATATCCTCTCGTATGGATCTCCGGGCCCCGAATCGAGCGGCCGTACATAAGATCATCGAAAGAATCTCGGTAGATGATTTCACCGAGGTGGTTTGTGATCTCGCAACGGGGGTTGGCAAGACATACATTACAGCGGCACTAATCGAATACTTGGTCGTCCAGGGGATTCGCAACGTCCTAGTCGTTACGCCTGGCAAGACCATCCAGGACAAGACGATTGCGAATTTCAGCCCAGGTAACTCCAAGTACATTGCAGGAGGCAACGCCAGTCCTTTACTGGTTACGGCCGATAATTTCGCGCGCGGGCAGGTGGGTGACGCCTTGCATGAGCGCGACGTCCCGAAGCTTTTCGTTTTCAACGTGCAGCAACTTATTAGACCGACGCTGAATATGTCGCGTAAGGTTCGCACGTTGGACGAGTTCATTGGAAGCGACCTCTACAGCCACCTCCAAGCTGCAGGCGATCTAGTTATCATTGCTGACGAACATCATGTCTACCGCAATCAGGCGGAAAAGTTTTCAGCGGCAGTGCGTGACCTTCGGCCTCGTGCACTGGTAGGCCTTACGGCAACGCCGGATCCCGCCGACGAGCGCAAGGTGATCTACCGATACACCCTCGCGGAAGCAATCGCGGATGGGCTGGTAAAGATTCCTGTAATCGTTTATCGGCAAGACGGGCACAAAGACCTCCAGACGCAATTGGCTGACGCGTGCCACCTGCTTCGTATCAAGGCGGCTGCGTACAAGACTTGGGCGGCGGGCGTCCAGGAGCGCCCAGTGCACCCGGTGCTCTTCGTCGTATGTCAAACGGTGGAAGACGCAACGGATGTAGCCAACCGCCTAGCCTCGGAAGAGATGATTGGCTCATCGGATGCAGTCCTGCTGATCACTTCGCAGTCTTCGGATGAGGCGCTCGCAGCTCTGGCCGGCGTCGAGGAGCCCGACTCACCCGTTCGTGCCGTCGTGAGCGTAGATAAGCTAAAAGAGGGCTGGGACGTTAAGAATATCGGAGTCATCGTGGCGCTCCGAAAGCTTGCATCCCAATCACTCACCGAACAGATCCTCGGCCGTGGTCTCCGTCTTCCCTACGGCAGGCGGGTGGGAGTACCAATGCTGGACCAGGTGGATTTGGTCGCGCACGACTCCTATAAGAGGCTCTTGGACCAAAAAGATGCACTCGTGCAGAGGATTATGCCCCTCAGGGATTCGACGGAGGCCGGACAGCCGCCAAGCTCACATGTCGTGGCGAAGCCCGCAACACAAGTCTCCGCTGAGGTGACGGAGCACGGCTCCCAGGGAACCCTACGATTCATTACGCCAGCTCGCGTCGTTGATGGCGAATCGGTGGATGGTGCTGCCGCCCTCATCCTCCAAGAGTTTGGCGTAGCCGCTGTCGAGGGAGAGCGTGACACGGTCTACCGAGTTCTCCAACGTAAGCCCGGCGCGCCACAGATCACTTTCCCCAGGCGCGAGCAGGAGWTCCTTCCGGTTCATTTCTCGCTCTCGCTAGTTTCGGACGCTGAGGCGCGAGCAGCCGGCGCGGCTTTCGCTGTCGAGATTGAAATCCCACTCGTTAGGGAAGCTCTCAACGCGCATCGCACCATAGATGGTTCGATCAGCGTGCGACGGGAGGCCCAGGAATCCACGAGCGCAACGCAGCAGTGGCTGCCGCTCAGCCAAGTACAGAGCGACCTTGAATCACGTGTTCTCGGCTTGGGCCTGGTGCCTGAGGAAATCTCCGAGTGGAACGCCACAAAGCGAGTGGTCTCGGCCTTTCTCTCTGGCGCCGGCGCCGACGCCAGCTCTGGCTCAGCCGACGAGGTGGCGTGGGGTGCCGAGCGAGCCCACCAAGCGACCCAGGGCCTCTCCGCTCTAATACAGCAGAAGTACAACACTCGGAAGCTCCAGCCCCGATACGTCTTCCGAACGGTAACGCTTCCGGCAGAACCGCGTCCCATGCCGACCGATGTCATTGATCGCTACGAGCCCTTCGAGCGTGGCAGATGGTATTCGGGCTGGACGAAATCGGTCCTGCCTGTCGCGGCTTTCGACGCGAAAACCACTGAATTTAGGCTGGCGAACATCATGGATGCGAGCCCCAAAATTAATTGGTGGTTGCGTCTTCGCCTCGATGACGACGCCTACGTCGAGCTGGACACTGGTGGGCGGTACTATCCCGACTTTGTTGCTATCGACGTCGATGGGACTCATTGGCTGATCGAGGGCAAGGCCGACAAGGATGTGCAGCGAGTTGACGTGCAGGCCAAGAAGGCGGCGGCCGAGGAATGGGCACGCTTTGTTAACGACGATGGCCGCTTTGGCAGTTGGAGATACCTGTTCTGCTCCGAAACCGCCATCAAGAACTCGCGTGGCGGCTGGGATGCGTTACTTGTAGCAGCCAACGCCTAGGGTGCCAGGGCCCAGGGCCCAGGGCCAGGGTCGGGATGTTGTAGTGCCATCCCGGCCCAGGCCGCGGCTTGAGGCCGGCCGCCGGCTTTGATCAGTCACGGCAACTTGGGCCAGTGCCGCCTAGTCGCTTATGTTGTCCCTAGAATATAACGAACTAGCAAGCTTCTCGGCCGCAGCATCGATCGTGTAGTCGCCTACTTCGTAACCCTGCCTGAGTCGAGCTGGCTTCTTCTCGAGCGGACGGAGAAGCAGTTCGTTCGGGATGCTGTCGTCGTAAAAGACCGGCGTGTAAGGGTGCTCAGAGTACGGATCGCTTGTTCTCCTCGAGACAAAAATCGACGGGTACTGGACTCCTGGTCCAGTAATGTCAATAAGCTCTTGGCTTTTGTAGCCGTACCAAAGTAGCCACTTTGGCCGCCCAGCACCATCGAGTACCTTTAGGTACCAGGAATTGCCGTCGGCGTCCCGTTGTGTGAGAAGGGCGAAGGATGACAGGTCAGGGTACCCCTGAACCTCCGCCCGGTATCCCCGCTTGGCGAGCTCCGTCTGCATCGCCGATGCAAACGTCTGCGGCAACCGGGACCATAGGGCGAACTTGTCTTGGAGGGACGTAAGGAGCCGGTCTTGGACCACCGCGCGGACGTATCCCGGTGATGCCATCGTTTTGACGGTGCGTCTTAGCACCGAAACGAAGAGGCTGTAGAGCGGCAAGATGTCCCCGTCATCGCTTGCCGCAAGGGCGTCGTAGTATTGACCTCGATCCGATCCCGACCGAATGAGGAGCGGCGGAAAATCATTCTGTATGAGCGCGAAATTGGCAAGGATCCGCGCGATCCTGCCATTCCCATCCTTAAACGGGTGGATGTGCGTTAGCCAGGCATGGACGACGGTTGCTTCGAGTGCAGGATCTACGGCTGACTCCTGCCACCAGCCGTTAAGTTCACCCATCGCGCGGGGTACATCCCAAGGCTCCACCGTCTTGTGGCTTACCCCGCCGATCGAGTTGCTCTCCGTCTTATAAGCGCCGCCATGGTCCTCAGTTGCGCACACAAGGCCGTGCAGGGCGCGGATCTCAAACTCGCGAAGTCGTTGTTTGGACTCCGCCCACTCGTCAGCTAGTTTGTGTGCCCGATACAGTCCGAGCGCCTCGTAAACGCGTGAATCTCCGCGCAGAACCGCCATGAATGAGCCGATGGGCGCGTTAAGTAGCTCCCGCTGGGCGTTGACAAGCTCACGAACCTGCCGAGATGACCAGTCGTACCCCTCAATTCTGTTGCTTTCCGCTACTATGTCGCTTCGCAAAGCAGTTAAATAGGGTTCGAGGATCTCGGCTGCATCTCGCCTGATGCGCTGTTGGGTGACAAGAGCGCGCTGCCGGATGTCCTCGGCTCTACGCAGGACCTTTGCCATGCGGACCTC
>NZ_LYXF01000049.1:0-21014 GCF_001709195.1 Micromonospora sp. II | reverse complement strand
CCACACCGACGATGCCGGCCAGGATCAGGAGCTTCTTGAACATGTGCTTGACCCCTCGTGCTCGACTGCCGTCGGACGATGTGCGGTGGGGCTAGCTGGAATCGAACCAGCGACCTCAGAGTTATCAGCTCTGCGCTCTAACCGACTGAGCTATAGCCCCGCGTGGCGACGAGCAAGGTTAACCCATCGCCTCCGCCGCGCCCAAATCGGGGGGTCCGTGGCGGAAGCACCCGCGCCACCCCGAACCTACCCGGACGCACGACGCCGGGGCGACCGCTTTGCGCGGCGCCCCGGCGTCGACCGAATCAGTCCCGCTCGGCGAGCGTCAGCTCGATCCCGCCGACCAGGTCGGCGCAGACGTTGTAGACGAACGCGCTGAGCGTGGCCAGCGCGGTGAACAGCACGACGTTGACCAGGCCGATCAGCGCCGACGTCAGGATCACGCCCTTGGCGGTGATCCGGAAGCCGCCGCCGCCCTGGCCGCCGCCGGCGTTCACCAGGTCGGTCAGGCTGTCGTTGACGCTCTTGAACACGCCCATCGCGTCCAGCGCGAGGTAGAGCACCGAGGTCGCCACGACGACCACGATGAAGAGCACCACGGACACCGCGAACGCGAACTTCATCACGGACCAGGGGTCGATCCGCTTCAGGTTCAGCCGGGCCCGTCGCGGCCCGCGCGACGCGGCCGAACTGACCGAGGTACGCGCGGCGCGTACCGCCTCGCCCACGCGCGCGGCGCCGACAGCGGCCGCGCCGCTGACGCCCGGCGGCAGGCCCCCGCCGTTCGCGGGCCGGGACTGGCCGGTGGCGCCGGTGGTGGTCGGACGGGCGCCGTCGGGCGACGTCTTCGGCGCGGTGCCCAGGCCGGCGCCGATACGCGGCTGGGTGCCGGTCGTACCGGTGGAGGCCCGGCCGGCCGCGGCCGGTGGCTTGATCGGCTGTGTGCTCGTGGCGTTCGCGGGCTTGGCCGCCGGAGCGGCCAGACCGTTGGCCGACGTCGGCGCGTCGACCTTGGTCTCGGCCGACGAGTCCCGGGAACCCGAGTCCTCGCCCGGCTTGTCCGGAGGCGGCGCCATGCCGGGGGCGCGGGTGAACTTCGGGGCAGGCGCGTCGGCGGGAACCGTGGCCCGGCCCACGGCCGCACGGCCGGTAGCTGGTGTACCGCCCTGCGCAGCCTCCTCCTCGGCCGGGGTGGCCGAGGTCCCCTTGTTCCCCGACTTCGCCTGTGTCTCCGTCATCAACTAGTCCTGTTCGTCAGGCTCGTCGGCATTGCGAGCAATCGCCACGATAGTCACGCCGTCCGGGAGGTCCATCAGCTTGACCCCCATTGTGTTCCGGTCACGCGTACGGCGTACAGGCTTCACCGGAGTCCGGATGACGCCGCCGTTGCTGGTGATGGCGAACAGCTCGTCCTCCGGATCGATCACTACCGCGCCGACCAGGCCACCGCGTCGCTCGGTGATCTTCGCGGTCAGCACGCCCTTACCTCCCCGGCCCTGCACCGGGTATTCCTCGATCGGGGTACGTTTCGCGTAACCCCCGTTCGTCGCGACCAGAACGTCCAGACCCTCTCGCACCACCTCGACCGCGAGCAACTCGTCCTCGCCGCTGAAGCGCATGCCGATCACACCGGACGTGGCCCGGCCCATCGGACGCAGCGCCTCGTCGGTGGCGTTGAAGCGGATCGCCTGGGCGTTCTTCGACACCAGCAGCAGATCATCCTCCGGAGCGGCCAGGACCGCACCGACCAGTTCGTCCTCATCGCGCAGGTTGATCGCGATGATGCCGCCGGAACGGTTGGAGTCGAACTCCTCGAGCCGCGTCTTCTTCACCAGGCCGTTCTTCGTGGCCAGTACCAGGTAGGGCGCCACCTGGTAGTTCGGGATTTCAATGATCTGCGCGATCTGCTCGTCGGGCTGGAACGCGAGCAGGTTGGCCACGTGCTGGCCCTTGGCCACCCTACTGGCCTCAGGAAGCTCGTACGCCTTCGCCCGGTAGACCCGACCCTTGTTCGTGAAGAACAGGATCCAGTCGTGCGTAGAGCATACGAAGAAGTGGCTGACGATGTCGTCCTGGCGGAGCGTCGCCCCGCTGACGCCCTTGCCGCCACGCCGCTGCGACCGGTAGAGGTCGACCTTCGTCCGCTTCGCGTACCCGGTGCGGGTGATCGTCACGACCACGTCCTCGCGGGCGATGAGGTCCTCCATCGAGACCTCGCCGTCGAAGGGGACGATCTTCGTACGCCGGTCGTCGCCCCACTTCGCGACGATCTCGCCCAGTTCCTCCGAGACGATCCGCCGCTGCCGCTCCGGCTTGGCCAGGATGTCCTTGAGGTCGGCGATCTCCAGTTCGAGCTTCGCCAGGTCGTCCAGGATGCGCTGCCGCTCCAGGGCGGCCAGCCGGCGCAGCTGCATGTCCAGGATCGCGGTCGCCTGGACCTCGTCGATGTCCAGCAGCCGGATCAGGCCCTGCCGGGCGTCCTCCACCGTGGGCGAACGCCGGATCAGGGCGATCACCTCGTCCAGCGCGTCCAGCGCCTTGGACAGACCGCGCAGGATGTGCGCCCGCTCCTCGGCCTTGCGCAGCCGGAACGCGGTCCGCCGCCGGATCACCTCGATCTGGTGCTCGACGTAGTACCGGATGAACTGGGCCAGGTTGAGCGTGCGCGGCACGCCGTCGACGAGCGCCAGCATGTTGGCGCCGAACGTCTCCTGGAGCTGGGTGTGCTTGTAGAGGTTGTTCAGCACCACCTTGGCGACCGCGTCGCGCTTGAGCACGAGCACGATCCGCATGCCGGTACGCCCGGAGGACTCGTCGCGGATGTCGGCGATGCCGGCGAGCTTGCCCTCCTTGATCAGCTCGGCGATGCGCTCGGCGAGGTTGTCCGGGTTGACCTGGTACGGCAGCTCGCTGACCACGAGCGCCGGCCGGCCACGCTTGTCCTCCTCGACCTCGACCACGGCGCGCATCCGGATCGAGCCGCGCCCGGTCCGGTACGCGTCCTGGATGCCCGCCTGGCCGACGATCAGGCCGTGGGTCGGGAAGTCCGGGCCCTTGACGATCTCCAGCAGGGCTTCCAGCGTGGTGGCCTCGTCGGCCTCGGGGTGCTCCAGGCACCACTGCACCGCGGCGCCGATCTCGCGCAGGTTGTGCGGCGGGATCTTGGTGGCCATGCCGACCGCGATGCCCTCGGAGCCGTTGATCAGCA
Organism: Micromonospora sp. II; assembly: GCF_001709195.1. NCBI lineage: Bacteria > Bacillati > Actinomycetota > Actinomycetes > Micromonosporales > Micromonosporaceae > Micromonospora > Micromonospora sp. II. The sequence continues at coordinate 17,806 of NZ_LYXF01000049.1, read as the reverse complement.
GGTTCGGGATCCGCGACGGCAGGATCGTGGGCTCCTTGGCCCGGCCGTCGTAGTTGTCCTGCAGGTCGACGGTGTCCTCGTCGATGTCCCGCAGCATCTCCATCGCCAGCGGGTCGAGCTTGCACTCGGTGTTGTGGCTGACGAAACCGTCGGAGACGAACGAGTGGTCCTCGGTGTCCACCCGGATGCTGTAGACCGGCCGCACACCGGCGTCGGTGATCTCGGTCACCTCGGCGTAGTAGAAGCGCCCGTCGACAAGCGGCTCGACCACGTCGAGGATGCCGGGCTCGGTGATCCGGGCCGCGATCTCGTCGCGGTCCCGCTCCCAGCGCTCGATCCGGTCCACGTTGTGCCGGCGCAGCCAGTCGCGTTCGGTCCAGCGGCTCGCGCCGTGCTCGCGGACGAAGTCCCCGACGAACGGCACGTGATCGCCGGAAAGCGCGGTGCTAGTCGCCGGCACCTGGGCCAGCTCGGATTCCAGCTTGGCCTGCTTGCGGCCGAGGAAGCCGACGTGAGCGGCGAAGATCCGGGCGTCCCTACGGTTGGTGACGACGACCTTGATCTCACCGCTGTCGTACCGGCACTGCCGGCTGACCACGCCGAACTCCAGCAGCAGCTGCTGCACCTCGCGGGCCAGCCGCTCGCTGCGGGTCGAGTACGAGACCTGGATCGTGTGGCGGGGCAGCAGCGACGACGAACCGTCGCCCTCGAACAGCGCCTGGAGGAAGGCCCGCTTGACCGCGGCCGGTCCGCGCCAGACGAACTCCGGCACGAACTTGCCGGCGCTCCGCGCGCCCACCATCTCGCCGAGCACGCTCGCCCGAAGCGCGGTGAGGTCCTGCACGTCGAGCTCGTGCAGCCTGCTGCCGGAGGCGATGACCCGCTCGGCGACGTACCGAGGGCCGCCGACCGCGAGGTCGTAGGCGGTGAGGACCCGGACGAAGAACTCCCGGTCCACGTTGTTGAAGCCCGCCCGATTCTCCGACACCCACCCCTCGGACACGAACGCGCCCGCGAGCACGGCCGCCTCGACGTGTTCCAGCATCGGGTAGCCGATCTCGTCCGGCACGGTGCGCTGCAGGACCACCCGGTCGCCCGGGGCGATCTCGGCGAGCAGCTTCCACAGCAGGGTCGGCACGCCGGCCACGTCCACCAGGCAGAGCACCGGGTGGTTGTGGGTGCCGGTCAGCTCGTACCCCTCACGGGTGCGCAGCCGCAGCGTCGGGTGCTCGCCGGAGTGGAAAAACTTGCTGGCGCGGACCAGGTCGCCGTTGCGGTCGCGGACCTTGAGGTCGACGTCGGTCTCGCTGCTCGCCGCAGCGTCCGGCACGACGTCGCCGATCCGGACGGAACCCTCGGCGGTACGGATGCGGGCATCGCCGACGAGGCAGTAGCGCATGGCGGCGGCCGGGTCGTTTCCGGGGGAGCCGAAGTTGCCGTTGCCGTCGACCAGCGGGTAGCGCAGCGACCAGGGCTGCGCCATCCGGACCAGCGCGTCGTAGATGGCGGAGTCGCCGTGCGGGTGGAACTGGCCCATCACGTCGCCGACGACGCGGGAGCACTTCACGTACCCGCGGTCCGGCCGGTAGCCGGAGTCGAACATGGCGTAGAGGATCTTGCGGTGGACCGGCTTGAGCCCGTCCCGGACGTCCGGCAGGGCCCGCCCGACGATGACGCTCATCGCGTAGTCGAGGTACGAGCGCTGCATCTCGACCTCGAGGCCGACCGGCTCGATCCGGTCGTGCTGGACGACCGCGGCCAGTGTCTCCGGGGTCTCCGGCTCGTTCGGGGTGGACTCGGGAGTATCGGTCACTGTTAACCCTTATCAGACTCTTCAGTCATGGTCTCGCTGTGGATAACGGCTGTGGAAAGCGTTCAGACTGTGGATAACTCTGTGGACTACCGGGCCGGCCGGTGGATCACCGGCCGGCCCGGCGCGTCCGTCAGATGTCCAGGAACCGCACGTCCTTGGCGTTGCGCTGGATGAACGACCGACGTGCCTCGACGTCCTCACCCATCAGGACGCTGAACAGCTCGTCCGCGGTTGCGGCGTCGTCGAGCGTGACCTGGCGCAGCGTGCGCGTCGCCGGGTTCATCGTGGTCTCCCACAGCTCGGGGTAGTTCATCTCACCGAGACCCTTGAACCGCTGGATGTCGTCCGGGCGGGCGTTGGGCTTCTTCTGCTGGCGCAGCGCGATCAGCCCGTCGCGTTCCCGGTCCGAGTACGCGTACTGGGCGTCGTCGCCCTTCTTGTTCCACTTGATCTTGTAGAGCGGCGGGGCGGCCAGGTAGACGTGCCCCAGCTCCACCAGCGGCCGCATGAACCGGAACAGCAGCGTGAGCAGCAGCGTCTGGATGTGCTGGCCGTCGACGTCGGCGTCGGCCATCAGCACGATCTTGTGGTAGCGCAGCTTCTCGATGTCGAAGTCGTCGTGGATGCCGGTGCCCAGCGCGGTGATCAGCGCCTGCACCTCGTTGTTCTTCAGCACCCGGTCGATGCGGGCCTTCTCCACGTTGAGGATCTTGCCGCGGATCGGCAGGATCGCCTGCGTACGCGGGTCGCGGCCCTGCTTGGCCGAGCCGCCGGCCGAGTCGCCCTCGACGATGAAGACCTCGGACTCGCGCGGGTCGGTGGACTGGCAGTCGGCCAGCTTGCCGGGCATCGAGCCGGACTCCAGCAGCGACTTGCGCCGGGCGAGCTTGCGCGCCTGCTGGGCGGCGATGCGGGCCCGGGCCGCCTGGGACGCCTTCTGGATGATGATCTTCGCCTCGGCCGGGTTGCGGTCGAACCAGTCGACGAGCGACTCGTTGCAGACCCGCTGCACGAAGCCCTTGACCGGGGTGTTGCCCAGCTTGGTCTTGGTCTGACCCTCGAACTGCGGGTCGGTGAGCTTGACCGAGATGATCGCGGCCAGGCCCTCGCGGATGTCCTCACCGGAGAGGCGCTCGTCGCCCTTGAGCAGCTTCTTGTCGGCGCCGTAGCGGTTGACGACGCTCGTCAACGCGGCCCGGAAGCCCTCCTCGTGGGTGCCGCCCTCGTGGGTGTTGATGTTGTTGGCGAACGTGTAGACCGACTCGCCGTACGACTCGTTCCACTGCATGGCGATCTCGACCGACATGCCGGTCTCCTCGGCGCCGAACTCGACCACCGTCTTGTGGATCGGGCTCTTGGAGGCGTTGAGGTGGCGGACGAAGTCGGCGATGCCGCCCTCGTAGTGGAAGGTGACCTCGCGGGTCTTGCCGTCCTCGTCCTCCGGCACCCGCTCGTCGAGCAGGTGGATGGTGAGGCCCCGGGTGAGGAAGGCCATCTCCTGGAGGCGCCGGTAGATGGTGTGGAAGTCGAAGTCGACGGTCTCGAAGACGTCGGGGTCGGGCCAGAAGGAGACGGCCGAACCGGTGCGGTCGGTCTCCTCGCCCTTCTCCAGCGGCGTCGGCTTGGAGTGGTCGTAGCGCTGGCGCCAGACGAAACCGTCCTTGTGGATCTCGACCGCCATCCGGGTGGACAGCGCGTTGACCACGGAGACGCCCACGCCGTGCAGGCCACCGGAGACCGCGTACGCCTTGCCGTCGAACTTGCCGCCGGCGTGCAGCACGGTCAGCGCGACCTCGACACCCGGCTTCTTCAGCTTCGGGTGCAGGTCGACCGGGAAGCCACGGCCGTTATCGGTCACCCGGACGCCGCCGTCGGCCAGCAGCACCACGTCGATGGTGTCGCAGTGCCCGGCCAGCGCCTCGTCCACCGCGTTGTCGACGACCTCCCACACCAGGTGGTGCAGACCGCGCTCGCCGGTGGACCCGATGTACATACCGGGGCGCTTCCGGACCGCTTCCAGGCCTTCGAGAACGGTGATGGACTCGGCACCGTACTTCTTGTTGTCCTCCGCTGCCACGCTCGGCCACTTTCTCGCACCGGCCGCGCGTGGGCGCGGGGGCGCGGGTTCGGCGGACAGGACGCGACGTCGGCGCGCACGGACCGCCCCTGGGATCACCAGGCACGGATCGTGTACGCCGGGCGCCACGGTTGCCCGCGGATCGCGATCGGCTCGGACCCGAGGCGGGACTATGATCGAGGGCCCGGAGGGCCCCTGCCCGTCGCTCCGTCTCGGGTCTTTCGTCTCGCTCTCAATCTTACTGTGCGGAGCCGACCAAACCGCCACTCGGCACCCTCTCCGAGGCGGCTGAGAATGCCGTAGCCGGACGAACCGCGCCTCCCGCGACTCCCCCTACACGCCAACGGGGCACCGCCGCGCCACCGGCCACCGTGAGCCGTGACGATCATCCGACCGGTGATCGGCTGCTGTCCCGACCGGGGGTCGCGGCCGGGTCCGGCGTGCCGTAGCTTTTGCGGCGCCGCCGTTGCGGTCTTGATCTTTCGCCCCCGCAACCGGGACGATCGTCGAAGATGGTCCGAAAACGCTTGGTGAGAGGTGACGCCCGATGGGGCTGGACAACGTCGCGGTGCACTGGCCGCGGACCGGCCGCTTCTACGACCCGGTCGCGCCGGCCGAGTTCGTGGACTTCGGCGAGATCGTGGACGTGCCCCGGATCTCCGCGCCGACCGCCGCGCTCGCCGAGCTGATCGCCAAGACCGGCACGGTACGGGCGACCGCGTACACCGAACTGGTCGACCTGATCCTCGGGCTGGAAAATGTGCTCTACGCCACGGAGAACTCGGCCGAGGACGAGGACCCGGTGATCGACCCGGACGGCTGCTCGTGGATCGCCGAGGGCCTGGAGAAGTTCGTCGCCCGGCACCGGCCGTACGGCGAGGCGGTCACGTTCGAGTCGGTGAGCGAGGTGCTGCGCGCGTTGCTGGGTGACGGGCGGCTCGCCGAGCAGCAGCTCCGCTGGCTGGACAGCCGGCTGGACCGGCTGCGCGACGAGAGCGGCGACCCGCCGCAGTGGAACTTCACCTGCGCCGAGCTGAGCGTGCTGGCGGCCTTCTACCGGCGCTGCGCGGAGCGCGGCTTCGCGGTCTACGCCGACGCCTGACCGGGCGTCGCAGCGCCGAAAGAAGACGTGGCCCGGTTGGCAGCCGCGATCACCTCGGTCAGCGCCGTGTGCAGGTGCCGCAGGTCGGCCAGCGGCAGACCCAGGCGCTGCACGATGGCCGGCGGGATCCGCTCGGCCTGCGTCCGCAGCGCCTGCCCCTCGGCGGTGAGCGAGACGGCCAGGCTGCGCTCGTCGGCGGCGTCGCGTTCCCGCCGGATGTAGCCGGCCGCCTCCAGCCGCTTGAGCAGCGGTGACAGCGTGCCCGGGTCGAGCTGGAGCAGCCGGCTCAGATCCCGCCCGGACAGCGGCGCGTGCTGCCAGAGCGCCAGCATGACCAGGTACTGCGGGTGGGTGAGCCCCATCGGCTCCAGCAGCGGGCGGTAGACCGCGACGACGCTCCGGGCGGCGACCGACAGCGCGAAGCAGACCTGCTGCTCCAGCGCCAGGGGGTCCTCCTCGATCGGGTCGGTCACCTCGTCCTCCTCGTCGTCGTTGCGATCCTAGCAACGATTGGTGTACCAATGGTTTGCACACAAAACAGGGAGGGCGGCGGGATGAGCGACGACGAGCAGGTGGGCGACGCCTCCGGCAAGGGTGGCCGCCTGTTGGGCTGGGTGTTCCAGAACCTCGCCGGCCCCTCCCAGGTCCAGGGCGCGGTGCAGGGCGGCTCCCGGCTGGCCCGCGAAGCCTGGAAGCAGGACCTGGAACGCCGCAAGCAGTGGAGCCGCGAGCAGCGCGAACTCAAGCGCGCCCGGCGGGAGGCCCAGCGCTCGGGCGGCGACGGTCAGCCGTAGGTGTCGCGGGGCCCGCGCCCGCGTACCCGCCGGGGGCCGCGCGACCACGACGGCGCAGCCGGGCCGTGAATGTGCAGCTTGCGCACCACGTTGTGGCCGACCTCGCGGGCGATCTGCTGCAACAGCGAGCCCGCCAGCAGACGCAACTGCGTCGCCCACGCCGTCGAGCGCGCCTCCACCGTCAGCTCGCCGTCCTCCAGCTTCACCGGGCGGCTGTGCTGGGCGACCTCCGGGCCGACCACCTTCTCCCACGCGCCGAACACCGTCGCCTCGGCCGCCGGCTGCTGCCAGCCCCGCGCCTTGACCAGCTTGTCCAGCACCGCACCCAGCGGCTGCGGGTCGCGCGGGTCCGGCCCCGGGCCGGAGTAGCCGCGCAGCCGCTTCTCGCCGTCGCCGCGGACCGCGCCGCGCCGCCGGGGAGCCGCCGCCTGCCGCCGGGCCTTCGCCGCGTCGAGCACAGCCCGCGCCAGTTCCGGCCCGGTCGCGCCCTCCGGCAGGTTCGCGCCCGGCTCGCCGTCCGCGGGCTTTCCCGGGGTACGCGCGTCGCGTCCCGGCCCGAGCCGCGCGGGCGGTAGCTGCACCTCGTCGTCAGACACGTCGCACCGTCCCGTCGCCCACCGCGTACCGGGTGCCGCGCAGGATCGCCGGCACGTCGTCGTCCACAGCGCAGGTGACGAGCAGCTGGCTCGCGCCGCCCACCAGCTCGGCCAGCCGGTCCCGCCGGCCGGTGTCCAGCTCGGCGAAGACGTCGTCGAGCACCAGCACCGGCTCGATCCCGTCGGCGCGCAGCAGGTCGTACCCGGCCAGCCGCAGCGCCAGCGCGTAGGACCACGACTCGCCGTGGCTCGCGTACCCCTTGGCGGGCAGCGGGCCGAGGGTGAGCGCCAGGTCGTCGCGGTGCGGGCCGACGAGCGTGGTGCCGCGCTCGATCTCGGCGGCGCGGTTCGCGGTCAGCGCGGCGGCCAGCGCCTCCGCCAGCGCCGCGCGGTCGGCGCCGGGTTCGGGCAGCTCGACCGAGGGCCGGTACGCGATGCCCGCCGCGCCGCGGCCGGCCGCCACCGCGTCGTACGCCTTCGCCACGTGCGGGGTGAGCGCGGCGACCAGTTCCAGGCGGCCGGCGAGCAGGTCCGCGCCGTGCTGGGCCAGATGCGCGTCCCACACGGCCAGCGTCGACAGGTCACCGCCGCGTGTGCCACCGGTCTTGCGAGCGAGGTACGAGGTACGCAGCAGCGCGTTGCGTTGCTTCACCACGCGCTCGTAGTCGGCGCGTACCCCGGCGAAGCGGGGCTGGCGGGTGACCAGCAGGTCGTCCAGGTAGCGGCGACGTTCCGAGGGGTCCCCGCGGACCAGTTCCAGGTCCTCCGGCGCGAACAGCACCAGGCGCAGCGCGCCGAGGACGTCCCGGGCGCGCCGGGCCGGGGACCGGCCGAGGCGGGCCCGGTTGGCCTTGCCCGGCACGATCTCCAGCTCGACAAGCAGTTCCCGGCCCTCGTGCACCACCGCGCAGCGGATCACCGCCGAGGTGGCGCCCATCCGGACCAGCGGGGCGTCCGTGGCGACCCGGTGCGAATCCAGGGTCGCCACGTAGCCGAGCGCCTCGACCAGGTTCGTCTTGCCGACGCCGTTGGCGCCGACGAGCACGTTCGGCCCCGGCTCCAGGTCCACGCCGACGCGCTCGTACGAGCGGAAGTCGACCAGTTCGAGCCGGCGGACGTACACAGGCTGTGGATACCGGTCAGCGCTTGTGGACGGCGTGGCCGCCGAACTGCTGGCGCAGCGCGGCGACGGCCTTCATGGCGGGCGAGTCGTCCTGCCGGGACGCGAACCGGGCGAACAGCGACGCGGTGATGACGTTGAGCGGCACGGCGAGCCGTACCGCCTCGTCCACGGTCCAGCGGCCCTCGCCGGTGTCCTCCGTGTAGCCGCTCAGCTCGGCCAGCTCCGGGTCCTCGTCGAGCGCCCGGTCCAGCAGGTCGAGCAACCAGGACCGGACCACGGTGCCCTCGCGCCACGACTTGAACACGCCGGGAACGTTCGTGACCAGCTCGGAGGCGGTCAGCAGCTCGTAGCCCTCGGCGTAGGCGTGCATCAGGCCGTACTCGATGCCGTTGTGCACCATCTTGGCGTAGTGGCCGGCGCCGACCGGGCCGGCGTGCACGAAGCCGAACTCGCCCTCGGGCTTGAGCGCCTCGAAGATCGGCATCAGGCGCTCGACGTGCTGCTGCGCGCCGCCGACCATCAGCCCGTACCCGTTCTGCCGGCCCCAGACGCCGCCGGAGACGCCGACGTCGATGTAGCCGATGCCCTGCTCGTTCAGCCGCTCGGCGCGCGGGGCGTCGTCGCTGAACCGGGAGTTGCCGCCGTCGATGATGATGTCGCCCTCGCCGAGCACCTCGGCGAGCTCGTCGATGGTGGCGTCGGTGACGCCGGCGGGAACCATGACCCAGACCGCGCGGGGCGACTGGAGCTTCTCGGCCAGCTCAGTCAGGCTCGCGGCGTCGCTGATCTCCGGGTTGTGGTCGAAGCCGACCACCTCGTGCCCGGCGGCGCGCAGCCGCTCCCGCATGTTGCCGCCCATCCGGCCGAGTCCTACCAGGCCGAGCTGCATCTGCTCCTACCTCCGTACGTCAGGGTCGTGCTGCCTGCGATCAGCGGGACACGCGGATCGGCATGATGAGGTACCGGTACCCCGGTATGACCTCGCCATCCTCGCCGGCCGGGGAAATGACCGCGGGCTTGAACGCGTCGACGAACCGGAGCAGGGCGTGCTGGGCGCCGAGGTTGGACAGGCCGTCGATGAGGTACTGCGGGTTGAAGCCGATGGTGAGCGGCTCACCGGTGAAGGTGGCCTCCATCGCCTCGCTGGCCCGGGCCTCCTCGGTGCCGCCCGCCTCCACCACAAGGCCGTCGGCGCTGAAGCTGAGCAGCACGGGGGTGGTGCGCTCGGCGACGAGAGCGACCCGCTTGACCACCTCGATGAGCGTGGCGACGGCGACGCGGGCCTCGGCGTTGTGGTCGGCCGGGAACAGCGAACGCACCGGCGGGTAGTTGGCGCCGTCGAGCAGGCGGCTGGTGGTCCGGCGGGTGCCACCGGAGAAGCCGATCATGCCTTCGCCGGCGCCGCCGGAGGAGAGCGCCATGGTGACGTGGCCGCCGAGCGGGCCGAGCGCCTTGGCGGTGTCGTGCAGCGTACGGGCCGGCACCAGCGCGTTGAGGCTGATCTCCGGGTCGTCCGGGTTCCACTCCATCTCGCGCAGCGCGAGGCGGTATCGGTCGGTCGCCAGCATGGCCATCGTGCCGCCGCTCAGCTCGAGGCGTACACCGGTCATCATCGGCAGCGTCTCGTCGCGGCCGGCGGCCACCGCAACCTGGGCCACGGCCGTGGCGAAGGCCGCGGCGTCGACGGTGCCCGCGCTCTCCGGCATCTCCGGCAGCGTCGGGTAGTCCTCCACCGGCATGGTGGGCAGCGTGAAGCGGGCGCTGCCGCAGACCAGCTCCAGGTGGGCGCCGACGGCGGCGATGTCCACCGGCTTGGCCGGCAGGGCCTTGGTGATCTCGGCGAGCAGGCGGCCGGAGACCAGGGCGGCGCCGTCCGCGTCACCCTGCACCTCGACCGTCACCTGGCTGGAGACCTCGTAGTCGAAGCCGGAGACCTGCAGGTTGCCGTCGGTGACGCGGAGCATCACCCCGGCCAGCACCGGTACGGAGGGCCGGTTGGGCAGGCTCTTGGCGGTCCACGCGACCGCCTCGGCGAGCGCGTCGCGCTCCACTCGGAACTTCATCAATGCCTCCGCGTCGACGTCAGCGACAACTCTCTCATGCCGACCGCTGCCACCCGTCCCGCCCGACCGTGCGGGTACCCATCGCACCTTAGGGCGCGCGGGCATCGGCTGTGCGCCCGACCCCGTGGATCCAGGTGCCCGGGGTGACTGCCGACGGCAGCGCTCCGGCCCGATCCACAGGAAGTCCAACGGTGATGATTGGTTTTTGTTGTTTAGAAGAGATAACTCATCGTCTTCATCGCACCTGTGCAAACTGTGGAGAACCAACCTCTGCGCAGGTCAGACACGTTATCCACCGGTGGTTTGGCTGTGGAGAACCGGGGGTAAAACTCGTGTCCCGGTCCACAGCCCCCGCCAGCCGCCGGGTTTTCCACGGCTGTCCACCGGTTGTCCACCGCTAATCCACCGGTTTTCTCCCCAGCGCTGTGGACAGCGCCGACAGCGTCGACCGCCTTAATCCCCAGAACCTTCAACAGCTCGCCCACAGGCGACCTGTCATCTGGGGACAACGTGATCGTCATCCCCAGGCGTCCACAGCCTCGTCCCCAGGAGTTGTCCACAGTCTGTGGGTAACCGGCCGGGTGCGGACGGTGGTTGTCCACTGCCTGTGACACAGGGGCTGTGGACAAGAGGTACGAGCTGTGGACGAACACAGCGCCGATCCTGGGCCCTCCACCGGGTCGAGGGTCAACGAACCCGTGCTGTCGGCTTGCCGTCAGCCGCCTGTCGGGCGTCCCGTGGTCACCTTCATCACGTCAACAGGGCGTCGACACGAGCCTTCCTCGGCGCGCCGCCCCCGTCCCCGCCCGCCCTCCGGCTCCCGCCCCGCACGTGTCGACCATGAAGTTGGCGGCAGTTGGCGCCCGGTTTGTCGCCGTCAACCTCATGATCGACGCAAAGTTTCGGTGGGGCTCGGGGCCCGGGCGACTCGTGCGAGGGCCAAGCCCCGGCTCCGCAGAGATCTTTGGAAGGCGAGGGCCCCTGTGGCGGCCGTTTCCTTCCAAGATCTGCGGTCGGGGTCCGTGCAGACACTGGGCGAGGCGCTCGGGTCGGCGGACTCCTGCGCAGCAGCCCCGCCCTGTTGACCAAGGAGTTCGGGGCAGGAATGACGTGTCTTCCCGACACAAACTCCTTGATCACCGCCGGAGCCGCCGGACGGGCAGTGCGCGGGCGGCGCGGAGCAGGGTCAGGTGTTCTGCTTGATGCGGTTGGTCAGCTCGGCGATCTGGTTGTAGAGCGAGCGCCGCTCCGCCATCTGCTGGCGGATCTTGCGGTCCGCGTGCATCACTGTGGTGTGGTCCCGGCCACCGAACGCCTGCCCGATCCGGGGCAGCGACAGGTCGGTCAGCTCGCGGCACAGGTACATGGCCACCTGGCGGGCGTTCACGAGCACCCGGGACCGGGAGTGGCCGCGCAGGTCCTCCAGGCTCACCCCGAAGTAGTCGGCGGTCGACACCATGATCTGGTCCGCGGTGATCTCCGGGCCGGCGCCGTCCGGGATGAAGTCCCGCAGCACCTCCTCGGCCAGCGACAGTTCGACCGAGGAACGGGTGAGGCTGGCGAAGGCGGTGACCCGGATCAGGGCCCCCTCCAGTTCGCGGATCGAGTTCGACACCCGGGAGGCGATGAACTCCAGCACGTCCGGCGGTGCGAACAGCCGCTCCTGGGCGGCCTTCTTCTGCAGGATCGCGATCCGCGTCTCCAGGTCCGGCGGCTGGATGTCGGCGAGCAGGCCCCACTCGAAGCGCGTACGCAGCCGGTCCTCCAGCGTCGCGAGCTGCTTCGGCGAGCGGTCGGACGTGATCACGATCTGCTTGTTGGCGTTGTGCAGCGTGTTGAAGGTGTGGAAGAACTCCTCCTGCGTCCGTTCCCGGTTCTCCAGGAACTGGATGTCGTCGATCAGGAGGATGTCCACGTCCCGGTAGCGGCGCTGGAACGCGCTGGTCTTGTCGTCGCGCAGCGAGTTGATGAAGTCGTTCGTGAATTCCTCGGTCGAGACGTACCGGACCGAGCGGGCGTTGCCGAGCGTCGTCGCGTAGTGCCCGATGGCGTGCAGCAGGTGGGTCTTGCCCAGTCCCGAGCTGCCGTAGATGAACAGCGGGTTGTACGCCTTGGCCGGCGACTCGGCCACCGCCACGCTCGCCGCGTGCGCGAACCGGTTGGACGAGCCGATGACGAACGTCTCGAACATGTACTTCGGGTTGAGCCGGTTGCCGCCGCTCTCCGTACCGCCGGGGAGCCTGCGGTCGGCCTGGCCGCCGCCACCCGGACGGTGGTGGTCGGCGCCACCCCGGCCGGGGCCGTTGTCGGTGGCGCCGTCGCGGGGCAGGCCGCGCATCGGCCCCGGGTCGGCGGCCGGGTTCTCCCGGTAGCGCGGCTCGTAACCCCCGGCGTCGGGAGCGGACGGCTCGATGCGCGTGCGCTCGTCGAAGGCGCGGCGCTCGGGCGCGGCGCGCAGCGGCTCGGCGAACGCGGCGCTGAAGAGCGTGTCCTGCGCGTCCCGGCCGGCGGGGATCAGGTGGGGCCGGCCGCCGTCCGCGGTCCGCTGCCGGGGCGCCGGTTCGTCCAGCTGCTGTTCCGGGCGGGACTCGGCGTAACCGGGCTCGGGGCGGGAGTCGGCGTAGCCGGGCTCCGGGCGGGGCGACGGGAAGGTCGGGGCGGCCTGGTCGAAGCCGGGCAGCGGAGCGGCGCCGTCGTGCTCGGGGAGCGGTTCCGGGCTGCTGCGGTAGACGGTGCCGGCCGGGCGGGCGCCCGGGTCCTCGGTGACCCGTACGGTGACGGCCACCTGTATCGGCCGTCCGAGCCGGCGGCTCAGCGCCTCGGTGATGGCCGGGCGGAGCCGTGACTCGATCACGTCGCGGGTGAAGGCGTCCGGCACCGAGAGCAACGCGGTGTCCTCGACGATCGCCCGCAGCCGGGTGAGCCGGAGGTACGCCCGTTGCTGCGCGGAGATGATCTCGTCGGCGAGTTCGTCGGTGGTCGCCGTCCACACCGCGGCCAGGTCGGTCGCTCCGGTCACCGTCGTGCCACCCCCTCGCCTGCTCCTCACGCCCGCCCGGACGGCTGACCGGTCGTCATCCACAAGTTATCCACAGCCTGTGTACCGACCGATTGTGACCGCCCACCGGACGCGGGTCGGACCTGCCCCCCTCGATCCACGGAGGCGCTGAAGCGGGTTCACCGTGCCGAACGATTCAACAGCGTGTCCGGTCTTGCCGATCGGCGACAAACCCCGGACCCCCGACGCCGACCGCAATCGGGCACGCTAACAGCGCGGACCCCACGCCATCAACCGGCGACACCCTGACGACGTTGGCAACATCAGTGAAAACCGCCCCTTCGGTCGTCGTTCCGACGCAGGTCGGACGCCCGAGTGTGACGTTTGACGGTCATTGCGCCCCTGCGTAGGCTGGAGCGGCTGCTCTCTCGCCCTCTGCTAGGGTGATTGATGCTTGCTGTCCGTGGCTGTCACCTCGCATCGCCGGGGAGCGCGTCACGGCAGCGCCGATCGGAGGTCACCGACAAGGTGGCCTGGACCAGCACACGACCCCGGGCGATCCGCCGCGCGGGGCGTACGACAACGGAGAGCCTGACGTGAGCAAGCGCACCTACCAGCCGAACAACCGCCGGCGCGCGAAGACCCACGGCTTCCGGCTGCGCATGCGCACCCGTGCCGGCCGCGCCATCATCGCTACCCGTCGTTCCAAGGGCCGCGCCCGCCTGTCGGCCTGAGGCCGACAGGTCCGGTCCGGGGACGTGGGCAGTCGTGCTGGCCGCCGCGCAACGACTGCGGCGCAGTAGCGACTTCGCCGCAGCGGTTCGCGGTGGCCGACGCGTCGGCCGTGGCGCCGTCGTGGTCCACCTGACCATCCCCGAGCCGATCGGCACCACCGCGACACCTTCGCCGGAGCCGGCGCGGACCAGCGGTGCGGAGACCTCCGCACCGAGCCGCGCCGGCTTCGTCGTGTCCAAGGCCGTCGGCGGCGCGGTGGTCCGGAACAAGGTCCGCCGCCGGCTCCGGCACCTGGTCCGCGAGCGGCTGGCCGAGCTGCCCGCCGGCACGACCCTCGTGGTACGCGCGCTGCCGGCAGCCGCCGACGCGACGTACACCCGGCTCGGGGCCGACCTCGACGCCGCTCTCGCCGCCGCGCGTTCCCCCCGGGGACGGCGGTCGCGGTGACCGGCCCGACCGCGACTCCGTCGCCCACAAGCGGTGCCCGCATGCTGCTGGCGCCTATCATCGCGTACCGTCGGTGGATAAGTCCGGCTCTGCCGGCCCGCTGCCGGTTCTACCCGTCGTGCAGTGCCTACGCCATGGAGGCGGTGTCCCGGCACGGTGCGCTGCGGGGCGCCTGGCTGACGGTCCGTCGGCTGTCGCGCTGCCATCCCTTCCACCCAGGTGGACACGACCCGGTTCCGGAGCCGGGCGACCGCCGCCGTGCCGACGTGACTGGAGCCTGAGTGTTTAGTCTCGACTGGATCTACTACGCGATCTCGTGGATCCTGCTGACCTGGCACTCGGCCTGGGACGCCATCGGAGTTCCGGTCGGGGCCGTGATCGGTACGAACTGGGCCTGGATCCTCGCCATCATCTTCCTGGTGGTGACGGTCCGGGTGATCCTGTTCCCGGTCTTCGTCAAGCAGATCAAGTCGCAGCGTGCCATGCAGGCGCTCCAGCCGAAGGTGAAGGAGCTCCAGGAGAAGCACAAGGGTGACCGGGAGACGCTCCAGAAAGAGATGATGGAGCTCTACCGGAAGGAAAAGGCCAACCCGCTCATGGGCTGCCTTCCGATGTTTCTCCAGATCCCGGTCTTCCTGGGCCTGTTCCACACGCTGCGCCGCCTCAGCCCGGACAACCAGGGCAAGACCCTGTACGGCTGGACTGTCGACCAGTTCAACAGCGCCTCGAACGCGACGCTCTTCACCGCGCCGATCTCCGGCAAGTTCGGCTCCACCGCGGAGGAGCTCAGCCGGCTGGGCGCGAACACCGGCACCGTCAAGGTCGTCGCCGGCATCCTGGTGATCATCATGATCGCCACCACCTACCTGACCAGCCGTCAGATGATCCTCAAGACCGGCTGGGCCGAGGACCCGCAGCAGCGCATGGTGCAGCGCCTGATGCTCTACGGCATCCCGCTGTCGCTGCTGATCTCGGGCGCGATCTTCCCGATCGGTGTGATCATCTACTGGGTCACCAACAACCTCTTCACGCTCGGCCAGCAGCAGTGGGTGCTGCGGAAGTTCCCGCCGCCGCCCACCGCGAAGAGCACCACCGCCGCCAAGAACACCGGCGGCAAGGGCCCGGTGCAGCCGGCCAAGACCGGTGGCCTGTTCGGCCGCAAGGCGGCCCAGCCGGCGAAGGCCCCGGCCGCGGCGCCGAAGGTGGCCGGACCGAAGCCGGGCGCCAAGCCGGTCAACCCGAAGAAGGGCGGCAGCCGGCCCGCCAAGCGACAGGGCTGAGTTCCACCGGGCCACCGCCGCGACACCGGCGGTGGCCCGTTCCGGTCACGTGCTGCCATCCGAGGAGTCGGCGCCGGGCCGGAATCGCCGCGCGACGCGCGGCCGCGGGCGAAACTGGCCCGTACAGACGTGCCCGAGGGCAACCGGCGAACCTCCCGCCGGCCCCGGGAGACCAGCGGACCCCCGAACGGTCCGGCCGAGCGAGTACGGAGATGAGACCCGTGACCGAGACCAGCATCCCCAGCGCCGACCAGTCCCTGGACGAGGAGACCCCCGTTACCGCCGCCACCGAGACCGAGGACGCCTCGGGCGAGGCCCGGGAGAAGAAGGCCCCGGCCGACAGCGACCTGTTCCGGCAGAGTGAGATCGCCGCCGACTACGTCGAGGGTCTGCTGGACATCCTCGACTACGACGGCGACATCGACGAGCTGGTCTCCGGCGGCCGTCCGGTAGTCGAAGTGGTCGGCGGACGGCTGCAGAACCTGGTCGGCCAGCGCGGCGCGACCCTGGAGGCGCTCCAGGAACTGGCCCGGCTGGCCGTGTTCCGCCAGACCGGCACGCCGAGCCGCCTGCTGCTGGACGTCGGCGGTTACCGGGCCGCCCGGCGCAAGGAACTGGCCGCCGTGGCGAAGAACGCGGTCGAGAAGGTCAAGGAGCACGGTGAGCCGGTGCGCCTGGAGCCGATGTCCGCGTTCGAGCGCAAGTGCGTGCACGACGTGGTGAACGCGATGAGCGGCGTGGAGAGCGAGTCCGAGGGCGTCGAGCCCAACCGCCGCATCGTCGTCCGTCCGGTGACGGACTGAGGTCCGTGATCTCCGACGAGACGACGGCAGGCGCCGTGGCCGGCCCGGGTGGTACGCCGCCCGGGCCGTCGGCTGTGCGCCCCGATCCCACAGTCGACCCGGTCTTCTCCGACGACGACGGGCCGGCCGACCCGGCGTACCCGGAAAGGGCCGCGACCGACCCCGGCGAGCCCGCCTTCTCGGCCGAGCCGGCGGTGGTGACCGGGGTCGAGCCCGCCGACCCGGCGATGGACGTGATGCCCGCCTTCTCCGGTGAGCCGGCGGCGGACGTGGCACCGGTGGCCGCGGCTGCTGCGGCCGACCCGGTGTTCGCGGAGCCGGCGGAGGACACGCCATCCCCTGTGGACGGTGCGGAGTCGACGGCCGCCCCCGACCCGGCGTCCGCGACGCTGCCGCCGGAACTGGCGGAGGCGGCCCGCGCGCTCTTCGGCGATCGGCTCGACCTCGCCGCCGCGTACGCGGAACTGCTTGCCACCGACGGCGTCGTGCGCGGTCTGATCGGCCCCCGCGAGACGCCGCGGCTCTGGGACCGGCACCTGCTCAACTGCGCGGTGGTGGCCGAGCGGATCCCGGAGGGGGCGAGCGTGATCGACGTCGGCTCCGGCGCCGGACTGCCCGGCCTGGTGCTGGCGATCGCGCGTCCCGATCTCACAGTGACGCTCGTGGAGCCGCTCGCGCGGCGTACCTCCTTCCTGATCGAGGCGGTGCAACGCCTCGGCCTGACCCGCGACGTCCGCGTCTTCCGCGGGCGGGCCGAGGAGGCGGCGGCCGGGTCGCGAGACCGGGAGCCGCTCTCCGCCGACATCGTGACCGCCCGCGCGGTGGCGCCGCTGGACCGGCTCGCCGGTTGGTGCCTGCCGCTGCTGGTCTCCGGCGGCCGCCTGGTGGCGCTCAAGGGCGCCTCGGCCGCCGAGGAGATCGCCGAGCACACCGAAGCGGTGGTACGCCTCGGCGGCGGCACGCCGGAGCTGCACCGGTGCGGCGACGGGGTGATCGAGCCCCCGGCGACCGTGATCGAGGTGGTCCGTGAGCGCGTGGTGAACCCGCGCCGGGCCAAGAAGCCGAAGCGGTCGCGTGGCGGCCGCCGTCGTGGCGACCGCTGACCGAAACGGCTGTCCGGACGCCCACCCGGTCGTTGGACCGGGTGGGCGTGACGCGATCGATCACAACCCGACATGGACCCACCGCGCCCGTCGGCCGTAGGCTGACCGCGCGTCGATAGTGTGGAACGGCGGTGCCGGGCGGCACCCGAACCCGATGGTTCCCGCCGAGCCGACCACGCCGGGCGAGGGCCCGGTATTCGATTCGACGGGTGCGGACCGACCATCCGGAGCGGGTAGGGATGACAGGTGCATGACGACGGCAGGTACGACGATCCACGGTTGACCGGGCCCGGAGGGAAATCCCCCGGCCCCGTTTCACGTGAAACCAACTACCGGGAGTGGACGGTGAACGAGCCCCGCGATCCGTCCGCCTCTTACCCGCCGGCCGAGCCGCCGCCGCAGCGGCGGGACACGCCGCCCGCCGGTTCGGTACGGCCCGTCTCGTCGGCGCCGGCGAACGTCCCGCCGGCCCGTGACCCGCTCGACCCGGCAGACGGCCCGGCGAACGCGCCGACGCCGCGACCGGCCGCGGTGCGGGCGAACGTCGCGGTGCCCGCTCGCTTCGAACCCCAGCCGCCCGTCTCGGCCGTGCCGCACCAGGCCGCTCCCGAGGTCACCGTGACGCCGTCCGACACGCCACAGGCGAGCGGGTACGGCGACGAGGTAGACGCCAGCACGTACGTTTCACGTGAAACCCCGACGCGCGAAGAGGATGATCCACCGTTGGCTATGGAGGCGATGCGCGCCGTGCAGATCCTGAATCCCAGTGGCGAGGTCACCATGCCCCGCCCGGACCGGACCCGGGTGATGTGCGTCGCCAACCAGAAGGGCGGCGTGGGTAAGACGACCACCACCGTGAACCTGGCCGTGGC
>NZ_LYXF01000048.1:0-22292 GCF_001709195.1 Micromonospora sp. II | reverse complement strand
GCGGGCGCCGCCGGCGCGGCGTCCGGGGAGGCGGATCACGGCGCCCGCGTCGTGCAGTGCCGGGGCGAGCGCGCCGGTGCGGCCGCCGTGGCCGCGCTGGAGGCTGGCGAGCAGCGCGGCGGCGGGCAGTGGCCGGGCGAACAGGTGGCCCTGGCCGGCGGCGCAGCCGAGTTCCCAGAGGGCGCGGCGCTGGGGTTCGCTCTCCACGCCCTCGGCGACGACTGTGAGGTTGAGGCTGCGGCCGAGGTCGAGGGTGGAGCGGATGACGGCGGCGGCCTCGGGCGCGGTCTCCATGGCGGTGACGAAGCTGCGGTCGATCTTCAGTTCGTGTACGGGGATGCGGGAGAGCAGGGAGAGCGACGAATATCCGGTGCCGAAGTCGTCGAGCGCCAGGCGGACGCCGGAGTCGCGCAGGCGGCTGAGGACGCGGTCGACGACGTCGAGCTGGCTGAGCGTGAGCGTCTCGGTGAGTTCCAGCACGAGCCGGTCCGGCGGGAGGTCGTGGGCGCGCAGCCGGGCCAGGACCGCGCCGGGGAAGCGGGCGTCGAGCAGGCTGCGGGGTGACACGTTGACCGAGACGGGCAGGTCGAAGCCGGCGTCGCGCCAGGAGCCGGCGGCGATGAGCGCCTGGTCGAGGATCGCCTCGGCGAACGCGGGCAGCAGGCCGGAGCGTTCCACCGCTTCGAGGAAGCGCAGTGGGTCGATGAGCCCGTGGGTGGGGTGGTGCCAGCGGGCGAGGGCCTCCGCGCCGATCACCTCGCCGCCGGCGAGGTCGACGATGGGCTGGAAGTTGACTGTGAACTCGTGGTCGGCGACGGCGCGGGGCAGTTCCCCGCCGAGGGTGAGCCGGCTGAGGTCTGCGGTGTCGCGGGCGGGGGCGTAGGTGGCGAGTCGTTGACCGGCGCGTTTGGCCTGGTACATGGCCACGTCGGCGCGGCGAAGCAGCTCGGGCATCCCGCCGGTGGCGGGGGCGACGGCGATGCCGCCGCTGGCTTCCACGCTGATCCGCATGCCGTCCACGTCGAGCGGGTCGTGCAGGGCGTTGAGCAGGGCCTCGGCGCGGTGGGAGGCGACGGCCGGGGCGGGCAGGCCGCGCAGCAGCACGGCGAACTCGTCCCCGCCGAGCCGGGCGACCAGGTCGTCGGGGCGAGCGGCGTCGCGCAGCCGCTCGGCGACCTGGATCAGCACCTGGTCACCGGCGCCGTGGCCGAGGGTGTCGTTCACTTCCTTGAAGTGGTTGAGGTCGATCAGCACCAGCGCGGTGACGCCGTCGGCGTGCCGGGTGGTGAGCTGGGCGCTGCCCTCGTCCAGCAGGTGACGCCGGTTGGACAGGTCGGTGAGGGCGTCGTGGGTGGCGGCGTAGGCGTGGTCCTCGGCGATGCGGGCGAGTTCGGCGTACGCCTGGGCGTTGCGGACCGCGGTGCACAGGGCGGAGGCGAAGGTACGCAGGGTGTACTGCTCGCGCTCGGAGAGTTCGACCGGACCGGCGAACCGTAGCCGCAGCACGCCGAGGTCGTCGGTGCGGTTGTGGCCTTCCAGCGCGACCGGCATGACCCGGCCGTCGATGTCGCTGGGCTGGGGCGACGTTCCGTCGTACGCGATGCCTGCGGCGTTGCCGCGGACGGTGCGTCCGCCGTCGCGCAGTTCGATCTCGATCTCGTCGGCGGAGAAGAGTTCGCTGGCTTCGGTGACTGCGGTGGTCAGCACCTGGTCGAGGTCGACCACGTTGAGCGCGTCGGTGGCGCGGGCGAGTCGTTGCCACGCCTGCTGCTCGGTGCGGGTGCGGATCCGCGTGGAATAGGCCAGGTGGAGGCTGAGCACCAGTGCCGGCACGGCGAGCAGCAGCCGGGGATCGGCCCGCAGGATGAGTACGGTGCAGGCGGCCACCAGGAAGCGGACCGCGAAGCCAGCCACCCGCAGGTCGAGGTCGGTGCGGAACTGCCGCACGATGGGCGTGCCGGACGCGAGCGCGATGACCGGAATCGCGAGTAGGTCGTCGAGCACGGCCGCGACGAGGTAGACGACTCCGAGCAGCAGGACGATCTGGAGCGGCTCGCGGGGCGGCCACGCGTTGCCGAGCAGCAGGATGACGAGAGCGCTGCCCCCGGCAACCAACGTGTGCTTCGCGACGCCGAATGYGGTCTTGATGGGCGCGAGTCGCGTGACCGAGCCGCAGGCTACGCCGATGCCGGTTGCCAGGATCAGCCAGGAGGCCGGCGCGACGGCGAGACCGACGACGATCGCAGTCTCGACCCAGGCGAAGGCCACTGTGGTCGACCGGATTCGCACCGGCGTCTTGATGACTGTGGCCAGGGCGACCGTCACCACCAGGGCCGTGACGGTGACGAGGTCACGTACGGAGTCCGGTGGCTCTGTCCAGACGGCGATCAGTGCGGCGAGCGCGACGAACGTCGCGCACACGCTCAAGACGGACACGATCACGCGCAGCATGGGCTCGACGGCTTGTCGGCCGTCCGCTGTTCGGCTCAACCGGCATCACCCGCCGCTCACCGTCGGAATGCGATGAGCGGCAGCCTACCCCTTCGCCGGAAATATGAGAACTCTCAGTTCCATTCGGTGCTACGCATTTTGCCGCCTCCTTGGATATCGAAACGGGTCGTGGTTGCTTGATGACCAAAAGGTTCGTCAGTTCCATTCGGTGCTGCGCATTGTCACGACCCTCCTCGCATATCTCTCTTGGCGCTTCGTGGCGCCCCCTGTCTTGGAAGAGCAGGTTAGAGCGTAGGTAGGGCGATAAGGAAGCATTAATGTCGGTATGCGCAATATAAGTAACTATTGCGGAGTAAATGACGTTGTGTCCACGGGGTGTATGCGGAGCGGAGCCGATCGTCTCCTTCATGTACCCGCGTAGTCGCTCAGCGCCATGGGAATGGCCTGAGAAGCCTTACGTCGCCTGTAGCGTCGCCGTGGCGGCGGAACATTACAACCGTGCTTTGGGCGGCTTTCACCGCCGGGTCGGACGAGAGTGGTGTCGGTGTGCGAGACCGCTGCCGGGGCAACGGGTTTGTGACTAATCGATTACGCTCCCGTGTGCCCGTGGACAAGAGCCGACTGGGGCCGGAACAGCAGCATGGAAATCCAAGTGGTCGGTGGTCTGGCGGTGCGGATCGGCGCCGCGGGCCTTTCGCTTGGAACCCCCAAACAGCAGTTGGTTCTGGCGCTGCTGGTCGTGCGGGCCAATCAGTTGGTCCCCATGCACGACCTGGTGGACGAGTTGTGGCCCGACGATCCGCCTCGCTCCGCGATCGCCAATGTCCGGACCTACGCCGGCAACCTGCGTCGCAGCCTCGACTCGTACGCGGATGACAGGCTCAGGATCGTCCGTGAGCCCGGTGGCTACCGACTCCTCGCCGACGAGAGCCTCATCGACCTGTACCGGCTGACCGCGCGCTGGCGCCACGCTCGGGAACTGATGCGGGCGGGAGCGCCGGCGCAGGCGGTCCCGTTGCTGGAGGATGTGGGCGCCGCGGTGGCCCCGCTGCTCGCCGGGCTGACGCTGGGGCCGGTGCTGACCGCCCGGCGAGAGGCCGCGAGCCAGGAACGCCGGGCAGCCCTGGAGTCGCTGGCGGAGGCGCATCTCATCCTGGGGCGCCCGGAATCGGCGGCGTCGCTGCTGCGTGAGGAGGTCTCGCGTCAGCCTCTGTGGGAGCGCGCGCAGTGTCTCCTGATGCGTGCCCTCACCGCGGCCGGTGACGCGGGTGGCGCGCTGGCCGTCTACCGCGCCGCGCGCGAGGCCCTCACCGGCGAACTGGGCGTGCCGCCCAGCGAGGAGATGGAGCAGTTGCGGGTCGCGGCCGCCCTCGCCCGTCGGCGGGTCCCGAACTCCGTCACCGAGGCGGAAACAATTCGGAAAAGATCCCGTACGCATGACTGGCTGCCGCGCACGGTGCCGGATTTCGTCGGCCGGAAGGAAATTGTCGATCGCTTGTTGCACGACGTGCGCGAGCGGTCCGGCGGAGTCCCGACGATCCGCCTGATCGACGGCATGGCGGGCTGCGGCAAGACGACTCTCGCCCTGCACGTGGCCTCGCGGTTGGCCGAACGCTTCCCCGACGGGCAGCTCTTCGTCGACCTGCGCGGGCACACCGAGGACACGCGGATGACGCCTACCGCAGCGCTTGACATCCTTCTTCGCCAAATGGGTGTGCCGGCCGGCCGGATACCGATGGAACTGCCCGATCGATTGGAAATGTGGCGGCGAGAACTCGCCACGAGGGCCGCGATGGTGGTGCTCGACAACGCCGCCGACAGCCGGCAGGTAGAACCGCTGCTGCCCACCTCCGGGCCGGCGGTGGTGCTCGTCACCAGCCGGCGTCGCCTGCTGGCGCTCACCGAACGGCCGCCGGTGTCCCTCGCCGTTCTCTCCGAGCCCGAGGCGCTGCAACTGCTCACGACACTTGTCGGGGACGGGCGGGTGACAGCCGAACGGGAGGCCGCACGCCGCCTGGTCGGCATCTGCGGCTGTCTGCCCCTCGCGGTCAGGCTGGCCGGCACCCGCCTCGCTCACCGGCCGGACTGGCGGATCTCCGATCTCGTCGACAGGTTGAACGACAGATCGATGATCCTTCCCGGTCTCCGGACCGAGGCGCGGAGCGTGATCGAGGCGTTCGCCGAGTCGTACGAGCCGCTCGACGAGGCGTGCAGGAGAACCTTCCGATCCTTCGGGCTGGTCACCGGCGGTCACCTCGACACCGCCATGGTCGCCGCCCTAAACGATCTGCCGTGGCGGGAGGCGGCGGACGTCCTCGACGAACTGGTGGACCGCAACCTCGTGCAGGAGACCGCGGCGGGCCGGTACCGCCTGCACGATCTGATGAGGCGGTACGCCGCCGAGTTGGCCCGGGAGGAGGACGAGCGGCCGGCGCGCCACGCGGCGGTACAGAACCTGCTGGATCACCTGCTGCACTCGGTGGTGCGGGCCTCGGCGCAGACCGAGGACAGCGGCGTACTCGCGCTGCACCTGCGGCTCGGGGAGCCGCGCCGCGCGGACCTGCTCGTCGGACGCGAGCACGGCGATCTGGACTGGCTGGAGGACCAGCGCCTGAATCTGATCGCCTTCGCCCGCCAGGCGGCTGAGGAGGGCCATGAACCGATGGCCTGGCGGCTCGCGCGCGCCAGCTGGCGCTTCTTCTACACCCGGGGCTACTTCGACGACATCTCGGTCACCCACTCCGCGGGTCTGGCAGCGGCCCGACGGTGCGGAGATCGGCACGCCGTGGCTCTCATGCACAACTACCTCGCGTCGGCCTGTGTGCGTACCGGCGCTTTCCAGGACGCCTCCACCCACCTGCACGAGGTCGTCTCGATCCTCACCGGGCTCGGGGACGCAGCGGGCGCGCAGCGGGCGCGGTTCAACCTCGGCGTGGTGTACTGGCTCACCGGTCGACTTCAGCAGTCGCTGGAGATCAACCGCCTGACTCTGCGCAGCAACGTGCTGGACACCCTTCCCGTTCTGCCCAACCTCGGCCTCACGCTCCGCTGCCTCGGCCGGTACGACGAGTCGATGGCCGTTCACCGGCTCCACCTCTTCGTCGCGCGCACCAGGCAGGACCCGTTCCACATGTCGAACGCGCTGGGGCACCTGGGAGGCGTCAGGTACCGGCTCGGGCAGAACGCGCAGGCCGAGCGCCTGCTACGCGCCTCGCTGGCGCTTCGGGACCGCACCGGCAGCGGCTTCGCCCGCGCCGAGACGATCAGCGACCTCGCCGGGACCTACCGCCAGCTCGGCCGCTACGAGGAGGCGTTGCGGCATCATGAAGCCGCCATCGAGGCCGCCGCCGCTTCCGGTGAGCAGCAGGTCCAAGCCGAGGCGCGCAACGAGCTGGCCGTCACCCTGCGAGCCGTCGGCCGAGGCGGGGAGGCCGCCGCCGTGCTCGAGGAAGCCCTCGCCATCGCCACCCGGATCGCCCACCCGTACGAGCAGGCCCGCGCCCTCAGCGGTTTGGCGGAGCACCTGGTGGACGAGCAGCCGGTCGAGGCGCGACGGTACCGGCAACGGGCCCTGGCGATTTTCGAACGGATGGGCGCCCCGGAGCGTCACGAGTTGCGGCGGCAGCTCGCCGCGATGCCGTCACCACCGACCTGACCCGGCTTATCGATTTCTTATCGCAGCGTTCGTTAGCGTCCCGCCATCGGCTACGGGGAGGGCTCACCGCCAGGGTGGGCCAGGCCGAGCGAAGGCCCCCACCGCCAGTTCCCCCCAGCGAATCGGCGGTGGGTAGGTGAGGGAGGGGCGTCGTGGATCTGCACCCGACACGGCGCTCCTCCCCGCCGACGGCCCGGAGCACGCGCGTCGTCGTACCCGGCGGATAGGGTCGGGCCGTGACCGAACCCGCGCAGCTCACCCACGTCGACCCGGCCGGCGCGGCCCGGATGGTCGACGTCTCCGCCAAGCCGGTCTCGGGCCGGCTCGCGGTCGCCGCCGGCCGGCTCCGCACCACCGCCGAGGTGGTCGAGCTGCTGCGGCGCGACGGCCTGCCCAAGGGCGACGCGCTGGCCGTCGGCCGGCTCGCCGGCATCATAGGCGCCAAGCGCACGCCCGACCTGATCCCGCTCTGCCACCCGATCGCGCTGCACGGCGTCACCGTCGACCTCGACCTGACCGCCGACACGGTCGAGATCACCGCCACCGCGAAGACCGCCGACCGGACGGGCGTCGAGATGGAGGCGCTGACCGCGGTGGCGGTCGCCGGCCTCGCTCTCATCGACATGGTGAAGGCGGTCGACCCGGCCGCCTCGGTGGAGGCCGTCCGGGTGCTCCGCAAGGAGGGCGGCAAGACCGGCGAATGGGTCCGGCCGGAGGACCGGCCGTGATCCGGGCCCGGGTGATCGTGGCCTCCAACCGGGCCGCCGCCGGGGTGTACGAGGACACCAGCGGCCCGCTGCTCGTGACCGGCCTGCGGGAGCTGGGCTGCGAGGTCGACCCGCCGGTGGTGGTGCCGGACGGCGATCCGGTCGGTGAGGCGCTGCTCGCCGCCCGCGAGGAACGTGTGGACGTGGTGCTGACCAGCGGTGRCACGGGCATCACCCCGACCGACCGCACGCCCGAGGTGACCCGTGCGCTGCTCGACTACGAGATCCCCGGCATCGCCGAGGCGATCCGCGCGTACAGCCGCGACACCGTGCCGACCGCGGCGCTGTCCCGCGGGCTGGCCGGGGTGACCGGCCGGACGCTCGTGGTCAACCTGCCCGGCTCGCGGGGCGGCGCCCGCGACGGCCTTGCGGTGCTCGGGCCGATCCTGCAGCACGCGGTCGACCAGCTTCGCGGCGGCGACCACTGAACCCGCGGGCCACGTGCCCCGGCGCTAGGCTCGCCGGATGAGCACGGAAACCGAAGCCGCCGCGGCCGAGGCGGGCACGCCACCACCGGCCGGGTGGGAGGAGGCCCGCTCCCGGGTGTACGCGGTGGGCCTGTCCGCCGCGCTCCCCGCCGTCGCCCGCCCGCTGGCCGAGGCCGACGGGCACACCCTCGCCGAGCCGTTGACGACGCGTACCGACCTGCCGGCGTTCCCCACCTCCAGCGTGGACGGCTGGGCGGTGCGGGGCCCGGGGCCGTGGCGGGTGGTGGGCCGGGTGCTCGCCGGGCACACCGCCGCGCCGCTGGAGACCGACGGCAGCACTGTCGAGATCGCCACCGGCGCGATGGTGCCCGAGGGCACGACGGCGATCCTGCGGATCGAGGAGTCGGCCCGCACGGCGGACGGCCTGGTGACCGGCACGCCCCGCCCGGCGCCGGAGTGGCGGGAACCGGGCGAGGAGGCGTACCTCGGGGAGGAGCTGTTGCCCGCCGGCACGCCGGTGGATCCGGCGGTGCTCGGCCTGGCCGCCTCCTGTGGGCACGACACGCTGCGGGTCCGCCGCCCACCCCGGGCCGCGCTGCTGGTCTTCGGCGACGAACTGCTCACCTCGGGTCCGCCCGGCGCGGGGCGGGTCCGCGACGCGCTCGGCCCGTCGGTGCCCGCCTGGCTGCGCCGTTACGGCTGCCAGGTGCGTACGGCCGACGTGGTCGGCCCGGTCGCCGACACGCTGCCCGCGCACGTGGCGGCGGTGCGGGGCGCGCTCGCCAACGCCGACCTGGTCTGCACCACCGGCGGCACCATGCACGGGCCGGTCGACCACCTGCACCCGACGCTGGAGGCGCTCGGCGCCGACTACGTGGTCAACACGGTGGCGGTGCGCCCGGGCTTCCCGATGCTGCTCGCCCGGCTGGTGGGCGACGACGGGCGGGTGCGGTTCGTGGCCGGCCTGCCGGGCAACCCGCAGTCCGCGGTGGTGGCGCTCGTGTCGCTCGTCGCGCCGCTGCTCGCCGGTCTCACCGGCCGGCCGATGCCGGTGCTGCCGCACGTGACGCTGGCCGAGCCGATTCCGGGGCGCGGCGACTACACCCATCTGGCGCTGGCCCGCTGGGACCGGGTCGCCGGCACGGCGTACCCGGTGCGGCACGTCGGGTCGGCGATGCTGCGCGGTCTCGCGGGCGCGGATGGTTTCGCGGTGATCCGGCCCGGCGCCAGCGGCGCGGCCGGCGACCGGGTGCCGCTGGTGCCGCTGCCGCTGACCCCCGGGGAGCGTGCCGGGTGAGCGCGACGAACGAGCCGACGGGAGACGTCGTGACGGTGCAGGCAGGCGTGGTGCTCGGCGCGGTGACCGACCGGCCGCTCGACCTGGCCGCGCACGAGGCGGCGGTCGCCGACCGCCGGGCCGGCGCGGTGGTCTCCTTCCAGGGCGTGGTCCGCGACCACGACCACGGGCGGGGGGTCACCCGGCTGGAGTACGAGGGCCACCCCACCGCCGAGGCGGTGCTGCGTGAGGTGGCGGCCGAGATCGCCGCCGACCCGGCGGTGTACGCGGTCGCGGTGTCGCACCGGATCGGCCCACTGGAGATCGGCGACGTGGCGCTGGCGGCGGCGGTCAGCACCGCCCACCGGGCGGCGGCGTTCGCCGCGTGCGCCCGGCTGGTCGACGAGGTGAAGGCGCGGCTGCCGATCTGGAAGCGGCAGGTCTTCGACGACGGCACCGAGGAATGGGTGAACTGCCCCTGAGTGCTCAGCGCCGGCCGGCGAGCGCGGCCGCGCGGCTGAACCGGTCGTGGTAGAACGCGGGCTCGGCTCCCGGACGCCACGGCAGCGCCGCCACCAGCACGATCAGCGCGATGGCCAGGGAGTTCTCCATCAGCGCGCCGAACAGGCCGTCCTGGTAGTGGGACACCTCGGGGAGTTGGTGCTCGTACGGCCAGATCGGTGAGATCAGGAACAGCAGGTAGAGCCCGAGCGCGCCGACGCCGTGGCGGAGCCCGGTCAACGTCGGGTACCAGATCGGCGGGCGCAGCGCCGGCACACCGTTGGCCGAGGGGCCGCTGCCGCGCAGGGGCAGGCCCCGGCTGGCGTCGCGGCGGCGTACCGCGGCGTCGGCCAGCACGATGATCGCCGGGATGACCCAGATCAGGTGGTGCGACCAGGAGATCGGGCTGATCACGTTGGCGGTGAGCCCGACGAGTGTGAACGCGGTCAGCTCGTCGCCGTCGGCGCGGGCGCTGAGCGCGCGGGACAGGCCCAGCGCCAGGAGCAGCACCGAGAAGGCGAGCCAGAGCAGGCCGGGCGTCTCGATCGAGTCGTAGAGCCGCGCCAGCAGCCCGGCGAGCGACTGGTTGGCGGTCATGTCCGCCGCGCCGACCCGCTCGGTCTGCCACAGCACGCTCGTGAAGTAGGCGCGGGACTCCTCACCGACCAGGCCGAACGTCGCGATGGTCACGCCGATCGTGGTGCCGACGGCGGTGAGCGCGGCCCGCCACTGCCGGGTGAGCATCAGGTACGCGACGAACAACGCCGGGGTGAGCTTGACGGCTGTGGCGAGCCCGATGCCGACGCCCGCCCACGCGCCGCTGTAGACGAAGCGGGCCAGCGGCGAGTCGGCGGTCTCGTGGTGGGTGCCCCGCTTGGCGCGCCAGCGCAGGCCCACCATGTCGGCCATGACGAGCGCGAACAGCAGCAGGTTGACCTGGCCGTAGCCGAGCGTCTCCCGGGACGGCTCGATGGCCACCGCGAGCGGGGTGGCGATGCCGACGGTGAACCAGAGCGGCCAGCCGAGCCGGTCCACGATGGGGCGCAGCAGCGCCGCCAGGACGACCGCGAGCGCGGCGATGCTGGCCAGGGCGTTGACGAAGCCGGCGCCGTCGACGGGCAGCCAGGACATCGGGAGCATGACCACACCGGCGAACGGTGGATAGGTGAAGCCCAGTGTCGTCGACGGCGCGACGAAGTCGTACAGCTCGTTTCCGCTGGCCCACCACACCACCGCGCCGTGGTAGATCTTCATGTCGAAGAAGTTGTACGGCCGTCCGAAGGCGCCGATGGCCAGCCACGCGGCGTACGACACGGCGGCCACGATCCCGAGGCGCACGACGGTCCGGCGGTCGACGCGGGAGGTCGGGGCGAGGCGGTTGGTCCGTCTACCGACTGACGTCGGCATGGCGTGGCCACCCCCGTACCAAGGTCGTCGTACCCGTCCAGGTCCAGAACGGAGCCTAGAACGGCGCCTCACGTTGCTGCCTCCCGCGTTACGCGACCGTGTCCGATCCCACACGTGTTTGCGACATTTCCACCGCGTTAACGGGTCTCGGACGGTTCAGGTGATTGGTGGCCTTGCGGGGGGTGGTGGCCGTACGAAAGGGGTGTCAACCAGGGATTCGGCGGGCGGCCGCCGCGGAGCGTACGGCGATCTTCGCATCGCGGCGGGCGGTGCGGACCGCGCGCGTGACCGACCGGCGCGAGTGGTCGATCCGGTGGCCGGCGCGCCAGCGCAGCCCCGGCTTGCCCTCGGTGTCGGCGGCGGCGAGGAGGAGGCCACCGAGCAGGCCGAGGTTCTTCAGGAAGTGGACCTGGTTGTTGTTGCGCGCCGCCGGGTCGTCGTTGTTCCAGAAGGCGTGACCGGCGGYGGTGGTCGGGATCAGAGAGCCGGCGAGCACCAGCGCGGCCGGACGGGTGAACCGGCCGGTGGCCAGCATCAGACCGCCGACGAGCTGGGTGGCGGCGTTGGCCCGGATGAGCGACACGGTGTCGGTGGGGATGCGCGGGTGCACGTTGCGGATCAGCGGGGCGACCTTCCCGGTGACCGGCTCCGCGGCCTGCACCAGGCGTTCCGGGTTGCGCAGGTTGCGGGCGCCGCTGACCACGAAGATGCCGCTCAACATGACTCGGGCGAGGGAGCGCACGGGCTTCATGGCTCAGTCTTACCCCGTCGGGGGCGTCGTCATCCCCGCAACACACGAAAGGTATCGGCCGACGTGGACGTCCGGACGGTATCGATTTCAGCGACCGTCGCGGATGGACCGGTCGCGTTCGGTAAGGTCGCGCGGGTGACGACGCTGCGACTACGCCCGGAGGGCCCCGCCGACGAGCCGGCGGTGGCCCGGGTGCTGGCCGCCGCCTTCGCCCGGCCCGACGTGGCCACCCCGCCGGAGGTCGGCCTGGTCGAGGAGCTGCGGCACAGCCCGGCGTGGATTCCCGAGCTGGCCATGGTCGCCGAGTACGGCGGCGAGGTGGTGGCGTACGCGCTGCTCACGCGCGTCGGCGTACGCACCGACGACGGCCGC
Source organism: Micromonospora sp. II (assembly GCF_001709195.1). Classification (NCBI taxonomy): domain Bacteria; kingdom Bacillati; phylum Actinomycetota; class Actinomycetes; order Micromonosporales; family Micromonosporaceae; genus Micromonospora; species Micromonospora sp. II. Next base: position 10,684 of record NZ_LYXF01000048.1, on the reverse strand, counting down.
GTGTGGCCGGCGCTGGCGCTGGGCCCGGTGGCTGTGGCACGGCACCGGCAGCGGCTCGGTCACGGCACGGCGGCGGTGCAGGCGGCGCTCGACGCCGCGACCGAGCTGGGCGAACGGCTGGTGGTGGTGCTGGGCGACCCGGCGTACTACCGGCGGTTCGGGTTCGGCCCGGCGGACCGGCTGGGCCTGACCAGCCCGTGGTCCGGGCTGGGCGAGCCGTGGCAGGCGCTGGTGCTGCCGCCGTCGGCGAGCGAGGAACCGCCACCGCCGTCCGGCGAGGTGGTCTTCCCACCACCGTGGTCGCGGGTCTGAGCGGTCGCGGCCGTCACGCGGGCTGGGTGCGCAGGTAGCGGCCGAAGTGCGGGACGGTGAACGCCACGGTCCCCCGCTCGCCGGAGTAGATCAGCCCCTTCTTGATCAGCGCGTCGCGGGCCGGGGAGAGGCTGGCCGGCTTGCGGCCGAGCGCGCGGGCGATCTCGGCGGTCGGCACCGCGGCGTCCATGTCGTCGCGGCTGCCTTCCTCGCCGTCCACCAGCGCCAGCGTCGCCATGGCGCGCATGTACTCGCGTTCGGCCGGGGTGGCCCGCTCGAACCGGGAGCCGAAGAACCCCACCGCCAGTTCCGCCTCCGCCTCGGGCGCGGCGACCCGGACGTCCGCCGCGGTGATCGGCGAGCGGGGCGCGTGGTCCCAGGTGGCCTTGCCGTACGCCTGGACGAAGTAGGGGTAGCCGCCGGACTTCTCGTAGAGCAGGTCGAGGGCCTTCTGCTCGTACTCGACCTCCTCCCGCTCGGCCGGCGCGCAGAGCGCCTGGTCGGCGGCGATCCGGTCGAGCCGGTCGATGCGCTGGTAGCGGTAGAGCCGCTCGGAGTAGGACTTGGCGGCGCTGAGCACGGCGGGCAGGTGCGGCAGGCCCGCGCCCACCACGATCAGCGGCGCGCCGAGCTGGGACAGCTCGTGGCAGGCGGCGCAGAGCGCGGAGACGTCCTCGGCGCCGACGTCCTGCATCTCGTCGATGAAGATCGCGATGCCGGTGCCGACGTCGGTGGCGACCGCTGCCGCGTCGCTGAGCAGTTCGACCAGGTCGATCTCGATGTCGCCGGAGTCGGCGCGTCCGCTGCTCGCGGGCACGTCGATGCCGGGCTGCCAGCGGTCGCGCAGCTTGGGCGCCGCGCCGCCGCGCCCGGTGGGGGCGGAGCGTTGCGCGAAGGCCTTGAGTACGCCGAGGAAGGCGTCGATCCGGTCCGGGGCGCGGTGCCGGGGCGCGAGTTCGCGGACCGCCATGTGCAGCGCGGCGGCGATCGGGCGGCGCAGCGACTGGTCCGGCCGCGCCTCGATCTTGCCGGTGCCCCAGAGGTGGTTGATCGCCTCGGACCGCAGCGTGTTGAGCAGGACGGTCTTGCCGACGCCGCGCAGCCCGGTGAGCATCAGGCTGCGTTCGGGCCGGCCACGCGCGATGCGTTCCAGCACCACGTCGAACACGTCCAGTTCCCGCCCCCGCCCGGCGAGTTCGGGCGGGCGCTGGCCGGCGCCCGGCGCGTACGGGTTGCGGACCGGATCCACGAATCGCACAGTATCGGCTTCTCTAGCGGCCAGGCTAGACGTGCGTAGATGCAGCTACCGCGTGTCGGTCTCGACATAAAACTAGGGCTGTCTAGCGTGAAAGCTAGACAGCCCTAGTTTTGGTTACCGACGAGCCGGGGCGTCAGTGGCGCGTCAGCGGCGCTTCAGGCAGAGCACGAAGTCGAGCGTGTCCAGCTCACTGTCGAAGAAGTACCAGTCGGTGTACCCGTCGACCTTCCCGCACTTCGCCTCCGCGTCCTTCTTGCCGCTCGTCGCGCCGTCGATGCGCCGCAGCACCTCGTACGTCTTCGGGGCGCAGTCGGCGATCACCAGCTTCGGCTGACCGCCGCCACCCTCGTTGGCGACGCACTGGCCCGCCTTCACGAAACGCGGATCGGTCGAGGAGGCCGGCGCGGGCGCGGTCGGCGTGGCCTCCGCCGGATCGCTCGGCGCCGCCTCGGTCGGATCAGCGGCCGGCGCGGTGGCCGCCGTCGTCCCGGCGGTCGGGCTCTCCTCGTCCCGGCCGAGCATCCAGTACGCCCCGGCGCCGCCGAGCAGCAGCACCGCCAGCACGACCACCACCACCACCACCAGCGGGCCCTTGCCGCGCTTCGGCGGCGTCGGCTCGGCGTACTGCGGCTCCCCGCCGTACTGCGGCCCGGCGTAGGGGTCGGCCGGGTGACCCTGCCGCGGTGGGCCGGGGGACCACGCCGGCGCCGGCTCGTAGCGCTGCGTCGGCGGGCCGTACTGATCGGCCGGCGGGCCGTACCGGTCGGCGGGCCCGTACTGCTGGGCCGGCGGCCCGTACTGCTGGGCCGGCGGCCCGTACTGATCGGCCGGCGGGCCGTACGGTTGCGCGCCCGGCGGGCCGTACTGCGGGTCGTGACGCGGATCGGGCTGCGCGGCGTAGCGGGGATCGGGCTGCGGGGCGTAGCCGTCGTCGGGCCGTCCCCAGGGGTCGGGGGAGCCGCCGCCCGGTGGACCGAAGTTCGACATGAACGCCTCCTGCGTACGCCAGTGCTGAGAGGCCGGCCACCAACTGGGGACGCCGACGCCGTGGTCACCGTAGCGTGGACCCTCGATGAGCTCACGCCCCACGAGTGCGACGAACGCTGTCGATTCCGCGACGCCGCCGACACGCACCGCCCTGATCTGGACCGCACTCGTGCTGGTCTACCTGCTCTGGGGCTCGACGTACCTGGGCATCCGGGTCGCCGTCGAGTCCCTGCCGCCGCTCATCTCCGCGGCGATGCGGTTCGCCGGCGCGGCCGTGGTGCTCGCCGTGGTGCTGCGCCTGCGGCGCGGGCCCGGCGCGCTGCGGGTGCCCGTGCGCCGCGTCGGCTCCGCCGCGCTGATCGGCGTGCTGCTGCTCGCCGGCGGAAACGGACTGGTGGTGCTCGCCGAGTCGGGTCCGGCCGGCACCGCGGTTCCCTCGGGCGTGGCCGCGCTGCTGGTGGCCACCGTGCCGCTGCTGGTGGTGGTGCTGCGGACCGTGGGCGGGGACCGGCCCCGGCCGTGGACGTTCCTCGGGGTGGCGCTCGGGTTCGCCGGCCTCGTCGTGCTGGTGCTGCCCCGCGACGGCGTGGACGGCGTGCCGGTGGCCGGCGCGCTCACTGTGGTCGCGGCCGCCACCAGCTGGTCGGTCGGCTCGTACCTGTCCGGGCGGATCCGGATGCCCGCCGACCCGTTCGTGGCCACCGTCTACGAGATGCTGGCCGGCGCGGCGGTGCTCGCGCTCGTCGGCGTCGCCCGCGGCGAGCTGCGCGGATTCAGCTTCGCCGAGGTGACCGGGCGGTCCTGGGCGGCGCTGGCGTACCTGATGGTGGCCGGTTCGCTCGTCGCCTTCACCGCGTACGTCTGGCTGCTCGCGCACGCGCCGATCTCCCTGGTCTCCACGTACGCGTACGTGAACCCGGTGGTCGCGGTGGCGCTCGGCGCGCTGTTCGTCGCCGAGCCGATCACCTCGCAGGTGCTGCTGGGCGGTGCGATCATCGTGGTCGGCGTGGCGGTGGTGGTGAGCACCGAGCGACCCCGCCGGTCCCCGCCACCAGCCGTCGACGGGGCAGCCGGGGAACCCGCCGGGCGGTAGCGTCCCGCCCGTGTCGGCGCTGCTGGTGACAGGGGCCGCGCTGCTGGGCGCGTCGGCCGGGTGGGTGGCCGTACCGGTCGGCCGGTCGTTCGTCACAGTTCCCGCCGGCGACGCTCCGCGCCGGGGCGCGTTCGCGCTGGCCGGCGCCGTGGCGTTCGGCGGGCTCGCCGCCACCCGGGCCGCCGACCCGGCGCTGCCCGCGCTGCTGCTGGTCGCCGCCGTCGGGCTGGCGCTCGCGGTCACCGACGTGACAGCGCTGCGGCTGCCCGACCCGCTCGTCGGCATGGTCGCGCTCGGCGGCGGGCTCGGCCTCACCGCTGCCACGGCGGCGACCGGCGAACCGCGCCGCCTGGCCGTCGCGGTGGCCGGGGCCGCGCTCTCCTTCCTCGGGTACGCGCTGCTGGCGCTGCTGCCCCGCGCCCGGCTCGGCTTCGGCGACGTGAAGCTCGCCGCCGCGCTCGGGTTGCCGCTGGGCTGGCTCGGCTGGCCGGCGCTGCGCCTCGGGCTGCTCCTGCCGCACGTGCTCGCCGGAGTCGCGGTGCTCGTCCTGCTCGCCGCCGGCCGGGTACGCCGGGACACGCCGGTGCCGTTCGGCCCGGCGCTGCTCGGCGGCGCGTGGCTCGCCGCCGTCCTCAGCTGAGGCGTGCCCGGTCAGATCAGCCGGAGCTGGTGGTCCTTCGGGCGGCGGGGCTCGGTCGCGTCCAGGCGCTCGAACAACGCCGGGTCGATCACGTCGAGGAACGGCGACGGGCGGGTGTCGCGTTCCGCGCCGTGCCGGGCACGGCGGCCCGCGTGGCTGACGTAGAGCCGGTCCTGCGCCCGGGTCAGCCCGACGAAGAACAGCCGCCGCTCCTCGGCCACCGCGTCGTCGTCCGGCTCGCTTCCGGGCCAGCGCAGCGGCAGCAGCCCGTCCTCGGCCCCGACCAGGAACACCACCGGGAACTCCAGGCCCTTCGCGGCGTGCAGCGTCAGCAGCGTGACCGCCTCGGCGCGCGGGTCCAGCGCGTCCACCTCCGCGCCGGTGGCGAGCTGGTTGAGGAACAGTTCCAGGTCGTCGTCGCAGCGCCGGGCCAGCGGGGTGAGCAGGTCCACCGCCGTGCGGACGTCCTCGGGGCGTACCGCGCCGGAGCCGTCGAGCGTCGGCACCGCGAAGCGCTCGGCCAGGATCTGCCCGGCCTGGCGTACCCGGGCGGCGAGCGAACCGTCCAGACCGGCGTGGCGCAGCTCGCGGGCGATGGCCGGCACGCCGGGACGGTCCCGCAGCCGGTCGTGCGAGCGCTTCTGCACCGGGATGTTCGCCCGGGCCAGCGCGTCCACGATCGGCGCGGCCTGCGCGTCCGTGCGGTACAGCACCGCGATGTCGGAGAAGGACAGCGACGTGGTCCGCCCGTCGATCCGCCCCGAGTCCAGCGAGCGGTGGGACAGGCCACCGACCAGCTCGTCCACGGTACGGACCACGAAGTCGGCCTCGTCGTACGGCGAAGCCGCCGCGTACCGGCCGACCAGAGGCGCCTCCGGGTCGAGCCGGGCCGGGTCGAGGCGACGGCCCCGCACCAGCGACGACGGCGCGATGGCCTGCACCGCGGCGGCCAGGATCGGCGCCGAGGAGCGGTAGTTGCGGTTCAGCCGGACCAGCCGCGCGTCGGTGAAGTCCTGCGAGAAGCGCAGGAAGTAGCCCACGTCGGCGCCCCGGAACGAGTAGATCGCCTGGTCCGGGTCACCGATCGCGCAGAGGTTCCCGTCCGGCGGGCTGAGCAGCCGCAGCAGGTCGTACTGCACCGCGTCGACGTCCTGGTACTCGTCGACGAAGATCCACTTCCACCGCTCGCGGTACTCGCGGACCAGCTTCCGGTCCCCCTTGAGCAGCGACACCGGCAGCGTCAGCAGCTCGTCCAGGTCGACCAGGTCCCGCTTGCGCAGCAACGCCGCGTACCGCTCGTCGTCGTCACCGGCCTCCGCGCGCGCCGCCGCCCGGTCCGCGTCGTCGGCGATCCGGAAGTCCGCCGGCAGCCCCGCCGCCGCCGCGTTCTCCCGCAGCACGGTCAGGCCCAGCGAGTGGAACGTACCCACAGTGACGTCCTCGGCGACCGGGCCGAGCAGCCCGTCCAGCCGGTGCCGCAGCTCCTCGGCCGCCCGCCGGGTGAACGTGATCGCCAGGCACTGATCGGGGAAGACGTTCAACTCCGCGCACAGGTACGCGATCCGGTGGGTGAGCGTGCGGGTCTTGCCGGTGCCCGGACCGGCCACGATGAGCAGCGGACCGCCCGGCGCGGACGCGGCCACCCGCTGCATCGCGTCCAGCCGGTCCAGCAGGCCGGTGCCGACCTCCTCCATCCCGGCGAGCATCGGCTCGAACGGCTCGTGCGGGGACGGCGGCGTCGCGATCGGAGGCGCGGGCGGCGGCGTCCGCTTCGGCTCCGGCCGGACCGCCGCCGGGCGCTTGGCCTTCGGCTTCGGCGCCGGCTCCGCGGGCTTCCGCTGCGCGGGCACCGGTACGTCGAACAGCGTCTCCTGCCCGGCCCGGCCACCCGCAGCGCCCAGTTCCGCCGGGTCGAACAGCGTGATCACGCCGTACTCCCCGTCGTAGCCCGGCACCCGGCGCACGTCGCCGCGGCGCAGCCGGCCGATGCCCTCCGCGAGCAGCTCGCCGCCGACCCGGCCGATCTCCTCCACCGGGGTACGGGTCAGGATCTCCAGCTCCGGGCCGAGCGCGGCGACCAGCTCGTTGAGCTTGCCCTCGACCTTCTTCGACCGCGCGCCGACCCGGTTCAGCTCGCCCAGGATCTCGGCCAGCGGCACCAGGTGGGTCACCTCGCGCGCGTGCGCCGGACGGTGCCCCTCCGGCCGGTCCGCCAGCTCCTCCACCCGGCTGAGTACGCCCACGGTGAGCGGCTTGCCGCACTCCGGGCAGCGTCCGCCCGCCTCACGGGTCCGCTGCGGCGGCCAGTTCACCCCGCATAACCGGTGCCCGTCGGCGTGGTACTTGCCCTCCTCCGGGAAGAACTCGACAGTTCCGGCGAGCCCGTCCCCGGTGCGCAGCGCCTCGCGGATCGCGAAGTAGTCACGGGCGGCGGTGAGGACCGTGGCCTCCCGGGCCAGAGCCGGCGGCGAGTGCGCGTCCGAGTTGGACACCAGCTGATAGCGGTCCAGGCTGCCGACCCGCCAGTTCATCTCCGGGTCGGACGACAGGCCGGTCTCCACCGCGAAGATGTGCTCGGCCAGATCCGCGTAGCAGTCGGCGATCGCGTCGAAGCCCGACTTCGAGCCGAGCGCGGAGAACCACGGCGTCCAGATGTGTGCCGGCACCAGATAGCCGTCCGGACTCGCCTCCAGCGTGATCTCCAGCAGGTCGCGGGAGTCCAGCCCGAGGATCGGCCGCCCGTCCGAGCCGAGGTTGCCGATCCGGCCCAGCGCCGTGTTGAACCGGGCCACCGCGTCCAGGTCCGGCAGGTAGATCAGGTGGTGCACCTTCCGGGTGCGGTCGTCGCGCTTGTAGATCGTGGAGATCTCCACGCTCAGCATGAACCGGACCGGGTCCGCCTCCGCCTCACTGGCGAGCCGGGGCGGCAGCCGCCGGGCGACGTCCCGCTCCGCCTCGGGCGCGAGGCGGTACAGGCCCGGCTCGGCCGGGTGCAGCGTCTCGCGCAGGTGGTCGTACCAGGCGGGATGGGTGAAGTCGCCGGTGCCGAGCACGCCGATGCCCTTGCGCCGGGCCCACCAGGCCAGGTTCGGCAGGGTCAGGTCGCGGCTGCACGCACGCGAGTACTTCGAGTGGATGTGCAGGTCCGCCACGTACGGCGGGAGGCCACCGGAGGGTGCGGCGCTGAACGGAGGCACGCCGCATCCTGTCACGTCCGGTCCCCCGCCCGCCCGCCGCCACGCGAACGGGTGACCTGAGCAATGCGGTGCTGGACTCGGCGGCGGGTGCGCGCTATGGGGCGCGCAGCTCCACGAGCGTCACCTGGGGAGGCGCGCCCACCCGCACCGGCGGACCCCAGAAACCGGCGCCGTTCGTGACGTAGACCTTCGTGCCGTCGATCTCGCCGAGACCGGAGACCACCGGCTGTTCGAGCTTCACCGCCAGGTTGAACGGCACCATCTGGCCGCCGTGCGTGTGCCCGGAGAGCTGGAGGTCGACGCCGAACTTCGCCGCCTCCTGCGCGGCCACCGGCTGGTGCGCCAGCAGCACGACCGGCCGACTCGGGTCACGGTCGCCGAGCGCGGCGGCGTAGTCGGCGGGTGCGGCCACCCCGGTGCCGGCGGCGCTCACGTCGTTCACCCCGGCCAGGTCCAGCACGCCGCCCCGGGCCTGGATCTCCTGCCGCTCGTTCTGCAGCACGCGCAGACCGAGCCGGTCCACTTCGCGGACCCACTCCTCCACGCCGGAGTAGTACTCGTGGTTGCCGGTGACGAAGAAGCTGCCGTAGCGGGACCGCAGGTCACGCAGCGGTTCGGCGGCCTCCCCCAGCTCGGCCACCGTGCCGTCGACCAGGTCACCGACCACGGCGACCAGGTCGGCGTCCATCCGGTTGATCATCGCGACGATCCGCTCGGTGTGCGCCCGGCCGCGCAGCGGCCCGAGGTGGATGTCGGAGACGGTGGCGATGCGCAGCCCGTCCATGCTCCGGGGCAGCTTGGCCAGCGGGATCTGCACCCGGTCGAGCTGCGGCGGACCGATGGCGGTGCGGACGCCGTACCCGGTGACGCCGGCGGCGGTGAGCCCGGCGAAGATCGCCGCCCCGCGCGCGAGCAGCAGCCGCCGGGAGGGGTCGTGGTCCGGCGCGAGGGCGCCGGCCGGCGGCGCGCCGGCGCTGTCGACCGGCGGTGGCGTCGCACCCTCCGCCGTCGCCGCGCCCACGAGTACGGGCTCGGGCTCCGGGCCGGTGGCGACCACCGAGCGGGCGCGGCGGCGCAGCACCAGCCGGGCCACTGCGGTCGGCACTTCGAGCACCAGCAGGATCACCAGCAGGTAGAACATGAGCGCGACCCAGAGGTAGCCGGGCCAGGCCAGCCAGTACCAGCCGTTGCGGGTGCCCGCCAGAGTCACCGGTACGAGCACCGCCAGCGCCGCGATCGCCACCCCGCCGACCCGGCGCCACCGCCCCGGGCGCGTGGTGTCCCGGACCAGCCGCTTCCACAGGTAGAAGTGGATCAGGCCGATCACGAGCACGACGAAGCCCAGGAATGTCGCCATGGCCAGCACGTGTGCCCCCCTCAGCCGCCCGCGAAGGGCGGCAGCACGTCCACCGTCACCCCGGCCGGCAACAGCGCCCGTCGATCATGACAGGCCACGCCGTCGACCAGGAAACTCGCCGCCTTCAGCACCACCGCGAGGCGTTCGCCGTGGCGGGCGGCCAGGTCATCGAGGAGTTCGTCCAGGGACCGGCCGGCGGATGCGGTCTCCTCGGAGAGTCCGGCCGCCGCTCGGGCGCCGGCGAAGTAGCGGACGGTCAGCTCCACCCTCAGCCTCCGATCGCGGACATCGAACGCGCGGGCTGGAGGAACGTCGGATCGTCGATGCCGTGACCGGCCCGCTTGGCCCACATCGCGGCGCGCCAGCGCCGGGCCAGCTCCTCGTTGTCCGCGCCGTCGCGCAACGCGCCGCGCAGGTCCGACTCCTCGGTGGCGAACAGGCAGTTGCGCACCTGGCCGTCGGCGGTGAGCCGGGTGCGGTCGCAGTCGCCGCAGAACGGCCGGGTCACGCTGGCGATCACCCCGACCCGGGCCGGCCCGCCGTCGACCAGCCACGTCTCGGCCGGTGCCGCGCCCCGCTCGGAAGGGTCCGGCGTCAACGCGAACGCGGCCTTCAGGGAGGCCAGGATCTCGTCGGCGGTGACCATGGTCGAGCGGTCCCAGCCGTGCTGCGCGTCGAGCGGCATCTGCTCGATGAACCGCAGCTCGTAGCCGTGCGCGAGCGCGAACCGGAGCAGCGCGGGCGCCTCGTCGTCGTTCGTGCCCCGCATGAGCACCGAGTTGACCTTCACCGGGGTCAGCCCGGCTTCGGCGGCCCCGGCCAGCCCGGCGAGCACGTCGGCGAGCCGGTCGCGGCGGGTCAGCGCGGTGAACCGGTCGCGGTCCAACGTGTCGAGCGAGACGTTGACGCGGTCCAGCCCGGCGTCGCGCAGCGCCGACGCCATGCGGGCCAGGCCGATGCCGTTCGTGGTCAGCGAGATGCGCGGCCGGGGCGTGAGCGCGGCGACCGCCGCCACGATGCCGGGCAGGCCGGGCCGGATGAGCGGCTCACCGCCGGTGAAGCGCACCTCGGTGATGCCGAGCCGGGTCACCGCGACACCCACCAGCCGGACGATCTCGTCGTCGGTGAGCAGCTGCGGACCGGACAGCCAGGGCAGGCCCTCGGCCGGCATGCAGTAGGTGCAGCGCAGGTTGCACTTGTCGGTCAGCGAGACCCGCAGGTCCCGGGCGACGCGGCCGTACCGGTCGGCGAGGACGCCGTCGGTCGTCGTCCGGGGGGCGCTCATCCGTCGACCGTAGCGCGGTCGAGGCCCCGGAGGGCGGCCCGGGCGGTGGCGGCCACCGCGTCCGCGTACGCCGCGCCGAAGATCGCGGTGTGCACGAGCAGCAGGTGCAGCTGATGCAGCGGCACCCGTTCCCGCCAGCCGTCGGCCAGCGGCCACGCCTCCCGATAGGCGGCCAGGACGCGGTCCAGGTGAGGCGGGCCGCCGAAGAGGGCGAGCTGCGCCAGGTCGGTCTCGCGGTGCCCACCGTGCGCGGCCGGGTCGACCAGCCAGACCCGGTCGTCGGCGCCCCAGAGCAGGTTGCCGGGCCAGAGATCGCCGTGCACCCGGGCCGGCGGCTCGTCACCGCCGAACTCGCCGATCCGGGCGACGACCTGCTCGACCAGCGCCGCCCCGGAACCGTCGAGCGCGCCGCCGTCGACCGAACTGCGTAGGTAGGGCAGAAGGCGGCGCCGGGCGAACCAGTCCGGCCAGGGACCGGGATCGGGCGTGTTGTCCTGCGGCAGCGCACCGATGAACCCGGCCCAGTCCGCGCCGAACGCGGGCGCCCCGGCCCGG
>NZ_LYXF01000047.1:0-22906 GCF_001709195.1 Micromonospora sp. II | reverse complement strand
GCTGCCGGACCCAGTCCAGCGCCTCGGCGCCGTTCATGTGGTTCACGCCCTTGGTGAACGTCCGGTACGGCTTGTGGATCGACGTGATGGTCCGCTCCACCTTCAGGTCGACCCCGCCCAGGGCGTCGGTGACCTCCTTGAAGCCGCCGAAGTCGATGGCCATCACGTGGTCGATCCGTACGTCGGTGAAGCACTCCACGGTCTTCACCGCGAGCGGCAGGCCGCCGAACGCGAACGCCGCGTTGATCTTGTTGCGGGAGCCGGAGTCGCAGGACGCGCCCGCGCTCTCCGGGATCGGCACGTACAGGTCACGCGGCACCGAGACCAGGTAGGCGCGCTTGTGGTCGGCCGGGATGTGCATGACGATCAGGGTGTCCGCGCGCCACTTGCCGGAGCCGTCGACCGGAGCGTCCGGATCCCGCGAGTCGCTGCCCACGAGCAGGATGTTGAACGCGCCGTCGACCTGCTTGGCCGGGCGCCCGCCGGTGATCCCGGCGAACGGGTCCGTGCGGGCCAGGTCGTCGTCGAGGTTGCGGGCGTAGAACCAGGCGCCGAGGCCGCCGAGCAGCGCCAGCACCAGCACCGCGACGCCGGCCACCAGGCCGATGCGTCCCCAGCGCGGTCGAGGGCCGCGCCGGCCCGGACCGCCCGGACCGCCGTCGCCCGGGCCGCCGGGTCCGGTCGGCCCCACCGGACCGCCGGTACGCCCCGAGCGGGGCGCCTCGTCGTGCGGGGGATACCAGCGGGCATCCGAGGTGCGGGCGCGCCCGGTGGCGCCCCGGCCGGAGCCGGGAACCGAAGCGCGGCCCGCGTCCCGGTTCAGGGGGTGCGGGAACGGAGAGCCGGCAGACGAGGTCGCTGACATGTAACCGAGGGTAGGTCGGCCGGGCCACCGACGCCCTCGTACGCGCGCCGATGTCAGCCGCGTCCCGGGCGGGTTCAGTACCCGAGCCGCCCGCGGAAGTACTCGATCGTGCGCCGGAGTCCGTCTTCGGGCGTGACGCTCGGCTCATATCCGAGCAGTTCGCGGGCGAGGGTCAGGTCCGGGCGGCGCATCTCCGGGTCGTCCGAAGCGCGAGTGATGTAGCTCACCTCGGACGTGCTTCCGGTGAGTGACACGATCGTCTCGGCCAGTTGCCGCATCGACATCTCGTGCTCGGTGCCGCAGTTGATCGGACCGGTCTGCGTCGAGTCGAGCAGCAGCAGGATTCCGCGCACCAGATCGTCGACGTAACAGATCGAGCGGGTCTGGTTGCCGGTGCCGTGCACGGTGATCGGCTCGCCGCGCAGCGCCTGGGAGATGAACGTCGGGATGGCCCGGCCGTCGTCCGGGCGCATCCGCGGGCCGTACGTGTTGAAGATCCGCACGATCGCGGTGTCGGTGCCCCGGCTGCGGTGGTAGGCCATGGTGGCCGCCTCGGAGAAGCGCTTCGCCTCGTCGTAGACGCTCCGGATGCCGATCGGGTTGACGTTGCCCCAGTACGTCTCCCGCTGCGGGTGCTCCTTCGGGTCGCCGTACGCCTCGGAGGTGGAGGCCATCAGGAACCGCGCGCCGTCGTCGGTGGCCCGCTCCAGCAGCGCCAGCGTGGCCACCGAGCCCACCCGGAGGATCTCCACCGGCAGCTTCTCGAAGTCGGTGGGACTGGCCGGGGACGCCATGTGCAGGATCGCGTCGAACCGCTCGGTCATCGCCGGGTGGTGCGGCAGGCCGTCGGAGATGTCCGCCTCGACCAGCGTGAAGGTCGGCTTGTCCAGCAGGTGGGCCACGTTCTCCTTGGACCCGGTGACGAAGTTGTCCAGCACCACTACCGTGCAGCCGCGCTCGACGAGCCGGTCGACCAGGTGGGACGGGACGAAACCGGCGCCGCCGGTGACCAGGATGCGGTGTCCGCTACCGAAGCGGGGAGCGACCTTCATGGCGGTCAGCCTATACACGCGAGGCGGGGCCCCCGCGTACGGCAGGGGCCCCGCTCGACGTGCCGATCAGTGCGCGCCGGCTCCGGTGAGCGAGCGCACCTCCAGCTCCGCGTACTTCTCCTCGTCGCTCTCCTTGGACAGGATCGTGCCGAGCCAGCCGCACAGGAAGCCGAACGGGATCGAGATGATGCCCGGGTTCGACAGCGGGAACCAGTGCCAGTCGTGGTCGGGGAACATCGCCGTCGGCGCGCCGGAGACGACCGGCGAGAAGAAGACGAGCAGCACGGCGGAGAGCAGGCCGCCGTAGATCGCCCAGACCGCGCCCGAGGTGTTGAACCGCTTCCAGAACAGGCTGTAGAGGATCGCCGGCAGGTTGCCCGAGGCGGCCACCGCGAACGCCAGCGCGACCAGGAACGCCACGTTCAGGTTCTGCGCGAAGATGGACAGGACGATCGAGACCGCGCCGATCACCAGCGCGGAGATCCGGGCGACGTTCACCTCCTGCCGTTCCGACGCCTCACCCTTCTTCACCACGTTGGCGTAGAAGTCGTGCGCCAGGCTGGACGACGACGCCAACGTCAACCCGGCGACCACGGCGAGGATCGTGGCGAACGCGACCGCCGCGATGATCGCCAGCAGTGTCGCCCCGCCCAGGTTCCCGCCGAGGAAGTCCACGCCGAGCGCCTCGGCCAGCTGTGGCGCGGCCGTGTTGCCGGCCTTGTCCTGCTCGGTGATCGCCTGCCCGCCGACGATCGCCGCCGCGCCGAAGCCGAGGGCCAGGGTGAGCAGGTAGAACGCACCGATGATGCCGATCGCCCAGAGCACGCTCTTGCGGGCCGCCCGCGCGGTCGGCACGGTGTAGAAGCGGATCAGGATGTGCGGCAGGCCGGCCGTGCCGAGGACCAGCGCGATGCCCAGCGAGAGCAGGTCCATCTTGCTGTAGAACGTCTTCAGCGCGTCGCCGGGTGTCTCCACGCCGTAGCGCAGCCCGGGTTCGAGGAACGCCGCTCCCTTGCCCGAGGCGCTGGCCGCGTCGCCGAGCAGCGAGGACAGGTTGAACTTGTACTTGGCGAGCACCAGCAGCGTCATCACCAGCGCGCCGCCCATGAGCAGGAACGCCTTGACGATCTGCACGTACGTGGTGCCCTTCATGCCGCCGACCGTCACGTAGATGATCATCAGGGCGCCGACCATGATGATCGTGGCGACCTTGGCGGTGTCGGCGTCCATGCCGAGGAAGGTGGTGCCCGGCTTGATGCCGAGCAGCAGCGCGACGAGCGCGCCGGCGCCGACCATCTGGGCCAGCAGGTAGAAGATCGACACGGTGATGGTGGAGACCGCCGCCGCGGTCCGGACCGGCCGCTGCCGCATCCGGAACGCCAGCACGTCCGCCATCGTGTACCGGCCGGAGTTGCGCAGCAGTTCCGCCACCAGCAGCAACGCCACCAGCCAGGCGACCAGGAAGCCGATCGAGTAGAGGAAGCCGTCGTAGCCGTAGAGCGCGATGATGCCGGCGATGCCCAGGAAGGACGCCGCCGACATGTAGTCGCCGCCGATCGCCATGCCGTTCTGGAAACCGGAGAACGACCGGCCGCCGGCGTAGAAGTCGGTGGCGGTCTTGGTCTGCCGGCTGGCCCATACGGTGATCGCCAGCGTGATCGCCACGAAGACCAGGAACAGCGTGATGGTGAGGTTCCGGGCGGTGGTGCTGCCCGCCTCAGCCGCGAGGACCGTGTTCATGGGTCACCTCCCCGATCTCGTCGCGGATCCGGTCGGCGACCGGGTCGATCCGGCGGTTGGCGAACCGGGAGTAGAGCCAGGCGATGACGAACGTGGAGACGAACTGGAGCAGGCCGAAGACCAGGGCGACGTTGATGTTGCCGATCAGCTTCGTGCCCATGAATCCCCGCGCGTACGCGGAGAGGATGACGTAGAGCGCGTACCACAGGAAGAACGCGACGGTCATCGGGAAGATGAAGCCGCGCAGCGCGCGCCGCAACCCGGCGAACTCGTCGGACCGCTGGACGGCGAGGTACCGTTCCGCCGCCGACTCGGCGGGCGCGGACGCGGGTGTGTCCGTGGACATCTGTGGATCACCACCTTCGCAGGCGTGGGGGGAGTTTCGCGCACGGTAGAGAGCGCGCTCCCGGCCCGGGAAGGCTCCGCCGAGGGCCGGTCGACGCTTGCGCCGAACGGCACCCCCACTGCGCCCAGTGACCCACGTCACTCCGCTAACCGGTCACCCCGACCGCCGGGTGGGTCAGTCGGTCAGCTCGCGGTAGCGGCCGCGGTAGTGCAGCAGGGGGAGGGTGTCCCGGGGCAGGTCCACCGATTCGATAGTGGCCTCGACCAGCAGGCCCCAGCCGTACTCGCGGGCGGTGTCGAGCCGGCACCCCGCCCACCCGCCGGCGTCCGCCGGCACCGGCCCGTACGGCGTCTCGGTCCAGGCGTCCAGCGCGAACAGGCCGCCGGGCGACGGGAACAGGCCGGCGAAGCGGTCGGCGAGCTGCCGGTGCTGCGGGCCCAGCGGGACCACCGCGAACCGCCCCGCCTCCTCGATGGCCGCCCACAGGTCCGACTCCGCGTCGACCAGGCCGAGTAGCCGGTCCGGCTCGCCCTCGGCGACCAGCGTGGACGAGACGGTCAGCCCGGCCGGGCCGGGTGCGGTCCAGAGCGTCACCGGGGCCGCCAGCCGGCCGCGCAGCCGGCGTGCCGGCGAGCGTTGCCCGGCCGGCGCCGCGAACGGGTCGGTGGAATGGATCTGCGCGCCCGGCTCTGGATTCACGTGAAACATTGTGCCGCCCGCTGCCGGGCGGGGTTCGACGCAACGCCATACCCTGCCGGGCATGAGTCTCATCCCCCCGCAGCAACTCGCCCAGGAACGGGTCGTCGCCGCCGACGCCGTCCTCGGCGGTCAGGTCGACCTGCGTGCCTATCCACACCGGCACCTGCTGGTCCGGGCGAACAACACCTGGGGCCGCCGGGCGTTCCAGCCGCTGATGGAAGCGGTCGAGCACCTGTCCAACTACGGCTGGGAGCTGGTCACCATGACGAGCGTCGGCGACGGCCACCACGTTTACGCGGCGATGCGCCGCACCGCGTAACCGGGATCAGCCGTCGGCGAGCAGGCGGCGGGCGGCGGCCAGCACCTCCGGGTCCGCGCATCCGGCCGCGTACCCGGCGATCCGGCGGCGGATGTCGCGTCCGAGCAGCCACACCCCGATCCGCTCGGCCACCGGGCGCAGGAACGCCGGGCGGCAGCGGAAGTTGTATCGCCAGGTCGCGATCGTGGTGCCGGCCTCGGGGCCGGGCGCGAAGCGCCAGCCGCCGCCGAACCGCTCGAAGAACCACGGCCCGCGCACCATCTTCATGCCGACGTTCGTCGGCGGTGACCAGGAGACGTACTCGCTGACCATGACCAGGCCGTGCCGGGAGCGGGTGTACGTGCGCACGCCCCGGCCGGGCGCCGTCGCGCCGTCGACGAAGTGCTGCTCACGGACGAACGGATCCCAGCGGTAGCGGACCGGCGCGACCGTCTGGGAGACCGCGAACGCCAGCTCCGGCGGGATCGGGACCGTGGTGACCGCCTCGACGACCGGCATCAGCGCCTCGGCGTGACGGTGGCCAGCAGCTCCGGCTGCCGGCGGTCCAGTGTGTCCCCCGCGAGGTACGCGCCGAGCAGCGCCGCGCCCACCCCGTACGCCAGTCCGATCGGCAGCGCCAGCCACAGCCACACGTCGCCGAGCAGCGCGGCGGCCACCACGAACGGCACCGCCACCACCGCGGAGGCGACCATGGAAACCAGCGTGAGCAGGCCCTTGGTGAACCCCGCGCCGCTGTTCATGGCGAACGGGTTGCTCGACTCGGGCAGCGAGTAGGCGCCGAGCACCGACACGAACCCGTTGATCGCCAGCCCGCAGCCGTACGCGGCGGCCAACGCGCCACCCATCACGCCGAGCCATGCGGGACGCCCCAGGAAGAGCGCCAGCGCGACCGCGATCACGACGAGCATCGGCACCACGTAGATCGAGAACGCGGTCATCCGGGCCCGCAGCTCGACCCGCCCGGGCACCCCGGCGACCAGGTTCGCGGCGTACGAGCTGCCGTCGAAGCCGAACTGGTTGGCCAGCGTCAGCGACGCGAGCACCCCGACGAAGATCATGGAAAGGCTGACCAGCGCCGGTGAGGAGTCGCCGCCACCGAACTCCGCCCCGCCCTCGGTGGAGAACGAGACGCCGCCGAGGTTGACCATCACCGGTACGAACACACCGACCACGGCGACCGTGATGAGGTTGGCCCGCCGCCGCGCGTCCCGCCACCAGTAGCGGCACTCGCGGGCGACGAGCGCCCCGAACCGGTCCCGCCGCGCCCAGCCCACCGCGCGGGGGAACAACTGCGTGACCGCGCCGCCGGCCACGCCGCGCGGCGCGCGCGAAGGGCCGGCGCTCGCCGCGCCCACCATCGCCGACTCCAGCGACCGCGACCACCAGAACAGGAGTACGCCGAGCGTCGCGACCGCGATCAGCAGCTTCGCGACCGCCGCGCCGGCCCGGCCCTCGGCCACGTCGACGCCGACCGTCCACGGCGCGCCGAACGGCGTCCAGCCGACCACCCGGGCCACCCCGTCCAGCCGGTCCCAGTCGGTCTGCTGCACCGCGGCGAGCACCAGCAACTGCAACGGCCCGAGCAGGGCGGCCAGGACGGCGAGCAGCACCGCCGCCAGGTCGCGTACCCGGCGGGACCGCAGCATCGTGGCGAACGCGCTGGTCAGCGCGCGGGCCCCGGCCAGGCAGACCAGCAGCCCGGCGACCACGCCGAGCGCGCCGACCACCGCGGCTGACCAGCCGCCCAGCAGCCCGGCGGTGACCACCAGACCGGCCGCGGTGAGCGCCGTCGCCAGCGCGGGCACGCTCACCAGGGCGGCGGCGAGCAGGCCGGTGACCAGGGTGCGGCGGGACAACGGCAGCAGCGCGAACCGGGCCGGGTCGAGCGTCTCGTCCACGCCGAAGAAGACGAGCGGCAGGAGCAGCCAGCCGAGCGTGAGCAGACCACCGCCGAAGGCGGCCACCATCAGGGCGTACCGGGGCTCGTCGGCCAGGCCCGGCGTGGCGAGCAGGAAGAACCCGACGGCGGCGAACCAGAGCCCGAGCAGCAGGCCCAGCACGAACAGCGCGATCCGCCACTTCTGGCCCCGGAAGTTGTTGCCGAGCACCCGCAGCTTGAGCCGGACGAAGTGCCGGGACGACACGCGCCGGGCCGGCCGCTCGGGGGCGGTCACCGGGACAGCCACGACAGCTCCTCCCCGGTGGCGGTCCGGCCGCCCACGACCTCCACGAACACGTCCTCCAGCGACCGGTCGCCGCGCACCTCGGTGAGCGTGCCGACCCGCTTGATCCGGCCCTCGGCCAGGATCGCCACGTGCGAGCAGAGCCGCTCGACCACCTCCATCACGTGACTGGAGAAGATCACCGTGCCGCCGCCGCTGACGTACCGGTGCAGGATGTCCCGGATCAGCGCGGCCGAGACCGGGTCGACCGCCTCGAACGGCTCGTCCAGCACCAGCAGGCGCGGGCCGTGCAGCAACGCGCAGGCCAGGCCGATCTTCTTCTTCATGCCGGCCGAGTAGTCGACGACGAGCGTGCGCCCGGCGTCGGAGAGCGCCAGCACGTCGAGCAGCTCCGCCGCCCGCTGGTCGACCACCGCCGGGTCCATGCCGCGCAACAGACCGTGGTACGCGAGCAGCTCCGCCCCGCTCAGCCGGTCGAAGAGGCGTACGCCGTCCGGCATCACGCCGAGCAGGCTCTTGGCGCGTACCGGGTCGGCCCAGACGTCGTACCCGAGCACCCGCGCCTCACCGGCGTCGGGCCGCAGCAGGCCGACGGCCATGGAGAGCGTGGTGGTCTTGCCGGCCCCGTTCGGTCCGAGCAGGCCGTAGAACGAGCCGGTCGGCACGGCGAGGTCGACGCCCGCCACCGCGATCTTGGTGTCGAAGCGCTTGGCCAGGCCACGAAGGGAGAGCGCGGGGTGCTGGTCGGTCATGGTCCGACCGTATCGGTCCCCGCCCAACGGCTGCTCGGACGGCAGGATGATCTCGCCTCATCCCTGAGAGGTACGAGTCGGATCGCCGACGGCGTGCAACCGCCCACCACGGCGGGGGGTGTCAGGCGTACGAACGGCAGCGGGGAGAGAGATGGATCCGGACAGTGGGTTCGAGGAGTTCTACCGGAACAGCAGACAACGCGTGGTGACAGTGCTGTACGCGCTCGGCGGCGACCGGAGCGAGGCGCAGGACGCCGCCCAGGAGGCGTACGCGCGGGCCTGGCAGCGCTGGTCCCAGGTCGGCACGTACGACGACCCGGAGGCGTGGGTGCGCACCGTCGGGCACCGCCTGCTGGTCAACCGGTGGCGCAAGGTCCGCAACAGCGTGGTCGCCTACCGGCGGCACGGACCACCACCTCCGGTCCGGCCACCCTCCGAGAACACTGTCGCGCTGGTCAGCGCGTTGCGGCAGTTGTCGGCGGACCAGCGGCAGGCGATCGTCCTCTACCACCTGGCCGACCTGTCGGTCGCGGAGATCGCGGCGCAGATCGGCGTGCCGAGCGGCACCGTCAAGGCCCGCCTGGCCCGGGGCCGCAAGGCTCTCGCCGCCCTGCTCGACGTGAACTTCCCGGAGGAGGTCCGCAATGCCTGACCCGATCTTCTCCGACCTCTACCAGGACACCGAGGACCTGATCTGGGCGCCCACCGAGCAGGTGCGCCGCCGAGGGCGGCAGCGGGCCCGGCGTACCCAGCTCGCCGCCGGCCTGGCCGCCGCGGTCGCCGTCGCGGTCGTGGCGACCGGTGTGGTGCTGGCCCGTCCGGACGCCGCACCGCCACCGGTGCCCCCGGCGACAGTCGAACCGATCACGCCGACGCCGGCGCCCACGCCGAGCACCACGCCGTCGGCCGAGCCGTCGGCGAGCGGGGCGCCGACGCCGAGTCGCACCGCGGGAGAGCCGGCCGCCAGCATCGGCGGCGGGCTGACCAGCCGTACGCCGAGCCGGACGATTCCGGCGGCGGCGACGCTCCAGCTCGCCGACCTGCCGACGGGCTTCACGATGCAGACGGGAAAGGTGGGCGGTGACTGGTCCCTGGAGTTCATGTCCTCCTTCTGCGTGAACGAGTCGCCGACGCTGTCCGACGGGGAGGTGGCCACCCGGTCGGTGGCGTTCAACTCGCCCACCGACTGGATCGTCCAGCGGGTGACCCGGCACTCGGGCACGTCCGCCACCACGGTGATGAAGAATCTCCGCAAGCTGGTCACGGGCTGCGAGATGGAGCAGCCGGGCGACTCGCTGTCGATCATGGCGGAGTCGCTCGGCGGTGACGACGGCGTTCTCGTGGGAAGCGACGTCGGAGGGCGGCCCGGTCGCTGGCTCGTCGTCCGGCAGGGCGATCTGGTGGCGCAGCTCCGCCTCGACTCCCAGACCACGCCCACCGAGGCCCGCCGTACCGCCCGGTCGGTGGCGAACCGGCTGTGTGCCGGCACGGACACCTGCTGACGGGTGCGCGGAGGTGAGGCGGGGCCGAGCGAGCGCGGCCCCGCCTCACAGGCGCAGCGACTCCGGGGTGTGCAGGCGGAGCATGGTGGCGCCGACGTCACGCGGGAGACGCCGCCGGCTGGCCATGGAGACGAGCACCATCACCGTGAACGCCAGCGGCACCGTCCACGCGGCCGGCTGCGTGGTGAGCGTCGCCGGCCATCCGGTCAGCGGCGGGCCGAGCACGGTGAGCAGGACCGCGCCGACCGCCGCGCCGCCGCCGACCAGCACCCCGGCGGCGGCGCCCAGGTCGGTCAGGCCGCGCCACCAGATGCCGAGCACCAGCAGCGGGCAGAAACTCGACGCGGCCACCGCGAACGCCAGCCCCACCACCTGCGAGACGTCCAGCCCGGAGACGTTCAGCGAGAGCAACGCCGGCACTCCGCCGGCGATCACCGTGGCGAGCCGGAAGCCGCGTACCGAGCCGCGGCCCAGCACATCCGTGGAGATCACCCCGGCGACGCTGGTGAGCAGGCCGGACGAGGTGGACAGGAACGCCGCGAACGCGCCGGCCGCGACCAGCGCGGCGAGCAGCCGGCCGGTGGTGCCGTCGCCGAGCGCCGCCCCGGGCAGCAGCACCACCACCGCGTCGGTCTGGCCGCTGACAAGCAGTTGCGGCGTGTAGATGCGGCCCAGCACGCCGTAGACGGTGGGCAGCAGGTAGAAGACGCCGACGAGCGCCAGCACCACGAGCGTGGTGCGGCGGGCGGCGGCGCCGTCGGGGTTGGTGTAGAAGCGGACCAGCACGTGCGGCAGGCCCATGGTGCCGAGGAACGTGGCCAGGATCAGCGAGTACGTGGCGAACAGCCCTCTGTCGTTCTCCCCCGCCGTGTCCGGCAGCAGCCACTCGGCGGGGCCGGTCGCCGCGCCGGACACCTCCGGCACCGGGTCACCGGCGGCGAATTCGAGGCGGTCGCCGGGGCGTACCTCCCGGATGTCGCCGTCGGGCAGCGTGAGCGTCGCGCGGTGCTCGACCACGACGGTGGTCGCGGTCCGGAACGTCGGCCCGTCGGGCGGGGTCACCGCCGGGCGGGCGTCGGCCTGCCACTGCAACGCCAGGAAGATCGCGGGTACGGCGAGCGCGGTGAGCTTCAGCCAGTACTGGAACGCCTGCACGAAGGTGATCGCCCGCATGCCGCCCAGCGCCACGTTCGCGGTCACCACCACGGCGACCAGCAGCGCGCCGAGCGGGTACGGCGAGCCGGTGAGCGTGGCCAGGGTCAGCCCGGCGCCCTGCAACTGCGGCACCAGGTAGAGCCAGCCGATGAAGATCACGAAGACGGTGGCGAGCGTCCGCAGCCGCCGGGAGCCGAGCCGTACCTCGCAGAAGTCGGGCAGCGTGAACGCGCCGGAGCGGCGCAGCGGCGCGGCCACGAACAGCAGCAGCGCGAGGTATCCGGCGGCGAAGCCGACCGGGTACCAGAGCACGTCCACGCCGTACTTGAGGATCAGCCCGGCGACGCCGAGGAAGCTCGCGGCCGACAGGTACTCCCCGCCGATCGCGGCGGCGTTCCAGGTCGGGCTGACCGCCCGGGAGGCGACCAGGAAGTCCGACGTGGTGCGGGCCAGCCGCAGCCCGTAGAAACCGATGCCGACGGTGACCAGCGTGACGGCGACGATCGCCGGGACCACGTACCCGTTGGACATCAGCGTTCCGGCCGTCGGATCAGGTCGACGAAGTCCTGCTCGTTGCGTTCGGCCAGCCGCACGTACGCCCACCCGACCACGATCAGGAACGGGAAGGACACGACGCCGAGCAGCAGCCACGGCAGGTTGACCCCGAGCACCGTGACCCGGCCGACCGAGGGCGCGATGGCGAACAGCCACGGCAGGCCGCCGAGCCCGATCATCACCAGCAGGCTGAGCCGCAACGCGAGCGAGAGCTGGGCCCGCATCAGTCCCTGCACCAGCGTCTCGCCCACAGGGGTCTGCTGGGCCAGTTCGGAGCGGGTGCGGTCGGCCGGGCTGCCGGCCCGGGAGACCTCGGCCAGCACGATCCGGGTCCGCTGCGGGGTGGCGGCCGGCTGCGGGCTCTCCGGCTGCCGGGGGGCGGGCGCCGGCGACGCGCGCGGGCCGGGCACCGGGGCGGTCTCGACGGGCCGCCCCGGTGGATGCTGTTCCTCGGCTCCGGTCACCCCCGGCAGTCTCGCCCGCTGAGCCGAATTGTCAAGACCGCGTCGTTGCGCCCTGTGCACAACCTGTGGATAACGCTTCACCCCTGTGGATAACCCGGTGGACGGCGCGGAGTCGTTGTGGACGACCGGGCGGGGTGTCAGGGTGAGCCGGTAGAGAGGAGGTGTGACAGTGACCAGCCCGGCACGACCCGGCACCGGCGACGTCTGGACGGTGGACGACCTCCAGGACCTCCCCGAGGACGGCCAGGACTACGAGATCTTCGACGGGAGCCTGCTCGTGTCCCCACACGCCGACGTCCGGCACGGCGCGATCGCCAACCGTCTCCGCCGGCTCCTCGACCGGCAGGCTCCGGCCGGTCTGCTCGTCGGGCAGGACGTCGGCGTCAGCGCGAAGCGCTCCTCCTACTTCGTGCCGGAGGTCTTCGTCGCCCGCGAGGAGGCACTGGAGCGGGGTGGCCCGGCCCTCGCCCCGGCCGACGTGCTGCTCGTGGTCGAGGTCGTCTCGCCCGGCAACGCCGGTCGTGACCTGGTCCTCAAGCGCCACGAGTACGGCGTGGCCGGCATCGCGCGTTACTGGCTCGTCGAGCCGCGCAAGGAGACCCTGACCGTGCTGGAGAACGTCGACGGCCGCTACCGCGAGGCGGCGGTGCTCTCCACCGCCGACGTGTGCCGCGCCGACCAGCCGTTCCCGCTCGTCCTGCCGGTCGCCGAGATCTTCTGAGCGCCCTGATCCCGCCTGGGCGTCAGCCGAGGCCCACCCGTACCGGGTTCGCGGTCGCCGAGCCCAGCCAGGTGTGCGGGTTGCCGAACCAGCACCACCCGAGCTTCGGCGCGCCCTGACTGATCCAGAGCGCGGGCACCCGCCGGTCACCGCAGCGCGAGCCCACGAGCGAGAAGCACCTGTTGCTCGCCAGCGCCGCCGGGTACAGCGTGACGAACGCCAGACCTTCGTCGATGGTGATGGGGAGCCGGTCCTTCGCGGTCATGTCCTCCAGCGCGGCCGACGGCGCCACGTTGCGGTACTCCTCGCCCCGGTCCACGTCGAAGAGCAGGTACGCGGGCCCGGCCGGCACCTCCAGCTCCTTGATCGGGTGGAAGGTGGGCAGGTCGTCGGCGGGGAAGTTCCGGTCGAGGATGCCGGTCTTGCGCTTGCCGG
Source organism: Micromonospora sp. II (assembly GCF_001709195.1). Classification (NCBI taxonomy): domain Bacteria; kingdom Bacillati; phylum Actinomycetota; class Actinomycetes; order Micromonosporales; family Micromonosporaceae; genus Micromonospora; species Micromonospora sp. II. The sequence goes on along the minus strand of NZ_LYXF01000047.1, from coordinate 10,118 downwards.
CGAGCGTGGTGAGCGCGATCCGCTCCGGCACCGGCACCAGTTCCCGCGTGGTCACCAGCAGGAACGGCACCCGCCCCTCGGTGGGGCCGCGCAGCCCGGCGGAACCGGTGACCGCCGCGTCGCGCAGCGGGCTGAGCAAGGCGCGGAACGTCTCCTCGGTCTGCCCGGCCAGCGCCGGATAGCCGAGTTTAACGAGGCGGTCGAGCTGGCTGTCGAATTCTGCGGCGGCGTCGAAGCGGTCGTCGGACATGCGGTCCCCCACCCTGTCGTACGGTCTGCCGTACATTGTACGCCAGCGTCGGCGGTGGCCCGTCCCTCAGCGACTCCAGTCCTGCTTCGCGGCGCGTACCAGCTTGTCCTTCAGCTCCCGGGTGTGCCGGCGGCTGACCGGCAGCTCGGATCCGTCGATCACCACCACATAGCCGGAGTTGACCAGCCGCAACTCGGCGATGAGCCGCAACTGCACCAGGTACGAACGGTGGATCCGGACGAACCCGGCATCGGCCCAGCGCTCGGCCAGCGTCGCCAGCGAGACCCGGACCAGGTGCGACCCGTCCGCCGTGTGCAGGCGCGCGTAGTCGCCCTGCGCCTCCACCCACCGCACCGCCGAACGGGGCAGCATCCGGGTGGTGCCCGCCAGCTCGATCGGGATGGTCGGATCCTCCTCCGCCCGGGCCAGCGCGGCCGGGTGCGACGGCACCACCCGGGAGCCGATCACCCGGCGCAGCGACTCGGCCAGCCGCTCGGCGCGTACCGGCTTGCGGACGTAGTCGGTGGCGCCCAGGTCGAACGCGTCCACCGCGCCGTCGTCGTACGCGGTGACGAACACGATCGCCGGCGGACGGGCGAACCGGCGCAGCACCCGGGCCAGTTCCATGCCGTCCAGCCCCGGCATCCGGATGTCGAGGAACACCACGTCCACGTCGTCGTCGCGGAGCACCCGCAGCGCCTCGGTCGCGTCCCCGGCCGTGTGCAGCCGGGCCACCCGGGGATCGGCGCGCAGGTGGTACGCCAGCTCGTCCAGCGCGGGCGGCTCGTCGTCCACCGCCAGCACCCGAAGGAACCCCGTCACGAGGAAACCCGTACGCCGGGGTGGAACTTCGGCACCCGCATGCTCACCTTCGTACCCGAGCCGAGGCCGGTCTCGACGACCAGGCCGAACCCGTCCCCGAAGACCGACCGGAGCCGTTCGTCGACGTTCGAGAGACCGACGTGCTGCCCCGGGTCGTCGGCCGGGTCGCTGCCCGCCCCGGACAGCTCGGCGATCCCGGCGGTCAGCGTCGTCGGATCCATCCCCACCCCGTCGTCCTCCACCGTGATGTGACACTCCGCGCCCGCGTCCCGGGCCTCGATGCTCACCATGCCGGTGCCCGGCTTGCGGGACAACCCGTGGCGGACCGCGTTCTCCACGAGCGGCTGCAGGCAGAGGAACGGCAGCGTCACCGGCAGCACCTCGGGGGCGATCTGCAGGCGCACCTGGAGCCGCTCGCCGAACCGTGCCCGCTCGATGGTCAGGTAGCGGTCGATCGAGCGCAGCTCCTCGGCGAGCGTGGTGAACTCGCCGTGCGCCCGGAACGAGTAGCGGGTGAACTCGGCGAACTCCAGGATCAGCTCCCGGGCCCGCTCCGGGTCGGTACGCACGAACGAACCGATCGCGGTCAGCGCGTTGTAGATGAAGTGCGGGCTGATCTGGGCGCGCAACGCGCGCACCTCGGCCCGGGCGAGCCGCTCCCGCGACGACTCCAGCTCGGCCAGGGCGAGCTGGTCGCCCGCCCAGTGCGCGGTCTCCAGCGTGGCCTGCACCAGACCCGGGGCCGGCCGCTCGCCGGCCACCGCCACCAGCGCGCCGACCACCCGGCCGTCCGCGCGCAGCGGCGCCACCACCGCGCCGCGGACCGGGCAGTCGACCAGGTCGCAGCGCAGCTCCGACTCGCCCAGCACTGTGGAACGCCCGCTGCCGACCGCGCGCCGGGCCGCCGCGACCAGTTGATCGCCGTGGTGCGCGCCCTGCCCGTCGACGGCGAGCAGCGTGTCCCGGTCCGTCAGCGCCAGTCCGGCCGCGCCCACCAGGGCCCGCAGATGGCGTACGGCCTTCGCCGCGTCCGCGGCGGTCAGCCCGGCGCGCAGCGGCTCGGCGGCGAGCCCGGCGGTGTGCAGCACCTCGTACGTGGCGCGCTGCGTCGCCGTGGCGATGCCCCGTCGGCCACGCAGCCGCAGCACCGCCCAGAGCGCCGCCGCCAACGCGGTCACGAGCGAGACGACGGCGAAGACGGCGGAGAGGTTGCCACCCACGCAGCGATCCTGCCGGGTGCCGGCCCGGTAGCGCTAGTACGCGCCCTTGCGGGCCAGCACCACGCCCACGGTCCGCCACAGGATGCTCAGGTCGTACGCCAGCGACCAGTTGTCGACGTAGTAGAGGTCGAGCCGGACCGCCTCGTCCCAGGACAGGTCGGAGCGGCCGGACACCTGCCACAGCCCGGTCATGCCCGGCCGGACCAGCAGCCGGCGGCGTACGTCGCCCAGGAAGTCGCCGTCGTCGGCGGGCAGCGGGCGCGGGCCGACGAGCGACATCTCGCCCCACAGCACGTTGATCAGCTGGGGCAGCTCGTCCAGCGACGTGGCCCGCAGAAAGCGGCCCACCGGGAAGACCCGGGGGTCCTGCTTCATCTTGAACAGCATGCCGTCGGTCTCGTTCCGGTCGACCAGACCGGCGAGCCGCTCCTCGGCGTCGACGTACATGGTCCGGAACTTCCAGACCCGGAACGTCCGCCCCTCGTGCCCGACGCGGGGCTGGCGGAAGAAGACCGGCCCGGGGTCGGAGATCCGGATGGCCAGGGCGATGGCGGCGAAGAGCGGGACCAGCATCAGCAGGCCCAGCCCGGCGGCCACCCGGTCCATCAGGTTCTTGACCAGCAGCGCCGGCCCGGACAGGGTCGGCTCCTCGACGTGCAGCAGCGGCAGGCCCTCGATCGGGCGGATGTGCACCCTGGGACCGGCGATGTCGGTGAGCTGGGGCGCGACCACCAGGTCGACGCCGGAGCCCTCCAGCTGCCAGGCCAGGCGGCGCAGCTCGCCCGGCTCGGCGCTGGCCGAGCCGCAGACCGCGATGGTGTCGCCGCCGACCTCACGTACCAGGGCGAGCACGTCGCGGCCCGCGTACACCGGCACCGGGGTCTCCAGGCCGCGGGCGGCGGCGTACCCGTCGGTGAGGTGGATGGCCACCGGGATCAGGCCGACCGACGGGTGCCGGGTGACCGTGGTGTAGACCTCCAGGCACTCGGGCAGCGTGCCGACGAGCACCATCCGGTGCCCGGCGTGCCCGAACCGGCGGCGCAGCCCGTGCAGGGCGGCCCGGGCGATCAGGCGGCCGAGCAGGATCAGCAGCAGCGCGCCGAGCAGCGCGAAGCCGACGGTCCACCGGGACAGTGTGGTCTTCGTCGCGAAGGCGAGGAACGACACGGTCGCTGCGACCGCCAGGCCCGAGCGGATCACCCGCTTGAACTCGTCCGGACCGAGGCCGAGGTAGCGCCGGTCGTACGCCCGGTTGCCCCAGAGGATGAGCACCCAGCCGAGCGGCAGCAGCAGGAACGCCACGGTGTAGAACCAGGCCTCGGGCGCGTCCCGGAAACCGGAGGCCGCCTGCTCGAAGATCTGCACGGCCAGGAAGCTGGCCAGAGCCGCCGCGCCGAAGTCGAGCAGCAGCAGGAACAGGATGTAGGGCCGGTGCCACCGGGAGACCCGGCGCCGAGCGCGGGCCCACGCCGACCGGGGTACGCCGTTGTGCGACGGCGGAGTCGGCGGCTGGATCTCAAAGCTGTCGACGTGCCGCACGCTCTTGCTCCGGCCTCTGTCGGTTACCGGGCGCTGGAGGCTTGTCGTCACCTCAACCCATGTCCTCCCGCATGACCCGCACCCTCACTCGCCGTGAGGATCCGGGTCGCTCACCGTCCCAGTCTCCCACGCGGGCCCGGCCCGGACCGGCCCCCGCGAAGAAGCCGTGCCGCTGGTGCTCGGTGAGATCTGGCCGGCTCCGAATCAGTTGTGAAGCCGGGGACCGAGCCACTATACCGATGGATGACCACTCGGGTAGAGGGGCGGACCCGGACCTTCGGTGATCCCGGGTCGATTCCACTCAGTAATCGCCGGGTGCGGTTACTCACCGTACGAGACGGGACAACCTTCGGTCAGCCAGCGGCTTCCCGCCGGTCTGACATGTGGGGCAGTACTGGAGGCTCGAATCGGCGAACGAGACCTCACGCACCGTGTCGCCGCAGACCGGACACGGCAGGCCCTTGCGGGCGTGCACCTTGAGCCCGGAGCGCTTCTCGCCCTTCAGCTCCGCCGCCCGCTGGCCCATCGACCGGCGTACCGCGTCGCCGAGGACCGTGCGCGTCGCCGCGTGCAGGCCGGCGAGCTGGTCGTCGGTGAGCCGGTCGGTGATCGCGAACGGCGAGAGCCGCGCCGTGTGCAGGATCTCGTCGGAGTACGCGTTACCCACCCCGGCGAGCACCGACTGGTCGGTCAGCACGCCCTTCACCTGGCCCCGGCGGCTGCGCAGCCGCTCGGCGAAGGTCGGCAGATCCGCCTCCAGCGCGTCCGGCCCGAGCTTCGCCACACCCGGCACCAGCGCCGGGTCGGTGACCAGATAGGCGGCCAGCTTCTTCTGGGTGCCCGCCTCGGTCAGGTCGAAGCCGGAGCCGTCGTCGAGGCGTACCCGCACCGCTATCGGGCCCTTGCCGGGCCGCAGCGGGGTCGCCGCCGGGAACGCCTCCCGGTAGTGCAGCCAGCCTGCCCGGGCCAGGTGGACCACCAGGTGTAGTCCCTCGTCGAACCGGACATCGAGGAACTTGCCGTACCGGCCGGCGCCGGTGACCGTACGGCCGGCGACAGTGCTCGGCGGCGGGTCGTACGTCTTGAGCGCGCTGATCGCGGCGACCTCGAACCGCTCCACGCGGCGGCCCACCGCACGCTCGCGCAGGTAACCGGCGAGCGCTTCCACCTCCGGAAGTTCGGGCATCGTCCAACGGTAGCCTTCTTTCCCGTGAGAATCGTGGTGGCGCACAACCGGTACCGGGAAGCCCAGCCCTCCGGCGAGAACACCATCGTCGACGCGGAGATCGCCCAGCTCACCGCCGCCGGCGTGGAGGTGCTGCCGTTCCTGCGCAGCTCCGACGAGATCCCGTCGATGTCCAAGCCGGCCAAGGCGCTGCTGCCGATCTCGCCGATCTGGGCCCCGAAGGCCCAGCACGACCTCGACCGCCTGCTGACCGAGCACCGGCCGGACGTGCTGCACCTGCACAACCCGTACCCTCTGCTCTCGCCGTGGGTGGTGCGGACCGCGCACAAGCGCGGGGTGCCGGTGGTGCAGACCGTGCACAACTACCGGCAGGTCTGCTCCTCCGGGCTGTACTTCCGTGACGGCGTGATCTGCCAGGACTGCCGGGGCCGGGCGCTGGGCGTGCCGGCGATCGTGCACCGTTGCTACCGCAACTCGCGGGCGCAGAGCGCGCTGATGGCGACCACGCTCGCCGTGCACCGCCCGACCTGGAAGTCGGTGGACCGGTACATCGCGCTCACCACGGCTGTGGCTGATCATCTGCGCGACTACGGCATTCCGGACGAGCGGATCGTGGTCAAGCCGAACGCGGTACCCGACCCGGGCACACCGGCGCGGGTCGGGAACGGCTTCCTCTTCATGGGGCGGCTCAGCCCGGAGAAGGGGCTGGACCTGCTGCTCGCCGCGTGGCGGCGGCATCCGGTGGGTGCGCTCGGCCCGCTGCGCATCGCCGGTGACGGCGAGCTGCGCCCGCTCGCCGAGGCGGCCGCCGCGGAGCGGCCCGACGTGCTCTACCTGGGCCAGCTCGACCGCTCCGGGGTACGCGCGGCGCTGGCCGACAGCTCCGTGGTGCTGGCCACCTCCACCTGGCACGACGTGCTGCCCACCGTGATCATCGAGGCGCTGGCGTCCGGGCGGCCGGTGCTCGGCACCGCGCTGGGCGGCATCCCGTACCTGGTGGGTGCGGACGGCCCGCGTGAGCCCGCCGGCACCGGCCCGGCCGAGGTGGCCACCGCCGCGCCCGGCGACGGGCATGTCGCGTTGCCGGTCGGGGTGCAGCGCGGCGAGGCGGGTTGGGTGGTGGCGCCGGAGGCGGACGCGCTGGCCGCCGCGCTGCCGCTGGCCGCCGCCGAGGCGACAGCGCTGGCTCCGGCGGCCCGGAGCCGGTACGAGCGCACGTTCCACCCCGACGTGATCACCAAGCGCCTGATCGACATCTACGCCGGCCTGGCCGCCCCCGGAGGCCGCCCCGCGCGCTGAGCCCAGGTGTGCTGAGCCCGGGTGTTAGGAAGGGCCCCTTTTTATGCACGAGGCGTTAAGAAGGGGCCCTTCCTTACCGCAGGGAGGCGCGGGCGGAGAAGGCGATGCTCGCCAGCAGGAAGCCGCCGTTGACGATCGTGAACGCGACCATCACCCAGAACGCCAGCGCGGGCGCGAAGGCCAGCACCAGACCGGCCACGAAGATCACCGCGCCGTAGTCGCGGACCAGCTTCACCAGGCGTACCGGGAGCGACGTCGAGGTGACCATGCTGGCCGCGTTCGGCCCGGACTGCATCACCGACGTCACCAGGTTGACCATCCAGGTGCCGGCGAACACCGCCACCAGCCACACCGGCGTGGACGGGCGCTGCGCCACTGCTGTCGCCCCGATCGCGGCGACCAGCGCGATCTGGGCGGCCACGTCGCAGAGCACGTCGATCCGGGCGCCGGCCGCGCTGCCCTGCCCGGTCACCCGGGCGAGCTGCCCGTCGGCGCAGTCCAGCGCGTACGCGACCTGCCACGCGACCAGCGCGAACAGCCCGACCGCCCAGGCCGGTACGGTGCCGGCGGCCACGTCGTCGGCGAGCGCCACCACGGTGACCGAGGCGGCCAGCCCCAGCACCAGGTTGGCCAGCGTCAGCGCGGTCGGGCGCAACCCCAGGCGCTGGGCGGCAAGCGCGAAGGCCGCCCCGATCCACTGACTGATCGACTCGCTGAACAAGCCGCCTCCCCGGTTGACCCGGTGGAAGTCGGCGACTGTGGGACGGGGCTCAGCCAATGTGGTCGCGGAGGGCACCGGCGTAGTCTGCCAGCCGCTCCCGCGTCTCGGTAGCGGACATCGCGAGGTGTTCGAGGATGGTGTAACGGTCCGGCCGGGTGGCCGGCGCGAACTGCACCGCCTCCACGAACTGGTCGTCGGTCAGCTCGACCTCGGCGGGCAGCCGGGGCAGCCCGTGCCGGGTCAGGCAGGCCGCCATCTCGGCGAACCGGCGCTCGTCGCCGCGCAGGTACGTGCAGAACAGCGCGCCGAGCCCGGCCAGCTCGCCGTGCGAGGCGGTGCCGGGGAAGAGCGCGTCGATCGCGTGCATGATCTCGTGGCAGCCGCCGCTGCACGGCCGGCTGGTGCCCTCGATCGCCATCGCCAGGCCACTGGAGATCAGCGCGTCGGCGAGCACCGTGACGAAGCCGTCGTCGTTCATGTCACCCGGGTGGTTGAGCACCGCCTCGGCGCCCGCGCGCGACAGCGAGGCGGCCAGCCCGTCGACCCGCTCACCGCGGACCCGCCGGGCCAGTTCCCAGTCCGCCAGCGCGCTGATGTTGCTGACCACGTCGCCGATGCCGGCCCGGTTGTGCCGCTCCGGCCCGGCCTCCACGAAGTCCAGGTCCACGATCACGGCGATCGGGATGTGCACGCCGTAGGACCCCTTCAGGCCCTCGGTGATCAGGCTCGCCACCGGGGAGGCGATGCCGTCGTTGGCGAGGCTCGTCGCCACCGACACCATCGGCAGACCGCGCCGGGTCGCCGCGTACTTGGCCACGTCGATCGTCTTGCCGCCGCCGATGCCGACCACGGCGTCGTACGACCGGGCGCGCAGCTTCGTCCCCAGGTCGTCGGCGGCGTCCAGCGTCCCCCCGGCCACGGTGAACACGTCGGCCGAGCGCAACGACGGCCGGATCAGCTCGGCGATCCGTTCGCCCTGCCCCGGCCCGACCACCACGGCGACGTCGCCGCCGGCGGAGATGCGCCCGTCGGAGAGGATCGCCGCCAGGTCGGCCACCGCGCCCCGCCGCACGTCGATGTGCAGCGGGGTGAGGACGCTGCGGGCTAGTAGCGGCACGCGATCTCCCGCGCCCGGGCCAGATCGGCGTGGTTGTCGACCTCGACCCAGGAGACGTCACCGATCGGGGCCGCCCGCACCTCGCCGCCGCGCTCGGCGAACTCCTGGTAGCCGTCCTCGTAGTAGAGGTTCGGGTCGCGCCGCCAGGTCGCCTCCAGCGCGTCCGCGAGCGGCTCGGCCACCTGCGGCTCGATCAGCGTCGCGCCGATGTACTCGCCGTACGCCTCGCCCGGGTCCATCAGCTTGGTGATGCGGGTGAGCTGGCCGGCGGCGTCGAAGGTGGTCTTCATCTCCTCCTCGGCCAGCGGCTTGAGCGTGTCCACGGCGAGCAGGATGCCCGGCCCGCGCTCGGCCAGCAGCGTCTTCTCCACGCTCACCGGGTGCACGGTGTCGCCGTTGACGAGCAACACGCCCCGGGAGAAGTACTCGCGCGCCAGCCAGAGCGAGTACGCGTTGTTCCACTCCTCGGCCTTGTCGTTGTGGACCAGGGTGAGCGTGACGCCGTACTTCTCCTCCAGGGCGGCCTGCCGCTGCCGCACCGCGTCGGCCGCGTAGCCGACCACGATCACGACCTCGTTCAGCCCCACCTCGGCGAGGTTGCGCAGCGCGATGTCGAGGATGGTGGTCTCCCCGTCGACCGGCACCAGGGCCTTGGGCAGGGTGTCGGTGTACGGCCGCAGCCGGCGCCCCGCTCCCGCGGCGAGCACCATCCCGATCATGCCGACACGCTCCTCTTCTCGACCCGATTCCACCCGGCGAGGATATCGCCGGGCGCCGACCGGCAGTGGTTCAGCCCGTCAGCCCGATCGAACGCAGCGCGGCGAAGCCGTCCTCGGCGATCCGCCGGATCAGCCCGTCGTTGACGTCCCGGTGCTCGTCGAGCAGGTCGACGTCCGACTCCGCCAGCCAGCGGAACTCGGTGTGCTTGCCGGCCTCCAGCCGAGGGCGGCTCAGGTCGCCGTCCACCCGGACCAGGAAGTCGGTCTCCACCCGGGTCAGCCCGTCGTCGGCGGTGTAACGGTATTCGCCGACCAGGCCGAGTACGTGCGACACGGACCAGCCGGTCTCCTCGGTGACCTCCCGGCGCAGCGCGTCGTCGATCTCCTCGCCCGGTTCGAGGTGGCCGCCGACGATGTCCCAGCAGTTCGGGAAGAGGCGTCGGTCGGGGGATCGGCGTTGGATGAAGATGCGGCCGTCGTCGTCGACGATCAGCGCGCCGGCGCAGCGCAGGGGCTCGGTGGGCACCCTCCGACAGTAGCCATCCGCGCCGCCTCCGGCGATGCCCGTCCTTGTCCCGGTACGCATAGAGGGCCCACCATGTCCGTACTCAGTCGCCGTCCCACAGGGGTGATGTGTGATGCAGGTACGCGAAGCGATGTCCAGCGAGGTACTCGTGGTCGGGCCGGAGCACACGCTCCGGCAGGCGGCCCGGATGATGTCGGCCCGCGGTGTCGGGTCGGCGGTCGTGATCGACCCGGACTCCGAAGGGGTCGGGATCATGACCGAACGCGACGTGCTGAAGGCGATCGGTGCCGGGCTCGACCCGGATGTCGAGCGCACCGGCGCGCACCTGACCTGGGACGTCGTCTACGCCGGCCCGGACTGGACGGTCGAGGAGGCCGCCGCGGCGATGGCCCGGGGCGGTTTCCGGCACCTGGTCGTGCTCGACGGGCGTGAGGTGGCTGGAGTGATCTCGGTACGGGATCTGATGCGGGTCTGGGCGGGGCAGCACGCGCCGACCCGGAGCTGAACCGGGCCGGCGCGACGGGCGCCGGAGAAGGGCGATGGCCCGGCCGATACCGGCCGGGCCATCGTCGTGTGTGTTCTGTTTCGGTCGTGCCGCCCGTCAGGGGCCGACGAAGACCGAGGTGCCGCGCCAGTCCACGTCGTCGACGCTCGGACCGCTGCGCACCGTGGCGGTACCGGTCGGCACGCCGCCCGACCACGCCATCGAGGCGAGGTTG
>NZ_LYXF01000046.1:0-65205 GCF_001709195.1 Micromonospora sp. II | reverse complement strand
GCTAGCTGAGCAGTACGGCGTGCATATCTCCACGGTTAACCGAAGCATGTCGATTCTCAAAGATCGTGAGTTGGTTGAGGGGCACCCTGGAAAGGGTGTCTACGTAGCCGAGCCCGAATAGTTAGGCTCACGGCTGAATGAGCAACGGCCAGGGACAAGAGTTACGGGAATCTGAACGCCTTCAGTATCTCGGCACAGCTCTGACGGCTGCGCCATTCGCTGTGGCGATCATTAGGATTGCTGCCGTCTCCGAGCTAAACCCAACCGTACTGGCAATCCTTCTGCAAACCGCGAACTATGCCACCCTCTTCATCCGGTCGGTGATAGACCTACTGCCTATGGTGGCCGTCATTATGGTCGCCACTGTTGTGGCGACAAAACGTGTTCTTATGCCTGGACAAAAGCGGAGGGTGGGTCGTCTACTCCAAGGCTTCATCGTCTTCGGCTGGCTCGGCGTGCTGTTCATAACGCCGCTTCACCTCGCTGCCCTTATCGCCATCATCGCCGCATGGCTTCTTCTGTACCGCTTCGTCCATAAGGACATCACGCGACTGTCGTGGTCTAAACGGCGGGAAGCCGAGAGGAAAGAACTGAGGGAGCAAATCCTTCTCGCAGCGGGGATGCTGGCTGGCTCCCTACTTATCCTTTCCCAGCAAATGTGGCTACCTCCGCAGATCCTAGAGTACGGGACAGAAAGGCACGTAGCCTACGTCCTCGAAGAGAAGGATAGAACAACTACGCTGCTAACCGAGCCTGACAGACGACTTCTTGTCGTCAATACAGACATAATCCAAACCCGCCAGCCCTGCACAAAGGACCATTCATGGGCAAGCAGACCACTCATCAGCCTCATAAGTAACCAGTCCCCGCGATTGCCGAACTGCCCCGAAAAATAAGAGCGAGGTCGTCACTCGTCGGGGTTGGGGCTTGGTTGTGGATTTACAGGGTCGCGGCCTGTGGGTTGCTGAGGAACTGCCGAGTTAGCCTCAGCCTCCTCGCTCACGCTTTCCGGATCAGGCGAGCGCCGCTCACCCCCATCATGCCCCTCGACTACGAACCCCATTTCCTCGTTATCGAGCTTGGATACCGTGTAGCCAGCGGGCCAACGGTGGCCTCGCGTAAGACATGCCCTAGCGAGCTCGAAATCACCCACTCCATTAGTTTGCCTGAACGACACCACGTTCCGGAAAGTTGCATGCCGAAACGTGTACGTGTCAAAGTCGGCGCGGTCAACGAGAACGGCGCTGTCAAATATGGTGCCACTACAGATGAGAAAATCCGCTTCGGAGTCGCTAAAGTCAACAAAACCACGGAATCTTGACTTCGCAAAGTTCGCCTGTCCCGCAAGGTATAGAGCGCGAAAGTCGGATCGGCCATAGAAATCTGCACCAACCGCGTGCACCATCCCCGCAGCGCAGTGAGCGAGGCTGAAGTCAATAAGTGCCGCTCCCGTCAGATCAACGTGCATGTCGCTCCAGAAATAATCACCTCCCTCCACCGAGAACGGGAAGGTATCAATGCTCACAGTTTCATAACGCAAGTGTTTAGCGAGAATCCGCTGCGCAGTTAGTCTTACCTGGCGTTCATGATGGCGTTTCACGTCCTCCTCACCGCTTTGTCCATCAGGCTCTAAAACATCATCCGGCATCTCATACGGCATACGAAGATACGCGCAGAACAAATCCACAATAGTTTGTCGGTGCTCAGGGTTACCCTGCCCCAGTCGCTCAAGCGCGTAGAGCGCCGCCAAACGAACTGCAGCGTTCTCTGACCCCAACTGCTCAGCAGCCTTAACGTAAAGGTCTGTCACTCGCCGCTCTGTCGCGTCATGCCTCGCGTCGTCGGCTGTTCGGTTCTTATGGGCCTGGTCGTCATAATCAACGCGCTCTTTGACGTATTGCCGACGTAGAGCCAGGAACAGGGCAATCAAGCCGCCAGTTCCAGCACCGACCGCAAGAATGTTACGAATGACGTCTACGCGAAGTTGTGCTGCCCGAACAGCAAGGTCCGGCGAAGTTATGAGCCTCGCCGGAACCTTTGYCGCATCCCACATAAGCCACGCCGCTACTGCGGTGATCGTAAGAGCGATGACCGTAAGCGTGATGAGCGTGGCGAGGTGGATCGGCCTATACGTCCGCGGCTTCGCCACGTTCACGCGCTTCCACTTCGACCTAATGCTAGAAACTCGGCGCTTGCACCAAGAAAGCTCTGCGATAGGGCCCAACCCAGATTTCCGCCACAGCCGTTTAAGCATCCTCGCATTATCTCGCAAGCAAGCAACTTCGGTCTAGCTGAATGGAGTGTCGTGAAGTTGTCTATGCGTTGCCGAGTACGGTGATCGTTCCTGAGCTTCCCTTGTACTTAAGTGCACCGCCCTCGACGTAAAGCACACCTCCGGCTGCTGGCGTAGCCGGTGCCGTGGTGTTGGCGATGAAGACTCGACCAAAAACGTTGAGTTGCACGCTAGATCACTGTTCGAAGGCCCATCTCGGATGGAACGTCGGTTGCATGAGCCTTATCGGTGCTTCTCGTAAAGGTCGGGATGTTCTGAACCGACCTTGTAAACCGCCTCGATGTACGACAGGCCCTTTTCCTGCTCGCTCGCGACGAGGTCTAGGAAACCCTGACCTTGTGCCTGTGCATTGCGTGCCTGTAGTCGGTTAGCCGCTTCCGCCAGATCCCGGCTGGCTACTTCTTGGACAACCGGAGCTTCCTGCTCGTGTGCTACCTGCCCGACAAGCCTGCCGTTGACGTACTCACGTCAGTAGCCGTAGAGAATTGGCCCATGTGGGCGACCGGCTTTGGCGTTCCTAGCCATCTCACGCCTTGTGCGCTCACTGGTCTTGTCCGACTCATACTCAGCGTCAAGCCCGTCAAGGATGAGACTGCGCCGGTCATTAGCTCGACGCGGGTCATAAACCCGGTCATCCTGCAAATCTGCGTACCCGTGGTCTTGCACAGGTCAACGGTGTTGAGCCAGGTGCGCAACTTCCGGCCGGCACGACTGACTTCCCACAACAGGAGCACATCAGGGCTGTTGCCCGTGATGTAAGTAGTCATTGCCTCGTAGTCGGGTCGCTCGCCTCGTGAATGACGAGAGGCGCCAACGTTGTCTCGGAAAACTTTGCGGACACGCGAATTACGATCATCGGCTTCGAGCTGACATGGCTCGATTTGGCTACCTTCTGAGCGTCCACCATCTTTGGTGGACTTGCGCGCGTAGATGCTCGCGTGAGCACCATCGGCGAGCTGGTCGTTGGGCATGGCGAGACGGTACCCCCACTGGCGTGCAGGAAGGCCGCTGGCCGCTGATCGGTACGTCACCACCCGTGCCCTGCACGACCCGACCGGCTGGCTGCCGAAGCTGCGCGACGAGCACCTGGCACGACTGGCGCGGGCCCGGCCGGCGGAGTTCACCGGCGCCGCGCGGCAGGCGTGGTACCGGGGCAGCGCGGCGCACGCCCGGGCGTTGCGGCTGGCCGAGTGGTACGAGACGGACCAGGCACTGCTCATGCTCGGCGAGGCGCGGCTGGCCGCGGCGACGGTGCAGGGGCTGTTCAGCCGCACCTACTTCCGCGACCCCGGGGACGCGGTGCGGCGTACCGGGCTGGCCGGCGCGGACATGACCGAGGTGGGCGCGGCGCTGACCCGCCAGGCCGAGGAGCTGGCCGCCCGGGGCCGGCCGGTCGACGGCACGATCGACGACCTGTTGTCCGGCTGAGGACGGCTCCGCCTCAGCCGATGCCGCCGCCGACGCCGATCAGCGCGCCGATCAGGTAGGTGGCGCCGGCCGCCAGCGCGCCGAGCAGCAGCTGCCGCAGACCGGCACGCCACCAGGCACGGTTGGTGAACCGGGCCACGATCGCACCGGCGACGAAGAGGCCGACGCCGCCGACGGCGAGCGCCAGCCAGAGGCTGGTGAAACCGAGCAGGTACGGCAGCAGCGGCACCAGCGCGCCGATCGAGAAGCAGACGAACGACGAGATCGCGGCGGCCCACGGGCTCGGCTGGTCGTCGGGGTCGACGCCCAGCTCCTCCCGCACGTGCACCCGCAGCGCCTCCTCCGGGTTGGCGCGTACCGCCTCGGCGACCTGCGTCGCCAGCTCGCGGGGCAGTCCACGGGCGACCCAGGCGTCGGCCAGCTCCCGGGCCTCGGCCTCGGGGTGGCGTTCCAGCTCGCGCCGCTCCTTGGCCACCTCGGCGGCGACCTGCTCGTTTGCGGACCGGACGCTCGTGTACTCGCCGAGACCCATCGAGATAGCGCCCGCCACCAGGCCGGCCGCGCCGGTGAGCACCACGTTGCGCGGGGACACCCCGCCGCCGCCCACACCGGCGATCAGCGCGATGTTGGTGACCAGTCCGTCCATCGCGCCGAAGACGGCCGGCCGCAGCCAGCCGCCGGAGACGTCCGCGTGGTGCGCCTCGCGCAGCGCCGCCGGGGTGTCGGTCACGGCAGCGTCAGGATCTCGTAGCCGTCGTCGGTGACGACGATGGTGTGTTCGAACTGGGCCGTCCACCGGCGGTCCTTGGTGACCACGGTCCAGCCGTCGTCCCACATGTCGTACTGGTAGGTGCCGAGCGTGATCATCGGCTCGACGGTGAACGTCATGCCGGGCTCCATCACGTCGGTGGGGCGCGGGCTGTCGTAGTGCGGCACGTAGAGGCCACTGTGGAACGCCTCGCCGATGCCGTGCCCGGTGAAGTCGCGGACCACGCCGTAGCCGAACCGCTTCGCGTACGACTCGATCACCCGGCCGATGACGTTGATCTGCCGGCCCGGCGCGATGGCCTTGATGCCGCGCATCATCGCCGTGTGGGTCCGCTCGACAAGCAGGCGGGCCTCCTCGCTCACCTCGCCCACGCAGAACGTGGCGTCGGTGTCGCCGTGCACGCCGTTCAGGTACGCGGTGACGTCGACGTTGATGATGTCGCCGTCCTGGAGCACCGTCGAGTCGGGGATGCCGTGGCAGATCACCTCGTTGAGGCTGGTGCAGCACGACTTCGGGAAGCCCCGGTAGCCGAGCGTCGACGGGTAGGCGCCGTGGTCGCAGAGGAACTCGTGCACCACCCTGTCGATCTCGTCGGTGGTCACCCCCGGCTTGCAGTGCTCACCGGCGAGCTGGGTGGCCTGCGCGGCGAGGCGCCCGGCCACGCGCATCTTCTCGATGGTTTCCGGCGTCTGCACGTGCGAGCCGCGCCACTCCTGCGGGCGCTTCTTACCCACGTACTCCGGGCGCGGGATGTGGGCGGGAACCGCTCGCCACGGGGAAAGCGTGCCGGGGGTCAGCGGCGCACGGACGGTCATGGCCCAAGCCTATCGCCGGGGGTGGTGTGCCCCCCGCCACAGCCCGGCCGGGCAGGTTGTTGCCGTACCGCAAACGCTGTGCCATTGTTGCTCCGTGGATCAAGGGGGCGCGGCGCCCGTCTTCTCCGTGACGGCGCAGGTCGACGGCGACCAAGTGCGCGTCCAGGTGACCGGCGAGGTCGACATGGCGACCGCCGACACCATGTTCCAGACCGCGCTCCGCGAGCCTGCCGAGCAGCTCACGCTCGACCTGCGGGCGGTGACCTTCTTCGACTCGGCCGCCATCCACGCGGTGGTCCGGCTCGCCCAGCGGTTCCCGAACGCGCTCACCGTGCTGCCGTCCCCGCAGGTCCGGCGCGTGCTGGACATCTCCGGCCTGGGCGACCAGGACTGGCTCGTCCCCACCTGACCGACTCGGGTGCCCTTCGGGTCTAGAAGGCGTCTCCCATCGCCGGCGGCAGGGGCAGGTCCGGTCTCGGCTGCCCCTGATCCGACGCGGGGTGCCGCTTTCCCGACTCCCCGGCGGTGTTCGGGGCGAGATCACGACGCAGCGACTCGGCGTCGCGCTTGCGCACCCCGCTCGCCCGGATCGTGTTCACCGCGATGATGGTGAGTTCGTTCGCCACGTTGATGCCGCTGACGCGCGGGCCGCTGCGCAACGCCTCCTGAACCAGGCGGAGGGCAGACATCGCGGCCCGCTGGGAACGGGAGGGCCGGCTGGCGGACGGGGACCAGCCCTTACCGACGGTGCGCGCGGCCTCGGCCAGGCACCGCGCGGCCTCGGCGAGCGACGGCGGAACGGGCTCGTCGTCACGGATCGCGCGTTCGAGGTTGAGCGCGACGTCGCGGCTGTGCAGCAGGGAGCGGATCATGAGGATGGCGCCGTGCCGCCATCCCTGCAACGCGCTCTGGTTGTGCCACCGCAGCGGCGAGATGCGGACGACCTCGTCGGCGCCCGACATTGCGGCCTCCACCTCCGAGGTGTCGAGCCGGCGCAGCCTGTCGAGACCCTGACGGGCCAGCTCGGCGTCCCGGGCCAGGGCCGCGTCGGCGAGGCGGTCCAGCTCGGCGGCCATCTGGTCGAGCAGTGGCCGGCCGGCCCGCCGGATCCGGTGGATCGGGTGCAGGGGCAGCACCACGACCGCGACCAGGATGCCGACCACTCCACCGACGACGCCGTCGAGGAAGCGGGGCAGCGCGATGTCGGTCCGGGCCGGGAAGAGCACGGCGATCACCAACGCGCTGCCGCCGACCTGGGTGACGAACGCGCCCTCGTCGCTGAGCAGGACGGCGACGAGGATCGCGGCGGCGACGATGACGCCGATCTGTACGTATCCCTGCCCGACCCAGGAGACCAGCAGGTCGCCCAGCGCGATGCCCACCGCCACGCCGGCGATGAGCAGCAGCGTACGGCGGAAGCGCTGACTCACCGAACTGGCGATGGTGCCGACCGCGACGGCGGGCGCGAACAGCGGTTGCGGGTTGTGGATCAGATCCTTCGCGACCCACCACGCGACTGCGGCGGCCACCCCGCACTGCACCGCCACGAGCAGGCTCAACCGCACCCGCCGCAGTCGCTCTCCCACGGTCGCCCGGCCGGTGCGGCGAATCGCCGTCCACGCCGCGCCAACCGGGTCGTTCCCGCTGTCCCGCGAAAGACGGAACGGCTCACGCCCCATGAGGCGATCCTAGGGACTTCGCCGCATTTGATCCGCTTTACGCTACAACAGCCCTCAGTCCCGGTCGGCCAGCCGGCGGCGCAGCGTCAGTTCGGTGCCCTCCTCGGTACGGGTCACGTTCATCTCCCCCAGCGCCTGGATCAGCGCCAGCCCGCGCCCCCGGAAGCTCGACCCGCTCGACTCCCGCCAGCGCCCGGTGTCCCGGACGGTCGCGGTGACCGTACGGTCGGCGATCGTCACCTCGACCTCGATCGTCGGGTCCACCGGGTCGACCGGGTGCTCGATCGCGTTCGCCGCCGCCTCGGAGACCGCCACGGTCAGATCGAACAGGTCGGTCTCGCCGACCTGGTGGGCGACGAGGAAGTCCTCCAGCCGCTTGCGCAGCACGCTGAGCCGGGTCGGGTCGGCGGGCAGACGCAGYGCGAAGCGGTTCAACTCGGCCGCCTCCAGCGCGAGGACGGCCACGTCGTCGTGCCGGGACCGCCCGGCCACCCGCGCCATGACGGCGTCGACCAGGTCCGCCACGTGCTCGGCGCGGGCCGTCGCGTCCGACCGCAACTGGCCCAGCCCGGCGTCGATGCCCGCGGACCGGTCCTCGATCAGGCCGTCGGTGTAGAGCAGTAGCCGGTTGCCCGGCGCGAGTTCGCCTTCGGCGGCCGGGTAGACGGTGCCGGGGATCGCCCCGATCGGCGGTCCGAGGGCCCGATCGTGCAGGAACGCCACGTCGTCTCCTCGGATCAGCAGGGGTGAGGGATGGCCGGCGCTGGCGTACCGGATCCGGCCGGTGCGCGGGGAGAAGCCGAGGCAGACGACGGTGGCGAAGGAGCCGCTGCCGGCGGAGTGGACCAGCCGGTTGAGGCGGGTCAGCGCCTCGCCCGGGTCGTAGCCCTCCAGGACGTACGCCCGCAGCGCGTTGCGGAGCTGGCCCATCGCCGCGGCGGCCCGCACGCCCTTGCCCACCACGTCACCGATGACCAGCACCAGGTCGTCGTCGGCGGTGGCCATCACGTCGTACCAGTCGCCGCCGACCTCCACGTCGGCGCTGCCGGGCAGGTAGCGGCTGGCGACCACCGCGCCGGGCAGCTGCGGCAGCGTACGCGGCAGCAGGCTGTGCTGGAGCGTGGTGGCGATGTGGTGCTCGGCCTCGTAGAGCTGGGCGTTCTCCAGCCGGACGCCGACCAGCCGGGCCAGTTCGGTCAGCGCCGCCTGCTCGGTGCCGCCGCCCTCGCGCCGCCACACCCGCAGCTCACCGAGCTGCTCGCCGGACGTGCCGGTGAGCGGCAGCACCACTGTCGGGTCGGCGGGCAGGTCGCCGCCGGCGTCCTCCTCGTGACGGGCCCCGGTGGTGGTGACGCGGACCCGTCCGGCCTCGGCCAGGCGCAGCGCGTGCCGGGCGGCCACCCGCACCACCTCGGCTGTCGACCGGGCGGTGTTGATCTCCACGGCGGCGTCGGCGAGCGCCCGGAGCCGGCGGATGATCTGCCCACGCAACTGGCCCAGCTCGACGTTGGCCCGGACCCGGGCCACCAGTTCCTGGCTGGAGAAGGGCTTGGTCAGGTAGTCGTCGGCGCCCGCGGACAGGCCGGCGACCTCCTCGGCGGCGCCGGCCCGGGCGGAGAGCAGCACGATCGGCACGTACCGGGTGGCCGGTTTGGCGCGCAGCGCGGCGACCAGCCCGAAGCCGTCCAGCCGGGGCATCATCACGTCCGTCAGCACCAGGTCGAACGGGGTCTCGACGGCCAGCCGCAGCGCCTCCGCGCCGTCCGGCACGGCGACCACCTCGTACGCCGGGGAGAGCAGCCGGACGACGTGCTCGCGCAGGTCGGCGTTGTCGTCGGCGAACAGGATCCGGCCCGCGCCGCCCGGCGTGCCGTTCGGCTCGGGCAACCCGACGGGCCGGGCCACCTCGTCGGTCCAGAGCGCCGTCTCGGCGACGTAGAGGCGGGCCTGCTCCGGCTCGGTCAGCGGCACCGGGGAGAGGGCGGACACCCGGTCGGCGGGCAGGTGCGCGTACCCGAACGGCATGGTCAAGGTGAACGTGGTGCCCCGGTCGACGACGCTGTGCGCGGTGACGGTGCCGCCGTGCATCTCGACCAGCTCGCGGACCAGGGCCAGGCCGATGCCGGTGCCCTCGTGGGTACGCGAGCGGGCGCCGGCGACCCGGTGGAACCGCTCGAAGACCTGCGGCAGCTCCTCCGGCGCGATGCCCACGCCGGTGTCGGTCACCTCCAGGACGGCGGCCCGGTCGGTCGCGCGTACCCGGACCCGGATCTCGCCGTCGAAGGTGAACTTGACCGCGTTCGACACCAGGTTGAGGACGATCTTCTCCCACATGTCCCGGTCGACGTAGACCGGCGCGGGCAGCGGCGGGCAGTCCACCACCAGGCGCAGCCCGGCCCGCTCGGTGGCCGACCGGAACGTGCTGGCCAGCCGGGAGGTGAAGTCGGACAGGTCGGTGGGCTGGTAGCGGGYGGCCAGCCGGCCGGACTCCAGCCGGGAGAAGTCGAGCACCGTGTTGACCAGCTTGAGCAGGCGCAACCCGTTGCGGTGCATGACGGTGAGCCGGTCGATGTAGCGATCCGGCAGTTCCCGGTCGGCGAGCATCTCCTCCAGCGGCCCGAGGACCAGCGTGAGCGGGGTGCGGAACTCGTGGCTGACGTTGGCGAAGAAGTTGGTCTTGGCGCGGTCGAGCGCGGCCAGCTCGGCGGCGCGGGCGCGTTCCTGCTCGTACGCCCGCTGCTTGCCCACCGCCCGGCTGACCTGCGCGGCGACCAGGCCGACGAAGTCGCGGTAGTCGTCACTGAACGGCAGCCGGCGGGACACGCCGAGCAGCAGCACCCCGGCCGCCTCGTTCGTCGCGGTCAGCGGCAGCAGGAGCGCCTGGCCGGCGGCGTCCGGCGGCACCGCGCCGGGCAGCTCGGCGGTGGCGATCCAACGCGGCTCGGTGAGCGGCTCGCCGTCGGACACTCCGGGCGGCGGACCGGCGACAACGGCGGGGTCCACGCCCGAACAACCGCCCGCCACGAGATCGCCGCGCTCGTCGGGGAACCACAGCGCGCTGAACGGCACGTCGGCTCGGTGGGCGTCGAGCACCCGGGTGACCGCCCGGCCCAGTTCCCGCATGTCCGGCACTTCGCCCAGCTCGTTGCCCAGCTCGGCCAGGGCCCGCAGCCGGCGCTCGCCGAGCACCCGCCCGGTGGTCTCGTTGACGAAGCAGAAGATCCCGCTGACGGTGCCGTCGACGTCGCGGATCGGGTCGTACGAGACGTCGAAGTAGACGTCCTCCAGGAAGCCGTGCCGGTTCAGCACGAAGGGATGGTTCTCACCCCGGTAGGGCACGCCCGTGCGGCGCACCCCGTCCAGCAGCGGGCCGAGCACGTCCCAGGTCTCGGCCCAGTGCCGGTGCGCGGCCTGCCCGATCACGGCGGGGTGCTTGTCGCCGATGGTCGGCCGGTAGGCGTCGTTGTAGAAGGCCAGGTGCTGCTCGCCCCAGAACACCACCATCTGGGCGCGGGACGACAGCATGGTGCTCATCGCGTGGGAGAGCGCGGCGGGCCAGCGGTCCGGGCTGCCGAGCGGGGTGGCGGCCCAGTCGAAGGCGCGCAGCCGCTCGCCCATCTCGCCGCCGGCCGCGAACGCCGCGGCGAGCAGCGGCGACAGTGACGCCTCGCCGGCCGCCGGGGACGAACGACTGTCGTCCCCGCCCCCCTGGGCCGAGCCCATGCAGCCTCCCGCTCCGGCCATGATCACGACGGTCGGCGCTGTCACGCCGACCGTCCCCGCCTACTACCCCGACGGACGAGCAACGTAACGCACCCGCACCGTTCGACGCTGGTTACCTCCGCCTCATCCTGGCGTAACAGACGGGCCGGGGCGACTCGGGCGGTCCGGCCGGGATGACCAGGCCGGAGATTCGGCTGTCCCCACCTACGAAATGTGAGTGTGTGATCTGGCCGACACCACGGACCGGACCAGCGCGGCCACCGGTCGCGGGTCCGGCTCGTTCTCCGGATGCCACTGCACCCCGAGCACGAAGCGCCGCGCCGGATCCTCCACCGCCTCGATCACCCCGTCGTCGGCCCAGCCGGTCACCGCCAGGCCGCCGGGGTCGGCCACCGCCTGATGGTGGTACGAGTTGACCCGGTCCACCCCGGCCATCACCTCGGCGGTCCGGCTGCCGGCGGCGAAGCGCACCGGGTGCGACCCGTACACGCCCGGCGCGGGACGGTGCCCGTCGTGCCCGACCACGTCCGGCAGGTGCTGGTGCAGCAGCCCGCCGTACGCCACCGCGAGCAGTTGCATCCCCCGGCACACGCCCAGCACGGGCAGGTCCGCGGCGAGCGCGGCGGTCAGCAGCGTCGTCTCCCCGGCGTCACGCTCCGGGCGGCTCTCGGTACGCGGGTCCGGCGGCTCGCCGTACCGCTCCGGTCCGACGTCCGCGCCGCCGGCCAGCAGCAGCCCGTCCAGCATCCCCAGCACGTCCGCGTCGGCGTCGTCCGGGGGCAGCACCACGGCCCGGCCGCCCGCCGCGGTGACCGCCCGGACGTACGCGTGCGGCACGAGCGTCGCCGGCACGTCCCGCCACACCGCCCAGCCGGCCGGCTCGACGTACGCGGTGATGCCGATGACCGGCCTCATAGCGGTGTGACGTAGGCGCCGGTGATGCCGCCGTCGACGACGAACTGCACGGCGGTCATGAACGAGGCGTCGTCGCTGGCGAGGAACGCCACCGCGGCGGCGATCTCGGTGGGATCGCCGAACCGGCCCATCGGCACGTGCACCAGCCGCCGGGCCGCCCGCTCCGGGTCCTTGGCGAACAGCTCCAGCAGCAGCGGCGTCGCCACCGGACCGGGGCACAGCGCGTTGACCCGGATGCCCTCGCGGGCGAACTGCACGCCCAGCTCCCGGGTCATCGCCAGCACCCCGCCCTTGCTCGCCGTGTACGCGATCTGCGACGTCGCCGCGCCCATCAGCGCCACGAACGACGCGGTGTTGATGATCGAGCCCTTGCCCTGCCGCCGCATGTGCGGGATGACGTACTTGCAGCACAGGTAGACGCTTGTGGTGTTCACCCGCAGCACCCGTTCCCAGGCGTCCAGGCCGGTCTCCAGGATGGAGTCGTCGTCCGGCGGCGAGATGCCCGCGTTGTGGAACGACACGTCCACCCGGCCGTGCCGCTGCACCACCCCGTCGAACAGGTCGCGGACCGCCGTCTCGTCGGCCACGTCGGCGGCGACGAACTCGCCGTCCACCTCCTGCGCGGCCCGGGTACCGGCGTCGGCGTCGATGTCCACGCACACCACCCGGGCGCCCTCGGCGGCGAAGCGCCGCACGGTGGCCAGCCCGATGCCGCTGCCCGCGCCGGTCACGACCGCCACCCGGTCGGAAAGCCGTCCCTGCACTGTGATCACTCCTCGGTGCCGATGAACACGTTCTTGACGTCGGTGAAGGCGTGCAGCGCGTCCGGACCCAGCTCCCGGCCCAGGCCGGAACGCTTCATCCCGCCGAACGGGGTCCAGTAGCGCACCGAGGAGTGCGAGTTGACGCTGAGGTTGCCGGCCTCGACCGCGCGGGCCACCCGCACCGCCCGCCCGACGTCCCGGGTCCAGATCGAGCCGGAGAGGCCGTACTCGGTGTCGTTGGCGAGCCGGATCGCGTCCGCCTCGTCGTCGAACGGCAGCACCGAGACGACCGGGCCGAAGACCTCCTCCCGCCAGTGCCGGTCGGCCGGGGAGCCGGCGAGCAGCACCGTCGGGGCGTACCAGAAGCCGGGGCCGTCGGGGCAGGAGCCGGTGAACGCGACGTCCGCGCCGTCGACGTACCCGGCGACGCGGTCCCGGTGCGCGGCGGAGATCAGCGGGCCCATCTCGGCCGTGTCCCGGGCCGGGTCCTCCACCCGCACCGCCCGTACGGCCGGTTCGAGCAGTTCCAGGAACCTGTCGTACACCTGACGCTGGACCAGGATGCGGGAGCGGGCGCAGCAGTCCTGGCCGGCGTTGTCGAAGACCGCGTACGGCGCGGTGGCCGCCGCCTTCTCCAGGTCGGCGTCGGCGAAGACGATGTTGGCCGACTTGCCGCCCAGCTCCAGCGTCACCCGCTTCACCTGGGCGGCGCAGCCGGCCATGATCCGGGTGCCGACCTCGGTCGAGCCGGTGAAGCAGATCTTGCGGACCGCCGGGTGGGTCACGAACCGCTCGCCGACCACGCTGCCCCGACCGGGCAGCACTGTGAACACGCCGTCGGGCAGGCCGGCGTCGCGGGCCAGGTCGGCCAGGCGCAGCGCGGTCAGCGGGGTCAGCTCGGCCGGTTTCAGCACGACCGTGTTGCCGGCGGCGAGCGCCGGGGCGAACCCCCAGCCGGCGATCGGCATCGGGAAGTTCCACGGCACGATCACGCCGACCACGCCCAGCGGTTCGTGGAACGTGACGTCGAGCCCGCCGGGTACCGGGATCTGGTGCCCGGTCAGCCGTTCCGGCGCGCCCGCGTAGTAGTCGAGCACGTCGCGGACGTTGCCCGCCTCCCAGCGCGCGTTGCCGATGGTGTGCCCGGCGTTGCGCACCTCCAGCAGAGCCAGCTCCTCCAGGTGCGCGTCGACCTGGGCCGCGAACCGCCGCAGCAGCCGCCCCCGATCCCCCGGCGCCACGTGACGCCACGTCTCGAACGCCGCGGAAGCCCGCGCGACAGCCGCATCCACGTCCTCAACGGAGCACCCCGGAACGACCCCGATCCCCGCCCCGTCAACAGGCGAGATCACCTCACCCACGCGGTCCCCCTCCCCTCAGCTCGGCGATCTTGTAGTTGCTGCCCCGGCGAAAGCCGCACAACGCCCGCGTCGAGGGCTGTAAGTGCAAGATCGGCGTCGACAGCGGGGGCGCGAGGGCGGGCGCGGGGGCGAGGGAGGGCGGCGGGTCAGAGGCGTTCGAAGCCACGGGTCAGCTCCCAGTCCGTCACCGCGGCGTCGAAGGCGGTCAGCTCGACCTTCGCCTGGTTGGCGTAGTGGTCGGCCACCTCGTCGCCGAACGCCTCCCGGGCCACCTCGGAGCGCTGCCACAGGTCCAGCGCGTCACGCAGCGTGGTTGGCACCCGCTCGGCGTCCGGGTCGTCGTACGCGTTGCCGGTGCACTCGTCCGCCAGCTTCAGCTCGTTCTCGATGCCGTGCACCGCCCCGGCCACCAGTGCGGCGATCGCCAGGTACGGGTTGACGTCGGCCCCCGGCACCCGGTTCTCCACCCGCATCCCCTGCCCGTGCCCGACCAGCCGCAGCGCGCAGGTGCGGTTGTCGGTGCCCCAGCGCAGCGCGGTCGGCGCGAACGAGCCGGGCTGGTAACGCTTGTACGAGTTGATGTTGGGCGCGAAGAACAGGCTGAACTCGCGCATGGTGGCGAGCAGCCCGGCCAGCACCCGCTGACCGGTTACGCTCAGGTGCGCCGGCCCGTCCCCCAGCATCGCCGACGAGCCGGAGGCGTCACGCAGCGAGAAGTGGATGTGGCAGGAGTTGCCCTCCCGCTCGTTCGGCTTCGCCATGAACGTGATCGCCATGCCCTCCTGGGCGGCGATCTCCTTCGCGCCGTTCTTGTAGATGACGTGGTGGTCGGCGCAGCGCACCGCCTCGTCGTACCGGAAGGCGATCTCGTGCTGGCCGAGGTTGCACTCGCCCTTCGCGCTCTCCGGGGTGAGCCCGGCGCCGGCCATCTCGGTGCGGATACGGCGCAGCAGCGGCTCGACCCGGGCGGTGCCGAGCAGCGAGTAGTCCACGTTGTACTGGTTGGCCGGCGTCAGATCGCGGTAGCCGCGCCGCCACGCCTCCTCGTACGAGTCGCGGTAGAGCACGAACTCCAGTTCGGTGCCGGCGTACGCGGTCAGCCCGTGCGCGGCCAGCCGGTCGAGCTGCTTGCGCAGGATCTGCCGGGGCGAGGCGACCACCGGGCCGGAGCCGTCCAGCCACTCCAGGTCGGCCAGCAGCAGCGCGGAGCCGGGCTGCCAGGGCATCCGGCGCAACGTGTCCAGGTCGGGGCGCATGGCGAAGTCGCCGTAGCCGCGTTCCCAGCTCGACATCGCGTACCCGTCGACGGTGTTCATGTCGACGTCCACGGCGAGCAGGTAGTTGCAGCCCTCGCTGCCGTGCGTGACCACATGGTCGAGGAAGTAGGGCGCGTGGAACCGCTTGCCCTGCAAGCGCCCCTGCATGTCGGTGAGAGCGAGCACCACCGTGTCGATCTCACCCTCGGTGACGGCGACCCGCAACTGTTCCAGCGAGAGCGGCGTTGGTTTCATCAGGGGCCTCCATCACCAAGGTCTACTGGCAAACCGGATCACCGTCAATGCCCCGGCGAGGCCGGGTGCGAAACCGGGGAGAGCACATGCGCCGTCGTACCGTCGCGGTCGTCGCCGCCGTCCTCGCGATCGTGCTGGCCGCCACCGACGCGCACGCCGACCGCAGACCCGCCGAGGGGCGACCCGCCGCCGGGCCGGACCGGCCGGCGACCGCCGACGCGCGACCGGTCATCCTCGACCTGCGCGGCTTCGACGGACGCTCCGGCTGGTCCGGCTACGACCTGAGCCGCCCGCACGTCGTCGCCACCGGCCTGGAGGCGCCGTGGGGCCTGGGCTTCCTGCCCGACGGCAGCGCCCTGGTCGCGCAGCGGGACCGGGGCACGATCCTGCGCGTACGCCCCGGACGCCCGGCCCGCGAGGTGGCGCGGATCGCCGACGTGGTCGCCGGTGGGGAGACGGGCCTGCTCGGGCTGGCGGTCTCCCCCACGTACCGCCGGGACCGGTGGGTCTACGCCGCCTACACCACCGCCACGGATCTGCGGATCGTCCGGTTCCGCCTCGGCTCGTCCCGCGCGCCCCGGGTGCTGGTCAGCGGCATCGCCCGCAGCTCGGTGCACGCCGGCGGGCGGATCGCGTTCGGCCCCGACGGCATGCTCTACGCCGGGATCGGCGACGCCGGGGTGGCCGCCCGCGCGCAGGACCTGACCAGCCGCAACGGCAAGATCCTGCGGCTCCGCCCGGACGGCCGGACGCCCGCGGACAACCCGTTCCCCGGCTCGCTCGTCTACAGCTACGGCCACCGCAACGTGCAGGGCCTCGCCTGGGACCGGCACGGCCGGCTGTTCGCCACCGAGTTCGGGCAGAGCACCTGGGACGAGGTGAACCGGATCGTGCCCGGCGGCAACTACGGCTGGCCGGTCGTCGAGGGCGTCGCCGGTGACCCCCGGTTCCGCGACCCGGTCGTCGTCTGGCCGCCCGCCCAGGCGTCCCCGAGCGGCGCCGCTTTCGCCAGGGGCACGCTCTACGTCGCCGCGCTGCGCGGCGCCCGGCTGTGGGCGGTGCCCGTCGACGCCGCCGGCCGCGTCGGCGTACCGGTGGCGGAGCTGGCCGGCACGTACGGCCGCCTGCGTACCGTCGAGGTGGCCCCCGACGGCGCGCTCTGGGTCGCGACCAGCAACCGCGACGGCCGCGGCACCCCGGCGGCCGCCGACGACCGCATCCTGCGCTTCCCGCTCACCCACCGCCGCCCCACGATCTGACCCCTGGGGTACGCGGACAGCCCGCGCCGCGTCAGCCACGAACCCGCGCCCAGGCCAGGAATCGGCTGTGCAGGTCCGGCGCGTGGTCGGGATTCAGTTGGGCGAGTTGTTCCCGCGCCTCGGTCATCAGCCCGCCGAGATAGAGCAGCAACGCGGTACGGTCCTCCCGGTACTCGACGAGCAGCGACAGCCGGGCCGGCTGGCAGGGCCACTCCGCCCCGCAGTTGCGGCACCGCCAGAGCGGGCGCACAGGCAGGTGCGGAACCACGCGCCGGCCCATCACCGCAGCCTTCGGGCGATCGCACGCGCCTCGTCGTCGGTGAGCGGAAGGAACCAGAAGAACCGCCGGACGATCTCGGGCGGTTCCGGCCCCTCGACGCGGCCACGCAGATCCCGGATCGCGCCGCGCACGAGGAACGCCATCATCCGGATGAGCGCCGCCGGTTCGAGCTGGTCGCGGGGAATGCGACGCAGGGTGGGACACGGCCACGGCTCCCGGCAGCGCTCGCATGTCCAGTCCGGCTGATACCCGACGTGCCCGATGGCGCTGAGGACACCGACCAGAGCCGTCACCAGCGGCCCCCGTTCGCCCGCCACTCCTGCGCCGGTGTCAGACGCCCCGGGCTGCCCGGGCGAACCGTGGGAAACACCCGGGTCGGCTCGCGCATCCACGCCGGCAGGTTGCTGCCGGGGTCTCGCTTCGGCAGGGTGGGCAGCTCCCGGGTACGGCACCGGAACCATCGGACACGCACATCGGCCTCCTCGTTGATGGAGGGGGCCGCCCGGCATCGTCGGGACCGGGCGGCCCCGGGCTGGAATCCGCCCGTGCTCGCCTGCGACGAGCGAATCCGCATGCGTGACAGTCTGGTGAGGACATCGCTACGGTCGGAAGGCATCAAGCCTGGTCACGGCGCACGAGTGAAGTACGGGCTCAACCGGCAGACACCGAATGAAATTCACGCACGGACTGTGGAGGAACTGTGGAGGAACCGACAGCAGAGTTGATCCGTGCGCAGCTCCGCCGACTACGGAACGTTGCCGGTCTCAGTCAGGAGGAGTTCGGCCGGTTGGTCCACTACTCGCCGTCGATGGTGTCCGCCGTCGAAACCGGCAGCCGTCCGTACGACCGGCTCTTCTTGGCTCGTGCCGACGAGGTGCTGAACTCCGGCGGCCTGCTGGTGTCCCTGCTCAAGATGGCCGAACGCGAGGGCTTGCCGTCCTGGCTCCGACCATGGCTCGATGCCGAACGCAACGCTCGACAGCTCCGGTGCTTCCACCCGACTCTCATTCCAGCCCTGCTTCAGACGGAGAACTACGCCCGAGCGGTGATTCGCTGTGACGACCTACTCAGCGATGCCGACGTGGAGAGCCGCGTGGCAGCCCGCATGGATCGCCAGGAAGTCCTGCGGCAGCCATCTCCGCCCCAGCTCATCGCTGTACTCGACGAGGGAATGCTGCACCGCCGCGAAGAGAGCTTCCGCGGCCTGATGGCTCAGCAGATCGAGCACCTGGTCGTCTGTGCCGAGCGCCCGCACATCAGTATCCACGTGCTTCCACTACAGGTCGGGTTGCACATCGGCTTGTCCGGTCCGTTCACTCTGGCGAGAGGCGCGGAGGGCGGTTGGGTCGCCAGCATGGAATGCCAGCTCACCACGAGCGTGATCGACGGCGACGCCGACGTGGCTACGCTTCAGTCGAGATGGGAGATGATCCGGAGTGAAGCTTTGCCCCGCCGGCAGTCTCTCGAGCTTCTGAAAGAGGTGGAGACGTCATGGATCTGAGCGGCGCGACCTGGCGAAAGGCGACCCGGAGCGGCAACACCGACTGCGTCGAGGTGGCTGACAACCTGACGGAAGTGGTGCTGGTACGCGACTCCAAGGACCGGGACGGCGGCACGCTCCACGTCACCCCGACGTCGTGGCGGTCGTTCGTCGGCCTGGCCAAGCAGATCGGATCCGCAGCCTGACCCAACAGGCCGTCGCCGCGAGATCGTGGCAAGGTTTCCTCGCGGTGAGGGACAATCACCAGGATTTCCCGCCGACCGACGTCCAGTATTGAGAGAGGGGACGACGACATGGATTTGGCCAGTGCAAGATGGCGCACGGCGACGCGCAGCGGCACGAGCGGTGGCGACTGCGTGGAGGTGGCCGACAACCTGCCGGGAGTCGTACTCGTGCGCGACAGCAAGGACCGCGACGGCGGCACCCTCCACGTCACCCCGTCCTCATGGCGGTCATTCATCGCCCTGGCCAAGCAGACCGGACCCGCAGCCTGACCAACAGGCCACTTCACATCGGCTGGACCCAGGCGGCTCGCCACTGCGGGGACGGGTCCTGGCCGAGGGCGGTCCAGTACTCCCGGCCCTCGACGATCCGCCCGTCGCGCACGGTCCAGAACGACGCGACCCGGTGCACGCCCATCCCCTCGTGCGGCACCTCCACCTCGGACACCACAGTGTCGCCCACTGCCACCACCCGCAGTACCCGGATCGACCAGCCCTCCGGGTACTCGGCGTTGATCTTCACGTAGTTGTCCCGGCCCACGATCCGCTCGGCGCTGGCCGGCCACTCCACCACCACGTCGTCGGCCAGCAGGTCGCCGACGCCGGCCCAGTCGCGGGCCTGCATGCGATCCCACAGCGCGCGTACCACCGCTTCCGCATTCATGGGCCGGATCATGGCAGGCCCCACCGACAGCTACGACGGCTCGGCGGGCTCCGGCTCCGGATCGGCCTGTTCGACGGTACGGCGCGGGCCGGTGAACCACCTGCGGGCCGAGGCGTACCACCAGATGGCGACGCCGAGCAGCACGCCGCCGACAGCTATGGGGGCGTAGTTCACAGCCGTCCAGCTGAAGTCGGGGTTGCCGGGCACCCCCGCCGGGACGATCGGCAGCACGAAGTAGATCGAGATCACGGCGATCTCGACCACCGCGATCCAGCCGAGCAGCTTGTAGCGGCGGCCGAGCGTCCACGGGCCCGGGGTGAACCGGTCGCCCATCCGCAGCCGCAGGAAGATCGGGATGATGAAGGACAGGTACAGCCCGATCACCGCCACCGACACCACCGCGTAGAACGCGACAGGGATGCCGCCGCGCTGGTAGAGCGCGGGCAGCGTGAGCACCAGCCCGGCCAGCGTCGCGCCGATGATGGCGTTCACAGGCGTGCCGTTGCGGTCGACAGTCGACCACAGCCGCCAGCCGGGCACGGCCCGGTCGCGGCTGAACGCGTACGCCATCCGCGACATCGACGTCACGCAGCTCATTCCGCAGAAGAACTGCCCGATGGTGGAGATGATGATGACGGCCTTGAAGAAGAACGGCGTCAGCGCCGTCTCGAAGATCGCCCCGGAGAAGCCGCCCGCCTCGTTTATCGCGTCCACGTCAGTAGCCGCGAACAGGAACGCCAGCAGCAGGATCCAGCCGCCCACCGCCGAGTAGAAGATCGACCGCCACAGCCCCTGCGCGGCGGCCTTGGACGCGCCGCGGGTCTCCTCGGAGACGTGCGCGCAGGCGTCGAAGCCGGTGATCGTGTACTGCGTGAGCAGAAAGCCCAGCGGCAGCACGTAGAACCAGAACGCCAGCCCGCCGGTGTCGCCGTCACCGAAGCCGGAGTTGTTGAACCGCTCGGTGAACACGAACTGGAAGCTCTGGTGGTTGTCCGGGACCAGGACCAGGATCAGCACCACGGCGGCCGCGCCGGCCACGTGCCACCAGACCGAGACGTTCTGGAGTACGTCGATGATCCGGTGCCCGTAGATGTTGATCAGCCCGTGCAGCGCGAGGATCACCACGAACAGCCCGAACGTCTGGTGCCCGGTGCCGGCCCAGCCGTCGAACAGCGCCGACAGCGTCAGGTTGAGGAACGTGGCGCAGCCGTAGTCGACAGAGGCGGTCACCGCGACCAGCCCGATCAGGTTGAGCCAGCCGGTGAACCAGCCGTGCACCGGCCGGCCCATGGTCGCCGCCCACCAGTAGATCCCGCCCGCCGTCGGGTACGCGGAAACCAGCTCGGCCAGGCAGAAGCCGATGATCAGGATGAACAGCGAGATCAGCGGCCAGCCCCAGGAGATCGCCACCGGGCCACCGTTGTTCCACGCCTGGCCGAACGTGGTGAAGCAGCCGGCCAGGATCGAGATGATGGAGAACGAGATCGCGAAGTTGGAGAAGCCGCTCCACTTGCGGCGCAACTCCTGTTTGTAGCCGAGTTCGGCGAGTCGTCGGGCGTCGTCGTCCATCGGCTGCTCGGCGGTCGGCGCGGGCGTCGTGGCCACTGCACACCTCCTCGAGGCGATGCTCGTGCGAGTGCTCGCAGTGTGCTCCCGGCCGATCAAGGTGGTCAATACGTACCCCGGTAATTGCGTTGTCGCCGGATCCCACCGGGGGCATCATTGTGGGCGTGACCAGGCCCGACCTGACGGGCCGGCGCCGGGCGCTCGGCAACGCCCGGTCCGCGGCGGCGCGCGGCGTCCACCTCTCTCTCACTGAAGTACGGCGATCGGCCGTACCCTCCGGACGCCCCGCGCCGCCGCACCTCTAGACGAACAGCAACCCGGCGACCCAGAGCGCGGCGATCATCAGGCCGGCCATGAACTCCAGCAGCATGGACAGCCCGGCCGCCTTCAGCGCCTGCACGGTGGCCGGCCAGGCGAGCCGGGTGTCGCCCAGCCGCAGCCGCTCCGCGCCGAAGATCCCGCCGACGAAGCCGATCGGCAGCCCGACCACCGGGATCACGAAGAAGCCGACCACCCCGAGCAGCCCGCCGACCAGCAGCGACGACGTGGGCACGCCGGTCCGCTTCAGGTTCCGCCCGGGCCACAGGTACTTGAGCACGGTGCCGCCGGCGGCGATCACTGTGGCGGCGGCGAGCACCGCCCAGCGGCCCGGCCCGGCGCCGCCGAACAGCGCCCACACCAGTACGCCGCCCCAGCACAGCGGCAGCGCCGGCAGCCCGGGCACTACCACTCCGGCCAGCCCGGCGATGATCGCCAGCGCGGCGACCACCGACACCACGGCCTGCGAATCGGTGAGGCTCACCGTTCTCCCTTCCTCGCCTGCCGCCGCGTGAGCGGGAGGTGTTAAGCGGGGCCCCCTGCTCTACCGGAGGCGTTAACAGGGGGCCCTTCCTTACCCGCCCAGGCGGGCGCGGATGCCGTCGGCGGGCATCGGGGCGCCGAACAGGCGGCCCTGCCCGGTGTCGCACCGCAGCGCCCGCAGCCGCTCGGCCTGCACCTCGGTCTCCACCGCCTCGGCCGTCACCGACAGCTCCAGCGCGTGCGCCAGCCGGACCAGCGCGTCCACGATCCGCTCGTCCCGGTGGTCGGCGACCGCGTCCCCGTCACCCTTTATCCCCTCGACGAACGGGCCCGCCAGCTTCACGCAGTGGATCGGCAGCCGCCGCAGGTACGCCAGGTTCGAGTACCCGGTGCCGAAGTCGTCGATGGCCAGCCGCAGCCCCAGGTCGGCGAGCTGGTGCAGGGTCCGCAGCGGCTCACCCGCGCTGCCCATGACCGCGCTCTCGGTCAGCTCCAGCTGCAACAGCTCGGCCGGCAGGCCGGTGTGCTGCAACGCCTCCGCGACCGTCTCCACGATGGCCGGGTCGTCCGCCTGCCGGGCGGCCAGGTTGACGCTGACCACCAGCGACGTCTCCGGGTACGCGCGCCGCCACGACTCGGCGTCGCGGCACGCCTGACGCAGCACCCACGCGCCGAGCCGGACGATCAGGCCGGTCTCCTCGGCCAGCCCGATGAACCGGTCCGGCCCGATCAGGCCCAGCTCGGGGTGCTGCCAGCGCACCAGCGCCTCGACCGCCACCATCGTGCCGTCCAGCAGCGACACGATCGGCTGGTAGTGCAGCACGAACTCGTCCCGGTCCAGCGCGGCGGGCAGGTTCGCGGCCAGCGCCGAGCGGGCGATGTCGGCGGCGCTGCGCTCCGGGTCGTACACCGCCCAGCGTCCCCGGCCCTCCGCCTTGGCCCAGTACAGCGTGGTGTCGGCGGCCTTCATCAGGTCACCGACGCTGGTTTCCGCCGCCGGGCACTCCACGATGCCGATGCTCGCCGACACGGCGAGCTGCTGGTCGGCGACGTGCACCGGCGCGGAGACGGCGGCCAGCGCCAGTTCGGCGGCCTCCACCGCGTCGTCGATGCCGCCGTCGGAGTCGACCAGGATGACGAACTCGTCGCCGCCCATGCGGGCCACCAGGTGACCGCGCCCGGCCACGCAGTCGCTGAGCCGGCGGGCGATCACCTTGAGCAGCCGGTCGCCCAGGTCGTGGCCGAGGCTGTCGTTTATCGCCTTGAAGCCGTCCAGGTCGATGAAGCAGAGCCCGACGCGCTGGTCGTCGCCCGCCCCGTCGAAGACGGTGCCGAGCGTCTCGAAGAACAGCGTCCGGTTGGGCAGGCCGGTCAGCGGATCGTGCAGCGCCTGGAAGCGCAGCCGCTGCTGCAGCTCGTACCGCTCGGTGATGTCCTCGACCATGGCGACGGTGAACCGGGGCCGGCCGTCGTCGTGCCGGATCAGCGAGACCGCGAGGTCGGTCCAGACGACGCTGCCGTCCTTGCGGTAGTAGCGCTTCTCGACCCGCGCGCTGTCCCGCTTGCCCTCGATCAGCTCCTGGTACAGCTCCCACATGCCGGCCGCGTCGTCGGCGTAGGCCAGCGCCGACACGTTCATCCGCCGCATCTCCGCGACGGTGTAGCCGAGCATGTCCGCGAAGGACTGGTTGACCTCGATGATCTGCCCGTCCACACCGGCGATGCCGATGCCGATGACGGCGCCGGTGAAGACCGCCCGGAAGCGGGCCTCGCTGTCCCGCAGCGCCTGCTCGACGGTGTCCCGCGCCTGCCAGGCGGAACGGGAGATCCGCTCCTGCTGGCTGAACACCCGGTCGCGCAACGCGCGGGCGAACCCGGCGGCGAACGCGCCCTGCAGCAGCGCGACCCGCTCGCGCAGTTCGGGTGACTCCGCCCGGCCGGGCAGCACCCACTGCAGGAACCGGTCACCGAGCGCCTGCACCGACCAGTCGAGCACGCCGGGCTCGGTGAGATGCGCCTGCACCAGGGCCCGTCCCACCTCCTCCGCCGGGCGGGCGGAGAAGGTGGGGGCGAGCAGGGCCTCGCCGAGCCGTTCGGTGAGCGGCACCAGCAGGCGCTCGGTCTCGGCCGCGGTCAGCGGCACGAATCCGATGCGGCGCACCGCACGAGCCCACTCGGCGGCGTACGCGACGGCGCCGGGCCGGCTGACGTCTCCCCCGTCGATGTCCGGGGCGCGCATGGGATCAGCCGAGGGCGCGGTCGTGCCGGGCGACGCCGCCGAAGGCGCCGAACCGCTCCGGGTGCTCGTCCACGTCCGACGGTGACTCGGGCCGCCACAGTGGCATGTGCACCACGCCCGGTTCGAGGATCGTCCAGTCGCCGAAGAAGCCGGTGATCTCGGCCCGCGAGCGCAGCGTGATCTCGGTGGCGGTACGCGCGGACAGCCGCTGCGCGTCCAGCATCTCCTGCGGCTGGTCCTCGAACGTGGAGTGGGAGATGACCAGGTAGCTGCCCGGGGCGGCGGCCGCCCGCAGGGTGGCCAGGATGTCGGCCGGGCGGTCGGCGTCCGGGACGAAGTGCACGACGCCGGCGAGCAGGATGCCCAGCGGCCGGTCGAAGTCGATCAGCCCGCTGGACCGGGCGTGGTCCAGGATCAGCTTCGGCTCACGCAGGTCGGCCAGGACCGCGGTGGCGCGCTCGTTGCCGGCGAGCAGCTCGTGGCTGTGCGCCACGGCGACCGGGTCGATGTCGACGTACACGATGCGGGCGTCCGGGTTCGCGGCCTGGGCGACCTCGTGCACGTTGCCGACGGTGGGAATGCCGGAACCGATGTCGAGGAACTGGTCGATACCGGCGTCGAGCAGCACCCGGACGGCCCGGCGCAGGAACTCCCGCCCCGAGCGCATGGTGGCCGCCAGGTTCGGTGTCATGGACGCGATCTGCTCGGCGAGCTGCCGGTCGATCTCGAAGTTGTGCGCCCCGCCGAGGAAGTAGTCGTAGACCCGGGCGGCGCTCGGCCGGGTCAGGTCGATCTCGGCGGGAAGTCCGTCCGGCGTCTGCATCGCTCGGTCTCCCAGGTCGTCGTCCGCCGCGAGGGGCGGATCATGTGGTCCAGCCCACTCTATGCGCGGACGACCAGGTACGGGAGATCCACTTCTCGCGATGCCGCCGACCGGCCTCAGGCGGCCGACTCCAGCAGCAGCGAGATGCCCTGCCCGACGCCGACGCACATGGTGGCGAGCGCCCGCCGACCACCCCGGCGGCGCAGCTCCAGCGCGGCGGTCAGCGCCAGCCGGGCGCCGCTGGCGCCCAGCGGGTGGCCCAGCGCGATCGCCCCACCGTTCGGGTTGACGTGCTCGGCGTCCTCCGGCAGGCCCAGCTCGCGCAGCACCGCCACGGCCTGCGCGGCGAACGCCTCGTTCAGCTCGATCACGTCCACGTCGGCGAGCGACAGGCCCGTCCGGTCGAGCAGCTTGCGGGTGGCCGGCACCGGGCCGACGCCCATGATCCGCGGCGGTACGCCGGCCGCCGCCGCGCCGCGTACCCGGGCCAGCGGGGTGAGGCCGTAGCGTTCGACGGCGGCCGCGGAGGCGACGAGCAGCGCGACCGCGCCGTCGTTGACGCCGGAGGAGTTGCCGGCCGTCACCGTGCCGCCCTCACGGAACGGGGTGGGCAGCGAGGCGAGCTTCGCCAGCGTCGTCTCGCGCGGGTGCTCGTCGGCCTCGACCAGCGTCGTCTCGCGCTTGCCGGCGGGCACCGTCACCGGGACGATCTCCTCGGCCAGCCGGCCGTCGGCCTGCGCCTTGGCGGCCCGCTGCTGCGACCGGTACGCGAAGGCGTCCTGCGCGGCCCGGTCCACGCCGAACTCGGCTGCCACGTTCTCCGCCGTCTCCGGCATCGAGTCGACGCCCCAGCCCTTGYGCATCAGCGGGTTGACCAGCCGCCAGCCGATGGTGGTGTCGTACACCTCGGCGGTGCGGGCGAACGGCGTGGCCGCCTTCGGCATGACGAACGGCGCGCGGCTCATGCTCTCCACGCCGCCGGCCACCACCAGGTCGGCCTCACCGGCGACGATCGCGCGGGCGGCGGAGGCGAGCGCGTCCAGGCCGGATCCGCAGAGCCGGTTGACGGTGCTGCCCGGCACCTCCTCCGGCAACCCGGCGAGCAGCGCGGCCATCCGGGCCACGTTGCGGTTGTCCTCGCCGGCCTGGTTGGCGCAGCCCAGGATCACGTCGTCGGTACGCGCCCAGTCGACCGACGGGTGGCGGGCCACCAGCTCGCGGACGACGTGCGCGGCCAGGTCGTCGGGGCGGACCCCGGCCAGGGCGCCGGCGTACCGGCCGATCGGGGTGCGGACTCCGGCAACGAGATAGGCCACTGTCATCGCGCGTACGTCCTTCGGGGGTGGGAAGGGGTCGGTGGGGGTACCCGGCGCCAGGATATCCGTGACCGGAGCGGATAGGTTTGCCGCATGTCCGGGGCCCAGTTCAGCGCAGAGACAAGTGGCGGCGGCGCGTTCGTCCGCCAGCCCAACCGGTTCACCGGCCGGGTCACCCCGCACTCCACCTCCCCGGAGGGCGGCGGGCCGGACGATCAGGGGCGCTGGCCGCTGGAGGCGGGCCGCTACCGGCTGATCTGGTGCCGGGCCTGCCCGTGGGCGCACCGGGCCCGGATCGTGCGCGGCCTGCTCGGGCTGGACGAGGTGATCTCGCTGGGCACCGTCGACCCGATCCGGGACGAGCGGGGCTGGCGGTTCGCGCTCGACCCGGACGGCTTCGACCCGGTGCTCGGCATCGGCTTCCTGTCCGAGGCGTACCTGTCCACCGACGCGGACTACACCGGCCGGGTGACCGTGCCGGCGCTCGTGGACACGCTCACCGGACGGGTGGTCACGAACGACTATCCGCAGCTCACGCTCGACTTCTCGACCGAGTGGCGGCGGTTCCACGCGCCGGACGCGCCGGACCTGTACCCGGTCGAGCTGCGCCCGGAGATGGACGCGCTGATGGCGGAGATCCACCGGGACGTCAACAACGGCGTCTACCGATGCGGGTTCGCCACCTCCCAGGAGGCGTACGACGAGGCGTTCACCGCGCTGTTCGCCCGCCTCGACGCGCTGAGCGAGCGGCTGGCCGGCCGGCGCTACCTGATGGGCGACGCGATCACCGAGGCGGACGTGCGGCTGTTCACCACGCTGGTGCGCTTCGACGTGGCGTACCACGGGCACTTCAAGTGCAACCTGCGCAAGCTGACCGAGATGCCGGTGCTCTGGGCGTACGCGCGGGACCTGTTCCAGACGCCGGGCTTCGGCGAGACGGTGGACTTCGACCAC
Organism: Micromonospora sp. II; assembly: GCF_001709195.1. NCBI lineage: Bacteria > Bacillati > Actinomycetota > Actinomycetes > Micromonosporales > Micromonosporaceae > Micromonospora > Micromonospora sp. II. The sequence goes on along the minus strand of NZ_LYXF01000046.1, from coordinate 38,323 downwards.
ATCAAGCGGCACTACTACGCCACCCACGACATGATCAACCCGACCCGGATCGTGCCGCTCGGCCCCGACCTGTCCGGCTGGACCACCCCGCACGGACGTGGCTGAGGACACCGGCCGCCGGATCTCCGCCGCGTTCGCCGCCGTCTGCCTGGCCGCCGGCGCGGCTGCGGTGACTGTTGCGGTGGTCGCCGGTCCCGGTCCCGGACCCGTCGCGTACGTGAGTGAGGCGGGCATCGCGGACAGCGGGTACGCCGGGGCGTACCGGATCGGGATCTTCTCGGTGGCCGCCTCGCTGCTGCTGCTCGCCGGGGCGCTGCCGCCGGGGTTGCGGGCGGCGGCCGGGCTGCTCGGCATCGGCGCGGTCGCGACTGTGCTGTCCGGCGCTGTCACGTGCAGCGAGGGCTGCCCGTTGCCGCCGTTCGAGGCCCCCACGGTGGCGGACCTGGTGCACGGCGGGGCCAGCATCGCGGCGACCGCCGCTGTGGTGCTCGCCATGCTCGTGGTGCTGTTCTCCCGGGCGGCGGACCAGGGGCTGCGGCGGATCGCCGCGGTCGGCGCGGCGGTGGCGCTGCCGGTGGCCGTCGTGGTCGCGCTGGCGCTGCTGCTGGTCGGCCGCAGCACGCTGCTCGGGCTGTCGGAGCGGGTGCTGCTGGTCGTGGTCGCCGCCTGGGGACTGGTCACCTCCGGATACCTGGCTGTAAGGAGCCTCACCGGCGACGGTCCTTCCGTTCCCACCCGCGACGGGAGTAACGTGTCGCGACGATGACCAATGTCTGGTGCCTCACCGAGCGCCTGTACGTCGATCTGCGACGGCAGGCCAGCGGCGTCTGTCCGGCGTAGCTCCACGCCCTGACGCCCGCCTTCCCTCTCCAGACCTTGGACCCGTCCTCATGGCTTCCGCCCTGCGCAGAATTCCCTTCTCCGTCCAGATCCTGCTGGGCCTCGTGCTCGGTGTGGCGCTCGGTTTCCTCGCCCGCGCCGCCGACCTCGCCTGGCTGACCAGCACGCTCGACACCGTCGGCGGCCTCTTCGTCCAGCTGCTCAAGCTGGCCGTGCCGCCGCTTGTCTTCACCGCCATCGTGGTCAGCGTGGTCAGCCTGCGCGGCGTCGCCAACGCCGCCCGGCTCGCCGTCAAGACGCTGCTCTGGTTCGCCGTCACCGCGCTCATCGCGGTGAGCATCGGCATCGGCCTCGGCCTGCTCACCGACCCCGGCCGCGGCGTCAACCTGGACCCGGCCGGCGCCACCGCGCCGAAGACCACCGGCTCCTGGATCGACTTCCTCACCGGCATCGTCCCGACCAACCCGGTCGGCGCGTTCGTCGAGGGCAACGTCCTGCAGATCGTCTTCCTCGCCCTGGTGGTGGGTGCCGCCGCGCTGCTCGTCGGCGACGCCGCCGAGCCGTTCGTGTCGCTCAACCGCTCGCTGCTGTCGATCGTGCAGAAGGCGCTCTGGTGGGTCATCCGGCTCGCCCCGATCGGCACGCTCGGCCTGATCGGCAACGCCGTCGCCTCGTACGGCTGGGACCTGCTGGCCCCGCTCGCGAAGTTCACCACGGCCGTCTACGTCGGCTGCGCGCTGGTGCTGTTCGTGGTCTACCCGGTGCTGCTCGCGGTGGCCGGCAAGCTCAACCCGCTGCGCTTCTTCGCCGGCGCCTGGCCCGCCATCGAGCTGGCGTTCGTGTCCCGCTCCTCGGTGGGCACCATGCCGGTGACCCAGCGCTCGGTGGAGCGCCTCGGCGTCCCCCGCGAGTACGCCTCCTTCGCCGTGCCGTTCGGCGCCACCACGAAGATGGACGGCTGCGCCGCCATCTACCCGGCGCTCGCCGCGATCTTCGTGGCGCAGGTGTTCGGCGTGGACCTGGGCGTCACCGACTACCTGCTGATCGCGTTCGTCTCGGTGGTCGGCTCGGCCGCCACCGCCGGCCTGACCGGCGCGATCGTCATGCTCACGCTGACCCTGAGCACGCTGGGCCTGCCGCTGGCCGGGGCCGGCCTGCTGCTGGCCATCGACCCGATCCTGGACATGATCCGCACCGCTACGAACGTGGCCGGTCAAGCGGTGGTGCCGACCATCGTGGCCGCCCGGGAGGGCACGCTCGACCGGGCCGCGTACGACTCGGCCGGCAAGCGCGACCTGATCGAGCCGGTCGAGACCGAGCGGCTCGACCCCGTACCCGCCTGATCCACACTTCTTCGGGTGCGTCTTCCGAAAGCGGGAGGCGCACCCGAAGCCATGACCGGAGGATCTTCGACAATGAGCGCCCTGTTCACCCCGCTCGCCCTGCGCGGCGTCACGCTGCCCAACCGGATCGCGCTGGCGCCCATGTGCCAGTACAGCGCCGGGCCCGACGGCCTGCCCACCGACTGGCACCGCGTCCACCTCGGCTCCCGCGCGGTCGGCGGGGCCGGGCTCGTCATCACCGAGGCGACAGCTGTGGTGCCCGAGGGCCGGATCAGCCCGCAGGACACCGGCCTCTGGTCCGGCGCGCACGTCGACGCCTGGCGGCCGATCACCGCATTCGTGGCAGGTCAGGGCGCCGTCCCGGCCGTGCAGCTCGCGCACGCCGGGTTCAAGGCGTCCACGTACCGGCCGTGGGCGCCCGCGCGCGGCGGCGTGCCGGACGCCGAGGGCGGCTGGACCCCGGTGGGCCCGGGCGACCAGCCGTTCGTGCCGGAGTACCGCACGCCCACCGCGCTGGACGAGGCGGGCATCGCCGCAGTGGTGGACGCCTTCGCCACCGCCGCCGGGCGGGCGCTCGACGCCGGGTTCGCCGCCGTGGAGATCCACGCCGCGCACGGCTACCTGCTGCACGAGTTCCTGTCCCCGCTGACCAACCGACGCACCGACGGCTGGGGCGGCGACCGGGCCGCCCGGATGCGGCTCACGCTGGAGGTGGCCCGCGCGGTACGCGCCGCCGTCGGCGAGTCGGTGCCGGTGCTGACCCGGATCTCCGCCACCGACTGGACCGACGACGGCTGGACCGTCGAGGACAGCGTGGTGCTCGCCGGTGAGCTGGCCGCCGCCGGGGTGGACCTGGTCGACACGTCCTCCGGTGGCGCGGCCGTCCGGGCGTCCATCCCGGTCGGACCCGGCTACCAGGTGCCGCTGGCCGCCCGGATCCGCCGCGACGCCGGGGTGCCGACCGGCGCGGTGGGCCTGATCGTCGAGCCCGAGCAGGCCGAGCAGATCGTGGCCAGCGGCGAGGCGGACCTGGTGCTGCTGGGCCGGGAACTGCTGCGCGACCCGTACTGGCCGCGCCGCGCCGCCGCCAAGCTGGGAGCTACCCCCGCTTGGCCCGACCAGTACGCCCGAGCCTTCTGACGGCCCTCCCGCCCGGGCGGTCAGCCGGCCAGGTGGTTCCAGCGGGGTTCCAGGTCGGCCCAGGTGCCCTGGTCGGCCACCGTGCCGTCGATCAGCACCACCACGTGGTCGGCCCGCACCAGCGCGGCCCGCTTCGCGGTCGAGCCGACCACAGTCACCCCGTGCTCGCGCAACGCCGCCCACAACGCCAGCTCCGTGCTCACGTCCAGCGCCGACGACACGTCGTCGGCCACCAGCAGCTCGGTACGCGGCGCGAGCGCCCGGGCCAGCGCCAGCCGCTGGAGCTGACCACCGGAGAGCCGGGTGCCCTTGTGCCCGATCAGCAACCCGAGCCCGCCTCCCGCGGCGGCCAGGTCGTGTTCGAGCTGGGCGGTCGAGACCGCACCGGCGGCGTCCACCTGGTGCCCGAGCGCGATGTTGTCGGCCACCGTGCCGGACAGCACCCGGGGCAGCTGACCGACGTACCCGACCTGGTTGGGGCGCAGGAACATCTCCGGCTCGGTCACCGGGTCGCCGTTCCAGCGCAGCTCGCCGACGTGGTGCACGATCCCGGCCAGCGCGCGCAGCAGCGACGACTTGCCGGACCCGACCGGGCCGACGACGAGCACCAGCTGCCCGCGCTCGACCACCAGGTCGACGTCGCGCACGGCCAGCGTGCCGTCGGAGTGCAGCGCGCCGAAGCCGGCCAGTTCCAGGCGGCGCAGCGGGTGCCGGGGCGGCGGCTCGGGCGCGGGCGCGGTGCCCGCGACCAGGTCCAGGCCGGGCACCGGCGCCGCGTACACGGCCTCGCCGGTCATCGCCACCGTCCGCTTCGTCCACACCCGCGCCGACGGGTACTGCGACACCAGTGACGCGGTGGTCCACGCGAACCAGCGAGCCGCGCCGAGCGTGGAGACGGCCACCAGCGTGGCGCCGGCGGACAGCCCGCCGGCCAGGTAGAGCGCCCACGCGCCGATCGGCAGCAGGCCGCTGGCCACCGACGGCGTGGACCGGGCCCACACCTGCATGGCGATCTCGCGCCGCTGCCGCTCGCTGCGTACCTCGTCGAGCCGGGCGAGGTGCCGCAGCACCGGGCGGGTGGCGCCGGCCAGCTTGACCGTACGGGCGGCGGACAGCGCGGAGACCAGCGCGGTGGCGAACGCGGCGCGCGCCTTCACCGTGCCGGCCGCGGTGCGTTCCAGCCTCGGCCCGAACAGCGTCGCCGCCAGCCCGGAGACCACCATCGTGCCGACGAAGAACAACGCCGGTACGAAGCTGCCGGTCACCAGCGTCATGGTGACCACGATGACCAGCGAGATGAACTGGTCCATCAGGTTGTCGGCCAGGTGCACCACCCGGTCGGTGTCACCGCCCTGGGCCACCACCTCGGCCGGGGTGTGCCCGCTGACCCGGCGCGCGCCGGTCTGCCCGTGCACCAGCCGGGCGCTGATCCGCAGCATCTGCCGGATCCACCACTGCGGGAACCACAGGTTCGTCAGGTACGGCAGCGGCAGCACCACGAGCAGCGCGGCCACGATGCCCAGCGCCGGCAGCCACGGGTCGCCGCCGCCGACCAGGTCGGCCCAGAGCCAGGGCAGCACCGCGCCGTCCATCCCGAGCACAGTCATCACGATGAACAGGCCGACCGAGATCAGGCCGTACCGCGGGTCGTTGAGGCCCAGCCGGAGGATCTCGCGCATGGTCCGCGCGGGGGGCGCGGGCGGCGCGGGTGGCGGGTCGGCGCGCGGCACGGCGGCCGGCCGCGTCGCGGGCGCGGTGGGCGTGGCGGGCGCGTCGTCCCAGGCGGGGGCGTCGAGCAGGTCGACGCCGCCGCGCCGGGCGCCCACCCCGGCGTACGCCCCGGCGTGGCTGGTGGCGAGCAGTTCGGCGAAGCGGGCCGACTCGCGCAGCGGACCGGCCTCCAGCACCGCTCCGTCGGCCATCACGACCACCTCGTCGCAGCGGCGCACCGAGGAGAGCCGGTGCGCGATGACGATGCCGATCCGGTCGGTGAGCAGCCGTTCGGTGGCCTCGCGTACCCGGTTCTCGGTGACCGGGTCGAGCCGCGCGGTGGCCTCGTCGAGGATCACCACGTGCGGGTCGCGGACCAGGATGCGGGCGAACGCGACGAGCTGCTCCTGCCCGGCGGAGAGCACGTAGCCGCCGTCGCCGAGCCGGGTGTGCACGCCGTCGGGCAGCTCGGCGATCCAGCCGGACAGGCCCAGCTCGGCCAGCGCCCGCTCGGCGGCGTCCAGCAGCTCCGGGTCGAACAGCGCCACGTTCTCGGCGAGCGTGCCGGCCAGGATCTCGGTGCGTTGCGGCACCACGGCGATCCACCGGCGCAGTTCCTCGACGTCCAGGTCGACCAGGTCGGTGTCGCCGAGGAACACCGTGCCGCGGGGCACGTCCACCGCCCGGGTGAGCACCTTTGCCAGCGTCGACTTGCCCGAGCCGGTACGCCCGACGAGCGCGTACGAGCGGCCCCGGACGAAGTCGAGGCGCACGTCGCGCAGCGCCGGCCCGCGCTCGTCCCCGCCGGCCGGGTAGCGGTAGGTGAGCCCGCGCACGGTCAGGTCGCCGTCGACCGGGGTGGCCCCGCCTTCCGGCTCCTGCGGCGACCCGGCGAGCAGTTGCACCCGGCCCCACGCGCCGAACGCCTGCTGCAGGTGCGGCACCCAGCGGGCGATGTGCTCGACAGTCGCGCCGAACGCGATGGCCAGCAGCCAGATCCCGGTCAGCCGGGCGGCGTCGACGCGGCCGGTGGCGAGCGCCCACGCGCCGCCCAGCACCACACCGGCGATGCCGACCCGGACCGCGCCGGCGGCGGCCGCGGTGACCCGGGCGGAGAGCCGGAACACCCGGACGCACCGGGCGATCACCTCGGCCGCGCGGCGGGCGTAGAGGCGCAGCACGTACGGCCGGGCGAGGCTGGTGCGCACGTCGTCCTGCCCGTGCACCGCCTCCTCCATCACCGCCGCGAGGTCGGACCACGCCTCCTCCTCGGCCATCCGGGCCGGGGCGATCCGGGCGGTCGGGCGGCGCAGCGTCACCGCGAGCAGGGAGGTGAGCACGATCATGCCGACACCGGCGGGCCACCAGACGATCAGCGCGCTCACCGTCGCGAGGACGCAGACCGCGAGGCCCTGCGCCAGCCGTACGCCGGTGTTCCGCATCTCGGCGGCGACCTGGTAGACGTCGTTGTCGATCCGGTCGAGCAACTCGCCGACCGGCGTGGTCTCCAGGGTGGGCAGGTCCTGGCCGAGCGCGACCCGGCAGAGCCGCCGCCGCACGTCGGCCGACCAGTCGGCGGTGAGCCGCGCCATGATCAGGCCGATCAGCAGGTCGGTGACGACAGCGGCGACGAGCGCCACCGCGAGCGCGACGAACCAGCCGGACGAACGGTGCACCAGCACCGGCCCGGCCAGCGCGGACGCGGCCGCCTGGCCAGCGGCCCCGAGCACGATCAGCAGCAGGACCGCCGCCATCCGCCGGGGCGCCGTGGCCCAGAGATCTCGGAGCAGGCGCATGGAAGGTCCTCCGGACTCGGATCGGTGGGGGCGGTGACCTCACCCTCACCCTTCCGGCGGCCCGGAATCAACCGAATTACCGACCGCTGGTCAGGTCCGCGCGACCCGCCGGACGATGCCGAGCAGCGACTCCTGCACCTCGTCGATCGAGCGGTCCGGCGAGAAGACGAGCCAGTCCACCGCCACCACCAGCCCGACGCCGAACAGCGCCGAACTCGCGGTACGCACGTCCAGGTCGGCCGGGAGGTCGCCGCTGTCCACGCCGGCCTGCACCGTGTCGGCGATCACCGCGATGGCCTCGCCGCGCAGCAGCCGCAGCGTCTGCTGCCACTCCCGGTTGGTCCGCCACATCTCCGAGAGCAGCAGCTGGGCGAAGGCGCGGTAGCGGCGGATGTACTCCAGTTGCGCGCGGACCAGCGCGCCCAGCGCCTCCAGCGGCGGCAGCCCGTCGACGGCGGCCCGGAACTCGGCGGTGAGCAGGCCGATGCCGTGCCGCAGCAGCTCCTCGAACAGGACGGTCTTGGACTCGAAGTTGTAGTAGACGGTCCCCTTCGCCACGCCGGCCCGGGCCGCGATGTCGTCCACCGTGGTGGCCGAGAATCCCTGCTCGGCGATGAGGTCCACCGCCGCCACGAAGAGGCGCTGGCGGGTGTCCTCGCGCCGGCGTGTCCGTCCGTCCGTCACCGGCTCATCCTCACATGGTCAGTTCGGGGTGCAGCTTGGCCGGGGTCAGCCGGCGGGAGCGGCGGGCCGCGCCGACGGTGAGCGCCATGGCGCCCAGCCCGAACGCGAGCAGCACCAGCGCGCCGGTGACCACCGGGGCGGTGGTGCCGCCGTTGATGGTGTGCCGCAGGCCGTCCACCACGTACGTCATCGGCAGCCAGGGGTGGATCGCCTGGAAGAAGCCGGGCGACGTCTGCACCGGGTAGGTGCCGCCGGACGAGGTGAGCTGGAGCATCAGCAGCGCCAGCGCGGCCAGCCGCCCGGCCGGGCCGAGCGCCACGCCGAGCAGTTGCATGATCGCGGTGAACGCCAGCGAGGTGAGCGCGAGCAGCCCGAACGTGGCCGCCCCGTGCCGCGGGTCGAGCCCGAGCGCCAGCGTCACCACCATGTAGAGCACGGTGACCTGGGCCAGGCCGATGCCCGCGGCCGGGAGCCACCCGGCGAGCACGACCCGCCAGCCGGGCGCGCCGGACATCACGTGCCGCCGGTTGACCGGCCGCAACAGCATGTACGTGATCATCGCGCCGACCCAGAGCGCCAGCGACAGGAAGTACGGGGCGAAGCCCACGCCGTACGAGCCGGCCGGGTTCTGCGAGTCGCGGATCAGGCCGACCGGGTCGCCGAGGACGCCGGCGCGGGTGGTCGCGTCGTCGTACCCGGGTAGTTTCCGCTCCCCGGCGGCGAGCCCGTCGGCGAGGTCGCCGGCGCCGCCCTCCAGCCGGGTCAGCCCGTCGACCAGCCGGTTGCTGCCGCTGCCGAGCTGGGCCAGGCCGCCGTCGAGCTGGCGGGCGCCGGTGGCGAGCCGGTAGAGGCCGCCGCGCAGCTCGTTCGCGCCGGTCGACGCGTCGCCGAGGCCGTCGCGGAGCTTGGCGCTGCCCTGGGCCAGCGTGGCGAGCCCGCCGGCCAGCTCGTTGACCTTGGCGCGGGCGGACGCGACGTCGTCGGCCAGGTGCGGCGCGGCGGCGGCGACCTCGCGTGCGGTCTTCGCCACGTCGGTCATCTGCTTGCGCAGCGTGGCCATGTCGGTCCGGTCCAGCGCGGCCACCACGGACCGGGCCTGCGTGACGGCCCGGTCGGCGGCCTTGCGGGCGGCGGCGAAGTCGGGGTTGTCCGCCAGCTCGGGGTGTTCCTTCGCGACCGCGTCGAGCCGGTCGCGGATCTCCTCGGCGGTCGCGACCACCTCGGCGGCCTTGCCGGGGAGCGCGTCCAGCCCGGCGGCGAGTTGCTGCGCGCCGTCGGCGACGAGCGTGGCCGCCTTCTCGATCTTGTCGGCGTTGCGGCGCAGCACCGGCTCGTACTTGTCGGCTGCGGCGTTCACCGTCGCCGCCGCGGCCTTGGTCTCGGTGGCGGCGCGTCCGGCGCCGTCGGCCAGCTGGGCGGCGCCGGTGCGCAGCTGGTCGAGGCCCTTGGCGAGCTTGTCCGCGCCCTGCACGGACTGGTTCAGTCCACCGGCGAGCTGACCGGCGCCGTCCGAGGCGTCACCGAGCCCGTCGGCGATCTTGCCCGCGCCCTGCTGGGAGCTGCCGAGCCCGTCGGCGATCTTCCCGGCGCCGTCGGCGGCACGGCCGGTCTCGGCCTTGGCGTCGGTGAAGCCGATCAGCATCTTGTCGAAGTACGTGGCGGCGGTGCTCTGCGCGGCGGCGGCCCGGATCTCGCTGAACGCCGACCGGGCGAGCAGGCCGGAGAGGTAGTTGGTGGCGTCGTCGTTGACGACCTTCAGCTCACCCTGCCGGGCCGGACGGTCCGGTTCYGGGCCGGCGGCGAGCGAGGCGGAGAAGTCCTCCGGAATGGAGAAGACCAGGTGGTAGCGCCCGTCGCGCAGCCCCTTCGCGGCGTCGGCCTGGTCGGTGACGGTCCAGCCGAACACCTTGCGGTCGAGCAGCTTCTCGGTGAGGTCGCGCCCGGCGTGCACCTCGCTGCCGTCGCCGGCGGTGGCCGGGCGGTCGGCGTTGACCAGGGCGACCGGGATCCGGTCCATCTTCCCGTAGGGATCCCAGAACGCGTACAGGTAGAGCGCGCCGTAGAGCAGCGGAACGATGGTGAGCACGGCCAGGGCGGCGCGCGGCAGCCGGCCCCGGGTCATCCGGCGCAGCTCGAACAGGGCAAGTCGCAGGACGCTCATGCGGGCACCTCGGCGGGACGGGCGGGAGCGGGCTCGGCGGGAAGGGCGGGGGCGGGCACTGCCGGGTCGCCGATGCGGTGCACGGTGGCGGCGACGCCGGGTTCGACCGCGCGGGCGCTGGCGACCACCGCGTACCCCTGGTCGGCGAGGCGTTCCAGCGCGCCCCACATCCACTCCCGCTCGGGGCGGTCGGCGCCGGCGTCCACGTCGTCGGCGACGATCAGGCTGGGGCCGCCGAGGCTGGCCAGCACCAGGCCGAGCACCTGCCGTTCGACGGGGGTGAGGTCTCTGCCGTACCGGTCGGGGTCGAGTGGCGCGTCGGTGAGGCCGGCGCCGGCGACGGCGGCGGCGTAGGCGTCGCGGCGGTAGGCCCGGCGGGCCCGCACCGCGGCCACCGGCACCAGGCGCCGACGGCGGCGCGGTACCGGGCCGAGCAGCAGCAGCCGTTCGGTGATGTGCTCGGCGACGGTGAGCGTCGGGTCGGGCTCGTGCACGCCGGCCACCTGGCCGAGCGCGGCCGGGCCCCGGCGGCGCAGCTCGCCGTGGCTGTGCGGGAAGCGCCCGGCCAGCGTGAGCAGCAGCGAGGTGCGTCCGCTGCCGGGCGGGCCGGTGACCGCGACCAGCTCACCGCTCGCGGCGGTGAGGTCGACGTCCCGGTAGACCCAGCCGCGGCGCGTCCGCAGCCCCAGGCCGCTGGTCTCGACGATGTTCATCAGACCCCGAATTCCGAACTGACTAGTCAGTATAAAAACATGCCCAGCCTAGCGCCGGGTGTCCGGTTCGGGACCTCCGGCGGGACGTGATCCTCAGAACAGCACTGTGGCGAGCGTGCCGACCGGGCGGAAGCCGCAGCGCTCGTAGACCCGGCGGGCGGGCAGGTTGAAGTCGTTCACGTAGAGGCTCACGGTGGGCGCGACCCGGTCCAGCGCGTCGCGCACCACAGCGGCCATCGCGGCGGTGGCGATGCCCCGGCCCCGCCACTCCGGCGCCACCCAGACGCCCTGCACCTGCGCGGTCCGGCGGGTCACCACCGCCAGCTCCGCCTTGAAGACCACCCGCCCGTCGACGAAACGGGCGTAGGCGCGGCCGGCGCGCACCAGCTCGGTCACCCGGCGCCGGTAGCCGCGCCCGCCGTCCTCGGCCAGCGGCGACACCCCGACCTCCTCGGTGTACATCGCCACCGCGGCCGGGAACAGCCGGTCGACCTCACTGCCGCGCACCCGCCGCACGTCCGGGTCGGGCGCCACGGCGGGCAGCGCGTCAGTCGCCAGCAAGGGCTGGTTCGGGCGTACGTCCCGGGCCGGCCCCCAGTACGCGGAGAGGCGGTCCCAGAGCCCGAGTACGGCGTCGGCGCGGCCCACGATCGAGGAACAGAGCCGCTCCTGCCCGCTCAACTGCTCGGCGAACGCGGTCACCGCCGGCTCGGACGCGAGCACCGGCGTCAGGTTGCCACCCAGCCAGCAGATCGACTCCAGGTTGCGGCGGGAGCCGTAGCCGAGGATCCGCGCCTCGGCCCGCCACCAGGCCAGCCCGCGCGCCGCCACCCGCTCGGCGACCTGCGCGCCGGCGTACGGGTCGAGGTCGAGCAGCCGCTCGACCGCGCGGCGCTCCGACTCCCCGAGTTGGCGTACCGGCATCGTGAGCACGGTTACCAGCCTGCCAGATCCGCGCCGGGGCGCGCGGGCCGACCGGGCACCCCGGACCGCTCCGGTGAGCGGCGGCTCAGCCGACCGTCACGGGCGCCGGTTCGGGCACGGGCGGCCGGGTCCGGGCGGCCCACCGCACCACCGGCGGCACGAGTGCGCCGAGCAGCAGGAACACCCCGCCGAGCACCAGCCAGCCGGGCACGCCCCAGCCGATCGCGAGCGTGGTCACCACCACCGGGGCGACCATCGAGCCGAGCTGCATGCCCATCCCGTAGGCCCCCTGATACTGGCCGTGCGCGTGCGCCGGGGCCAGCCCGAACGAGATGCCCCAGCCGGCCGCCGCGTGCCACAACTCCCCCACGACGTGCACCAGCGCGCCGGCCAGCAGCAGCGGCACCGCCACCGCGACCGGTACGCCGCCACCGGCCGCGAACAGCGCGCAGGCGCCGGCGAGCAGGACGCCGGCCCGGCGGGCGGCCCGGCCCGCGCCGGTCAGGTCCTCGGTGCCCCGCGAGGCGCGGACCTGGAACAGGATCACCACCACCGTGTTGACGAGCAGGCAGACGGAGATCAGCCAGTTGGGCGCGGTGGTGTGCCCGGCGATCCAGAGCGGCAGGGCGATGTTGATCAGCGAGAAGTGCATGGACATCAGCCCGTCCAGCACGGTGAAGGCGAGGAACGGGCGGTCCCGCAGCGCGATCAGCCGCGGTCCGTGCGCCGGGGCGGGCACCGGCGGGACCGGCGGGAGCCGCAGCAGCACCGCCGCCGCCAGCACGTAGGTAGCGGCGTCGAGCAGGATCAGCGTGACGTACGCGCCGCGGGTGTCGGCGGCGAGCGCGAACCCGGCCAGCACGGTGCCCACCGAGATGCCGACGTTGGTGACCGCGCGCAGGTAGGCGCGGGTGCGGACCCGCTGGTCGGGTGGGACGGCGCCGGCGATCAGCGCGCCCCGGGCGCCCCGGGTGCCCGCGTCGGCGAGCGCCATCAGCACGCCGACGGCCAGGAATCCGGGGAACGAGCGCACCGCTACCAGCGCGGCGGTGCACCCGGCCGAGGCGAGCAGCGCGGCCATCTGGAGCCCGCGCGGGCCGAGGCGGTCGGCCAGGTAGCCCATCGGCGTGCTCGCCACCAGGCTGACCAGCGCGGTGAGGGTGAGCGCCACGCCGACCTCGGCCACCGTGAGCCCGACCGAGCGGGTGAGGAAGAGCGCGCTGGCGGTGAGCCAGGTGCCCCGCCCGACGGTGTTGACGAGCGTGGAGAGGGCGAGGGTCCGGGACGGGCCCGGTTCGGGAAGCAGGCGCACGCCGGCAGCCTAACAGTACGAACGTACGGTTTGCAGCCGAGTTCCATCCGCGTCTTGTCGGCGATGCATTGCCGATATATCGTTGATGCATCAGTGATACGACGACAGAAGGAGAGCCCTGATGGGTTTCCACCGACGCATGCACGCCATGCACGACGAGATGCGCCGCCGGGGCGGCTTCGGCTTCCCGCCCGTACCCCCCGGTCCGCCGCCCTTCCCGCCCGGACCGCACGGCCACGGGCGGGGCCGCGGCGGGCGCGGACGCGGCCGGCGGCCCAACGTGCGCGGCGCCGTGCTGGCCCTGCTCACCGAACGGCCGATGCACGGCTACGAGATGATCCAGGAGATCGACTCCCGCACCGGCGGGGCCTGGCGGCCCAGCCCCGGGTCGATCTACCCGACGCTGCAACTGCTGGAGGACGAGGGCGTCATCGCGACCGCCGCCGACTCCGAGGGCGGGCGCAAACGGTTCGCGCTCACCGAACAGGGCCAGGCCGAGGCGACCGCCGCGGCGCAGACCCCGCCCTGGGCGGAGTTCGCCGAGCAGACCGTCAACAGCTGGCACGACATCCGCGACGCCGGCGCGCAGGCCATGCAGGCGCTGCGGCAGGTGATGACCACCGGCACCGACGACCAGCGCGCCCGCGCCGCGCAGGTGCTCGACGAGACGCGGCGCAAGCTCTACGCCATCCTCGCCGAGTCCGAGTGAGCACCGCCGCCGCGACGGCACGCCGGCCGGACCACGACCGGCGTGCCGTCAGGCCCGGCGCGCGGTGACGAGCAGGTACTCCCAGCGCATCACGCCGCCGTCCAGGTGCCGGGCGGCCAGGTCGGTCAGCGCGCGGTCGAGCCCGGCCGTACGCTCCGGATCGCCCGCGTTCGCGCGGTAGGCCGCCACAGTCGGTCCGTAGTGGGTCGCGAAGAAGTCCCGGAACTGTTCCGGCGTGGCGAACCGGTCCACCACCACGGCGTCGCGCCCCAGCGTCAGCGCGTCGACCCGGTCGCCGAACAACTCCCGGACGTGGTCCTCGTCGCCCCAGAGCGGGGGCGGCTGCGCGCCCGGCGGCGGTGGCGGCGCGTACGGCCGCATGGCCGCGAACAACTGACCCACGAAGCCCTCCGGGGTCCAGTTGACCAGGCCGATCGTCCCGCCCGGCCGGCACACCCGCAGCAACTCGTCGGCGGCGACCCGGTGCCGGGGCGCGAACATCACGCCCACACAGGACAGCACCGCGTCGAACGCGCCGTCGGCGTACGGCAGCGCCTCCGCGTCCGCCTCCTCCCAGGTCAGCGTCACGCCCTCCCGCTCGGCTGCCGCCCGCCCGATCGCCAGCAACTCCGGGGTCAGGTCCCCGGCCACCACCTGCGCGCCGTTCCGGGCCGCCGGAAGAGCCGCGTTGCCGGTCCCGGCCGCCACGTCCAGCACCCGCATGCCCGGTCCCACCCCCGCCGCCCGGACCAGCGTCGCCCCCAACTGCGGGATCACCTGCGCGGCCACTGCGGAGTAGTCGCCCAGCGCCCACATCGCGCGGTGCCGGGCCTTCACCGCCGCGTCCTGTTCCCGTTCCTCGATCATCTGTCGCTCCTCAGCTGTCGTCCCTGCACAGGACGCTAGGCAGCGGACGACACGGCCCCCAGTACGAGATCTGTACCGCTCCCGACAGGCGCCTGGCCGGGCCGCCGGGCCGGGCGTAGCGTGCCCGCCATGGGGGCCTCCTACCACCAGTTCTGCCCCGTGGCGAAGGCCATGGAACTGCTCGACGAGCGGTGGACGCTGCTCGTGGTCCGGGAGCTGGTCAGCGGCTCGGAACGCTTCAACGAGCTGCGCCGGGGCCTGCCCCGGATGTCGCCCACGCTGCTGTCGCGCCGGCTGCACCAGCTCGTCCGCGCCGGGGTGGTGGAACGACGGGTCGACGGCGCCGACGTGCGCTACGTCCCGACCGCCGCCGGGCGGGAGCTGCGGCCCGTGCTGGAGGCGCTCGGCGCCTGGGGCGTGCGCTGGATCGGCGAGCTGGGCGACGCCGACCTGGACCCGAAGCTGCTGCTGTGGGACATGCACCGGCACGTCGACCACGACGCGGTCCCGCCGGGGCGTACCGTCGTGCGGTTCCGCTTCCGGGACGTGCCGGCGGCGAAGCGCGACTGGTGGCTGGTGATCGCCGCGGGCGAAGCCGACGTCTGCGACATCGACCCCGGGCACGACGTGACGGTGACCGTCACCGCGGACCTGCGTGCCCTGGTCCAGGTCTGGATGGGCGACCTGGGGTGGGCGGCGGCGCTGCGCGGCGGCGCGGTGGAGGTGAGCGGGCCGGAGGCGCTGCGGCGTGCCGCGCCCGGCTGGTTCACGCTCTCCCCGTTCGCCGCCGTGCCCCGCCCCTGAGACGGCGCGTGCGGCCGCCCCCGACAGGGACGGCCGCACGACGACGCGAAAAGCAGATCAGTGCACGGTGACGGTGGCGCCGCCCGGCACCAGGTCGCGCAGCTCCTCGGGGATCTCGGCGCCCATCTCGTCGGCGATCCGCAGCGCCTCCTCGATCAGCGTCTCCACGATCTGCGCCTCGGGCACGGTCTTGACGACCTTGCCCTTGACGAAGATCTGGCCCTTGCCGTTGCCCGAGGCAACGCCCAGGTCTGCCTCGCGGGCCTCACCCGGACCGTTCACCACGCAGCCCATGACCGCGACGCGCAGCGGCACCGGCAGCCCCTCCAGACCGGCGGTGACCTCCTCGGCCAGCTTGTAGACGTCGACCTGCGCCCGCCCGCAGGACGGGCAGGAGACGATCTCCAGGCCGCGCTCGCGCAGGCCCAGCGACTCCAGGATCGCGGCGCCGACCTTGATCTCCTCGACCGGCGGGGCGGACAGCGAGACCCGGATGGTGTCGCCGATCCCCTCGGCCAGCAGCGCGCCGAACGCCACCGCCGACTTGATCGTGCCCTGGAACGCCGGGCCGGCCTCGGTGACGCCGAGGTGCAGCGGGTAGTCGCACTTCTCGGCCAGCAGCCGGTACGCGCGGATCATCACCACCGGGTCGTTGTGCTTGACCGAGATCTTGATGTCCCGGAAGC
Source organism: Micromonospora sp. II (assembly GCF_001709195.1). Classification (NCBI taxonomy): domain Bacteria; kingdom Bacillati; phylum Actinomycetota; class Actinomycetes; order Micromonosporales; family Micromonosporaceae; genus Micromonospora; species Micromonospora sp. II. The sequence goes on along the minus strand of NZ_LYXF01000046.1, from coordinate 22,634 downwards.
CGTGCTCCTCGAACAGCGAGCACTCCCACAGCGCCGACTCGACCAGCGCCTCGGCGGTGGCCTTGCCGTACTTGGCCAGCAGGCGCTTGTCGAGCGAGCCCGCGTTGACGCCGATCCGGATCGGCACACCCGCGTCGCCGGCGGCCCGCGCGATCTCCTTGACCTTGTCGTCGAACTGCCGGATGTTGCCGGGGTTCACCCGCACCGCGGCGCAGCCGGCGTCGATCGCCGCGAAGACGTACTTCGGCTGGAAGTGGATGTCGGCGATCACCGGGATCTGCGACTTCTTGGCGATCGCGGGCAGCGCCTCCACGTCGTCCTGCGACGGCACGGCGACCCGGACGATCTGGCAGCCGGACGCGGTCAGCTCGGCGATCTGCTGGAGCGTGGCGTTGACGTCGGCGGTGAGGGTGGTGGTCATGGACTGCACCGAGACCGGCGCGCCGCCGCCGACCGGCACCGAACCGACCATGATCTGGCGGCTGGCCCGGCGCGGGGCCAGCGGCGGCGGCGGTACGGGGGGCATACCGAGACTGACAGCGGTCACTTCAGGCACTCACCTTGAGAAGAGCGTGATGGGGTTGATGACATCGGCGGTGACTGTCAGCAGCGTGAACGCGCCACCGATCAGGATCACCGCGTACGTGAACGGCATGAGTTTGAGGTAGTCGACCCGGCCGGGATCCCGGCGGCCGATGCGCGCGTACAGCCAGGAGCGCGCCCGTTCGAACCAGGCGATGGCGATGTGCCCGCCGTCCAGCGGGAGCAACGGCAGCAGGTTGAACACGCCGATGAAGAAGTTCAGCGACACGAAGAGCATGAAGAACACCAGCCAGGCGTTGTTCTCCACGGCCTCGCCGCCGAGCCGGGTGGCGCCGACCACGCTGATCGGGGTGTCCATGTCGCGCTCGCTGCCGGTGATCGCGCTCCACAGCGCGGGCACCTTCTGCGGGATGCGCTGCATGGCGTGCGCGGTCTGCACCGCCATGGTGCCGGTGAAGTCGGCGGTGGCGCCGAACGCGGCGATCGGGCCGTACTCGACCCGCGGCGGGGTGCTCGGCCGCAGGGCGACGCCGAGCGCGGAGACCGACGAGGTGGCGCCCTTCGGGTCGTCCAGCGGCGGGCGCTGCACCGCGGCCAGGTCGACCCGGGCCTCCTGCGGCCGGCCGTCGCGCTCGAAGGTGACGGTGGCCGCGCCGGGCGGGGTGGCCCGGACCACGTCGAGCATGTCGCCCCAGGTGGAGACCGGCCGGCCGTTCACCGCGGTGATCCGGTCGCCGTCCTTGAGCTGGGCCTTCTCGGCCGGGCTGGCCGGGTCGTCGGCCTGGCAGGCGCGGGCCGCGTTCTCCACCACGACGCAGGGGGCCAGCGCGATCACGGCCGGCTCCGCCTTGAAGCCGTCCTCGGTGGAGGGGAACTTCGGGTTCGGCAGGCCGGCGGTGATCGCGATGATCCAGAGCGCGATCAGGGCCAGTGCGAAATGGGTGATCGAGCCGGCGGACATCACGATCGTCCGCTTCCAGACCGGGTAGCGCCACATCGCGCGCTTCTCGTCCCCGGGCTCGACGTCGTCGTCCTGCGGCGTCATGCCGACGATCTTGCAGAACCCGCCGAGCGGAATGCCCTTGATGCCGTACTCGGTCTCGCCCCGCTTGAACGACCACAGCGTCGGGCCGAAGCCGACGAAGTAGCGGGTGACCTTCATCCCGAACGCCTTGGCGGTCAGCATGTGCCCCGCCTCGTGCAGGCTCACCGAGATGAGAATCGCCAGGGCGAACAGCACCACCCCGAGCAGATAGCTCATCGAGCTCCTTCCACCGACCCGACGATGATCTCCTGGGCGTGCGCCCGTGCCCACGACTCGGCGGCGAGCACGTCCTCGACGGTACCTGGTTCGTCGAAATCGGGTGCGTCCTCCAGCACCCGCTGGAGGGTGTCGACGATGCCGAGGAACGGCAGCCGGCCCGCGACGAACGCGGCCACGCACTCCTCGTTCGCCGCGTTGTAGATCGCCGGGCGGCAGTGTCCCGCCTCACCCGCCGCCTTGGCCAGCGCGACCGCCGGGAACGCCGCGTCGTCCAGCGGGAAGAACTCCCAGGTGTGGGCAGTGGTCCAGTCGACCGCAGCGGCCGCCTCGGGCACCCGGTCCGGCCAGCCGATGCCCAGCGCGATGGGCAGCCGCATGTCCGGCGGGCTGGCCTGGGCGAGCGTGGACCCGTCGGTGAACTCGACCATCGAGTGGATCACCGACTGCGGGTGGACCATCACCTCGATGTCGGCGTACGGCACGTCGAACAGCTCGTGCGCCTCGATCACCTCCAGCGCCTTGTTGACCATCGTGGCGGAGTTGATCGTGACGACCGGGCCCATGTTCCAGGTCGGGTGCGCCAGCGCCTGCTCCGGCGTGACGGCGGTCAGCTCGTCGCGCCCCCGCCCCCGGAACGGGCCGCCGCTGGCGGTGACCACCAGCCGCCGCACCTCACCCCGGGCGCCGCCGCGCAGGCACTGCGCCAGCGCGGAGTGCTCGGAATCGACCGGGACGATCTGCCCCGGTCGCGAGACGGCGGCCTTGACCAGCGGGCCGCCGGCGACGAGGGACTCCTTGTTGGCCAGGGCGAGGGTACGCCCGGCGTGCAGCGCGGCCAGCGTCGGCGGCAGGCCCAGCGAGCCGACCACCCCGTTGAGCACCACGTCGCACGGCCACTGCGCCAGCTCGGTCATCGCGTCCGGCCCGGCCACGATCTTGGGCAGTTTGAAGTCGCCGGTGGCCCAGCCGCGCTTGCTCGCCTCGGCGTAGAACGCGAGCTGAAGGTCCTGCGCGGCGGATGCGCGGGCCACGCCGACCGCCTCCACGCCCAGCTCCAGCGCCTGCGAGGCGAGCAACTCCACGTTGCCGCCACCCGCGCCGAGGGCCACCACCCGGAAGCGGTCCGGGTTTCGCTTGACGATGTCGATGGCCTGGGTGCCGATCGAGCCGGTCGAACCGAGCAGCACGAGATCTCGGGGAGTGGTCACCGGACCATTGTTCCCCAGCGCCTCACCCCGGTTCGTCCCGGAGTGCCCGGCGGCATGATCGACTCCACTTCGCCGAGGTGGTGGCATCCCAGGCGCCGCGATGCCACCACTTCGGCGAACCGGTGTCGATCACGCCTCGATCGCCTCCTCGACGCTACGGGGACGCGATCGTCCCGTCTGGCGCGGTGAGGTGCTCCAGGTGCGCCAACGGCAGGTGCGAGGGCTGCCACTCCAGGAACAGCGCGGTGGCGTCGTCGTCGAGCTGGTCCTGCTGGTAGGCGAGGACGGCGCGCACCAGCCGGCGCATCGTCTCGGGGCTGGGCAGCCGCTCGTTGAGGGCACGCTCGACGAAGTCGACGAGCCGGTCCAGCCCGAACCGTTCCCCGTCGTCGCCCCGGGCGTCGGTGATGCCGTCGGTGTACGCGAGGATGCGGTCGCCCGGGTGCAGCGCCTCCTCGTGCGCCCGCGGGCGCCGCATCGACAGGTTGCCCAGCCCGAGCGGCAGCGCGGTCGGTCCGGGCAGTGCCCGGACGGCCTTGCCGTCCCGCAGCAGCATGGCGCCGGGGTGGCCGGCGTTTATGGTCCGCAGCACGCCGGTCCGCCGGTCGAGTTCGGCGAGCAGCGCGGTCGCGAACAGGCCGGGGTGTTCGGAGCGGACCCACCTGTCGATGCTGATCGCCGTGTCGACCAGGTCGAGACCGGTACGCCGGGCGTTGCGGTACGCGCTGACCACGAGCGAGGCCATCGCGCTCGCCTTGATCCCGTGCCCGCAGGTGTCGAAGAGCCCGACGCTGAGCACGTCACCGTTGAGCGCGTAGTCGAAGATGTCCCCGCCGACGTCGTAACACGGTTCGAGGATGGCGGTGATCACCAGCTCGTCCGTTGCGAAGGTCAGCGGCGGCAGCAGCCCCCACACGGTCTCGGCGGCGACCTGCATCGGCAGGCGGCGGCGAATCCGTTCCACGACGTCGCCGTAGAGCCGGCGGTTCACCAGGACCTGAGCGACGGCGACCGCCACCTCCCAGGCCGGCCGGTCCAGCGCGGGGTCGCCGGCGCGCGACGACACGATCTCCAGTGCCCCCAGCCGTTCGCAGCCGAGCAGCAGGGGCACCCAGAGCCGGTCCGGGCGGTCGGGAGCGCGCTGCACCTGGAGGCAGGTGAACGCCCGGCCGGCCAGCGTCGTCTCGATCGTGAGTTCGTCCCGAGGCGCGCCCGCGCCGACCAGGGGTACGAGCGAGGACTGCGTGTAGTCGGCCAGGTAGATCACGATGTCGGTGGCCCCGATGGCGGGCGCGACCCGGTTCACCAGGAGCGACAGGTCGTCCGGGCCGCCCCGGGCGGCGTGGAGGTGCAGCCAACGCGCTGCGTCGCCACCGTCGACCATCAGTGCCTCCCCCGTATCCCCACCACCGTAGGAGGCCGAGGGCGAACTGCCAACGGCACGGCTCAGGCCGGACGTTCCAGGACGAACGTTTCAACCTCGGCACCGCCGTACCAGTCGGTGCGCACGCCCACGTGCGTCATGCCGAGGCGCCGGGCCACCGCCATCGAAGGGTCGTTCCCGGCCATCACCACCGCGTACACCCTCGGGGTGCCGGTGGCGAACTCGCGCTCCAGCACCGCGCGGGCCGCCTCGGTGGCGTAGCCGTTGCCCTGGGCGTCGGGGTGCAGGTGCCAGCCGACCTCGATGTCGTCGGTCAGCGTGACGCCGTCGCGTCCCGGGAGCGGCTTGAGCAGGATGCTCCCGGCCACCGGCCCGCCGGCGCGCGGCTCGATCGCCCACAGGCCCCAGCGGCCGCCGTACGGCGCCCAGCGTTCGTGCCAGGACCGGACCCGCTCGCGCGCCTCGGACGGGTCGGTCATCCGGCCCTTGCCGCCGCCCAGCCAGCGCATCACCTCGTCCCGGGAGTAGATGTCGTAGATCCGGGCCAGGTCGTCCGGGGACTCGGTCCAGTCCCGGAGCACCAGCCGGTCGGTCGTGGCGATCGTCATGCCGCCGGATCGTAATGCGTGGCGCGGGGCCGTACGGGGAACGAGAGGGCGATGGGCGACGGGTGGGATCGGGCGAAGCGGATCACGGCTGCGGCGTTCCGGCCGGTCCGCGGCCGGGATCTCTCCCTGCACGCCGCCGCGATCACGTTCTACGGCGCGATCGCCGTGGTGCCGGTGGCGCTGCTGGCGATCTGGCTGACCGGGCTGCTCGCCGGGGCGGACCGGGTGCGGCGGCTGACCGGGTACGCGATCGAGACGCTGCCCACCGAGATCGGCGCGCACCGGGCGGCGGCCGCGCTGGTCGAGGCCGGGCTGGGGCTGACTCCGCTGCTGGCGCTGGCCTCGCTGCTGCCGGCCTCGCTCTACGGGGAGGGGCTGCGCCGCGCGTTCGTCTCGGTGGCCGAGCCGCGCGCCGAGTCCGGTGCGCTGGTCGGCTGGCGGGGCCGGCTGCTGCTGCTCCCGCTGCTGGCGCCCGCCCCGGCGCTGCTGCTGTCGATCCTGCTGGGGCTGCCGCTGACCACCCGGCTGGTACGCCAGGGCGGCTGGATCGGCGCGCTCGGCGTGGTGCTGTCGTTCCTGGCGGTGTGGCTGGTGCTCACGCCGGTGCTGATCTGGGTGTTCCGGGTGGTCGGCCCGGCCTCCCCGGACTGGCTCGCCACCGTCGTCCTGGGCTCGTTCACGGCGGCGAACCTGTCCGGTTTCCTGCACGGTTTCGTGCTGTTCTGCTCGCTGCCGCTGGACCTGGGCGTGCCGTTCGGCGGCTTCGACGAGATCGGCGGCGGCGTGGCGGTGCTGCTGTGGCTGTACCTGTTCCACGTGATCGTGCTGTCCGGCTATTCCGCGACGCTGGCGGCGAGCCGGTGGCGGGCCACCCGGGAGGCGGCCCGCGCCTGACGGCCGCCGTCAGCGCCGGAACGGGCCGCGCACCTCGTACGTGATGCCGCCGGTGCCGGCCCGGGCGCCGCTGGTGCCGCGCTGGGAGGAGAAGTAGAGGCGGCTGCCGTCCGGCGAGAACGCCGGCCCGGTGATCTCCGACTCGGACTGCCCGAGCAGCCGCAGGAACGGGGTCACCACACCGGCGGGCGTGATCACGTTGATCTCCATGTTGCCGCCGTCCTCGGCCACGTAGAGGTCGCCGCCGGCGGTGCCGGTGATGTTGTCGACGCCGGTCAGCGGCGCGGCGCCGGCCGGCACCAGCGAGTCGTCGTACGCGAGGTCGAGCCGCTGGTTCACCGCGTCGTACGCCCACACCCGGTTGTCGCCCTTGGTGGTGAACCAGCAGGTGTCGTCGGCGTACCAGCAGCCCTCGCCGCCGTTGAACGTCTGCGCGGCACCCACCTGGTGGCGGGTGGGCACCGGGAACCCGTCCCGGTCCGGCAGGTCCCGCCAGGTCACCGGGCCGGTGACCTGGCCGTCCGGGGCGCAGAGCACCTGCACCCGGCCGGTGCGCAGGTCACCCCAGGTGTCCGGCACGAACCGGTAGAAACAGCCGTCCGACTCGTCCTCGGTCAGGTAGACCACCCGCCGCCGGGGGTCGCAGGCCGCCGCCTCGTGCTTGAAGCGGCCCATCCGGGTCCGCTCCTCGCCGGCCCGGCCACCCTCGGGCCAGGTCTCGAAGACCCGGCCCAGCGGCACCTCCTCGCAGGACAGCCACGTCCCCCACGGGGTCGGCCCACCGGCGCAGTTGACGTTCGTGCCGCCGAGGATCCGGTACGCGGCGGCGATCGCGCCGTCGGCGGCGAACCGCACCGCCGACGCGCCGCCGACGAGCGGCACCTCCGAGTTGGAGACGTAGATCCAGCCGTCGCCGGACGGGAAGCAGGCGCCGCCGTCCGGCGCCGGGTGCCAGGTGTACGAGGTGCCGGCGACCCGCTGCCCGGAACGCGCGATCACCCTGCTGGTGAAGCCGGCCGGCAACTGGAGACCGTTGACGTCGGCGGACAGCAGGTCGCCGTACGGGCCGGGGCCGGGCTGGGCGGGCTGGGCCGGTGCGGCCGCGGCGGCCCAGAGACCACCGGCGAAAGCGGCGGCGCCGCCGACGGCTGTGGCACGCAGGACGGTACGACGATCCATCGGGGGTTACCTCCCGGAGGCGGTGGGTGTCCCGTCGACGGTAGGACGGAAATGCATCGACAACTGCCACTATAAGGTGAACGCCCGGTGGCGGCCGTCCGGCGTCAGAGGCCCTCGACGTACCGCTTCGCGTCGGCGAGCGACATGTGCGTGTGCTCGCGTACCACCTTGATCGCCTGGATCTTCTCGCCCCGGTGCAGCAGCCGCGCGGCCTCGGCCCGCACCGCGTCGTCGACGCCCTTTCCGGGCACCGGAGGGCCGGGCGACCAGGACCCGCCGGCCGCCAGCGCGTCCACCGCCTGCTTCGCCTCCAGCAGCGACAGGCCGGTCTGCTCACGCAGCACCTTGACCGCCTCGACCCGGCGCCCCGCGTGGATCAGGCGGAGCACCTCGGCCTGCCCGCCGCCGGCCGGGCGATCCGGGGCGACCAGGTCCCGGGGGCGGTCGCGCCGCAGCACGAGCAGGAGCAGGAACACCACCACGACGAGCGCCACCGCGAGCGCGATCTGGACAGCCGGAGACATGCCGGGAACGGTAGCGCCCCGCTGCGAACCCTCCCGCCCGTGCCCGGCCGCCGCTAGGGTCGCGGCATGAGCGAACGCACCGGGAGCGACGCGAGTGAGCTGCCGTCCCGCGCCGACGTCGTGGTGGTCGGCGCCGGGCACAACGGCCTGGTCTCGGCGATCCTGCTGGCCCGCGCCGGCCTGGACGTGCTGGTGCTGGAGGCGTCCGGGGTGATCGGCGGCGCGACCCGCACCGAGAACCCGTTCCCGAAGGTGCCGGGGCTGCGTCACTCCACCGGGTCGTACCTGCTCGGGCTGATGCCCCCGGAGCTGCTGGCCACGCTCGACGTGACCATCCCGGTACTGCGCCGCGACCCGCACTACTTCCTGCCCACGCCGGGCGGGCTCGGCTCGCCGTACCTGCTGGCGGGCAGCGACGTGGCGGCGAGCCGGCGGCAGCTCGCGGAGATGTTCTCCCCCGCCGACGTGGCAGCCGACGACGCGCTGCACGCCGAGCTGGCCCAGCTGCGGGAGGATCTCGCCCCGGCGTGGCTGGCCGAGCCGCTGCCGGTCGAGGAGACCGCCGAGCGCTACGTGCGGCCCGCGCTGCGGCAGGTCTTCGTCGACCTGGTACGCGGCTCGGTCGCCGACCACCTGGCCCGCTTCGACTTCCGCTCCGAGCTGCTGGTCAGCATGTACGCGGTCACCGACGGCCTGTCCGGGCTCAACGCCGGCCCGGACGACCCCGGCACCGGGCACAACTTCCTGGTGCACAACATGTGCCGGCTGCCCGGCGCGGACGGCACCTGGATGATCACCCGGGGCGGCATGGGCACGGTGTCGCGCACGTTCGCCGAGGCCGCCGTGCGCGCGGGCGCGCGGATCGTGGCCGACGCGCCGGTCACCGCCATCCGGCTGGCCGGGGGCGCCGCCGCCGGAGTGACACTCGCCGACGGGCGGGAGGTGGACGCCCCGGTGGTGCTCGGCGGCTGTGACCCGTACCGGCTGATGGAGCTGCTGCCCGACGGCGCGCTCCCGGCGGAGCTGAGCACGCGGATGGCGGCGGTCCGCCGCCCCGGCACCACGCTCAAGCTCAACCTGGCGCTGACCGGGCTGCCCCGCTTCTCCTGCCTGCCGGCGGACGCGCCGAGCCCGTTCGGGTCGACCATCCACCTGCTGCCCGGCTCGGCCTCGCTCGTCGGCGACGGCGGCGAGTCGCCGATGGCGGCGCTGCGCGGCATGTGGGCGGACGTGCGGGCCGGGCGGCTGCCGGACGAGCCGACCATCGAGTGGTACCTGCACACCACAGTCGACCCGTCGCTGTCCGACGAGGCGGGGCACCACTCGTCGGCGCTGTTCGTCCAGTCGGTCCCCTACGAGCTGGCCGGCACCACCTGGGACGCGGCGCTGCCCGGCTACGTGGAGCGGCTGCTCGCGATCTGCGAACGGTACGCCCCGGGCGCCGGTGACCTGGTCGCGGACGCGGTGCCGCTGCCGCCGCCCGGCATCGAGGCGCACTTCGGCATCACCGGCGGGCACATCCACCACGTCGACAACACGGTGTCGTTCACCGACCGGATGCCGTACGCGACGGGTGTGGACGGCGTGTACGCGGGCAGCGCCGGCTGCCACCCGGCGGGCAGCGTGATCGGCGCGGCCGGCCACAACGCCGCCCGCCGCATCCTCGCCGACATGTAAGGAAGGGCCCCTTATTAACGCCTCCGATAGAGGAAGGGCCCCTTCTTAACAACCGCTCACGGCGTGTCGGGCGCCTCCTGGCCGGCGGGCGGGAGATCGCCCGGACCCCGCACCAGGTAGACGCCGACCAGCAGCAGGTACGCCAGCAGGCTCAGCAGCGGGTCGATGAACACGATGGCGAACGCGACCAGGTAGAGCAGCGGGCCGAGCCGGAACCGGCGGGCCACCGCGCTCGCCAGCCTCGGGTCGAGATCCGCGTGCAGCAGCCCGCTGCGGCGCGCCCACCACCAGCTCAGGTTGAAGAAGAGCGCCTCGCCGAGCACCACGCCCACGTACAGCGCGGCGGTCAGCCGCTGGTCGCGCACGGTGCCGCGCAGGTTGTCCGCGAGCAGGTCGGCGGTGAACGGGATCGCCGCCACGAACATCAGCAGCAGCAGGTTCAGCACCAGCAGCATCTGGTCGACCCGGCGGACGTAGCGCCACATGTTGTGGTGGGTCAGCCAGACCTGGCCGACGATGGCGAAGGTGATCACGTACGCCAGGTAGGCCCGCCACTCCTGCACGAGCACCGCGGCCAGCCCGTCGTCCTGCGGCAGGTCCGGGTCGAACGCCAGCAGCTCGACGGCCATCAGCGTGAGCACGATGGCGATCACCGCGTCGCTGAACGCCTCCACCCGGGAGGCGTCCCGCGCCATCTCGCTGCCGCGCCCGAACCGGTACACCGGTTCCCTGTCCGCACCCGTCACGCCGCCCCCTCACGACCGATGGTCGCGTGCCGGGGGCGGCGTGCGGGGCGAAACCGTCAGACGGCCGGCGTCGAGGTCTCCGCGTCCGCGCGGTGCGCCCGGATCTTGTGCCCGACGCTGGTCAGGCAGCGGCCGCTGGCCAGGTCGAACTTCCAGCCGTGCAGCTGGCAGGTCAGCTGGTCGCCGTCGACGATGCCGAACCGGCTCAGGTCCGCCTTCAGGTGCGGGCAGCGCCGCTGCACCACCCAGCCGTCGAGCGTGATGTCCTCGGCGTCGACGGCCCGCTCGTGCTCGTCGTACCAGCCCTCGGCGTACTGGAGGCGCTCCTCGGAGAGGCACTTGAAGAAGGCGTAGACGAACTCGTTGTACTGACCGATGCGGGCCGCCGAGAAGCGGCACGACAGGAACAGCGAGTTGACCCAGTCGACCTCGCCGATGTGCAGCAGGTGCTCGATCAGCGCCCGCTCGGTACGGAAGCGGTAGCGGACCTTCTCGTCCGCGTACGGCCGGACCTCCTTGCCCGGGAAGTCCACCACGATGGATTCGACCTCGGAGCCGTCGTAGCCGACCAGGTCGAAGCGGACCGGCCCGCCGACGCCCTTGGCCAGGTAGATCGACTCGTCCAGCAGCGGCTCGATCCGGCGCTTCATCTCACCCAGCACGTCGACCTCGGGGTGCCGCCAGGACGCCTTCTCGGCCTCGATGACGCCGCGCTTGCGCTCCCGCATCTCCTCCAGGTGGGCGACCTTGTTCGCGAAGAACTCCTCCACCGGCACCGGGTGCGTGGTGGTCGCGCCCTCGGTGGTGATCTCCGAGACGCTGCCCGGCAGCAGCACGATGCCGTTGGTGCCGCCGACCTTGGCGTACTCGGACAGGAACACCGACTGGTCGGGGAAGATGTTGCCCTCGTCGCCGAAGATGTCGTTGAACTGCCACAGCTCGTCGTCGAGGAAGCACGGCGGGCCGGCGATCGGGAAGACGTGGTCGGCCTTCAGGTCGTCGATGTAGCGCCACGTGCGGTCGAACTGCCGGTCCCGCTTCTGCTTGCCGAACGCGGTCTTCGCCGACTGCGGCAGCTCGTAGACCATCGGATACCAGATCGCGCCGGAGAACTGCAGCATGTGCGCGTGCACGTGGCCCAGCTCGGCGAAGACGCTCAGGTCGGTCGGGCGGGCGTCGTTCTGGTTGAGCAGCCGGACGCCGTCGTACTCGACCCAGAGCGAGGAGTCGCCGATCGGGCCGTCGGTCGGGCTGGTCAGCGCCTGGATCATGATCTTCAGGCCGCCGGGCAACTCCACGACCTGCTCGTTCGGGGCCTTGAGGAACTTGGTGAAGCCCAGCTCCCGGAACTCGTCCTCCATCTCCGAGGTGGGGAACTCGGGGAGCAGGACGGTGGCGTCCTTGGACACGAAGCCGCGCAGGTGCTTGGCGTCGAAGTGGTCCCGGTGCAGGTGCGACACGTACAGGTAGTCGACCTGGCCGAGGGTCTCCCAGTCGAGCAGGGAATTGTCCGGGAAGGGGAACCACGAGGCGAAGTAGGCGGGATTGACCCACGGGTCGCACAGGATGCTGCCCGCGGCCGTGTCGATCCGCATGCTGGCATGGCCCGTACCGGTCACTCGCACCGCAGTCCCCCTCAAAAAGGCATCAGGTGTACGTCAAGACGCTACCGGAGGCAGTGTGCTCGCCGTCCCGCGACGCCGGTAGTGCCCAACCGCCCCGACCCGGACGGGACCTACGGCCCGGGTCATGCGACAACCACGCTGTCGCCCGCCCGGGTCATCAAGCGCACCGGAGGCCGGACCCTGCGCCGGGGCCGGTTGAGGGCGTGCCAGACTGATCGGAGATCCGATCGCGAGGGAAGGACCGACAGTGGCAGGAGACGAGCCGGTAACCGCGCCAGATCAGCACAAGCCCGGGCACCGCAAGTCCGGACGGATCGGCGCGTTGCTGTCGGCGCTGGTCTTGGTTCTGATGGCGCTCTGCGGGATCGAGGAGGGCCGGGTGGAGCACATCTGGCTGTTCGGGATCGCCGGGCTGCTGGTCGCCATCGTCATCGGCGACGCCGTGCTGCGCCGCAACGGCCTGCGGTCCTGACGAGCGGCGCAAACGGTACGCGGAAGGGCCCACCCCTCGCGGGGTGGGCCCTTCGTCGTCGGGTGCGGGTCAGCGGCCGAGCAGGATGTCCTGCACGTCCTTGAGCGCGGCGTCGACCTCGGCCTCGAAGTAGCCGCCGGGCACCAGCCCGAAACGCAGCGTGTCGAGGTCCTTCGGGTTCACCGGCATCGGGTTGCGGCCCTGCATGCCACCGAGCAGCGTGTCGAAGAACCGGTCGACCTGGTCCGGGTCGTACCCGCTGCCGAACCGGCGGACCTGGAAGCTGCGCCGGATCTGGTCGACCCGGTAGAGGTCGCTGCCGGGCGGGCCGGCCATCGGCGGGCCCACCATCGGCGGACCGGCGACCGGCGGGGTCACCAGCGGCGGGCCGGTCATCGAAGGGCCGGGGCCGTAACCCTGGTCCGGCGGCCCGTAACCGGGCTCCGGCGCGCCGTAGCCCTGCTGCGGCAGCGCGGGCGGGCCACCCGGGCCACGACCACGCAGCTCACGCTCGGGCATGCGGATCTCGGCGGTCATGTCGGCACGCCCGCGCCGGCCGGCCTCGAAGCCGTCGAAGCGCTCCTCCTGGCCGTACCCGCCGGGGCCGCTGTCCTGGCCGTACCCGCCGCTGTCCTGGCCGTAGCCGCCCGGACCGGTGTCCTGGCCGTACCCGCCGGGGCCGCTGTCCTGGCCGTAGCCGCCGGGGCCGGGCGGCAGGCCACGCGGCGGTGGGCCGCCGTGCCCGATCGGCGCGCCCGGGCCCATCGGGCCGGGGCCGCCCGGGCCACGCGGGCCGTCGTAGCCACCGCGCGGGCCGTCGTACCCGCCGGCGAACGCGCCGGTCGGCTCGTCGTAGCGGCTGCCGTAGCGGTCGGCGGGCGGGCCGGGCTGGGCCGGCATCTGCCGGGGCGGCATCGGCGGCTGCGGCACCGGCGACATGCCCCTGTCGTCGCGCATCGGCGGGCCGAGCCGGTCGGGAATCCGGGGGTCGCCACCGCGCCCGGCGGGGGCGCCACCGCGCTCCTCCAGCTCGGCGAGCTGCCGCTCGACCCGGTCGAGGTGCAGGTCCACCTGCCACTCGTCGTAGCCGTTGAAGCGGACCCGGAAGACGACGTCGTGGACCTCCTGGGAGGCCACGGGCGCGCCGACCGGCTGACCGGCGAGTGTCGCCTCGACCCGGTCCAGGAAGGCGTCGACCTCGTCGACCTTGTATCCCCGGCGGAGCGCCTTACGCCGGAAACGCTGACCCTGACTCGCCACTATGTCTCCTGGTCTCGTACCGCTACGCCGTTGCCGCGCGTGAGTCGCCGTCCGTGTCCCCGGCGGCGGCGAGCTGGCCACACGCCCCGTCGATCTCGCGTCCCCGGGTGTCCCGCACGGTGGTCGACACCCCGGCGTCGCGCAACCGCCGGACGAACTCCCGCTCGACCGGCTTCGGGCTGGCGTCCCAGCGGCTGCCCGGAGTCGGGTTGAGCGGGATCAGGTTCACGTGGGCCAGCTTGCCGGCCAACAGCCGCCCGAGCAGATCTGCTCTCCACGGCTGGTCGTTCACGTCCTTGATCATCGCGTATTCGATGGACACGCGACGCCCCGTCGTGGCCGCGTAGTCCCACGCCGCGTCCAGCACCTCGGACACCTTCCAGCGCTGGTTGACCGGGACGAGTTCGTCGCGCAGCTCATCATCGGGGGCATGCAGCGACAACGCAAGGGTCACGGAGAGGTCTTCGCTGGCCAGTCGCCGGATCGCCGGGACCAGCCCGACCGTGGAGACGGTGATGTGCCGCTGCGACAGGCCCAGGCCCTCCGGCGCCGGAGCGACCAGCCGGCGGATCGCCGCCACCACCCGCGAGTAGTTGGCCAGCGGCTCGCCCATGCCCATGAACACCACGTGCGACAGCCGCGGCGGCGAGCCGGACACCGCGCCGGAGGCGGCCACCCCGGCCAGGTAGACCGCCTGGTCGACGATCTCGGCGGTGGACAGGTTGCGGGTCAGCCCGGCCTGGCCGGTCGCGCAGAACGGGCAGGCCATGCCGCAGCCGGCCTGGCTGGAGATGCAGACGGTCACCCGGTCCGGGTAGCCCATCAGCACGCTCTCCACGAGCGAGCCGTCGTGCAGCCGCCAGAGCGCCTTACGGGTCGCGCCGTCGTCGCAGGCCAGCTCGCGTACCGGGGTGAGCAGGGTGGGCAGCAGCTCACCCGCCAGCCGCTCCCGGGTCGCCGCCGGCAGGTCGGTCATCCGCTCCGGGTCGCGCACCAGGCGGCCGAAGTAGTGGTTGGAGACCTGCTTGGCGCGGAACGCCGGCTCGCCCAGCTCGGTGACGAGCGCCTGCCGGCCGGGCAGGTCCAGGTCGGCGAGGTGGCGCGGAGGCATCGAGGGTCGGCGGCCGCGGGCGTCGGGGTCTACGGAGATCAGCGGGAGACTCGTCATGGCGCGTCCAGTCTGACACGCTCCCGCCCGGACGCACCCGTCCGTACGTGTCGAATCGCCCCCGGCCGCCCGGCCCGCCGCGGGTCCCCGCCGTGACGCATACCTCAGCTCACCACCGGGACGAACACGGCGAGCAGAAGGTAGGCCACCGGCACCGCGAACAGGATCGAGTCGAGCCGGTCCATCAGACCGCCGTGCCCGGGCAGCAGGTTGCTCATGTCCTTGACGCCGAGATCCCGCTTGATCATCGACTCGGCGAGGTCGCCGAGCACCGCGGAGACCGAGATCGCCATCCCGAACAGCGCGCCCCACCAGGGCGCCACGTCGAACAACACCCACAGCAGCACCGCGCTGCCCGCCGCCGCGGCGGTCACCGAGCCGGCGAAGCCCTCCCAGGACTTCTTCGGGCTGATCGTGGGCGCCATCGGGTGCTTGCCGAACGACACGCCGGCCGCGTACCCGCCGGTGTCGGAGAGCACCACCGCGACGAGCGTCACCAGCACCCGCAGGTGCCCGTCGCCCGGCGCCGCCGCGAGCATGGCCGCGAACCCGGCGAGGAACGGCACGTACACCGCGATCAGGGTGGCCGCGGTGAGGTCGCGCTGGTAGTTGCCCGGCCCGTCGCCCAGCCGCCAGATCATCGTGCCCAGCACCGTGACCAGCAGGCCGAGGCAGAGCGCGTCCGGGCCGGCGAACCAGGCCAGGCCCACCGTGATCACGCCACCGGCGACCAGCGGCGCCAGCGGCGGGTGGGCGCCGCTGCGGCGTACCGCCCGGGCCATCTCCCAGATGCCGATCCCGACCGCGGTCGCCAGCACGGCCAGGAACGCCGGCATGAAGAAGAACAGCGGCACCACCACCGCGGCGCCGAGGACCACCCCGACGCCGATCGCGGCCGGCAGGTTGCGCCCCGCCCGGGACGTCGTCGGCGTGGTGGTCGGCGGACGCTCGGCGCTCGCCCGCCGTCGCCCCCGACCCCGGCGACCGGGCGGCGGCTCGGGCTCGGGCTCGTCGCGTACCGCCGGGATCTGGTCGGTGGGCTCGTCGCGCACCGGCGCGATCTGCGCGGTCGGGTACTCGTCGTCGCGGGCCGGCTCACCCCACGGGCCGCGGTGCTCCGGCCCGTCGGGCCGGCCGCGGTCGCCGGCCGGCGGTCCGTCGTACCGGCCCGGTCCGTCGTGGCGCCGACCGCTGTTCGGGTACGGCCCGGCGTACGTGTCCGGGCCGGCATAGGTGTCCGGGGCGGCGTACGTGTCCGGGGCGGCGTACGTGTCCGGGGCGGCGCCGGGGCGGGCGTAGCCGCCCGGCTCGGTCGGGTGGGTGGGCGCCGCCGGAGCGGGCCGCCAGGGGCCCGGCTCCAGATCGGTGTCCGGCCAGGGCAGAGCGGGGGCCGGACGGTCCCAGCCACGCGGCTCGGTGCTGCCGTAGGGGTCGGGGTGGGACATCACGCACCGGCAGCCGGTACGAGAGCCACCACATGACGCAAGACCAAAACCATCCCCTACCGGCGTGAGACTTCTGTTGACCGACCGACGGCCGGGCGACCCCCGCCGTTCACCCCGTGGTGGCCGGGAATCGTGCCGAGCCTACTGCACCCGCCGGAGCCCCGAGGGTCTGCGCCGCCGGGCACGACGACGGCACCGGGCCGCCGCCCGTGCGGGCGACGGCGGCGGTGCCGTGCGGGGTACGCGCGCGCTCAGACCTCGAGCAGCTCGTTCTCCTTGTGCTTGACCAGCTCGTCGACGGTAGCGACGAAACGCTGGGTCAGATCGTCCAGCTCCTTCTCCGCGCGCCGACCCTCGTCCTCGCCAACCTCGCCGTCCTTGACCAGGCGGTCCAGCTCCTCCTTGGCCTTGCGGCGGATGTTGCGGACGGCGACCTTGGCCTCCTCGCCCTTCTGCCGGGCGACCTTGATCATCTCCCGGCGCCGCTCCTCGGTCATCTGCGGCAGGACGATGCGGAGCTGGTTGCCCTCGTTGTTCGGGTTGGCCCCGAGGTCCGAGTCGCGGATCGCCTTCTCCATGGCGCCCAGCTGCGAGTTGTCGTACGGCTTGATGATCACCATGCGGGGCTCGGGCACCGCGATGGAGGCCATCTGCGGCAGCGGGGTCGGGCTGCCGTAGTAGTCGATGACGATCCGGGAGAACATGGCGGCGTTGGCGCGACCGGTACGGATCCCGCCGAACTCCTCCTTGGCGTGCTCGATGGCACGCTCCATCTTCTCCTCCGCCTCGAGGAGGGTGTCGTCGATCACCGGTCTCCTCGCCTCCTTCTGTCGCTCGTCGTGGGTAGTGCGGGTGCCGCCGTGGCAGAGGGACCGCTTGTCGATCCGGCGGGCCGGTCAGGCGGTGATCAGGGTGCCGATCTTCTCACCGGCGACGGCCCGGACGATGGTGTCGTCGCCCTGGGCGCCGAAGACCAGCATCGGCAGGCCGTTCTCCATGCAGAGGCTGAACGCGGCGGCGTCGGCCACCCGCAGGTTACGGCGCAGCACCTCGGAGAAAGTGATCGAGTCGAGCTTGCTCGCGGTCGGGTCGATCCGGGGGTCGGCGGTGTACACCGCGTCCACGCCGTTCTTGCTCATCAGCACCACGTCCGCGCGGATCTCCAGCGCCCGCTGGGCGGCCACCGTGTCGGTGGAGAAGTACGGCATGCCGGCGCCCGCGCCGAAGATGACCACGCGGCCCTTCTCCAGGTGCCGGATCGCCCGCAGCGGGATGTACGGCTCGGCGACCTGGGCCATGGTGATCGCGGTCTGCACCCGGGTCTCGATGCCCTCCTTCTCCAGGAAGTCCTGGAGGGCCAGGCAGTTCATGACCGTGCCGAGCATGCCCATGTAGTCCGCGCGGGCCCGGTCCATGCCCCGCTTCTGCAGCTCGGCGCCGCGGAAGAAGTTGCCGCCGCCGACCACCACGGAGACCTGCACACCACGGCGTACGACGGTGGCGATCTGCCGGGCGATGCCCTGCACGACGTCGGGGTCGACACCGATCGCGCCGCCGCCGAAGACCTCACCGGAGAGCTTCAGCACCACCCGGCGGGACCGACCGGGAGGAGGCGCGGTCGGATCCTCCATCGCCAGGCTCCGGTCACTCACAACCTGCGTCATCCGCCCCGCCCCTTCTCCCCGCGCATAGCGCGGGCGTCGCGTACGTGCCCTTGCCGACCCTATGTGACGAGGAGGCCGCGGTGCCTGTCGCGTACACCGGCGGCCTCCTCGTCGACGTTCTCCCCTGTGCCCGGGCCCGGAAGGCCCGGCGCGGCGGCTCAGGCCTGGCCGACCTCGAACCGCAGGAAGCGGGTCACCTCGATGCCGGCGTCGGCCAGCACCTGCTTGACGGTCTTCTTGTTGTCGGCGACCGACGCCTGCTCCAGCAGGACGAAGTCCTTGAAGAAGGCGTTCACCCGGCCCTCGACGATCTTCGGCAGCGCCGCCTCGGGCTTGTTCTCCTCGCGGGCGGTCTGCTCGGCGATGCGCCGCTCCGACTCGACGGTCTCGGCCGGCACCTCGTCGCGGGTGAGGTACTTCGGCCGCATCGCGGCGATCTGCATGGCCACGGCGCGCGCGTCGGCGTCCGCCGCCTCGTCGTTCTTGCCGGTGAACTCCACGAGCACGCCGACCGCCGGGGGCAGGTCCTGGCTCTTGCGGTGCAGGTAGACCGCGGTGGTGCCGTCCAGCTTGGCGAAGCGGTTGAGCACCAGCTTCTCGCCGATCTTGGCGGACTGCTCCTGGATCAGGTCGGCCACGCTCTTGCCGTCGATGCTGCTGGCGAGCAGCTCCTCGGCGTTGGTGGCGCCGCTGGCCACGCCGTGCTCGACGAGCTGCTGGGCCAGCGCGATGAAGGCGTCGTTCTTGGCGACGAAGTCCGTCTCGCAGTTGAGCTCGAGCAGCGCCTGGCCGGAGTGGGCGACGAGCCCGTTGGCGGCGGTGCGGCCGGCCCGCTTGCCGACGTCCTTGGCGCCCTTGACGCGCAGGATCTCGACGGCCTTGTCGAAGTCGCCCTCGGCCTCCGTCAGCGCCTTCTTGGAGTCCATCATGCCGGCGCCGGTGAGGTCGCGGAGCTTCTTGACGTCCGCGGCGGTGAAGTTGGACATGACTCTCTCTTCGGTGTCAGTGAGGTGGTCTGGGGTGCTGGTTACCCGGTTCCGGGCCGGTGCTGCCGCCCGGCGTACCCGTCGCGCCCCACCGCCGGGAATCGCCGACGGTGGGGACGCGACGGCGAGATCACTCGGCGGCGGCGGTCGCCGGCTGCTCGGCAGCGGCGGCGGCGGGCTGCTCGTCGGCCTTCTTCGGCTCCTCGAGCAGCTCACGCTCCCACTCGGCCAGCGGCTCGTCGGCGGCGACCTGGCCGGCCTCGGGCTTCTCGTCCGCGCCCCGGTTACGGCCGGAGCGGGCGATCAGACCGTCGGCGACGGCGGCGGCGACGACCTTGGTCAGCAGCTCGGCCGAGCGGATGGCGTCGTCGTTGCCCGGGATCGGGAAGTCGACCTCGTCCGGGTCGCAGTTGGTGTCGAGCACGGCGATCACCGGGATGCCCAGCTTGCGGGCCTCGTCGACGGCGATGTGCTCCTTCTTGGTGTCGACGATCCAGACCGCGGCCGGGAGCTTCTGCATGTCCCGCAGACCACCGAGGGTCTTGGTGAGCTTGATCTTCTCGCGGGAGAGCTGGAGCGTCTCCTTCTTGGTGTAACCGGCGGCGGTGCCGCTCAGGTCACCAAGGGCCTCCAGCTCCTTCATCCGCTGCAGCCGCTTGTACACGGTCTGGAAGTTGGTCAGCATGCCACCGAGCCAGCGGTGGTTGACGTACGGCTGGCCGACCCGGGTCGCCTGCTCGGCGATGGCCTCCTGGGCCTGCTTCTTGGTGCCGACGAACAGGATACTGCCGCCACCGGCGACGGTGGTGCGGACGAACTCGTACGCCTTCTCGATGTAGTCGAGCGTCTGGCGCAGGTCGATGATGTAGATACCGTTGCGCTCGGTGAAGATGAAGCGCTTCATCTTCGGGTTCCAGCGCCGGGTCTGGTGCCCGAAGTGCACACCGCTTTCCAGCAGCTGACGCATGGTCACGACGGCCATGGTGGGTTACTCCTACATTGTCCCTGGTTGTCCGTCCGGCCGGCGGCCGGACGCCTGGCGCCCGGTCGGCGGCCGGGGTGGGCCCGGGTGAAGAACCGGGACCAGGGAGGCCGTCGCCCCACGGAGGAGACCGTGGAGAGGGCACGCGAGGTCGACCGCACGAGGCGGTCGCCAGTCGACCAGTGTACGCGCCCTGTCCGCCGCACGGCCTGCGGGTGCGGGAGGCGGCCTTGCTCAAACCTTGATCGACTCCGGTACGGCGAAGTGGCGGTGTCAACCTGCCTGTGACACCGCCACTTCGGGGTGGATGGGCGTTTCCCCGCTCAGCCCGCCGCGAGGGCTGCGGCGAGGAAGAGGACCAGCCCGACCGTCAGGTACGCCGTCGGCGGGCGCAGCCAGCCCCGGCTGCCGTCGGCCAGCGCCAGCCCGCCGGTGCGCAGCCCGTACAGGCCGGTGCCGAAGATCGGCAGCCCGACGGTCAGGAACATGCCCACCACCACGTGCGACGTCGACACCGGGTCGCCGAACAGGCCGTGCAGCAACACCCGTACCGCCGGCACCTCCAGCACCAGCACCATCACCGCCAGCAGCACCGCGAGCGCCGGACGCCGGGTCCGGTAGACGCCGTCACCGGGCGGCGGACCGTCCGGCCGGGGCATGAGTGCCGGCATCGGGCCGGTCGGCATCTCCAGCGGATTCGGGGTCGCCGCCGGCTCGGCCGGACCGGCCGGGCGCTCACCGATCCGCAGCGGAGTCGCCTCGCCGGGGTTGAGCCGCGCCGCGGCCGACGGGTCCGTCCCACCGGTCACCGGCGGCTCGGCCGACCGGACGGTGTCCACGATCGGGTAGCCGCCGAGCGGCCCCGGACCGGCCTGGCCGGCAGCGCCGCCGAGGGCCAGCGCGTTGCCGCCACCGCGCGGATCGGCGTTGTGAGCGGCCAGGCCGTACGGGTCGCCGCCGGTACGGGACGCGCCGTCGGAGGCCGGGGTGCCGAGCGGGCTCGCCGGCGCCGCGCTCAGCGGGTTGCCGTGCGCGGCGGTGCCGAGCGCGTCCACACCACTGCGGGACACCGCGGCGAGCGAATCGTCCGCGGACTCGCGGGCCGCCCGCCGCCCGGCACGTGACCCGGGCAGCTCACCGGAGACCTCCGGGTCGTCCGGCCGCTGCGACCGCCAACTGCTCGTGTCGTCCACCAGCGGGTCGGCGGCGGAGTACCGGCCCGGCTCGGCGTACCGGCTCTCACCGGCCCGCTGCTCCGGCGTGCGGTAGTCGTCGTCGCGGTAGCGGGGCTCACCCGCTGCGCGCCAGTCCGACTCGTATCCGCGGTCGCCCCATCGCGACCCCTGCTCATCCTCGGGATAGCTCCGTCGTCCGTCCACGACCGGCACGGTATGCGACCGGCTCCAGCCGCGCCATTCGGGTCCGGGGGCCGTCGACGCAGGTCAGCGCGACGCGGCGGAGATCTCTAGTCGACTCCTCACGTCCGGCCGAATCATTTACGTGCGGACGACCGGCTTGAGTGCATCCGTGCTGCAGTGAGTCAGAGCGTGTAGCTAGCAGATGACCTCTCGCAGACACCACCCCACGCAACAGCGCGTCACGGATGTCCAAAGCGAACCAACTCAAGACCTTTCTGAGCTGTCTCATCGGAAGCAGGTCTCGATCTTCGCCTAGGACTACTCGGCACTCCACAGCTGAAACACCGGCGTTCTGGTCGCACGCCCGAGCACGTCACGCAAGCCCAAATTCCGAAGGCTCTTCGGACGCTTTCCGGCGATAGGTGTCTAAGATCAAGGAGCTCTCGTTGATTAGGGAGTCAAATGCCTCTTCCTTGCGCTCGTCGTAGCTAGATTCGCCATAACTCCTGACCAAGTCAGCTAGCAAGTCCGCAATCTCAATTAGGCTCAAGTACCGGAAACCCTCAATTGCCCGTTCGAACTCATCCCGCTCGATGACTTCCATCGCAAAGCCGAAGCCGCCACCCATAATCGCGTTGAAGACGCGATGAACATGGGCAAGCTTAGCCACTCCGGGCGGAGCATCGGCCGGAACGATGCCTTCCACTCCATAGTCGACTGCCTGGTTTTATACGCTGTCCATAGATCTCACCACTCTACACATTCCCCACTAGACCCGACCTCCCATGCGTCCTGAGCGTGTTGTTTACGTTCCTGAAGGAACATATTATCAGGGTTATTGATCCACTCCTGCGGGAAGTTGGATCTCCTTACTCCTTGCTTGCCCTGGCTTTGCTCGACGACGTGCTCCCAGTTCAATTTTGGTCCGCCTGGCGTCGCGTAGTCCCTGGCCGGACCGTGCACCTGCAGCCAGCCACCAGCTTTGTCATAGCTGGAGTATCCATTAGCAGAGTCCGGCGTCCATGAATTCCCGCCACCGCCGACTGGACACGCCTCGCCACCGGAAACGCCAAGCTCGATAAATCCGGGGTCGTTGTTGTGAACGAGTACCGGCTCAGTACCGGCGATCACATAGTACGTGTGGACGCGACCGGCAACTACGCTACGTCATACCAGGCTCCACCTGCGGCTTCAGAAGGGTTCGCCATCTTGAAAACCACGATCATCGATCGTGACAGCAACGGTGACAGCAACCCCCACACACGTGCACGAACAGAGACGGACTGCTGGACACGAGTGAACCGGCGGAGCGCGCTCATGCGCCCGAAGCAGATCAGCAGCGGCCGGCGCCGCGAGGGCACGAGGCCCCCCTCCGGCCTCAAGGGCGCTACCGCGTCGCGACAGCGACCGCCCTACGGGCGTCCCTTGACCCCGGAGACCACTACGGCCCTGCAGACGCCGACACCACACGGACAGACGCCTACGGCGCCCACCCCAGCCACGCCGCCGACCACCGCCAGGACAGCGGCACAGCAACGGGTGCTCGAGGGGTTAGCCTCGGTCTTTCGCTAATTGTTGATCAAGGCTTGTCGGCGTCCTGTTGATCTTCTCGGGATGGCCCGTGGTGGTGTGGGCATGGTGGTGGCC
>NZ_LYXF01000045.1:0-24536 GCF_001709195.1 Micromonospora sp. II | reverse complement strand
CCAGCAGCATGGTCAGCGCCAGCAGCACCACGACCCGGCGGCCGTCGGCGTAACCGGCGCCGAAGAGCGCCAGCATCGGCGTCGCGAAGGCCGCGAAGATCAGGTACGCGGGCCAGGAGAGGATCACCAGCCAGCCGGTGGCGACCTGGTAGAGCTGGCCCGCCTCGGCCCGGTCGTTGCGGGCGAACGCGGCGGCCAGCCGGTGCTGCACCGAGCTGGACAGCGCGACGCTGGAGAGCTGGCCCAGCGCCAGGAACCGGGTCGCCGCCGTGTAGATGGCCGCCTCGGCCGGCCCGCGCAGCGCGCTGAGCAGCACGATGTCCAGCCGCTGCACCACGATCGCGGCCAGGCTGCTGACCGCACGTGGCCCGGTGAAGCGCCAGAACGGCCCGGCCAGCTCACGCGCCGGCACCGGCCGGGTCACCTGGCGACCGGCCCGGCCGACGAGCCGGCTCAGCCAGAACAGCGCGACCACCGCGGCGAGCAGGTACGGGACCACCCAGGCCAACGGCAGCGCGACGGTGGCGGACAGCCCGAGCCAGGCGGCCACCGCCACGGCCAGGAACTGCACCAGCGTGCGGCCGAGCCGCTCCACTGTCAGCAGCGGGCGCATCTGGCCGAAGCCCCGGCAGGCGGCGAGCGCGTAGTCGTTGAGCGCGGCCAGCGGCACGAACGCCAGCAGGATGCGCAGCGCGGTCACCGCCTCCGGCCCGGCCTCCGGCATGGTGGCCCGGGCCAGCGCCGGCGCGGCCAGCCAGCCGGCGAGGCCGAGCAGCGCGCCGACCGCGAGCACCGGCAGCAACCCGACCAGGATCGTGCCCCGGATCTGGTCGCGGCGGTCCAGCGTGCGCTGGCGGCTGACGAAGTAGACGGTGCCGACGTCGGTGCCGAGCCGGGCCGCCGACGCGGCGATCATGAACGCGCTGGTGGCCGCGAAGAACATGCCGGCCTCGCGGACGGACCAGCCCCGGGCGATGACGATGTTGAGCCCGAACCCGGCCACCGCGGCCAGGCCGACACCGACCAGGTTCGCGAAGCCCTGCCGGGCCGCGCCGCCGAGCCCCGCGCCCGGCCCGGGCGGCGGTGCGGTGAGCGTCGGGGTGCCGCCGGCGTCCGGCCGGGTCACCGCCGCCACGACGGCACGCGTCCCCACCACGCCGCCAGCCGCTCGTCGTACGGGGCGAAGTGGTCCTCCAGCCGGGCCCGCAGCTCCGCCGACATGGGCGAACGGGACCGCGAGTTGTGCTTGCCGAACGCGATGTCCGCCCAGCGGGGCAGCCCGAGGAAGTCGCAGACCGCGTCGAAGGACGGGCGCGGGTCGGCGAAGAAGTCGTCGCTGTCGATGACGTGCATCCGCTCCCGCCCGACGAGCGCCTCCAGCCGCTCCAGCTGCTCGATGTAGCGGCCCCGGGCCAGGTACGCGTTGTGCTGCAGGTGCTCGCTCGCGTACGCGGCCGAGCGGATCATCCGCTCCCGCTCGCCCGCGGTCCGCTGCTCCTCCAGCGCCAGCGCCCGCTCGAAGTCAGACTCGGTCTCGTAGCCCCGCGCCAGCTCGTGCGAGTGCGCCGAGTACGCCCGCTCCACCGGGTCACGCAGCAGCACCAGCAGCTTCACCGAGGGCAGGTCCTTGGCGATGCGCTGCCCGGCCAGCGGGTGGAACATGTAGTACGGGCTGGACTCGCCGGTGATCCCGCGTACCCCGATCTGGGCCTTGACCGCCTCGGCCTTGGCCGTGGTGGGGAAGTGCCCGAGGTACCAGTTCATCCCCCGGTGGTAGTCCATGTCGAAGTAGTGCACGCCCTTGTGGTACGCGGGCGGCAGCACGCCGGGGTGCTGCGAGAGCGTCTTGAAGAGCGAGGTGGTGCCGCAGCGCTGCGCCCCCACGATCAGGAATCCCGGCACCATCCGTGAGCCGGCGGTCAACCGACCGACCGTCCGGCTCACCGACTTCACCGCGCGGAGCGCCTGCTCCCTGGCCACCGTCACGTCCCCACTCCTCACTCTCACCGGGCCCGGCGGGCCAGGTGTTCCTCCACGGCGGGCAGCAGCCAGGTGTCGACGTGCCCCAGTCGCGCACCCGCCTCCGCCTGCCGGTCGCGCAGGTAGCGCGCAGCCAGCTCCACCAGGTAGAGCACGGCGACCAGATCGGCGCCCCCACCGGTCTGGTCGAACGGTGCCAGGGTTGCCCCGGCGCCGGCGATCAGCGCACGCGCGGCCTCGACCGGTTCCACCCCGTCGTGGCTCATCGCGCCCTGCACCGCCAGGTGCAGCGCGTCGTACCCGGCCGGCACGTCCGCCTCGAACCGCTCCCAGTCCCAGACCAGCACCCGGCCGTCGGCGAGCACCGCGCTGTTGCCGCCGTTCCAGTCCCCGTGCCACGCGCCGAAGGCGACCACCGGGTCGGCGTCCGCGACGGACTTCAGCACCGCGCGCAGCCGCCCGGCCTCCGGCCGGGGTCCGAGCGCGTCCACCGCGGCGGTGAGCCGGGCCGCGTGCCCGCTGGCCGCCCATGACTCCCGGCGTACGCCGAGACAGCCGGCGACCGCCACCATGGCCGCGCGTTCGGCCGCCTGCGCGGCGGCCGGGGCGGCCCGGGGCAGCCGCACCGGCAGCGCCTCCTGCACGAGCAGCGCGTGCCCGTGCCAGTCGCCGTGGTGGCGTACCCCGGCCAGGACCACCGGGCCGAGCGGCACCTCGGCGAGGCGGCGCAGCGCGTCCGCCTCCGCGTGCACGAGCGCGCGGGTCAGCGGGTCGACGCCGAGTTTCGCGTACCCGAGGGCCCGGCCGTCCGGGGCGAGCAGTTGCAGCACCGGCTTGCGGTTCGCGCGGGCCGGCCCGATGTGCAGGCTGACCAGCGCCGGCTCACCCAGCACCTCGGCCAGGTGCGCGTCCAGCCCGCCGCCGTCGACGACCAGCCGGTCGCGGAAGACCAGCGGCCCGAGACCGAGCCGGAACGCGGTGGCGAGGCCCTGCCGGACCAGCTTGGCCTTGCGGCCGACGGCCTCGGTGGAGTGCCGGACCGCGCTCGCCGCCGCCCGGCCGGAGCCGGTGGGCACGAGCAGCCGGGGGCGGGCCGCCGAGGGCACCACCACCCAGCCGGCGCCGCCGCGGCGCAGGCCGGGCTCGGCCGGTGCGGGCCAGATCAGCCCGGCCAGTTCACCGAGGTACGCGGCACGGCCGTCGCCGTCCGGGGGTACGCGGAACACCATCAGCGGTCACCGGTCGCTTCCAGCCGGGCCCGTAGCCCGGCGATCGTGCCCTGCGGAGGCGCGGGCGCGAGCGACCGGCGGATCCGGTCGTTGCGGGCCAGCAGGGCGACAGTGATCAGGGCGTAGGCGAGTGTTGCTTCCATCGCACCGTAGGTGAACTGGAAGAAGAGCATGAGGATGAGCACGAGCGTGCCGGCGATCCCGATGGCGCTGTGGTCGCGCCGGTAGCGCCAGATGCAGTAGATGAAGAACGCGTTGTAGCAGATCGCGCCGACCCAGCCCTGCCCGACGAGCAGCGCCCAGACCTGGCCGTTGCTGCCCAGCTCCCGGTTGCCGCACTGCTTGCAGTCCTCGGACTTGCCGATGGCGATCGACCGGTTGCTGCCGATCAGCGCCCGGTTGCCGCCGTAGCCGAGGATCGGCGACTGGTTGGCCGCCCGGACCGCGCCCTGCGACAGGGTGGTGCGGATGTCGTCGCTGTGCCCGTTCTGCAGGCGTTCGTCGAAGGTGCGGCCGAGCGGGGTCGCGACGATCAGCACGCCGATCAGTCCGACCGCCAGGGCGAGCCCGCCGAGCACCACCATCCGGCCGCGCAGCGCGAGCCGCAGCGCCACGTACGCGGCGGCGATGCCGAGGCCGATCCAGAGGCCGCGGTTGAGGGAGTAGACGATCGGGAAGATCGCCGCCAGCGCGATGGCCACGCCGGCGGTGCGGCGCAGCGGCTTGCCCAGCACCACCCAGCCGACGATCAGCCAGACCAGCAGGATCGCGGTGTTCTGGCCCCACGAGTTCGTGTAGGTGAACGGCGCGGACGGGCGGGGCGAGCTGGCCTCCCCCTCGATCACCTGCTGCACCTGGGCGAACTTGATCTCCATGAGCGAGGTGACGTACGGGTGGCCGGCGATCGACTGCGGCAGGACGAACCGCAGCGGTGCGACGAACCTGAGGTTCGGGAAGAGCGAGCCGATCCAGCCGCCGAGCACCACGACCACGCCCATGAACCCGAACAGCCGGACCATCCGGCGCTGGGACAGCTCCCGCTCGCGCAGGTTGTAGACGTAGAGCATGGTCACTGTCATCGCGACGTAGTTGGCGAGCCGGATGCCCCAGCCGATGTACTTGCCGCTGCCGCCGGGCGGCAGCGTGTTCGGCGCGGTGAGGTCGAGGGTGAGCACGGACAGGAACACCCAGAGCAGCAGGACCATCCAGATCCCGAAGCCGGGCGGCACCCGGACCGGGCCGCGTTTGCGCATCTGCGCCACCATCGGCACCGCGAAGATGACGAACACGAAGCTCGACACGCCGAGCACCCACCACAGCGGGTACAGCAGGAAGACCGCGATCAGCGGCCATGCCGTCGGCAGCCGCCACGACCAGCCCTCCGGCCGTACCCGCACCGGGCGGAGGCGGTTCCCGCCGGGCGACACCGCGGCGAGCGGAACCGACCCGCGCGCGGTACGGGGCGGGGTGGCGGTGCTCATTTCACGGAGACCTTGGCGGTGGTCGGCGCGTAGATGACCCACGCGTTGCCGGGCTGGGGGCGCAGGAGGTCGCCGCCGGTGTCGGCGAGCGTGCAGACCAGAGGCAGGCCGGGCTTGCGCCATCGACCCTTGGCGCTGTTCGGCCCGGACACGGCGAGCACCGCGCCCTCACCGAAGACGTTCGCCGAGGGCAGCGAGCGCGGGGACGGGTTGCGTACGTCGAGCGTGCGGTACTCCATCGTCAGCACGATGACGGATGCGGCGGTCACGGTGACCTTGCCGATCCTGCCGGCCCAGACGGACTCCGCCTGGTCGTACCGCCAGACCATCGGCGGACCGCCGGAGACGGTGACGGTGAGTTCGGTGGCGGGTGCCAGGTCGCGGGTGGCGAGCGCCTCGCCGTCGGTGGTGTGGTCGATCGGCGCAGGGGGCGGCTGGCCCCCCTTCGGGGCGGCCTTGAGCAGCGCGGCGGTCGACGTGTAGCCGCCGGAGAACACCTTGCTGTCGTTGTCGGGCGTGACGCCGTCGAGGTCGGAGTTCTCGAACTGGGTGAGGAAGCCGGTGGGGCCGCCGTTGTAGCCGACGAACGGGCGCAGCACAGTGAGCGACCGGATGTCGACCGGCCGGATCTCGGTGACCGGGCCGATCTTCGCGGCGTCCTTGGAGTGGAACACCGCGGTCAGGTGCAGCGTGTCCGCCTCGGCGAACTCGGCGTAGACCAGGTCGGCGGCGTCCAGGCCGGCCGGTGTGGTCGCGGGGCTCACCCGCAGCGGCACCGCGACCGCCTGGCGGGTCGCCGCGGCCGGGGTGCTGACCGGAGCCCCGGTCAGCGGGCCCTTGGGCAGGGTCGGCGAAGCGCTGGCCGCGGACGGCGAGGAGGTGACGTCGCCCGGGTCCACCACCTGGACCTTGCCCGGCTTGGGCTCGGGCTCGCTGCACCCGGTCCCGACGCCGAGGACGACGGCGGGGGCGATGGCGGCGCGGAGCATCTGCCGACGGTTCACCCCAGATCCTCGCCGGAGTCGAGGGCGTAGCTGCGGCCGTCGCCGTCACCCCGGGAGCGGTACGTGCCGCCGGTGCCGTTGAGCGGCACCGGCTTGCCCGGGGCGGCGGGCGGGGTGGCCTTGCCGGGCATCTGCGGCGCCGGAGCGGCCGGCTTCGCCGGGGCGGGCCGGGACGACTGCATGCGCGGCAGCACCATGGTCGACTCGGCGGACGGGCCGGGGCTGGGCCGGGGCTTGGGCCGGTTGGCCGGGGCAGCCGGCGCGCTCGACCCGCCGGACGTCGCCGGGCGGGTGGCGCCGGCGGGCGGTTCGGGCAGGCGCGGAGCCAGCACGGCGCCGATCACCGGCGCGTTCACCTGCTCGAACTGCTGGAGCGCGGCGGTGATCTCACCGCTGCGGGTCTTGCCCGCCTCGGCCACCATGATCACCGCGTCGACGTACCGGCCCAGGGCCTGGGCCTCCACGGCGAACGTGGGCTGCGGGGTCTCGATGATCACGTGGTCGAAGCGCGCGGACAGCTCGTGCAGGATCTCCAGCAGACCGGCGACCGGCAGTTCCACCTCGGCGTCCAGGTCGCCGGGCACCAGCACCCGGAGCTGGCCCAGCCCCGGCACCGGCGCGAGCGCCTTGAGCGGGGGCACGTCGCGGCGCAGCACCGAGGCGAGGCTGTGCCGCCCCTCGGCCACGCCGGTGATCGCGCCCACCGCCGAGTCGGGCTTGGTGGTGATCAGCGCGACCTGCTGGCCGGTACGGGCGTACGAGGCGGCGAGGTTGGCGGCGACGAACCCGGCGGCGGCGCCGGCCGAGGCGTCACAGAGCAGCAGTTGGCGCCCGCGCCCGCCCTGCGCCGCTTCGGGCACCGCGGAGAGCAGCACGTTGCGCAGCCGGCCCAGCTCGCGGGAGGCCCGGTGGGTGGCCGGCAGGACTGCGAGCGACGGCGCGCGCGACGGCAGTTCCACCAGCAGCGGCAGGCCGACCCGGTCGGAGATGTCGCGTCCGCGGCGGATCCGGGTGTCCAGCCGGTCCAGCACCAGCGCCAGCACGATGCCGAGCAGCAGACCCGCGCCCATGCCGCTGGCGAGGTTGAGCGTGCGGTTCGGCGAGCTGGGCCGCTCCGGCAGCCGGGCGTCGGAGATGATCTCGCCGGGATCGGAGCCGGCCGCGCTCAGCGGGTTGAGCCGGTTGTACAGGTTGCTGATCTGGTTGGTGACGAGCTGGCGGTCGGATTCGGCCCGCTCGCGCTCGGGCGAGTTGGACGGCGCCGCCGAGATCCGCCCGGCGATCGCGCTCAACTGCTTCTGCAGATCGGCGATCTGCTGCTTGAGCGTGTTCGTCTCGTTCTCCAGCGACTTCTGCGCGGTGGCCTTGCGCAGGTCGAGGTAGGCCTGGGCGAACGCGTGCGAGCCCGACTGGGCGCCCTCGGGGCTGTTCGCCTCGTACGCCACCTGGAGGATCTGGCTGTTCGGCGGGACCTTGACGGTCACCGACTTGACGAGCTGGTCGGCCCCGGTGTCGACCTTCATCAGCGCCTTGGCCCGCTCCGCCACCACGAGCGAGCGGACCACCTGCGCCTCGGTGTCGAGGTTGACCTTGGCGTTGGGGTTGTTCTCCGCGCCCGAGCCGAGCGGGCGCACCAGCAGCGACGTGGTCGAGGTGTAGCGCGCCTCCTGGACCTGGCTCAGCGCCAGCCCTCCGCCCAGGCCGAGGACCGCGGCGAGCAGCAGGATCCACCAACGGCGGCGCAGCCAGCCCAGGTAGGCCATCAGGGCAAGACCGTCGGCGTCGCTCTCGGCCAAATGGGGTGAGGGCATCAGAGTCTGTCGCTCCCTTTCGACCGAGCCGGGCAGTCCACGGCACAGCTGGACCTGACCGTGGCCTTGAGTGTCCCCGATCCGAACGACGAGGGAAAGTCTGCTCACGTTCCGGTAAGCCTGCCCGGGTGTGGGCAGCCCGCGTAGAAATGGCCGATCGGCGCTGACCATTCGGCGGGTTTCCCGGTGCCGGGCCCGACTTGCCCCCGGTAAGCCGACGTCGCCGACGGCTCTCGTGCGGAGCGGTGACGGAATCCTGACACATCTCACTTCGTTCGGGTGTCCCGGCCCGTGGTCCGGGCGCGGCCGGGCTGACCTGCCCGACGGCCGGTCGACGCGCATCCCGTTGACGGGAATCGCGAGGTGAGCCGACCGGCGAGCCAGGATCCGTCCAATGGCCCCTTCAGTTGCCCACGGGCCCGCCAGTAGGTTGTCAGGACGCGTCCGAGGGGCATTCACAAAAATCCGGACGCGTCATCCGCGTACGGGAGGACGTTTGTGGTGAGCGGGTCAACCGAGGACTCGGGACAGGTCCTGCTGGTGGGTTCCAGTGGCGGGCACCTGGCCCAGCTCCTGGCCCTGGAACCGTGGTACCGGGATCGGCGCCGCGCATGGGTAACCTTCGACACCCCGGACGCGCGCTCGCTGCTCGCCGGCGAGGACGTGGTCTGGGCGCACCACCCCACCACACGCAACGTAAAGAACCTGGTACGCAACGCGTTCCTCGCGCTGAAGGTCATCCGCCGGCGCCAGGTCGACGCGGTCGTCACCACCGGCGCCGGGGTCGCCCTGCCGTTCGTGGTGGCGGCCCGCATGCGCAAGATCCCCACGGTCTACATCGAGGTGTACGACCGGATCGACAGCGCGACGCTCACCGCCCGGCTCTGCCGTCCCTTCCTCTCCGCGATGCTCGTGCAGTGGGAGGAGCAGCGCCGGATGTACCCGGAGGCGACCGTCGTGGGGAACCTCCTCTGATGGCGCACATTCCCCAGCAGCGGGACCGGCGGTCCAGGCCGTTCGTGCTGGTCGTGGTCGGCACCGACGTGCACCGCTTCGACCGGCTGGTCGGCTGGCTGGAACGCTGGCACGCGGCCCGGCCCGAGGTCCGGCTGGTCCTCCAGTACGGCCACAGCCGCACCCCGGCCCTGCCCGAGGCCACCCCGTTCCTCGGCCACGAGGAACTCCAGCAGGCGATGGCGGAGTCCACGCTCGTGGTGAGCCACGGCGGCCCGGCCACCATCACCGAGGCCCGGCGCACCGGCCACCTGCCGATCGTGGTGCCCCGCGACCCGGCCCACGACGAGCACGTCGACAACCACCAGCAGCTGTTCTCCCGCCGCCTGGGCGCGGCCGGCATGGTGCGGCTGTGCGAGTCCGAGGCCGAGCTGGTCGCCGCGCTGGACGAGGGCCTGGCCGACCCGAGCCGGTTCGTCCTGGCCGCCGACCCGGGCCGTCCGGACCCGCGCGCCGAGGCGGTCGCCCGGGTCGGCGCGGTGATCGACGGCCTGGTCGCCGGCCGGGTACGCCAGCGGACCGCCGGGCGGCGCGGATGAGCGGCCCGGACCCGGCTGCGCCGCGGGTCCTCTTCGTCGGCGGCCTCGGCCGCAGCGGCTCCACGCTGCTGGAGTTGCTGCTCGCGCAGAGTGCCGACGTGTGCGCCGTCGGTGAGGTGGTGCACCTGTGGGAGCGGGCGCTCGGGGCCGACGAGCGGTGCGGCTGCGGCGAGCGGTTCACCGGCTGCCCGTTTTGGCGGCAGGTCGGCGACCAGGCGTTCGGCGGCTGGGACGCGGTCGACCGGGACGACGTGCTGGCGCTCAAGGACCGGGTCGACCGGACCCGGCACATCCCCCGGCTCGCCAAGGAGGCGCTCCCGCCGGAGCAGCTCGCCGACGTGCGCCGCTACGCCGACCTGTACACCCGGATCTACCGGGCCGCGCTCGCGGTGACCGGCGCCCGGGTCGTGGTGGACTCCAGCAAGCACGCCTCGCTCGCGTTCGCGCTGCGCTGGGCCGAAGGGCTCGACCTGCGGGTCCTGCACCTGGTCCGGGACAGCCGGGCGGTGGCGTACTCGTGGGGCAAGCAGGTGCGCCGCCCCGAGGTGGTCGACGGCGAGGACTTCATGCCGACCTTCTCGCCGTTCGAGGTGAGCAAGCTGTGGACCGCGCAGAACGCGGCGTTCCACCTGCTCGCCTCCCGGGCCAAGGTGCTGCGGCTGCGGTACGAGGACTTCACCGCCGACCCGGCCGGCACCGTAAGCCGGGTGCGGGACTTCGCCGGCCTGCCGGACGACCCGGCCGCGCTGCGGATCCTCTCGGCGGACGCGGCCGACGCGGCGAGCGAGCCGGCCGCGCCGTTCCGCGCGCACAGCGTCGCCGGCAACCCGTTGCGGTTCAGCGGCGGGCCGTTGACAGTGCGCCGCGACGAGGCATGGCGCGACCGCCTGCCGCGACGCAGCCGTGCCGTGGTCAGCCTGGCCACGCTTCCCCTGCGGGTCCGTTACGGCTATCTGGGCCAGCGGGGATCCGACGAGTCCGTGGAGAGAGCATGAGTGGGCCGAGCATCTCGGTGGTCGTACCGACGCGGGACCGTCCGGAGCTGCTGCGCGCGGCGCTCGACGCGATCCTCAGCCAGGCGCACCCGGGCCTGATCGAGGCGATCGTGGTCTACGACCAGTCCGAGCCGGACCGGTCGCTGGAGACCGACCGGGGTGACCGGCGGATCCGGGTGATCACCAACACCCGTACCGCCGGGCTGGCCGGGGCGCGCAACACCGGCATCGAGGCGGCCACCGGCGACTGGGTGGCGTTCTGCGACGACGACGACGAGTGGCTGCCCGGCAAGCTCGCCGCCCAGTTCGGGGCGCTCGACGCGCACCCGGACGGCGCGCTGGTGAGCTGCGGCATCCGGGTCAGCTACGACGACCGTACGGTGGACCGATCGCTGGACCGCGCCCGGATCTCGCTGGAGGCGCTGCTGCGCGACCGGCTCACCGAGCTGCACCCGTCCACGTTCCTGATCCGCCGGGCCGCGCTGCTCGACGCGATCGGCCTGGTCGACGAGCAGATCCCGGGCAGCTACGCGGAGGACTACGAGTTCCTGCTCCGCGCCGCCCGGTACGCGCCGCTGGTGAACGTGGAAAGCCCGTACGTGCTGGTCCGCTGGCACAAGCGGTCCTACTTCGCACAGCGCTGGGAGACCATCTCGACCGCGTTGCAGTGGCTGCTGCGCCGCTACCCGGAGTTCGCCACCGTGCCGCACGGCGAGGCTCGGGTGGCCGGTCAGATCGCGTTCGCGCAGGCCGCCATGGGTAACCGGCGGGACGCGGTCCGCTGGGCGCGGCGCACGCTGGCCCGCAACCCGAAGGAGCCGCGCGCCTACCTGGCGCTGGCGGTGGCGAGCCGGGCGGTGCAGGCCGACCGGGTGCTGCGCACGCTGCACAAGCGCGGCCGGGGCATCTGACGCGTACGCGGAACGGGCGGACGACCTCGGTCGCCCGCCCGTTCTCGTCCGGTCATCAGGTCAGGCCGTGCAGAAGGACTTCCACGCCTGGATGCTCGGCTGGTCGAGCAGCCGGAAGTCGCCCTGGCTGACGGTCTGGTTGTAGTACGCCACGAACTCCGGCCGCTGGCCGTTGAGGAAGTTCGTCATCGACCGGATCCAGGCCGCCCGGCCGGTGCCCGGGTCACCCGGCACCAGGTCGCTGCCGGTCTCCGCGACGCCCCACGGCTTGCCCAGCGCCTTCGACTTGCTGATCATCGGGCCGTAGATCTCCTGCGGCGGGGCGTACCGCTTCCACTTCTTGCCCCAGTTGTAGCAGTCCCAGCCGAGCGTCTCGATCACGTCGGAGCCGGGGTAGAACGCGTCGAAGCTGCGCCCGGACTTCGGGTCGAGCGTCCAGCACATCAGGATCAGCGTGTTGATCAGCTTGGGGTTGTTCGCCCGGGCGGCCAGCCCGGCCACCCGCTTCCACGCGGTCCGGTACGCCTCGGTGGTGAAGGCGCCGCGCTCGACGTCGTCCTCCGGCTCGTGGAAGTACGACCAGTAGACGTTGTGCTCGCGCGGGATCGAGGCGAACCAGGAGGTCAGGCGGGAGTCGAACTTGCCGGTGTTGATCTCCTGCGGCGCCGCCTTGAAGGACACCACAACGGTCCGGTCCACCACGTCGGCCCGGCTGCCGGACCAGGCCGGCGGCAGGCCGGGGAAGAAGATCCGGGCCATCCGCAGCTTGCCGAACGTCCGGTCGGAGCGGGCCAGCGCCTGACCGAAGGTCTCCCCGTTCTGCACGCCGATCGAGGCGCCGGGCAGCGTCAGCCGCGTACCGCCGAAGGCCGGGCCCGCGTTCTCGGAGGCCGACGGGCGGGCCGAGGGTTTGCCACCTAGGCCCTGGTCGGCGCTCGGGGACGCACCCGGCGTAGCCGGCGCGCCCGGGCCCATCGAGGTCGCCGGGCCGACCGATCCGGGCGCCTCGCCTGCTTGCGGGTTCGCGGAGTCGGGCCGCAGCGCGGCCACCGCGACCCCGCCGCCGGCCACTGCCAGCGCCAGCGCCGCCGCGACCGCCACGCGCCAGCGTCGCCGGGCGCCGCCGGGCGGCGGAGTTGTCCCCGGTGCGAGCGGCGGAGCCGGCGGGCGGCCCGGCCCGCCGGTGGCCGGATCGTGCGGGGCGTCCACCGGAGGCGGCCCGGTCAGGGTGGCGGTCGCCGCCGCGCCCGCACCCCGTACCGCGTCGCCCGCCGGACCCGGCCCGGCCCAGCCGGCGTCGTCGTGCGGCGCCCAGCCGGGGTCACCGTGGACCGTCGGCTCGTCCTGCGGCCAGGCGGCGTCCCGGTGGCCGGCGTCCGGCCGTTCCGGCCACGGCAGGTCACCGCCGCCGGTCCGGGCCGGTGGCGGCGGAGACGAGGTGACCTCGGCCTCCGGCCAGGGCAGCGACGGGCCGCCTGCCTGGCGTGGAATGTCCTGACCCGGCCACAGGCCGGTCGGCTGCCCGAAGGCGTTGTGCGGCTCTCGATCGGCCGGCATGACCCTCCCTGGCTGTCGGCGGCCCGTGTCCGGGCTCAGATCGCCACGCATACCTGCCCGACGATAACCCTCATTCACCTGGCCGTATGTACCGTGACACTCAGCCGAACGCCTGACCGGGGGTGTCGGTGACGGTCGAAGCGGGCATCTCGACCCCGGTCCGCGCGATCGCGTCGAGCAACTGGTCGGCCAGCTCCGGCCGGCAGACCAGCAGATCGGGCAGGCGCGGGTCGGCGCGGTTGTAGCGCAGCGGCGAACCGTCGATCCGGGACGCGTGCATGCCCGCGCCGAGCGCCACCGCGACCGGGGCGGCACTGTCCCACTCGTACTGGCCGCCCGCGTGGACGTACGCGTCGACCTCGCCGGTCACCACGGCGCAGACCTTCACACCGGCCGAGCCCATCGGTACGGCGGTCGCACCGAGCATCTCGACCAGCTCGCCCACGAACGCGGGCGGGCGGCTGCGGCTCACCGCGATCCGGATCGGCCCGTCGGTCGGCTTCGGCGGCGGGCAGGTGGTGCCGAGCACGAGCGGCGTACCGTCCACCGTGGTCCGCGCCGGCATGCCGACGGCACCGGCGACCAGGGCGCCGTCGGGCGCGGCGGAGCGCTGCCAGAGCGCCACGTGCACCGCCCAGTCGTCCCGCCCCTCCTCGGAGAACTCACGGGTGCCGTCCAGCGGGTCGATGATCCAGACCCGGTCCGCCTCGTGCCGGGGCGCGCGCTCGCCGTCCGCCCATGCGCGGCGGGCGTCGGCCTCCTCTTCGGAGAGCACCGCGTCGGCCGGCCGCAGGCGGGCCAGGGCCGCCGTCATCAGCTCGTGCGACGCGCGGTCGCCGGCGTCCTTGAGCGCCTTCGGGTCGGCGAAGCCCTGCCGGTCCCGCAGCGCGGTGAGCGCCTTGCCGGCCTCGGTCGCCAGCCACTGCGCGAACCGCTGGTCGTCGAGCCGTCCCGCCTCGTCCTCGGTCACGAGCCTCATCCCTTGTTCTCCCGGGTCTGCCGCGACCCGTCATCCTTCGGCGTCCGGTCGGACCGGCGCCAGCGTCCGTCGGATCGTAGACAGTCGCGAGGTGCCCTCGGATCCCCCGGACGCACCCGGTGCCCCGCCCGGCCGCCCGCATGTTGAACTTCGCGTGTATGGCGGTCGGACCCGCCGGGCCAGGCCCTAGGCTCTGCGCATGACCGCCGAGCAGCTGATCTCGTTCGCCCGTGGCGCGCCTTCGCTGGACATCGTCGATGTCGAAGGGCTCAAGGCCGCCGCTGTCCGCGCCTTCGACGCCGACCCCGCCGGGGTCACCGCGTACGGCACCTCCGTCGGCTACCCGCCCCTGCGGAAGTGGATCGCCGAGAAGCACGGCGTCGAGGCCGATCAGGTGCTGATCACCAACGGCTCGCTGCAGGCCGACGCGTTCCTCTTCGACCACCTGGTCCGCCGGGGCGACGCGGTGGTGGTCGAGCGCCCGACGTACGACCGCACGCTGCTCAACCTCCAGCAGATGGGCGGCGAGGTGCACGGCGTGACGATCCAGCCGGACGGCCTGGACACCGCCGAGTTGCGCAAGCTGCTGGAGTCCGGGGTACGGCCGCGACTGGCGCACGTGATTCCCAACTACCAGAACCCGGCCGGTGTGACCCTCTCCCTGGAGAAGCGCCGTGAGCTGCTCGACCTGGCCGCCGAGTACGGGTTCACGATCTTCGAGGACGACCCGTACGCGGACATCCGGTTCCGGGGTGAGCCGCTGCCGTCGATGCTGTCGATGGACACCCGTGGCGTGGTGGTGCACGCGTCCAGCTTCACCAAGACGGTCTGCCCGGGGGTGCGGGTCGGCTACCTGGTCGGCCCGGCCGAGCTGATCGCGACGATCGCGAAGCGCGCCACCAACCTCTACATCTCGCCGGGCATGGTGGCCCAGGCGATCGTGCACCAGTTCTGCGTCTCCGGCGCGATCGAGGAGTCGATCCGGACGGTCCGTACGGCGCTCGGCGAGCGGTCGGCGGTACTGGCCGAGTCGCTGCGCCGGCACATCCCGGAGGCGCGGTTCGTGGAGCCGGACGGCGGCTACTTCCTCTGGGTCGAGTTGCCGGAGGACGTCGAGGTCGACCGGCTCGCGCCGGCCGCCGCCGAGCGTGGCGTGGCGGTGGTGAAGGGCAGCGACTTCATGGTCGACGGCGGCCGGCACGCGCTGCGGCTGGCGTACTCGGCGGTGACCGCGGACCGGATCGACGAGGGCGTCCGGCGTCTCGCGGAGGCGATGGCCGCCGTACGCGGCTGATTTCTGTCGGGTTTCTGACAAAAAGGCCCCGCTGGCCGGTTCGGCACTCCCGCTGGACCGGCCAGCAGCCCACAATGCTGCGAGTGCCGTTCACCTTTTCGGTGGCCGGGCCGCTCCGGCCAGGGCCGACGGCACGCCCAGCATCACTCCCGCCCCCAAGGGGTGCCGGGTGGGCCGTGTCGCCCCTCACCCCCCTGACGCGGCCCGGCCCGCCCGGCGCCGGGGCGTGACGCCCGTCGCACCGCCCGTCCCGCTCCCGCGCTGCGCCTGCCGCCGGTCGGCGTAACCTGCAAGCCGCAGCTCTAGGGAGAGGGGGCGAGAGATGACGGACCGGGTGGCACGCGACCGAACCGCCGGCGCCGACGGCGGCAGCCGGGCACTGCGCCCCCGCGCCTGGGCGGCCCCGGTACGCGCGATGTCCCGCATCCTCAACGCCGACGGCTCCCCCCGTGCCGCCCAGCCGGCCGGCCCGGAGCGCAGCGGCATCGTCGACTGCGGGCTGTACGTCGACGGCGAGCGCCGCCCCGGCCGCCCCCAGTACGCCGAGGCCCTGGCCGCCGCCCGGCAGGAGCGGGACGGCTTCGTCTGGCTCGGCCTGCACGAGCCCGACCTGACCGAGATGACCGAGATCGCCGCCACCTTCGGCCTGCACGAGCTGGCTGTGGAGGACGCGGTGAAGGCCCAGCAGCGCCCGAAGCTGGAGCACTTCGGCGAGATCGTCTTCCTGGTGCTGCGGACCGCCCGCTACTGCGAGCACGCGGAGCTGACCGAGAACTCCGAGGTGGTGGAGACCGGCCAGGTGATGCTCTTCATCGGGCCGCACTTCGTGATCAGCGTGCGTCACGGCGACGCCTGCCGGCTGGCGCCGGTCCGCGCCGACCTGGAGGCGAAGCGGGACCTGCTGCGGCACGGCCCGTGGGCGGTCGCGTACGCGATCACCGACCGCGTGGTCGACCTCTACCTGGAGGTGGCCGACCGGCTGGAGGACGACCTCGACGTGCTGGAGGCGGACGTCTTCGACCGGCAGAGCAGCGGCCGGATCCAGCGGATCTACCAGATGAAGCGGGAGCTGGTCGAGTTCAAGCGGGCGGTGGCGCCGCTGCAGCGCCCGCTGATGACGCTCACCTCGCAGGTCAACCGCGCGGTGCCGCAGGAGGTCCGGCGCTACTTCCGGGACGTGCAGGACCACCTCAGCCGCACGGTCGAGCAGGTGAACTCCTACGACGACCTGCTGAACTCGATCCTCCAGGCCCGGCTGGCCCAGGTCACCGTCGACCAGAACAACGACATGCGCAAGATCGCCGCCTGGGCCGCGATCGGTGCGGTGTGGACGGCGATCGCCGGCATCTACGGCATGAACTTCGACAACATGCCCGAGCTGAAATGGACGTACGGCTATCCGG
Organism: Micromonospora sp. II; assembly: GCF_001709195.1. Classification (NCBI taxonomy): domain Bacteria; kingdom Bacillati; phylum Actinomycetota; class Actinomycetes; order Micromonosporales; family Micromonosporaceae; genus Micromonospora; species Micromonospora sp. II. The sequence goes on along the minus strand of NZ_LYXF01000045.1, from coordinate 8,339 downwards.
GCGTGTGGGCGCTGATGCTCGCGGCGTCCTTCACGCTGTACCGCCTGTTCCGCCGCAACGGCTGGCTGTAGCCGCCCCGTACACGCGGAAGCGCCGGCCACGCGGGTCGCCCCGCGTGCCGGCGCTGATCCGACGGTACGAGGTCAGCGGCGACCGCCGGCCTTCGCGGCGTTCTTGCCGGCCTGCACGGCCTTGGTGATGTCGTCGGCCGGACGGCCGGAGACGTCCCGGGCGCCCTCGGCGACGGCGGGGACCTGGTCGTTCGGGTGGATCACCGGCTGGCTGCCGGAGGTGGCGGTCGACGCGCTGCTGCCCTTGGCCACGGCCGAGGAGCCGGCGCCGGTCGGGCCGGCCTGCGTCACCTTCGCGCTCGCGTCCGGGGTCTCCACCACGATCGTGTCCACGTCCTCCCGCATCGGCTCCAGCTTGTCCCGGCCGGTCGCGCCGAGCGTGCCCGTCGTGCCGAGCGTGCCGGTCGGGTCGTACTCGGCCCACTCCTGCTGCTCGCGGCGGCGGCGCATGGCCATCGCCCCGGCCAGGCCGGCGACGGTGCCGGCCACCAGCAGGCCCGCGGTCATGCCCCGCGACCTGCGCTGCTTCTTCTTTCCGGCCTTCATGCTCTTCGCCTTCTTCGTCATCGCGGACTGCTTCGCGGCCATCGCCTTGCGGCCGCCCGACGCCTTACCGGCGGCCTCGACCCGGGCGTTGCGCACGGCCAGCAGCACCGGCGCGAGCGCCGCGGCGGTCGACGCGAACCCGCTGGACGCCCGGTCCCGGACCATGACCGCGGTCGGCGCGACGGCGCCCCGGGCTGCCTGGACCCGCGGGCCGACAGTGGCGCCGGCACCCTTCGCCGCGTGCGTCGCGGCTTGCCTCAGGTGACCGATGCCCTGGTTCAGCTCCACCTTGGCGAGCTGGCCCTGGGTCTTTCGCCGCCCGATTCCAAACACGGTCCCACCTCCTGGGAGTTGTTCCTTCGTCATCCTCCACCTTCGGATGCCTCCGCATGGCCAGATCGGGCACATGGGAGGATCCGCAAGGAACTGACCAACGAGTGAGGAGTACCCGTGGCCGAGGCTGTCTACGCCACCTTGCACACCAACGCCGGCCCGATCCGGCTGGAGCTCTTCCCGAACCACGCGCCGAAGACCGTCCGCAACTTCGTGGAGCTGGCCGAGGGCACCCGGGAGTACATCGACCCGCGTACCGGTCAGCCGGGCAGCGGGCCGTACTACGACGGCACCGTCTCGCACCGCGTGATCAGCGGTTTCATGATTCAGATGGGCGACCCGACCGGCACCGGACGCGGTGGCCCGGGCTACAAGTTCGGCGACGAGTTCCACCCCGAGCTGCGCTTCGACCGGCCGTACCTGCTGGCCATGGCGAACGCCGGGCCGGGCACCAACGGCTCGCAGTTCTTCATCACGGTGTCGCCCACGCCACACCTGAACAACCGGCACACCATCTTCGGCCAGGTCGCCGACGAGCAGTCCGCCAAGGTCGTCGACTCGATCGCCAACACCCCGACCGGCCCGAGCGACCGGCCGCTGCAGGACGTGGTGATCGAGCGGGTCGAGATCGAGCACAAGCAGGCCTGAGCGACACGCGGGTACCTTTGCTCGCATGACTGAGCGCTCCGGCCAGCCCGGCGACACCACCGGGGACCCGGTGCCGACCACTCCGGTCTGCTACCGGCACCCCGGCCGGGAGACGTACATCCGCTGCTCTCGATGCGACCGGCCGATCTGCACCGAGTGCATGCGGGACGCCTCCGTCGGCCACCAGTGCCCGGAGTGTGTCGCCGAGGGACGCCGCAGCGTGCGGCCGGCGCGTACCGCCTTCGGTGGCGGTGCCGCCGGCCGCCAGGGCAACGTCACGAAGGCGCTGATCGCGCTGAACGTGCTGATGATGCTGGTCTCCATCGCCTCGGCCCGCAGCGGCAACGCGGTGGCCGGCGGTGGCCTGGGCGGCCTGATGGGCGACCGCACCCCGCTGACCGACTGGGGCTCGGTGCTGGGGCTGGCCGCCTTCCCCGACGGCACCATCGGCGGAGTGGCCGACGGCCAGTGGTACCGGCTGGTCACCGCCATGTTCCTGCACTTCGGCGTGCTGCACCTGCTGCTGAACATGTGGGCGCTCTGGGTGCTCGGCCGGACGCTGGAGGCGGTGCTCGGGCCGCTGCGTTTCCTGGCGCTCTACCTGCTCGCCGGGCTCGGTGGCAACGTCGCGGCGTACGTGTTCACCGCGCCGAACCGCACCACGGCCGGCGCCTCGACGGCGGTCTTCGGCCTGTTCGCCGCGATCTTCGTGATCATGCGGCGGCTGGGCCGGGACACCTCGGCGATCGTCCCGATCCTGGTGATCAACCTGATCTTCACGTTCACCGTGCCGAGCATCTCGGTGGCCGGGCACCTCGGCGGTCTGGCGGCCGGCGCGGTGGTGTCGCTGATCCTGGCGTACGCCCCCCGGTCACGCCGGACCGCGTTCCAGGTGGCGGGCTGCGCGATCGTGCTGGTCGCGATGATCGGCCTGACCCTGGTCCGTACCGCCGCCCTGCTCGGCTGAGCCTCAGCCCGCGGCGGGGCGGGCCTCGTCCAGCGCCGCCGCCACCTCGTCCAGCGGCGCGTCCAGGTCACGGCGGCCGAACAGGTGCAGCGACTCCCCGGCGTCGATCTCCAGCGTCTCGGCGGTGATTCCGCGCCGGGCGCGCCGCTCCAGGCGGATCGCCTCGACCGAGTCCCACGGCAGCCGGCGTCGCCCGGCGAACCCCCGCAGCACCGTCAGCCCGTCCCTGTCGACGGCGAGGCGGACCGGCGCGACCAGGTCGCGCAGCGCCCAGACGAGCAGGCCGGCCGCGGCCAGCCCGGCCAGCCCCGGGCGGACCGGGTCACCGCCGGCGAAGAGCAGCCCCAGGGCCAGCAGCGCGAGCGCGCCGAGCGCCTTGAGCACCGGCGCCTCCCGGGGCACCCGCCACTGCCGGACCGGTGGCGACTGTGGATCCATCCGACCAGCATGCCAGCCGTGCCGTCCGCACGCCGGGGGAGGACGGCCGGTCCGGTCAGCACGTACTATCGGGGCAAGCGAGGTTACCCGGGAGTAGACATGAGTGACGCGGTCATCGTCGGCGCGGTACGGACCCCGGTCGGGCGGCGCAAGGGCAGCCTCGCCGGAGTGCACCCGGTCGACCTCTCGGCGCACGTGCTGCGTGCGCTCGCCGAGCGCACCGGCATCGACCCCGGCCTGGTCGACGACGTGATCTGGGGCTGTGTGTCGCAGGTCGGCGAGCAGTCCTGGAACGTGGCCCGCAACGCGGTGCTTGCCGCCGGCTGGCCGGAGTCCGTCCCGGGCACCACGCTCGACCGCCAGTGCGGGTCGAGCCAGCAGGCGCTGCACTTCGCCGCCGCCACTGTGCTCTCCGGCCAGGCCGACCTGGTGGTGGCCGGTGGCGTCGAGTCGATGACCCGGGTGCCGATGGGGTCCAGCGTCGCCGGCGGGATGCCGTTCAGCGCGGCGATCCTGGAGCGCTACCGGGGTGTCGAGGGCGTCGCGGCGGATTCTCCGCTGCCGTTCAACCAGGGCGTCGGGGCCGAGCTGATCGCCCAGCGTTGGCGCTTCTCGCGTACCCAGCTGGACGAGTTCGCGCTGGCCAGCCACGAGAAGGCGGCAGCCGCGCAGGACGCCGGCGCGTTCGAGGCCGAGCTGGCGCCGGTGGCGCTCGCCGACGGCGGCAAGTTCTCCGCCGACGAGGGCATCCGCCGCGACACCTCGCTGGCCAAGCTGGGCGAGCTGGCCACCCCGTTCCGCGCCGACGGCGTGGTCACCGCCGGTTCCGCGTCGCAGATCTCCGACGGCGCCGCCGCGCTCGCGGTCACCACCGCCGAGTGGGCCAGCCGGCACGGCCTGCGCCCGCTGGCCCGGGTGCACACCGCAGTGGTCGCCGCCGACGACCCGGTCACCATGCTCACCGCGCCCATCCCGGCCACCGCCAAGGCGCTGCGCCGCGCGGGGCTGGGCATCGAGGAGATCGGCGTGTACGAGGTGAACGAGGCGTTCGCCCCGGTGCCGCTGGCCTGGCTGGCCGAGACCGAGGCGGACCCGGAGCGGCTCAACCCCCGGGGCGGGGCGATCGCGCTCGGTCACCCGCTCGGCGGGTCCGGCGCGCGGATCATGACCACGATGCTCCAGCACATGCGGGACAACGGCATCCGCTACGGCCTGCAGACCATGTGCGAGGGCGGCGGGATGGCCAACGCCACCATCGTCGAGCTGCTCTGATCCGACCGGCCGCCGGTGTCGCACCGCAGGTGCGACTTGCACGTGTGGAAGTTCCAGAAATCGGGCGTGACCCATATCACCCCTGGTCATCGCGTCGTTGGACCGGGCATGGACGTGTTCTCGCGAACGTTCCTTCCGGCCGCCGCCGAGACCGGCCTGGCGACCCAGACCGTCACCCGGCACATGCCGGTGTTCCGCCGGTGCGTCGGCTCCGGCGACGCCACCATCCTGGTCACCCGGTGCAGCCGCCCGGACGACCCGGTCGGCGGCGACTACCTGATGCTGCTCACCCACCGCCGCCTGGTGGTCACCCGGCAGACCCGGGTGCTGCACCGGCTGCGCCTGCACCTCAACACGGAGCTGCGCGAGCTGAGCAACGTGACGTGGAGCCCCGACCCCCGTGCGCACAGTGTGGAGCTGGCAGCGACCGCCATCGACGGGGCGCGGGAGCGTTTCGTCATCCGTACCCACCACCCGAAGCAGGTGTGGCAGCTCGACACGCTGCTCAACCACGCCTTCCGTACCCGGCTGCGGGCTCCGGCCGAGCGGGTCGTCGCCACGATCGGCGAGCCGCCGGCGAGCGCCCGGCCCACAGTGCTCCGGCCGGCGCCGGCCCGCTGACACTCTCCTTACCGGATCCGAACATTTCCTGACCGGCCGGGCGGTCGACCGTCGGTCATCATGGGCCGGTGACCACCGCCGCCCCGCCCGGGCTCGTCCTCGTGGTGGAGGACGAGCCCGCCATCGCCGACCTGGTCCGGCTCTACCTGACCCGGGACGGGTTCGGCGTACACCTGGAACGTGACGGCGAGGCCGGGCTGGCCGCCGCACGGCGGCTGCGCCCGGTGGCCTGCGTGCTCGACATCGCGCTGCCCGGCCTGGCCGGCACCGAGATCTGCCGCCGGCTGCGCGCGGCCGGCGACTGGACGCCGGTCATCTTCCTCACCGCCCGGGACGACGAGGTGGACCGCGTCGTCGGGCTGGAACTGGGCGCCGACGACTACGTCACCAAGCCGTTCAGCCCGCGCGAGCTGCTCGCCCGGCTGCGGGCGGTGCTGCGCCGCACGTCCGGCGTGTCCGCCGAGCAGCCCCGCACGCTCGGCGCCGTCACGCTCGACCCGGCCCGCCGCACGGTGACCGCCGCCGGTACGCCGGTGCAGCTCACCTCCACCGAGTTCGACCTGCTCGCGCACCTGATGGCCCGTCCGGGCCGGGTGTTCACCAGGGAGGAACTGCTGGCCGGCGTGTGGGGGTACGCGGCGCACGCCGGCACCCGGACCGTCGACGTGCACGTGGCGCAGGTCCGGGCCAAACTCGGCCCGGACAGCGTGATCCGCACCCACCGGGGCGTCGGGTACGCCGCCGATGCCTGAGCAGCCGGCCGGACCGATGCCACGCCGCCCCGGGCGGACGCTCACCGCCCGCGCGGTAGTGGCCACCTGCGCGGTGGCGCTCGTGTCGGTGCTCGTCACCGCGCTGGTGGCGGTGCCCCTGGCGGTACGCGGCGCGGAGCGCCGGGACCAGGAGGCGCTGGCCGCCCAGGCCCGGCTCGCCGCCGACGTGCTCCGGGTGCGGGCGGTACGCCAGCGCGACGGCGCCGGGGACCGGCTCATCCGCCAACTGGGTCAGCAGCGGATCGAGGTGTACCTGATCCGGGACGGGCAGGCCGACCGGCCGGGCCTGCCCCGACCGCTCGTGACACGGGTGGCCGGCGGCGACAACGTCTCCGGCCGGCGGCTCGTCGACGGGGAACGCCGGCTGGTCGAGGCGCGGGCGCTGCCCGGCGGGGACGGTGTGGTGCTGACCCGCGCCCGCAGCGCCGCGCCCTGGCGGCAGGTGCTGCGCGGCCTCTGGCTGCCGCTGCTCGCCGGACTCGCCGCCGGGGCGGCCGCCGGACTGCTGCTCGCCCGCCGGCTGGCCCGGCCGATCCGTACCGCCGCCACCGCCGCCGCGCGGCTCCGGGCCGGGGACCGGACGGTCCGGGTGCCGGTCGAGCCACCCGACGAGGTGGCCGACCTGGCGTACGCGCTCAACGGCCTCGCCGCCGCGCTGGCCACGAGCGAGGGGCGGCAGCGCGAGTTCCTGCTCTCCGTTTCGCACGAGTTGCGGACCCCGCTGACCGCGATCCGTGGCTACGCCGAGGCGCTGGCCGACGGGGTGATCGAGGCCGACGCGGTGCCGGCGACCGGCCGGACCGTGCTCGCCGAGGCCGAACACCTGGACCGGCTGGTCCGCGACCTGCTGGCGCTGGCCCGGTTGGAGGCGGTCGACTTCCCGCTGGAACCGGTGCCGGTCGACCTGACCCGGCTCGCCGCCGACGCGGAGCGCGCCTGGTCCGGCCGGTGTGCGGCGCTCGGGGTGCCGTTCCGGCTGGAGACGCCGGACGCGCCGGTGCCGGCGTACACCGATCCGGGCCGGATCCGGCAGGTGGTGGACGGGCTGCTGGAGAACGCGCTGCGGGTCGTACCGCCGGGGGCGCCGGTGGTGCTCGCGGTCCGGGCCGCCGGTCCGGCGGGCGGTGGGACGCTGGAGGTCCGGGACGGCGGACCCGGCCTCACCGACGACGACCTGGACGTGGCGTTCGAGCGGGGCGCGCTGCACCAGCGGTACCGGGGGGTGCGCAAGGTGGGCAGCGGTCTGGGCCTGGCGCTGGCCGCCGGGCTGGTCCGCCGGCTCGGCGGCGACATCACCGCCGGGCACGCCCCGGAGGGCGGGGCCGCCTTCACCGTCGTGGTGCCCCCGGATCCTTACCGGGCTCGAACATCGGCTTGACCGTTCCCTCGTGTCGGTGCGGAACGCTCGGGGTCGTCACCGCGAGGAAAGGACCACAGATGGCACGTCAGCGAATCGTCACCGGCGCCACCGCGCTGCTCGCCGCCGCCGCGCTCGGACTCGCCGGGTGCGGCGCGAGCCGGCCCGGCGCGGAACCCGACCGGGCGGTCGAGGTGAGCGCCGCCCTGGGCGCGGAGGGCCAGGCGCTCGCCGCGCTCGGCCTCGACGCCGGTGACCTGGACGTGGAACCGGTAGCCGCGCCGGCGTCCACCGGTACGCCGCAGGCCGGGCCGGACGGCAAGGGCGAGCGGGCGGAGGGGAACAAGCGCCACCGGGCCCGGGTGCTGCTGCGGCGCAACACGCTGCACGGCGAGGCGGTGGTGCGGACCAGGGACGGCGGCACCAGGACGGTGGCGGTCCAGCGCGGCGAGGTGACCGCGATCGACGAACGGTCGATGACCGTGAAATCCACCGACGGTTTCACAGCGACCTGGACGTTCGGCGACAAACTGCGGGTGGTCGAGCGCCGGACCGCGATCCGATCGAACGACATCAAGATCGGCACGACTGTCGCGGTGGCCGGAGCGAAGGACGGCGGCGGGAACGTGGCCCGGCTCGTGGTGGTTCCGATTCGCCAGGAATAGGTGCCTGGGCTGTCGTGACGGAAGCAATGTGCCAGGCTACGCTATGCCCCGACCCGACATCGCCTCCGTGGAGAATCCGTGAAGCTCTCGATCCTCATGCCGGTCTACAACGAGGAAGAACGTATCGCGGATGCCCTCAAGCAGGCATTGGCGGTCGACTACCCGTGCGAGATCGAGCTTGTCGTCGTGGACGACGGCAGCCGGGACGGCACCGGCGAGATTCTGGGCCGGGTCGACGACGCGCGCCTCCGGGTGATCACCCACCAGCGCAACGCCGGCAAGGGCGCGGCCATCAAGACCGCCGTCGACAGCGCCGAGGGCGAGTACATGGTCATCCTCGACGCCGACCTCGAGTACGACCCGCAGGACATCCCGCGTCTGCTGGAGCCGGTGCTCGACGGTCGGGCGACAGTCGTCTACGGCAATCGGACCTTCGGCAGCCACAGCTCGTACAGCTTCTGGTACGTGATGGGCAACAAGGGCGTCACGCTCGCCGCGAACGTGCTCTACAACTCCTACATCGGCGACCTGGAGACCTGCTTCAAGCTGATGCCGCTGGAGCTGTACCGCTCGCTGCAGGTCCGCTCCCGGGGCTTCGGCATGGAGGCGGAGGTCACCGGCAAGCTGCTCCGCCAGCGCATTCGCCCC
>NZ_LYXF01000044.1:0-24632 GCF_001709195.1 Micromonospora sp. II | reverse complement strand
CCGGCGTACGTCCCGCGCTCGATGGCGTTTCCCACCTCGCCGGTCTCGGCGGACGCGGCGCTGCTGATGACGGCGCACGTGGTGCCCGCCTTCGCCGACGGCGGCCTGGGCCGGATGCTGGTCCAGGGCGTGGCCCGCGACCTGACCAAGCGCGGCATCAAGGCGATCGAGGCGTTCGGGGACGCCAAGTTCGGCGACGACGCGGACGACCCGGCCCGCGCCTGCGTGGCGCCCGCCGACTTCTTCCTCTCGGTGGGATTCAAGACGGTCCGGCCGCACCCGCGCTACCCGCGCCTGCGGTTGGAGTTGCGGACGGCGCTGAGCTGGAAGTCGGACGTGGAGTACGCGCTGGAGAAGCTGCTCGGTTCGATGAGCCCGGAGACGCTGCTGCGGCCGGTCCGCCCGGCGCCGGCCACCCGCTCGACCAGCTGAGCGGGGATCAGTCGACGACGGTGCCGGCGGCGAGTGCCGCCCGCAGTTCGGTCACGTCGATCGAGCCGGTCGGCACGTCGCGTTCGATCGGCAGGTACATCCGCTGCACCGCGGCGACGATGGCCTCGGCCACCCGGTCCCGGAACCGGGGGTCGACCAGCCGGGCCCGGTCGTCCGGCGAGGTCAGGTAGCCGACCTCGACGCGTACCGCGGGCATCCGGGTGAGCCGGAGCAGCTCCCACGCCTTGGCGTGGGTACGGCAGTCACGCAGCCCGGTGCGGGCCACTATCTCCCGCTGCACCAGCCCGGCCAGACGTTCGCCGGTCGCCGACGTGACGCCGTTGTCGGTGCCGTAGTGGTAGGTGGCGACCCCCTCGGCGGCCGGGTTGGCGTGGTGGTCGGTGTGCAGCGAGATGAACACGTCGGCGCCGAGGGAGTTGGCGAGCTGGGCCCGGTCCGCGTCGGGCAGGCAGCTCGCGGGCGCGGGGCCCCGGGTCAGCTGCACCCGTACGCCGGCCGCGGCGAGCCGCCCCTCCAGCCGGCTGGCGAGGTCGTGCACGAGGTCCGCCTCGGTCCAGTGCAGCGGGCCGTCGGGCACCACCACGCCCGGGTCGGTGCCTCCGTGCCCCGGGTCGATCACCACGGTCCGCCCGACCAGCTCCGGCCCGGCCTGCCGGATGGCGTCGGACTCGCGCAGCCACTGCGGGCGTCCGCCGACCACCTTGCGGCCGAGGCGGCGCAGCGCGTTGACGGTGTGCGGCCCGCACGACCCGTCCGGTTTCAGCCCCATCTCCCGCTGGAACTGGGCCACCGCGCGGGAGGTGCGGATGCCGTAGATGGCGTCGGCGCGCCCCACGTCGTACCCCATCTCCAGGAGGCGTTCCTGGAGCGAGCGGACGTCCTCGCCGGTGATCGGCTCGGGTACGGCGTGGAAGAGCGCGCGGGCGCCGAACCGCCAGCGGGCCGCGTCCAGCGCCCGCCAGGTCTCGGCGCCGACGCGCCCGTCGACGCTGAGGCCGCGGGACTGCTGGAACGCCCGGACCGCGCGTTCGGTCTCGGCGTCGTAGTCGTCGCCTCCGCCCTCGGCGGGAAGAAGCTCCAGGCCGACGAGGACGGTCCGGATCTCGGCCACCGCCGGTCCCTGGTCACCGGGTCGGATCGGATGCACGACGACCCCCTATGCACGGACGTTGGCAGGACCGGAACTCCGACGAGATGCTTACGGAGCGTACCGTGACCGGTACCCGGCGGGTTCGTGTTCATGCAGGTCAGGAAAGCCGGAACCCCCGTCACCCGGGCGGGGTGACGGGGGTTCCGGCGCTGCCGGTACGGCTCAGAGCGCCGACTCGATGAGCTTGAGCAACTCGCCCTTCGGCTTGGCGCCGGCGATCGACTGCACGGGCTGGCCGTTCTTGAAGATCGTCAGCGTCGGCACCGACATGACCCGGTAGGCGCGCGCCGTCTCCGGGTTCTCGTCGATGTTGAGCTTGACGATGGTGACCTGGTCCTTCATCTCGCCGGCGATCTCCTCCAGCAGCGGCGAGACCTTGCGGCACGGGCCGCACCACTCCGCCCAGAAGTCCACCAGGACCGGCTTGTCGGACTGCAGCACGTCGCTGACGAAACTCGCGTCAGTGACCGCCTTGGTTGCTCCCACTATGAACTCTCCTCCTCCGAACCTTGCTCGTCGAACTCTCAGCCCTGGATGGTGGCGATGAAGCGCTCGGCGTCCAGCGCGGCGGCACAGCCGGTGCCGGCCGCCGTGATGGCCTGCCGGTAGGTGTGGTCGACCACGTCACCGGCCGCGAACACGCCCGGCACGCTGGTACGGGTGCTCGGCGCTTCGACCTTCACGTACCCCTCGTCGTCGAGCTCCACCTGGCCGCGGAACAGCTCACTGCGCGGGTCGTGCCCGATCGCCACGAACACGCCCGTGACGTCGAGCACCTTGCTCTCGCCGGTGTGCACGTTGCGCACCCGTACGCCGTTGACCTTGCCGTCGTCGCCGAGGATCTCCTCGACCACGGTGTTCCACTCGACCTTGATCTTCTCGTTGCTCAGCGCCCGGTCCGCCATGATCTTGCTGGCGCGGAACGAGTCGCGGCGGTGGAGGATCGTCACCGACTCGGCGAACCGGGTGAGGAAGCTGGCCTCCTCCATCGCCGAGTCGCCGCCGCCGACCACCACGATGTGCTGGTTGCGGAAGAAGAAGCCGTCACAGGTGGCGCAGGACGACACCCCGTGGCCGAGGTATTCCTGCTCGCCCGGCACACCGAGCGGCCGCCAGGCAGAGCCGGTGGAGAGGATGACGGCGCGGGCGCGGTACGCGGTCTCGCCCACCCACACGGTGCTGACCGCGTCGGAGCCGATCTCGCCGGTGTCCTTCAGCTCGACCCGGGTCACGTCGTCGGTGAGGAACTCGGCGCCGAAACGCTCGGCCTGCTTGCGCATGTTGTCCATCAGCTCGGGCCCGAGGATGCCGTCGGCGAAACCGGGGAAGTTCTCCACCTCGGTGGTGGTCATCAGCGCGCCACCCGACTGCACGCCCTCGATCACCAGCGGCTTCAGGTTGGCGCGTGCGGCGTAGACCGCAGCCGTGTAGCCGGCCGGACCGGAGCCGATGATGATCAGGTTGCGGACCTCGTCCACTGCCGTCTCCCGATGTGTGTGTTCGTCACCGGCCGCACCGATGTCGATCCCGAGTGCCGACGGCTCAGCGGCGCCGGCGCCTGACTTGCAGAACGTCATCGTACGAAGCGGGGATTCCCGAGCCGGTCATCCGGTGGGTCAGGTCACGTGGCGGGACACGCGTGATGACCGCGTTTTCACCCTACCCGCGTACGGAAGCGCGTGTCCGCGCCGGACCCGGGCACGCCGCACTCCGGCCCGCTCGCCCAGCCCCAGCGGGCGCCGGTCGCGTCCGCGAACGTCACCACGAGCGCCGGAGCGCCCTGGTACCGGGCGTAGTCGATCATGTCGATGGTGAGCGGGGTGGCGCCGTGCTCCGCGCCGATCGCGGTGAGGCACGCGCCGAGCGTGTCCGGCCGGGTCAGCCGGTCCAGCCCGGCGAACCCCCCGGCGCGGTACTTGTCGCTGTACAGCGGCGTCTCCGGGCCGTTCTCCCGCGCCGCGCCGGACGGAGCGGCCATGTCCTGCGGCGTCGACTTCGCCCCGGTGGGCACGCGGGCGGCGGCGAGGCGTTCCGGGGTCCAGTCGGTGCCGCTGCGCAGCGCCGGTCCGGTGGTCCGGTACGGCGCGGCGGCCATCGGCGCCGCCTCCCCGGCCGCCCGGTCGGCCGTACCGCCGTCGCCCGGGTCGGCCAGCCGGCCGACGCCGAGCCCCACCGCCGCGACCGAGGCCGCGGCCAGGGCCACCGGCCCGGCGATCCGGGCCCAGCGCCGGGGACGACGACCGGGGCCGCTGTGCCGTTCGGGACGCGACGCGGCGCCGGGCGGGCGGGCCGCGCCGCCGGCCTGAGCCGGTACGACGGGCGTACCGTCGCGCAGCGCGGCCGGACCGGGCGCCGGTCCGGCCCCGGCGAGCGCCGCCGTGATCCGGTCGGTCACCGCCACCGGCATCTCCGGCGCGGGTTCCGACGCCCAGCCGGCCAGGTCGGCGTGCACCAGGTCGACCGCCTCGGCGAGCGTCTCGTACGCGACCCGCCATGCCGGGTCCTGCTCGACCAGCCGGGCCACTGTCGCCTGCTCGGGGGTGCCGTCCAGCGCCCCGCCGAGGTAGTCGGCGAGCAGGTCGTGGTCGACCTCGCTGAACTCCCGGGAAGTCACGGCTCCTCCTGGCTGACGGCCTGACGGGACGCTCCCGACGAGGATCCGACGCCCTCGGGGCCCCGCCGGTTCCCGGAGGTGACCCGCGGCACGTCGGCCGCAGGGGAGTCGGAACCGGTCCGCAGGTGCCCGAGCAGGACGGCGAGCCTCGCCCGGCCCCGGGCGCACCGGCTCTTCACGGTCCCCTCGGCGACGCCGAGCATCAGGGCCACCTCGGCGACCGGATAGCCCTGCACGTCCACCAGGACCAGCGCGGCCCGCTGTTCGGCCGGTAGCGCCGCGAGAGCCTGCCGGACCACGAGCGCGGTGTCGTGGTCGTGTGCCGGTGCGGCCGGTTCCCGCCCGCCGGTGTGCCGGCCCGGTTCGCCGTCGGTGTGCGTCCCGTCCGGCAGCGGGACGGTGGCGTGGGTCTGCCGCCGCCGGATCCGGTCCAGGCAGGCGTTCACCACGATCCGGTGCATCCAGGTGGTGACCGCCGAGTCGCCCCGGAACCGGGCGGCGGCGCGGTGGGCGGAGAGCATGGCGTCCTGGAGGGCGTCGGCCGCCTCCTCGCGGTCGCCGATCGTACGCAGGGCGACCGCCCAGAGCCGGTCGCGGTGCCGCTGGAACAGTTCGGTGAAGGCGTCCCGGTCGCCCGCCACGTGGGCCCGGAGCAGGTCCAGGTCGGAGCGGCCGGGCTGCGGGTCGTCGCGTTCCGCCATCACCACGTCCGGCGGAGGTGGCGCGGCGGGCGCGGCCGACGGGTCACGAGCCCTGGACCGTGATCTCCTGGACGCCGAGCTTCCAGGTGCTGCCGTTGTCCTTCACCGGCAGCTTGGTGATCCAGAAGAGGAGGTACTGGTACTTCTGGTCCGGCTGGAAGGCGTCGAAGATCATCTTCGTGCCGCCGTTCTCGTTCGCCGGCCCGACCACCGTGGAGTAGGCGTTCACCAGCTGCTTGTCGCCGGCGGAGGTGGACGGGAAGTCGCCGCGGGCACCGGTACGCAGCTCGACGGTGGCGCCGGTGGCCGACAGCGTCGCCTCCAGCTGCTTGACCGAGTGCGGGGCACCCAGGTCGATCCAGACGCCCATGCCCTTCTTGAGGCCGCCGAACTTGGCGTTCGTCCGGTAGGTGTTGGTCTCCCAGCCCTCGTCGTCGTCGCCGTCGATGACCTTCTCGGCGTTGCGCACCTCCGCGCGATCGCCGTCCGGGTCGATGATCCGTACGTCCTGGATGGTGAGCTTGCGGACCTGCGCTGCGGGCTCGTCGCCACCGCCGGCGCTGGCCGGCGCGCTGTTCGACGGCTGGGCGACCGGCTCCTTGTCGCCGTCGTCGCCACCGCCGAGCGCGTTGATGCCGATGAGCAGCCCGACCAGGGCGACAGCCAGCATGCCGGCGATGCCGATGGCAACCTTGCGCCCGCCGGCCGCGGCCAGCGGCGAGGGCTCCTCGCCGGGCTCGGCGGTGAAACGCAGCGGCCCGGCCTGCTCCAGGAACTGCTCGTCGGCCGGGATGTCGAGCCGGCTCAGCTCGGCGGCCAGCACGTCCGACGCCGGCGGGTCGATCTCCCGGTCGAGCAGGTCCATGGTCAGGTCGTCGAGGTACGCCGGCACGCCGGCACGCACCTGCCGGGGCGCGGCGATGGCGCCGGTGGCGTCGCGGACCGCGTCCGGCAGGGCGGCGCGGCCGTGCCCGGCGGTGGCGCCGTGCAGCGGGGCCTCGCCGTGCGGCCAGTGCCCGGTCAGGGCGAAGTAGAGCACCCCACCGACCGCGCGCAGGTCGTTCTGCTGGCTGTCCGCCCCGTCGGTACGCGCGTCGGCGAGCACCACCCGGCCGTCGTCGCTGATCATCACCGTGCCGGGGTGCAGGTTGCCGTGCACCATGCCGGTGGCGTGTACGGCGGCGAGGGCGCTCGCGACGGCGTTGCCGATCGCCGTGGCCCGAGCCGGGTCGAGCGGCCCGTCGGCGGCGACCATCTCGCGCAGCGACTGCCCGTCCACCCACTCGCGGACCACGTAGGCGCGGTCGTCCTCGTCGATCGCGTCGTAGACGCCGACCAGGTTGGGGTGGATGACGCGGCTCGCGGCGACCGCGGCCTGAAGCATCTCGGTGGCGGAGTCGCCACCCGGGTAGCGGAGGACCACCGCGACGGGACGGCGGAGCACCACGTCGACACCGCGCCAGACCAACCGGCCCGCGCTGTCGTTGTTGATGTGCTCGACCAGTTCGTACCGCTCGGCGAGCAGCTCACCGACCGTGGGAGCACCGAAGGTCACGACCGCAGGAGAGGTCTCCTCCGCTTCCTGACCCTCGCCGACCTGGGTCACCCGTCCTCCCTCGGTGATCGCGTCGATCGATGGACCCGTGCTGCTGGGCATGTGGCTTCCCGCTCTGCCTTCGGTGGAACGGCCGCGGTCTCGACGCCCGCGTCGATCCCGGTCGTACCCGTCGAGAGCGACCTTACCCGGGATGCCCGGTTCTCCGACATGTCATCTTCCCGCTGTGACCGGCCGGAAGGCCAGTCGCCACGGGCTCCCGGCCGGGTCGCCCGCCCACCCGGCGGGCGAGCCGGACACGCACCGCCAATCTAGAGGTTGACGGCAACGAGGTGGCACAGGGGCGTACCGGTGCGGCGACGGGGAGGTTTTCCCCTTCCCGGCCTGCGCTCCCTCGTCCGTACGGTTGGTTGTCCACAGGCCGAGAGGCCCAGTGGACGGGGGAATTCCAAGTTATCCACAGCCGTATCCCCAGCCTGGTGATCCTCGTTCACCGTCGGTCACCGAGGGGGTCAACGCCCGAGGCGCCGCCGGACCATCCCGACCACCTCGGTGATCTCGCCGATCCGCAGCACCATGGCGAGCCCGAGGTAGGTGGCGCCGATCGCCGCGCCGCCGATCACCAACTGGACCGCCGCGGCGAGCCAGCTCAGGCTCGCCGGGTCGCCCGGCAGCACCGCGACCACGAGCAGGCCGACGACCGCCGCGCCGAGGGCCGCCACGACCACCCGGCCGAGCGTGCGCATGATCCCGCCCAGCCCGATCCGGCCCACCCGGGGCCGCAGCAGCATCGCCGAGATGATCGCCGCCGCCAGGTACGACACGGCGTTGCCGAGCATCATCCCGGCCGCCGCGAACGTGTTCGAGAAGATCAGGAACAGACCGACCTGGAGCAGGACGCGCAGCGCCACCACCGGAATGTTGACCAGAGCCGGGGTACGGGTGTCCGGCAGCGCGTAGAACGCGAAGGTGAAGAGCTGGCTGACCGCGAACGGCACCAGGCCGAGCGCCGCCACCAGCAGCACCGTCGAGGTGGCCACCGCGTTGTCGCCGGTGAACGCGCCGTACCGGAACACCACCACCGAGATCGGGGCGGCCAGCACCGCGTAGCAGACCGCGATGGGCGCGAGCACCGCGGTGACCATCCGGGTGCCCCGGGACAGGTCGGCGGTGACGTCGTGGAACCGGTTCTCGGCGGCGGCCGCGCTCATCCGCGGCATCAGCGCGGTGATGATCGAGACGGCGATGATGCCGTGCGCCATCATCAGCAGCAGGAAGACGTTGTTGTAGATCAGCAGGCCGGCGTTCTGGCCGTCCCCGCCGGTGGCCCGGTTGAGCAGGTTGACCACCACGAAGAGGCCGAGCTGGTTGACCGCGACGTAGCAGAACATCCAGGCGCCGAGCCGGGCCAGCTCGCGCAGCCCCAGCTCGCGGAAGTCGAACCGTGCCTTCCACCGGAAGCCGACCTTGCGCAGCGCGGGCAGCAGGCCGATCGCCTGCACCGCGACGCCCAGCAGCGTGCCGCCGCCGACCAGCAGGATCCGGTCCCAGCCCACCTCGCCGGGCGGCAGCGCCTTCGCGCTGTAGACGACGATGTACAGGCCGAACGTGCCGATGGAGACGATGTTGTTGAGGATCGGCGCCCACATCGGGGCGGCGAAGTGCCCCCGGGTGTTCAGCACCGCGGCGATCAACGCGCTGATGCCGGTGAAGAACAGCATCGGCAGCATCAGGTACGACAGCCGGGTGACCAGCGTGGTGTACGCCGGGTCGTCGCTGCCGGCCGCGTACACGGCGGTGAGCACCGGGGCCAGCACCACGGCGATCAGCGCGGTCGCGGCCAGGGCCAGCACCGCGAGGGTCAGCAGGCGCTGCGCGTACGCCTCGCCCCGGTCCGCGTCGATCTTGCGGCGGCGGACCAGCACCGGCACCAGGACGCTGGTCAGCACGCCGCCGAGCAGGAACTCGTAGACCTGGTTGGGCAGGAACTGGGCGGTGGTGAACGCGTCACCGACCATGGTGCCGAGCGCGGCGCCGATCATCAGGTTGCGGATGAAGCCCGTACCCCGACTGACCAGGCTGCCGATGGCCATCACCGCGCTGTTCGCCGCGGCGCTGGTCTCGGCCACCACCTCCTGCGGGGGCGCGACGGCCTCGACGCCCGGCTGGTTCAGCGGCTCGGCGGAGATGAAGGTGGCGCCGTCGTCCGGCGGCAGGCCGCCGCCGTGCGCGTTCGCGCTGCGGTAGAGCCCGCCGCTCATCTGCCAGCCTCCAAGGGGTACGTCGCAACCGGGTCCGGCCGGCCCCGCCCAACCGGAACCTTAGTCAACCTCCGCCCGTTACCCGCGCCCGGCGCGGTCGATCCACCCTCGGCCCGATAGGCTGGCGATCCCATGTCCGAAGCCTCCGCCTCCCACGCCGCCGACCGCCGCGAGCTGACCGCCGCGCAGCGCAACGCCGTCGCCGAACTGCTCCGAGTCTCACCGGTCGCCGACGAGCTGGGCCGGCGCTTCGCCCAGGCCGGTCACGAACTGCACCTGGTGGGCGGATCCGTCCGCGACGCGCTGCTCGGCCGGCTCGGCAACGACCTCGACTTCTGCACCGACGCCCACCCCGACGAGACGGTCAAGGTCATCCGTGGCTGGGCGGAGTCGATCTGGGAGACCGGGCGTGAGTTCGGCACCATCGCCTGCCAGCGCGACGGCCTCAACCTGGAGATCACCACCTTCCGGGCCGAGGTCTACGACCAGGTCAGCCGTAACCCGGTGGTGCAGTACGGCACCAGCCTGGTCGAAGACCTGAAGCGCCGCGACTTCACCGTCAACGCGATGGCGGTCAGCCTGCCCGACCACCGGTTCACCGACCCGTACGGCGGGCTGGCCGACCTGGCCGCCAAGATCATCCGTACCCCCGGCACGCCGCAGGAGTCGTTCCGCGACGACCCCCTGCGGATGCTGCGCGCGGCCCGGTTCGCCGCCCAGCTCCGCTTCGCCGTCCACCCGGACGTCCGCGCCGCGATGACCGAGATGGCCGGCGACCTGGACCGGATCACCGCGGAACGGATCCGGGACGAGTTCACCAAGCTGCTCTGCGGCGCCGACCCGATCACCGGGCTGCGGCTGCTCGTCGACACCGGCCTGGCCGAGCGCTTCCTGCCCGAGCTGACCGGCCTGAAGCTCACCATCGACGAGCACGCCCAGCACAAGGACGTCTACGAGCACACGCTCACAGTGGTCAGCAACGCCATGTCACTGGAGTCCGACGGCTGCGACTTCGTGCTGCGGATGGCCGCGCTGATGCACGACGTCGGCAAGCCGGCCACCAAGGCGGTCGGCGCGGACGGCCGGGTCAGCTTCCACCACCACGAGGTGGTCGGGGCCCGGCTGACCAAGGCCCGGATGAAGGCGATGCGCTACTCCAAGGAGATCACCTCCCAGGTGGTCAAGCTGGTCGGCCTGCACCTGCGCTTCTACGGGTACGGCCGGGGCGAGTGGACCGACTCGGCGGTGCGCCGGTACGTCACCGACGCCGGCGACCTGCTGTCCCGCCTGCACAAGCTGACCCGTTCCGACTGCACCACCCGCAACCGGCGCAAGGCCGCGCAGCTCGCGGCCGACTACGACGCGCTGGAGGAGCGGATCGCCCGGATCGCCGCCGAGGAGGACCTGGCCCGGGTGCGGCCCGACCTGGACGGCAACGCGATCATGGAGTTGCTCGGCGTACCGCCGGGACCGGTGGTCGRCCGTGCCTGGCAGCACCTCAAGGAGCTGCGACTGGAGCGCGGGCCGCTGGACCGCGACGAGGCCGAGGCGGCGCTGCTGCGCTGGGCCCGCGACGAGGGCATCATCGGCTGACCTCCCCGCGCGGGGAAGCTCCACGACGATACGGCGGCGTGTCGACCGAAAGGTTGACGTGCATCGGTCGATGTCTCGCGCATGATGATGGTCATCATCAGCCACCCGGATCGACGGGTACGGCTGTCCTGATCACATCCGCCCGTCCCGAAGGGACGGCCGCTGGACACGGGGAGAGCATTCAGTGTCACGTCATGGCGCGCTGCGCCGCTCCGCGCTGGTGGGGCTTGCCCTCACCTCCGCGACCTCCATCATCTGCGCCGCCACCGGCGGCGCCGCCTCGGCCGACCCGGCCGGCCCGAAGCGTGCCCCGGTCCGGGGCGCCGACACCGCCGCGGCGGTACCCGGCCGCTACATCGTCGTCCTCAAGGACGGCAAGGCCGGTCCCGCCAAGGTGAAGTCCACCGCGTCGGCCCTCGCCGGCGAGCACGGCGGCTCCGTACGTCGGGTGTTCGGCAAGGCGCTGTCCGGCTACTCCGCCAGCATGGACCGCCGGCAGGCGGAGCGCCTCGCCGCGGACCCGGCCGTCGCCTACGTGCAGCAGGTCCAGCGCTACCAGGCCACCGGCACCCAGACCACCCCGCCGTGGGGGCTGGACCGGATCGACCAGTCGCGGACGAAGACCGACGGCCGGTACACCTACCCGGCGACCGGCGCCGGAGTGACCGCCTACGTCATCGACACCGGCATCGACATCGACCACGAGGACTTCGGCGGCCGGGCCCGCAACGGCTACGACGCGGTGGAGTCCGACGACGTGGCGCAGGACTGCGACGGGCACGGCACGCACGTGGCCGGCACGATCGGCGGCACGAAGTACGGGGTCGCCAAGGACGTCGCGCTCGTCGCCGTACGTGTGCTCGACTGCGACGGCGGCGGCAGCAGCGAACAGGTGCTCGCCGGCATCGACTGGGTCACCTCGCACGCCACCGGGCCGTCGGTGGCCAACATGAGCCTCGGCTTCGGGGGCATCGACCAAGCGGTGAACGACGCGGTCGCCCGCTCCATCGCCTCCGGCATCACCTACGCCGTCGCGGCCGGCAACAGCATGCAGGACGCCTGCGGCGAGTCACCGGCGCGGGTGCCGGCGGCCATCACCGTCGGCGCCACCGACCAGATCGACTTCCGGGCCTGGTTCTCCAACTACGGCACCTGCCTGGACACCTTCGCGCCGGGCACCGGCATCGTCTCGGCCAAGGCCGGCACCGCCACCGGCACGGAGACGATGAACGGCACGTCGATGGCCTCCCCGCACGTGGCGGGCGCCGCGGCGCTGGTGCTGGAGGCACACCCGGGCTGGACCCCGCAGCAGGTGCGCGACTCGGTCGTGGGCACGAGCGTCAGCGGCGCGGTGCACGACATCATGGGCTCGCCCGACCGGCTGCTGCACGTCGGCGACGCGGTGGTGGCGCGCGAGTCGTACGGCCTCAAGGCCCGCGGCAACGGCCTGTACGTGACGGCGGAGAGCGGCGGCAACCGGCCGCTGATCGCGCGCGGCACCGAGGTCGGCGCCTGGGAGCGGTACGACGTGGTGGACGCCGGCAACGGCTACTACGGCCTGCGTGCCGTCACGAACAACCTGTTCGTCACCGCCGAGAGCGGCGGCAATCGTCCGCTGATCGCCCGGTCCGCCGCGATCGGCGACTGGGAGAAGTTCCAGATCGTCACGAACACCGACGGCTCGGTCAGTCTGAAGGCCGTCACAAACGGCAAGTACGTCACCGCCTCGAACACCACCAACCCGCTGATCGCCAGCAAGACCACCATCGGCGCGGCGGAGAAGTTCGACTTCGACGCGGCGCCCCCGGTGGTCGGCATCAAGGCGGTGGCAAACGGCAACTACGTGACCACCGAGAGCGGCGGCACCCGGCCCCTGATCGCCCGGGCCGCGACCGTCGGGGCCTGGGAGCGGTACGAGGTCGTCAGCGTGGGCGACGGGTTCTTCGCCCTGCGCGCGCTGGCGAACAACCAGTTCGTCACGGCGGACGCCGGCGGCAACCGGGCGCTGATCGCGAAGGCCACCGTGATCGACGCCTGGGAGGTCTTCGACTTCCTCGACTACAACACCGACGGCTCGGTCTACCTGCGGGCGAACGCCAACGGCAAGGCGGTCACCGCCGGCGCGACCGGGGGCAGCCAGCTCATCGCCAGCCGCGTCATCGACTGGAACAGCGAGACCCTGGGCCTGAGCACCGGCGAGAAGTTCGTCTTCGCCGCGCTCTGACCCGCCACACCGAAACGGCGCCCGCCGGCTCCCCGAGGGGAGACCCGGCGGGCGCCGTCGTTCGTCACGCGTCGACGGTGCTGCCGTCCACAGTGCTCTTGCCGTTGTTCTGCGCGCTGCTGCCCAGCCGCGCCAGCAGCCCGGCCAGGTCGATGCCGGTGAGGTCGCTGCCCAGCTGGAGACCCTGGGCGACGTTCCCGGCCACCGACTTGGTCAGCGACGACGCGCCGTCGGTGGAGATCACCGTCATCTTGTCGATCGCGCCGATCGGGGCGCTGGCCGCGCCGACCACCTCGGGCAGCACCTTGACCAGCAAGTCCAGGACGGCCGCCTCGCCGTACGCGGCGAACGCCTCGGCCTTGCGGGCCATCGCGTCGGCCTCGGCCTGACCCTTGGCGAGGATGGCCGCCGCCTCGGCCTGGCCCTCCCGCTCGACCGCCTCGGCGATCGCGGAACGCCGGCGCTGCTCCGCCTCGCCCTCCTTGGCGCCCTCGATCGCGTTCGCCTCGGCCAGCGCGGCCCGGCGGGCCCGCTCGCCCTCACCGGTGAGGCGGGCCTGCTCGGCGGCGGCCTGCGCGGCGGCGATGGTCGCCTGCCGCTGCGCGTCGGCGTTGAGCACCGCCGCGTTGCGGTTCGCCTCGGCCTCCTGCTCCACCTTGTACCGGGCCGCGTCGGCCGGCTTGCGCACCTCGGTGTCGAGCTGGCGCTGCTTCAGCTCGGCGTTGCGCTCGGCCACCTTCTGCTGCTCGGAGAGGATCGCCTGGTCCCGCTCGGCCTGGGCGAGCGGCCCGGCCGCCGCCGACTTCGCCTTGGCCGCGTCGATCTCGGCCTGGATGCCGGCCTGCTTGAGCGCCAGGTTCCGGTTCGCCTCGGCGATCGCCTCCTCGGCGAGCAGCCGCTCCTGCTCGGCCTGCTGGCGGGCCCGCGCCTCGGCGATGGCCGCGTCCTTGAGCACCCGGGCCGCCTCCGGCCGGCCCAGGTCCTGCAGGTAGGAGCCCTCGGCCAGGATGTCCTGGAGCTGGAACGTGTCCAGCACCAGGCCCTGGTTGGTCATCGAGTGCTCGGCCTCCTCGGCGACCGCGCTGGCGAACGCCGCCCGGTCCCGGATGATCTCCTCGACGGTGAGCCGCCCGACGATCGAGCGGAGCGCACCGGCCAGCACCTCGCGGGTGAAGTTGTCGATCTCCTCCTGCTGGTTCAGGAAGCGCTGGGCGGCGGCGCGGATCGCGTCCTCGGTGCCGCCGACCTTGACGATCGCGACGCCGTGCAGCTCGGTGCGGATGCCCTGCTTGCTCACCGCGCCGCGGATGCTGACGTCGATCCGGCGGCTGGACAGGTCGAGCGACTGGAGCTTCTGCACCACCGGCAGGACGAACACCGAGGCGCCGAGCACGACCTTCTGCCCGGACATGTCGGTGGAGCGGGCTCCGTCGGCGGTCTGGGTGGTGCGGCCCTTGCGGCCGGTGACGATGAACGCCTGGTTCGGCCCGGCCACCTTGATCCGGGACAACACGAAGAGTACGAGGACGACGGCGAGGAGGACCGCGCCGCCGATGGCGACGAGCAGGGGCATGGGCATTCCCGTCTGTTGGTGTCAGTAGGTCTCGACGTGCACGCTGGTCTCGCTCAGTGCTTCGACCACGAAGATCCGGGTGCCRACCGGGATCGGCCCGTCGGCGCGGGYGTTGAGCTTCACCGGCTGGCCGGCGAGGCGTACCCGCACCTCGCCGTAGCCGCCGCTGGGGATCGGCGTCACCACCAGGCCGATCGCGCCGGCCAGGTGGTCGCGGGTGGGGGTGGCGTCGGTGCGCATGTTGCGGGCCGCGCGACTGAGCCGGGCCGCCAGCCAGCCGGTGGGCACGGCGGCGAGCGCGCCGCCGGCCACCGCCGCCGCGATCATCCCGGGGGTACGCCCGCCGAGCAGCTCGTTGACGATCGCGGCGCCGAAGCCGAACGCGCCGGTGAACCCGGCGACCGCCTCCAGCGACACCGGCCCGTCGACGTCCGGCTGGCCGAGGTGGAGCACTCCCGAGCCGAGCAGGGCGAGCGTCAGCACGCCCACACCGACCCCGCCGATGATCAGGAAGATGAGCGTCCCGGTGGCCATGACCTGCACGGTATCGACGCCGTGCAACATCCACTACGTCCAGCAGAGGTTCAGCGCCGGGTCAGCGCGGCGCGATCGTCACCTCGGCGAGGGCGAGGTCCTCCGGCAGCGGCTGACGCACGAGTTCGCGGCCGGTGGTGTCGGCGAGCACGAAGTCCCGCGACCCGTACGGCCGCCGGTAGAGCAGGCGGTCGTCGCCGACCCAGACGACGTCGGCCACCGGCAACGGGTTCACCACCCGGCCGGTCGCCGCCTCCACGAGCAGCGGCTCCTTCTGCCCCTGCACCACCACCAGCCGCCCGTCCGGTGACCACGCCCACGGCCCGGCCGGGTCGCCCGGCAGCGGCTCGAACCGGGTGGGCCGGCCGCTGTCGGCGGCGAAGAACTGCACGCCCCGGCGGGGGTGCCGGACCGCCTCGGACCGGGGACCGCTCGGGTCGGTCTGCGGTAGCAGCACCTCCCGCCCGTCCCGGCTCCACAGGAAGGGGCAGGAATCGGTGCAGGGGTAGCGGCCGGTGTCGACAGCGTGGGAGCGGACAGTTCCGTCCACGTCGAGCACGACGAACCCGGGGTGACCGACCCGGTTACTGGTGAACAGCAGGCTGCGGCCGTCCGGCGACCAGTTCGGCGAGCCCAGCGCGCGGCCCGGCTCGTACCAGCGGGTGGTGCCCCGGACCACGTCGACCAGGCCGACCTGCCGGGGCCGGTCGTCGTCCCAGACCGCCACCAGCGAGCCGGTGGGCGCGGGCAGGACGGCGTCGTAGCGGCCGTTGCCGAAGTACCGGCCGCGTCCCCGGTCGAGCAGGTACGACGGCCCGGCGGCGCCCGCCCTCGCCTGCGTGCCGGTGACCACCCAGTCGCCGGGCAGCACCAGCGGCCCGTCCGCCCAGTCCGGTCCGGGCGCCGACCTGATGACAGGCAACGGGTCGACGGTGACCGGCGGCGCGGTCGGCGGCGGGGCGGGACGCGGCCGGAGCAGGACGAACGGCAGCGCCACCGCGAGCACGGCGACGAGCGCGGCAGCGGCAGTGCCCACCCGCCGTCGGCGGCGCAGCCTGCGGCCCCGGCCGAGCGCGCGCCACGCCAGGTCCGGCGCGGGCGCGGCGCCGTCGGCGAGATCGTGTACGGCCGTCCGCAGCGTCTCGTCCAGCGACGTGCTCATCGGGTCACCTCCGTCCGGTTCGTCAGCCCGTCCAGCCCCGGCACCAGCTTCCGGAGACGGGCCAGCGCCTTGGTGCTCTGGCTGGCCACGGTGCCGGGGCGGCAGCCGAGCAGCGCGGCTGTCTGCTCGACGCTCAGGTCCTCCAGGTAGCGCAGGGTGAGCACGGCCCGCTGGCGCGGCGGCAGTGTCCGCAGCGCGTCCCGCACCAGCAGCCGCAGGTCGCTGTCGTCGCCGGCGGCCGGTCGCTCCGGCAGTTCGGCCACCGGCACCTCCGCGCGCCGCGCCCGCCGCCGCCAGCCGGAGACCTGGTCGTGGTAGAGGATCCGTTTCACGTACGGCTCCGCGTCGCCGTGGATCCGGGGCCACCGGACGTACGCCTTGGCCAGCGCGTTCTGCAGCAGATCCTCCGCCGCGTGCTGGCTGCCGGCCAGCGCGTAGGCGACCCGCAGCAGGGCCGCTCCCCGCTCGTTGACGAACGCGGTGAACYCCCCGTCGACCTCTGCCACCGTCCACCTCCGCATCTCCAGACGCCCGGGGCGGGGAAATCTTTGCCCGTCGCGCGACAATGGGTGGCATGCGCTGGACAGTGCTCGACTCACCGATCGGGGAGTTCTCCGTCGGCACCGACGACGACGCGGTGCGCGGCGCGCACTTCGGCCGGGTGGACGGGGCGGCCGACGAGCCCGGCGACGCGGTGGCGCGGCTGGCGGTGACGGAGCTGCGGGCGTACTTCGCCGGTGAGCTGACCGAGTTCACGGTGCCGGTGTCGGCCCCGCGCGGCTCGGAGTTCGAACGCGCGGTCTGGCGGGAGATGACAGGCATCCCGTACGGGGAGACGAAGACCTACGGCGAGGTGGCGAAGGCGGTCGGCGACCCGGGCGGCGCGCGGGCGGTCGGGGTGGCCTGCAACCGCAATCCGGTACCGGTGATCGTGCCCTGTCACCGGATCGTCGGCGCGGGCGGCAAGCTGGTCGGCTTCGGCGGCGGGCTGCCGCGCAAGGTGACGCTGCTGGAGCTGGAGGCGGCCGTGGCGCTGCGGCGCGCCTGGTCCTGACGTACCCGAAGAAGGAAGGCCGGGTCCGCGCGGACCCGGCCTTCCTTCTTCAGCGTTTCAGCGCGTCAGCGCTCGATCTCGCCGGCGATGAACGCCTCGACGGCGGCGTGCGCGTCGTGGTCGGCGTACTGCTCCGGCGGGGACTTCATGAAGTACGAGGAGGCGGAGAGGATCGGGCCACCGATCTTCCGGTCCAGCGCGATCTTCGCGGCGCGGACGGCGTCGATGATGACACCGGCCGAGTTCGGCGAGTCCCACACCTCGAGCTTCAGCTCCGCGTTGAGCGGGGTGTCGCCGAAGGAACGGCCCTCCAGGCGGATGTACGCCCACTTGCGGTCGTCCAGCCACGGCACGTGGTCGGACGGGCCGATGTGCACGTCGCTCTTCTGCATCTCGTGCGGGATCTGGGAGGTCACCGACTGGGTCTTCGAGATCTTCTTCGAGACCAGGCGGTTGCGCTCCAGCATGTTCATGAAGTCCATGTTGCCGCCGAAGTTGAGCTGGTACGTGCGCAGCAGCTCGACCCCGCGGTCCTCGAAGAGCTTCGCCAGGGCGCGGTGCACGATCGTGGCGCCGACCTGGCTCTTGATGTCGTCGCCGACGATCGGCAGGCCGGCGTCGGTGAACTTCTTCGCCCACTCCGGGTCGGAGGCGATGAAGACCGGCAGGGCGTTCACGAACGCGCAGCCGGCGTCGATCGCGGCCTGGGCGTAGAACTTGTCGGCCTCCTCGGAGCCCACCGGGAGGTAGGAGACGACCACGTCGACCTGCGCGTCGCGCAGCGCCTGCGCCACGTCGACCGGCTTGGCGTCCGACTCCTCGACGATCTCGCGGTAGTACTGGCCGAGACCGTCGAAGGTCGGGCCGCGCTGCACGGTGACGCCGGTCGGCGGCACGTCGCACAGCTTGATCGTGTTGTTCTCGCTGGCGACGATCGCCTCCGCGAGGTCCATGCCCACCTTCTTGGCGTCCACGTCGAACGCCGCGACGAACTTCACGTCGGATACGTGGTAGTCGCCGAAGGTGACGTGCATGAGACCCGGGACGCGGTCGTTCGGGTCGGCGTTCCGGTAGTACTCCACGCCCTGGACCAGGGACGAGGCGCAGTTACCCACACCGACGATGGCGACGCGGACGGAGCCCATAGCGTCTGCCTCCTTCTTCTTCATCACGGCCGCTCTGTCCTGGACGTTCCAGGCGTGGGCGGGCTGTCGTTGTCTCGTCGGCCGTCGGCCGTCCCGGTTCGCGGGTCGGCCGGGGCCCGGCCGGAGCGCTCGTTGGCGATGAGCTCCTCCAGCCAGCGGACTTCGCGCTCACAGGCGTCGAGCCCGTGGCGTTGCAGTTCCAGGGTGTACGCGTCGAGTCGCTCGGCTGCCCGGCCGAGCACGTCACGAAGACCTTCGCGACGTTCCTCGATCTTGCGACGACGACCTTCCAGGATCCGGAGCCGGGTGGCCTGGTCGGTCCGGGCGAAGAACGCGAAGTGCACCCCGAAGCCCGTGTCGTCGTACGTCTCGGGTCCAGCCTGCGCTATCAGCTGGGCGAAGCGTTCCTTGCCCTCCGCGGTAATGGTGTAGACCACCCGACCACGTCGGCTGGTCAGCGCGGGAACCTCCTCGGCGGTCGCGGGTGTCTCAGCGGCTTCGGTGATCCATCCCGCCGCCTGCAGCCGGCGCAGGGTCGGGTAGAGCGAGCCGTAGCTGATCGCCGCCCGGATGGCGCCGAGCTTGGCGGTCAGCTCCTTGCGCAGTTCGTAGCCGTGCATCGGCGCMTCCTGCAGGAGGCCGAGGATGGCGAGCTCGAGCACGGGCCATCCCTTCTTTCCCCCTGCGCGGAGCACTAACCACCGCGATGTATCGGACCGATACATCGCACGTTAGCGGACGCCGATGTACGGGGCAAACCCTGTCTTACGCGACGCGATCATCACGCATCGTGACCATGGTCGCCTGGGTTCGTCGGAGCGCGTACCCTTTGCCGCATGCGTACGCAGCGCCAGGTCGTCGACTACTCGCTCCAGAAGCGGGCGGTGCTGCGTGAACTGCTCGCCGGGCGGATCGGCACGTACGACGTCTGCGACGCCTCGCCGTACCTGAAGAACGCTGCGCGCTTCCACGGCGAGCCGACCGATCACCGCTGCCCGATCTGCCGCAGCGAGAACCTGATCCACGTCCACTACATTTACGGTGACGAACTCAAGCAGTCGGCCGGCCAGGCGCGTACCCGGGCCGAGTTGCCCGTCCTGGCCATGACGCTGCGTGAGTTCCAGGTGTTCGTGGTGGAGGTCTGCCCCGGCTGCGACTGGAACCATCTCGTCGAGCAGTTCCTGCTCGGCCGGGACGGTCTCGTGGGCGAGGCGGAGGGCGCGGAGGATTCCGTCGCGGCCAACGGCTCCACCCCTCGGCGAAGGCGAGAGGCGCAACGGTGAACGTGGCTGTCCCGATCTCTGCCGGCCCATTCCCCGGGTGGCGGAATCGACAGCCCTTAGACGTAATTAGTCCGAATAGATCGGATTTTACGGGCAACCGCGGGCATGGCCGGCGGGTAACGTCCCGTGTTCCAGCTCACGGCAACCCGGTGGCGGCGCCCCCGCGCCCCACCGCGACCGGCAGGGTGTGAGGAATGAACTACGGCGATCCCAGTTCTTCGCGTGGGCGGGCCCAGATCCCGGGCCCGAACGGCGACCCCGGTTCCGAGTGGAACCAGGGCGGGAACGGTTGGTCCGGCTCCCCGGACGGCGGCGCCTCGGCGCGCGCCTCCGCGACACCGTACGGCTCGGGCGGCCGGGCCTCGGTCGGTGGCGCCGCTCCGGCGCCGCGCCCGGCATCGGGCTCGGCCTCGGTGGGCCGGGCCGGCGCGGGTGGCCGCGCCTCGGTGCCCGTCTCGCCGGCACCCGGCGCCTCCGGGCGCGCGGGCGCCGGACGGGCGTCGGTTCCGGTCTCCCCGGCCGCTCCGGCCGGACGTGCCGCGGTCGGCGCGGCGAGCGTGGGCGGGCGCGCGAGCGTCGGCGCCCGGGCGAGCGTCGGCGCGGCGGCGGTGGGCGGCCGCGCCCGGGTGCCCGGCTCCGCCGGTGGCGGTCCCGGCGGTCCCGGCGGCCCGACCGGCCCCGGCCGGGGCGGTCGCGGCGAGGACCCGGCGCGCGCGAAGAAGCGCCGCCGGATCAACATGCTGATCGCCGGCTTCGCCGTGTTCATCATGCTCGCCGGCATCGGCGTGGTGAGCTTCACCTGGTACTCCACCAAGGTGGTGCTCCCGGAGGACACGATCCCGCCGCTGTCCACCACGATCTTGGACTCGAGCGGCAAGGCCTTCGCGCGGATCGGTGACCAGAACCGCCAACTCGTCACCATCGACCAGATTCCGGAGCACGTGCAGCACGCGGTGGCCGCGGCGGAGGACCGGAACTTCTACAAGCACTCCGGTGTGGACTACAAGGGCATCACGCGGGCCGCGTGGAACAACCTCACCGGCGGCGACAAGCAGGGCGCCTCGACCATCACCCAGCAGTACGCGCGCAACGCGTTCGACAACCTGAACCAGGACACGTACGGCCGCAAGGTGAAGGAGGCGATCCTCGCCTCCAAGCTGAACGACAAGTACGACAAGCGCGTGATCATGCAGCACTACCTGAACGTCATCTACTTCGGCCGGGGCGCCTACGGCATCCAGTCGGCGGCGCAGACGTACTTCGCCAAGAACGTCAAGGACCTGAACGTCGCCGAGGCCGCGGTGCTCGCCGCCCTGATCAAGCAGCCGGAGCCGAGCGCCACGCACAAGGGCTACGACCCGGCGATCAACGCGCAGGCCGCCGTCGACCGGTGGAACTACGTGATCAACGGCATGATCACGGAGAAGTGGCTGGACGCGCCGAACACGCCGCAGCACCCCACCGAGTACCCGAAGAACATCCAGAAGCCGTCGAAGAGCAGCGCTGGTGGCTACGGCATCGACACCCCGTACGGCAACGTCGTCAACTACGTCTCGCAGGAACTGCGCGAGATGAAGCTCTGCACCGACAACGAGGCCGAGGTGACGGACAAGAAGCCGCTGTGCGCCAAGGCGCTCAGCCGCGGCGGCTACAGGATCACCACCACGATCAACCGGAAGATGCAGGAGGCGGCGCTCGACGCGGCCCAGCGGGCCAGGAAGAAGTCCGAACTCGCCGGCCAGCCGTCGAACCTGATGGCCGCCGTGGTGGCGATCGACCCGAAGACCGGGCGCGTGCTCGCCTACTACGGCGGCGACAACGGCACCGGCACCGACTACGCCGGCAAGAACGTCGACAACGGCGTCGTGAGCGGTGGCCACTCACCGGGTTCGAGCTTCAAGATCTACACGTTGGCGGCGGCGCTGAAGGAAGGCATCTCGCTCAAGTCCCGGTGGAAGGGATCGGCGTTCACGCCGAAGGGCACCAAGTTCAAGGTCAGCAACGCCGGCGCGGACAAGGTTTCCTGCGGTGACTCCTGCACGCTCGAACTGTCGACGCTGAAGTCGCTGAACGTGCCGTTCTACTACATCACCGAGCAGATCGGCCCGGACAAGGTGCTCGACATGGCCAAGCAGGCCGGCGTCACCACGATGTGGCAGACCGACACCAACCCGGCCAAGGCGCACGACCTGACCAAGGCCGACCCGAAGGACCTGGCACCGTCGCCGTTCTTCCACGTCCTCGGTTACGGCCAGTACCCGATCACGGTGCTCGACCACGCAAACGGTGTCGCCACGTTCGCGAACCAGGGCATGTACCACAAGGCGCACTTCATCCGGAAGGTGGAGAAGCAGAACCCGGACACGGGTAAGTGGGACCTGGTCGGCGCGGAGAAGCTCAAGGGGCAGCAGCGGATCGACAAGGACATCGTCGCGGACGTCACCTCCGTGCTGAAGCAGTACCCGGGCCAGATCAACAAGCGGCTCGACGAGGGCCGCCAGGTCGCCGAGAAGACCGGCACCTGGGAACTCGGCGACAAGACCACCCGCAACGGCGACGCCTGGATGATCGGCTACACGCCACAACTCGCCACCGCGGTCTGGGTCGGCAACGTCAAGGACCGCAAGGCGATCCAGTACAAGGACGGCCGGGACATCAGCGGTGCCCGGATGCCCGGTGACATCTTCCAGCGCTTCATGAACGACGCGCTCAAGGGCAAGGACAAGGAAGAGTTCCCGCCCGCGGCGAACGTCGGCAAGGACGACGCCGGCAACGGCGAGGCCCCGCCGCCGCCGGCGAACGAGCCGGGCCAGCCGGGCGGACCGGGCTGCGACCCGCTGGGCCTGTTCTGCCCCGGCGGTACGCCCGGCGGCGGCAACCCCGGCGGCGGCGACCAGGGTGGTAACCCCGGCGGGGGCGGGCTACCCGGTGGCGGCGGACGCCCCGGCGGTGGTGGCGGCGGTGGCGGGCTGCTACCGAGCACGCCACCGACACGCCAGAATTGACGCGCACGACCTGACGGCGGCGGCCGGACCCGAGCGGTCCGGCCGCCGCCGGCGTTTCGCGTACCGGAATTTCTCCGCGCGCGACGGGACGGCGACCCCCTGTGTACGGCAGGATGCCTCTCCATGAGCACCCAGTCGCCCGCAGGCATCGATGAGCCCGGCGCGTCCGAGGCGGCGCCGCGATCGGCAGAGACGATTGACCACCCGTCCCGCTCGGACTGGTTCGTCCGCGGCGCCTCCGGTCTGATCGGGGGGCCGCTCGGCGACCACGCCGCCGCCCTGGACCGGCCGGCCGACCGCGAGAGCCGGTTCTGGACCGCCGGCCGGATCGTGCTGGCGCTGGTCTGCCTGACGCTGGCACTGCACTGGGTGCAGAAATCCCCCTGCCAGGACGGCGCGTGGCAGAACAACATCCAGTACACCCGCATGTGCTACACGGACGTGCTGGCGCTCTACTACGCCGAAGGGCTCAACGAGGGCAAGGTGCCCTACGCCGACCACCCGGTGGAGTACCCGGTGCTGACCGGCTACTTCATGGGCGCGCTCGGCCTGCCGGTGCACGCCCTCGGCGTCGACAACCCCGCCATCAACCAGGGACAGTGGTTCTACAACCTCAACGCGCTGGTGCTCGGCGCGCTCGCCGTCGCCACCGTCGCGGTCATCCTCAGCCTGCGCCGCCGACGACCCTGGGACGCCGCGTTGTTCGCGCTCTCCCCGGCCCTGGTGCTCACCGCCACCGTCAACTGGGACCTGCTCGCCATCGGCCTGGCCGCGTTCGGCCTGCTGGCCTGGGCACGCGCCCGCCCCGACCGGTACGCGATGCTGCTGCCCGCGGTGGCGGGCGTCCTGATCGGACTCGGCGGCGCGGCCAAGATGTGGCCGCTGTTCCTCCTCGGCCCGATCCTGGTGCTCGCGCTACGGGCCGGAAAACTGGCCGCCGGGCTCGTCGCCACCGCCACCGCACTGGTGTCCCTCGTGGCGGTCAACCTGCCCGTGGCGATCCCCTACCGGGAGAACTGGGAGCGCTTCTTCGACCTGAACACCACACGACCCATCGACTGGGGCACACTCTGGTACATCGGCCGCTACCTGGACGGCCGGATCAGCCCGTCCGCACCCGGCGAACTCGGGCCGTTCGAATGGCTCAACGCCAACATCCCCACGCTCAACTGGGTGTCGTACCTGCTCTTCGGGCTGGCCTGCCTCGGCGTGGCCGGGCTGGCGCTGCTGGCGCCGCGCCGGCCCCGGCTGGCCCAGCTCGCCTTCCTGGTGGTCGCCGCGTTCCTCATCTTCAGCAAGGTCTGGTCCCAGCAGTTCGTGCTCTGGCTGCTGCCGCTCGCGGTGCTCGCCCGGCCGCGCTGGGGCGCGTTCCTCGCCTGGCAGATCGCCGAGGTCGGCTACTTCGCCGCGTTCTACGGCGAACTGCTCGGCACGGCCATGTCCCGGCCCGTCTTCCCCGAGGGCGTCTTCGTGCTGGCGTCGAGCCTGCGTCTGATCACCGTGGCGGTGCTCTGCGGGTTCGTCATCCGGGACATCGTGCGGCCCGAACTCGACGCGGTCCGGCAGACCTACGCCGACGACCCCGACGGCGGGGTGCTCGACGACGCGCCCGACGCGCCCTGGCACCAGCGCTGGCGGGCGCGCGCCGCCGAACAGCCCGCCGAACCCGTGCCGGTGTGACCGAGACGGTCGTGTTCCGGTCTACAGCCGGAACACGACCGCCTCGCCGACCTGCTCCCGGGCCACGCCCAGCGCGTCGACCGGCCGGTCCAGCATCCCCTCCCACGGGGTGCCCTCCAGCTCGTCGCGCAACACCACCACGTTCTTCACGCCGATCTGCCGCAGGTAGTCGACGCTCGCGTAGTCCGGGAAGCTGACAGTGGCCTCGCGGATCCGGGCCTGGGACCGGGGCGTGAAGCCGCTGCCGCCGTTGACCATCGGCTGGAACCGGTCGGTGGACCAGAGCATCACTGGCTGATCCAGGTTCTGACTGCTCGGCAGCACGAGCATCGGCCCGTCCACGGTCCGCAGCGCCGCCGGCTGCCGCGGCACCACCGGCTGCGGCGTGGCGTTCAACCCCTCCACCAGCACCAGAGCCAACGGCAGCAGCGTCGCCAGCCGCAGCCACGGACCCGGCCACGGCGGCACCCGCTCGGCGGCCAGCTCGCGTACCCGCATGCAGAACGCGGTGACCGCGCCCGCCGCGAGCAGGCCAAGCAGCAGCGTGGTCCAGAGCATCATCCGGCCCGGCGTGCGCAGCCCGCTCCATCCCGGCAGATAGTCGAACAACGGCACGTAGGTGAACCGGCCGCCGAAGAACCGGGT
>NZ_LYXF01000043.1:0-25457 GCF_001709195.1 Micromonospora sp. II | reverse complement strand
AGTTCTGACCTTCGACAAGCCAGAACCTAGGCAGGACAACGGCGTGCGCCATCAACGACGCGCCCAACCACCCACAGACACGTCACAAGACCCATGATTATGACTCTCAGGTATATCGCTCAACAGTCGTAGTCGCCTGCGCCGGGCTCACACACTGTGATGGAGCAGCCCGGCAAGCGCGACTTCGGGCCGACGGCCTGGCGAGCGGTCACGATCCCGGCCGGGCTGCCGTCCTGAATGCGGACCGAGTGGGCAGGGCGTGGCTGGGAGGAGTGGCGATGCGGGTGCTGGTGACCGGGGCGACCGGACGGCTCGGGCGGGTGGTGGTGCCCCGGCTGCGGGACGAGGGCTTCACGCTCCGGGCGACCAGCCGTCGGCCCCGTACCGGAGACGGGGTGGAGTGGGTGAGCACCGACCTGGCCACCGGCGCCGGGCTGGCGGAGGCGGTCGCCGGGGTGGACGCGGTGCTGCACCTGGCCTCGTCGCCGCAACGGCGTACCCACGAGATCGACGTGCTCGGCACCCGCCGGCTGACCATGGCCGCCGGCCACGCCGGGGTCCGCCACCTGGTGTACGTCTCGATCGTCGGCGTCGACCGGGTGCCGATCCCCTACTACCGGCACAAGCTCGCGGCCGAAGAGGTGGTGGCCGCCGGGTCGGTGCCGTGGAGCGTGCTGCGCGCCACCCAGTTCCCCGAGTTCCTGGCGGACCTGCTGAAAGGCGCGAGCCGCCTCGGCCCGGTGATCGGGGACCGGGCCGTACTCGCCCAGCCGGTCGACCCGGCCGACGTGGCGGACCGGCTCGCGGTGCTGCTGCTCGCCGGACCGTCGCACCGGGTCGAGGACTTCGCCGGGCCGCAGGTGCTGCGCTTCGACGAGGCGGCCCGCACCTGGCTCGCGGCCCGCCGGGTACGCCGTCCGCTGCTGCCGGTCCGGATTCCCGGCCGCCTCGGGCGGGAGTTGCGCGGGGGCGGACTCACCACGACGGCCACGCCGACCGGCACCCGGACCTGGGCCGACTACCTCGTGGACACGTACGGGGGAACCGGCGGAAGATGAGAACCGGTCGGGTCCGCACCGGCCTACCGTGACCGCATGCTGGTCTTCGTCGCCACAGTGCTTCTCTACGTCTTCGGTTTCGTCTTCCTCTACGGCGTGATCCGGGTCGGCGTCCGGCACGGCATCGAGGACGCCGAGGCGAACCGTCCCGAGGTGCTGCGCCGCCGGCAGCTCACCACCGCCGAGAACCGGGACTTCGCGCAGGAGAACGCGTTCCTCAGCAATCCCAACTGAGGGGCGGAGCCGGGGCCCGGAGGGGCGATCCGCGAAGCGGGTGCGAGGATCGCGACATGATGGGGACGCTGAAGACGGAGCCGGCCCGGGCGCGGCTCGACCTGCTGGCCCCGCCGGTCGCCGCGGCGCTGCAGGAGTGGCCGGCCGAGGCCCCGGTGGACGTGGACGACGTACTCGTCGCCCCGATCGACGCCGACCTGGCCGACACCGCCGCGTTCTGCGAGGCGTACCAGGTGGGGCTGGAGGAATCGGCCAACTGCGTGGTGGTCGCCGGTAAGCGCGGCGGCGAGACCCGGTACGCGGCCTGCGTCGTGCTCGCCACCACCCGCGCCGACGTCAACGGCGTGGTCCGCAAGCTGCTCGACGTGCGCAAGGCGAGCTTCGCGCCGATGGCCGAGGCGGTCGAGTTGAGTGGAATGGAGTACGGCGGCATCACGCCCATCGGGCTGCCGGCGGACTGGCCGGTCCTCGTCGACTCCCGGGTGATCGCCACCCCGCACGTGATCATCGGATCAGGCGTACGGCACAGCAAGATCGCCCTGCCCGGGCCGGCGCTCGGCGCGCTGCCCGGGGCGAGGGTGGTGGAGGACCTGGCCAGGCCGGCCTAGGTCCTCATTCGCATCGATCTTGTTCCACGTGAAACATCAGGCCGCCGCTTCGCGCTGCGCAACCTCGCGCAACGCGGCGAGCAGCGTCTCCGGCTCCTGCGCGCCGGTGACCGCGTACTTTCCGGCCAGCACGAACGTCGGCACGCTGGAGACGCCGAGCTGGTGCGCGGCGCTCAGGTCGGCGGCGACCTCCCGGCGGCCCAGGTTCGACTCCAGGTACTCCCGCGCCTCGGTCTTGTCCAGACCGGCCTCGCCGGCCAGCGTGACCAGCGCGTCGATCGATCCGACGTCGATGCCGTCATGGAAGTGCGCCCGGTAGAGCCGCTCGACCATCTCGGCGGAACGGTCGCGCTCGGCGGCGAAACGCACCAGCCGGTGCGCGTCGAACGTGTTCGCCGCCACTGCCCGGTCGAACCGCAGGTCCAGGCCCGCGCCCGCGGCGACGCCGGTGACGTGCGCGGCCATGCCCTCGGCCTTGTCCCGTCCGCCGAACTTGTCGCCGAGCGCCTCCAGCAGCGGCTTCGGCTCGGTGACCGGCGTCGGGTCGAGCTGGAACGGCCGGAACCGGACGTTCACCTCGCCGTCGTACGACTCCAGTGCCTGTTCCAGTCGGCGCTTGCCGATCCAGCACCAGGGGCAGACCACGTCGGCGTAGATCTCGATGTCCATGACCAGCGACAACCCGCCGGTCAGGAGATCTGTTCCCGGACCTGGCGCTTGAGCCGGGCCAGGATGGCGGTGCCGCCGCGTACGCGCAGCGGGCTGATCGCCTGCGCCAGGCCCATCCGCTGGTAGAGATCGTCCGGCACGGCCAGCACCTCCTCGGCGCTCGCCCCGGCCAACCCTTCGGCGAGGATGCCGGCGAACGCCCGGGTGGTGGGCGCCTCCGGCGGGCAGTCGAAGACGGTGCTGACCGTCTTGTCCGCGTTCACCTCGGCGCGCAGGAAGAACGCGGTCTGGCACTCGGGGACCTGCTCCAGCTCCTCCCGGTTCACACCCTCGGGCAGAGGCGGGATCACGTCGGCGAACTCCAGCAGCATCTCCAGCACGACGTCGCGCGGTGCGGCGGCGAACTCGTCCACGATCTCGGCCAGCTTCGTCGGCATCTCGGGCATGGGTCGAGGCTATCCGCCGCCGCGCGCCGTCATGCGACGGCGGTGGCGGTGCCCCGCGTCACGCGAGCGGGCCCGCTCTCACGCGTTCGGCGCGGCCTCGCTGATGTCGCTGAGCGCCGACTGGGGGTCGAGCTGCATGGCGAGGTCACCGAGGGAGACGATGCCGACGAGCTTGCGGTCGCTGTCGCAGACCAGCACGCGCCGGATGTTGCGCTCGCGCATCAGCGCCGCCGCCTCGTTCGCCGTGCAGTGCTGCTCGATCATGACCACCTCACGGGTGATGATCGAGCCGATCGTGGTGGTGCCCGGGTCGGCGCGTTCGGCCACCGCCCGCACCACGATGTCGCGGTCGGTCAGCATGCCGGCGAGCGTGGCGCCGTCGGTCACCACCACGTCGCCGATGTCCGACTCCTTCATCACCCGGGCCGCCTCGTCCAGCGGGGTCTCCGCCGGGAGGTAGATCACCTGCCTGGTCATCACGTCACTGACGCGGTACATGAGAGCCTCCGAACACCTCGGTCGATCCGTATGCGGTACCCGGTACCGCGTTCGCTACACCCCGTCGTGGCGCGTCGCGCCCACCTCGTCGCGCAGACGCTCCACGATGTCCTCCACCGGCACCTCGGCCCGTTCACCGCTGGCCCGGTCACGTAGTTCCACGTACCCGTCGGCGAGACGGCGGCCGACCACGACGGCGCGCGGAATGCCGATCAGCTCGGCGTCGGTGAACTTCACCCCGGCGGACACGTGCGTGCGGTCGTCGACCAGCACCCGCAGGCCGGCGGCGGCGAGGCGCCCGCCGAGGTCGAGCGCCGCGTCGAGTTGCGGCCCCTTCCCGGCGGCGACCAGGTGTACGTCGCACGGCGCGACAGCCGCGGGCCAGACCAGCCCCCGGTCGTCGTGGTGCTGCTCGGCCACTGCGGCGACCGCCCGGGACACGCCGATGCCGTAGCAGCCCATCGTGGGCCGGACCGGCTTGCCCTCCGGGCCGAGCACGTCGACCGCGAACGCGTCGGTGTACCGGCGTCCGAGCTGGAAGATGTGCCCGACCTCGATGCCCCGCCGGATGGTCAGCTCACCGGCGTCGCAGGCCGGGCAGGGGTCGCCGGGCCGCACCTCGGCCGCCTCGATCGTGCCGTCCGGTACGAAGTCGCGCCCGCAGACCACGTCGGTGGCGTGCCGGCCCGGCTCGTTCGCGCCGGTCAGCCAGGCGGTGCCGGGCACCACGCGGGGATCGACCAGGTAGCGGATGCCGTGCTTGGCCAGGATCTGCGGCCCGATGTAGCCGCGGACCAGCTCCGGGTGGGCGTCCCAGTCCTCGAAGACCGCCACCGTGGCGGGGGCCAGCACCGCCTCGACCCGCTTCAGGTCCACCTCGCGGTCGCCGGGCAGGCCGATGACCAGCGGTTCGGCCTGCTCGGCACCGGGCCTGCGGACGGTGAGGACCACGTTCTTCAACGTGTCGGCGGCGGTCCAGCCGGTGCGCCCGCCCAGCTTGCGGGCCTCGGCCAGCTCGACCAGCGCCGCGATGGTGGGCGTCTCCGGGGTGTCGTGCGTCTCGGCGGGCGGGTGCGCGTCCGGGTCACCGGCGGCCGGGGCGCGGGTCACCACCGCCTCGGTGTTCGCCGCGTAGTCGCAGGCGGTGCAGCCGACGAACGTGTCCTCACCGACCGGCGTGGCGGCCAGGAACTCCTCCGACGCGGACCCACCCATCGCGCCGGACATCGCGTGGACAGTGGTGAAGTCCAGCCCGAGCCGGGTGAAGACGCGCTCGTAGGCGGCCCGGTGCCTGTCGTACGCGGCCTGGAGCCCCGCGTCGTCCAGGTCGAACGAGTAGGCGTCCTTCATCAGGAACTCGCGCCCGCGCAGCAGACCGGCGCGGGGACGGGCCTCGTCGCGGAACTTCGTCTGGATCTGGAACAGCGTCACCGGGAAGTCCCGGTACGAGGTGAACAGGTCCTTCACCAGCAGCGCGGCCAGCTCCTCGTGGGTCGGCGCGAGCAGATGGTCGGCGCCCTTGCGGTCGGCGAGCGTGAAGATGTCGTCCCCGTATTCGGTCCACCGCCCGCTGGTCCGGTAGGGCTCGGCCGGGAGCAGCGCCGGGAAGTGCACCTCCTGGTCGCCGATCGCGGTCATCTCGCCCCGCACGATCGCGGTGATCCGGTCCAGCACGAGCTTGCCCAGCGGCAGCCAGGTGTAGCCGCCCGGCGCGGCCCGGCGGACGTATCCGGCGCGCAGCAGCAGCCGGTGGCTCGGCACTTCCGCGTCGGCCGGGTCCTCACGCAGGGTCCGGAGCAGCAGGGTCGACATGCGCAGCAGCATTGCCGCAGCTTATGGCGCGAGCGGAGGGCCGGGCGACCCCTTTCGGCGTCCGCGCGGACCGATCGTCGCCGGCTCGGCGAGGTGGCGGTATCGACACCAGTCGGATGCCGCCACCCCGCCGAGATGGTGCGGACGGGCCGGTAAATGTCGCGGGTGCCGGGTAGGAATGCGGCATGGCTGAGCGACCGCTGATGAAGCTGACGACAACGGTGCTGGACGCGCCGTCCGCAGAGGACCTGGCCGCGTTCTACGAGCGGCTGCTCGGCTGGATCCGGCGCGAGAAGGAATCCGACTGGGTCCTCCTCGCGCCGCCGGAGGGCGGTCACTGGCTGGCGTTCCAGGACGAGCCGGCCTACGTGCGGCCGGTGTGGCCGGCCGGTCCCGGCGACCAGCAGATGTCTGTCCACCTGGACATCAAGGTCGACGACCTGGAGGCAGCCGTGGCGTACGCGGTGTCCGTGGGTGCGACGCTGCCCGACTTCCAGCCGCAGGACGACGTCCGGGTGCTCCTCGACCCGGATGGTCACCCGTTCTGCTTCTACCTCTCATGACGGGCGACGCCACCGCGTCGGCGCGGGCGACCAGCCAGTACGCGACGACGACCGGCAACCTGACCGCTCGCATCGCGCTGCACGCATACGGCACCAATCCGCAGAGCTGGTTCGCCTGGCTGGGCGAGCGGCTTCCACTGGCCCGGGACGTGCTGGAGGTCGGGGCCGGCACGGGCGAGCTGTGGCACCGGATCGGCCCTCGGCGCCGGCTCACGCTCACCGATTTCTCGCCCGCCATGTGCGCGCGGCTGCGCGAGGTGCCCGGCGCTCGGGTGCTGCGGTGCGACGCCACGTACCTGCCGTTCCGCGCCGGCACGGTCGACGCGGTGATAGCCAACAGCATGCTCTACCACCTGGACGACCCGGATGCCGCGCTGCGCGAGTTCGCCCGGGTGCTGCGCCCCGGCGGCCGGCTGGCTGTCGCCGTGAACGGCCGCGACCACATGGCCGAGCTGAACACGCTCGGCCCGGTGATCGGGTGCCCCGACCTGGCCGTCCGGTTCCACCACCGGAACGACGTCACCGCCGAGGCGACACCGGCCCGTGTCGCCGCCCACTTCACCGACGTGACAGTTGAGCGCTACCCGGACGAGCTTGTGGTGCCCGCCGCGGAGCCGATCCTGGCCTACATCGTCAGCATGATCGGGCCGCTCACCGTGGCGGAGGAGTCGGCCGCGCGCGCCGCGATCGAGGCCCGTATCGACGCCGAGGGCGCCTTCCGGGTACGCAAGCACACGGTGCTGATCAGCGCGACGCGCGGCTCCCGCTGAGCCGGACGAAGGCCCGCCAGGCGTCGGGTGTGAAGGTGAGCACCGGCCCGGCCGGGTCCTTGCTGTCCCGCACCCCGACCACAGCGGCCAGGTTGTCCGCCACCTCGACACACTCGCTCTGCCCGCTGCGGGTTGACTTGCGCCAGAGCGCGCCGATCAGCTCCATGACTCGACCACTTCCTTCATCAGCTCGATCGACTGCCGGCGGGACAGCGCCTCACTGCGGACGCTCTCCCATCTGGACAGCAGGATAGCCACGTCTTCATCTTTGTCGATCACTGTTCCGCCGAGCTGGTTCTCCAGATAGCCGATCCAACCCCCGTCACCGCCCCGGGCGAGAGTGAACGGTCCGGTCAGTCCGATGTGCAGTCCGATGTCGGCCGGAATGACGTGCACCGCGATGTGTGGGTGGCTGCTCGCCTCGATCAGGTGCGTCACCTGCTGACTCATCAGTCCGCGAAAGCTCTCGTCGGCGCGGCGCAGCACGGTCTCCTCGACCACCGCGACGAACTTGGGGGGATCGGTGCCCGCCAGCACCGTCTGCCGGTCGAGCCGGACCGCGAGTCGCCGTTCGGCTTCCTGCTCGGCGAGCATGTCGTCAGTGCGGATCATCGCCCGGGCATAGTTCTCGGTCTGCAACAGGCCAGGGATGAGGCTCGGCTGGTAACAGCGCAACTGCTGCGCTTGGCGTTCGGCTTCGAGCCAGGGGCGGAACCAGCTCGGCTGGCCGTCGCGCTCGGCGAGCTTGAGCAGCGACATCAACAGTCCGCCGGTGCCCAGCACCTCGTCGGCCCGGGCGAGGAAGAACCTGTCGAGCGGTCGGTGGCCCAGCTCGACCGCCGACACCTGGGAGCCGGAGAAGTGCACGAGCCTCCCGAACTCCTCCTGGCTCAGTTCGGCCCGCACCCGCAGCCGCCGCAGTTGCGCGCGGATCAGCTCGGCGGTCGGCTCGTTCTCCACACGCCCTCCTCAGATTGCGGCCGGTCTCCCGGCCTCTCCCCGGACCGGCAGCGAGGACTTCCGAGCGTAGTGGCGCGATCAGCAGACTGTCACGCATGAACCTTCCCGTACCGCGGCTCGGGCCGTACCCCGATCGGCCCCGCCCCTACCCGCCGGACCACCCGGCCCACCTGCCGATCCGGCCGCTCTGGCTGTGCCGCGCCTGCGGCGCGCCGTGGCCCTGTGCGCAGGCGCGCCTACTGCTCAAGGTCGAGTACGCGGACCACCCCGTCGACCTGGCCGTCTACCTGTCCGGGCTCTACCACGAGGCCACCCACGACCTGTTCCGCCTCAACCCGCAGGACGGGCCGACCCCGCGCGAGCTGTTCGAGCGGTTCGTCGGCTGGGGCCCGTACCGGCGCGGCATCACCGATACGATGCCCGCGACATGACTGCGCCCGGGGACTTCGACCTGACGATGGACGAGTTGCGCGAGGTGGCGCGGTACGCGGTCCGGCACGCGGAGGACGTCCTCCCGGTCTACGAGCGGGCGGTTCCCGGCGATCCGCGTCCCCGTGCGGCTGTCGACGCGGCGTGGACGTTCGCGCTCGGCGCCGCCCGGACGAAACTCCAGCGGGTCACGTCCCTCGACGCGCACCGGGCCGCCCGGTCCGCGCCCACCGAGTCCGCGCGCCTGGCCGCCCGGGCGGCCGGTGACGCCGCCGCGGCCGCGTACCTGCACCCGATCGCGAAGGCCACCCAGGTCGGCCACATTCTGCGGGCCGCCGCCAACGCCGCGCGCGTCGCCGAACTGGAGGCCGGCGGTGACGAGATCGTCGGCGTGGCAGCGCTGGACCGGTACCGGCAGCTCGCCACCCCCGTGCTGGTCGACGTGCTCCGCCGCTATCCGCCGGTGACCGGCGGCGGCAGCCGGGTCGCCCGGCTGATGAGCGCACTCGACCACGACCTGCGCCAGGGCGCCGCCGGGCCGGAGGCCGCGTCGTGATCCTGCCGAAGGTCCGCGATCCCCGGTTCACCACGATCCGCCGGGGCGGCACGCTCACCGACGAGCACCACCATCTGCTGGCGCTCTGGGCCGCCACCTGCGCGGAGCACGTCCTCGGCCTGTTCGAGGCGGTCCGGCCGGACGACAGCCGCCCGCGTGAGGCGATCGCGTACGCCCGCGCCTGGGTGCGGGGCGAGGTCAGGATGATGGAGGCGCGTGCGGCGGGCGGGCACGCCATGGGCGCGGCCCGGGACCTGCGCGGGGCGGCACGCAACGCCGCGTACGCCGCCGGACAGGCCGCCGTCGTGGCCCACGTGGCCGCGCACGAACTCGGCGCCGCCGCGTACGCGATCAAGGCGGTACGCGCGGCGGCGCCCGCCGGTCTCGGCGAGGCGGCCGGGCGCGACGAGTGCCGGTGGCAGCGCGATCAGCTCCCGGCCGAGATCCGCGAGCTGGTCCTGGACGACCAGCGGCTGCGCAACGACATCTGCTGGTCGGTCTTCGACTGCTGACACCGGCCGGAGCCTGTCGGGAAAGTGCCACCGGAGGTGGCAACCATGGCGTGGCCGGGTGGCGTCTCGGAAGGCGTCACGCCGATGCACCACTTGACCCCAAGGACCGGCTCGTGTGGATCTTCTCCTGACTGAGTTCGACCTGTTCGTCCGAACTCGTACGCCCGCGCTGCTGCGCTCCGCCTACCTGCTGACCGGCGACCAGCATCTGGCCGAGGACCTCGTCCAGTCCGCGCTGGCTCGTACGCACCGTGCCTGGAATCGGTTGCACGAGACCGGCAACGCGGAGGCGTACACCCGGAAGGTCATGTACCACCTGCAGGTCTCCTGGTGGCGGCGCCGCCGGGTGGCCGAGTCGATGCCGGGCGACGTGCCCGAGCCGCGCGGAGGCGACTCGGCCCCCGACCACGCCCAGCAGACCACGCTCCGGCTGACCCTCCGGGCCGCGCTGGCCCGGCTCTCTCCCAAACAGCGGGCCGTGCTGGTTCTGCGGTTCTTCGAGGACCGCACCGAGACCGAGGCCGCCGACCTGCTCGGTGTGACAGTCGGCACCGTCAAGAGCCAGACCTCGAAGGCGCTGGCGAAGCTGCGCAGCGTGGCACCGGAGCTCGCCGAGCTGTACGTCACGGAAGGAACCGCCCGATGAACCAGGACCGACTGCGTTTCGACCTGGCCGATCTGGCCGAGGAGGTCACCCCGGTCGACCTGCGGGACCGGGCACTGCGTACCTCGCGGCGGCTCGGCCTCCAGCGGGCGGCCGCCACTTCTGCCGCCGTGCTGGTGGTGCTGGCCGCCGCGACCGGAACGGCACTGGCGATCCGGCCGAACAGCCAGACGCCCGTGCCGGCCGGGCCGTCGGTCACAGTCACCGCCCCGCCGGTCGAGCCCACCCCGACCCCGTCCGCCGAGCCGTCGAGCACGCCG
This sequence comes from Micromonospora sp. II, assembly GCF_001709195.1. NCBI lineage: Bacteria > Bacillati > Actinomycetota > Actinomycetes > Micromonosporales > Micromonosporaceae > Micromonospora > Micromonospora sp. II. The sequence goes on along the minus strand of NZ_LYXF01000043.1, from coordinate 15,418 downwards.
TCGACCAGTCCCAGCGAAACCACAGGCGGGGGGCCGAACGGTGACGCGACCTTCGGGCGGCTCGTCTACGGCCCGTCCGACCTGGCGAACGCCCCGTCCCCGACGAGCACCGTCCGGCTTCAGTCCTGGCGTCCGGGCGACGACCCGGTCCGCCTGCTCGGTCTCCCGTACGGGCCGGCGCAGGTAAACGTCTCGGTGTCACCCGACGGACAGAGGGTCGCCTGGGTCGAGACGACCGGTGCGGTGTGGGTGTCGGCCATCGACGGCTCGGGGCGGCGCAAGCTCCGGGACGGCGTCGACGACGTCTGCTGGTCACCCGTCTGGCTGCCGAACTCGCAACAGCTCGTCGTGCGTCTGAACGCTGGCGGCGACGACCCGGCCACCGGCGTGCTCGACGTCTCCTCCGGGAAGTTCACCAGGGTGACCGGCCTCGACGGCTGTCACGCCGTGTTCGCGGCGGACGGGACGCTGGCGTTCGCCGACGGCTCCGACGGCACGATCGTCCTCACCGACCGGAACGGCAGGGCGCGCCGGACGGTGCCGGGCCTGGGCACCAAGGGCAGCCGGTACGTCTCCTTCGACCTGTCCAGTCTCTCCCCGGACGGCCGGCGGGTCGCGCTCCTGCGGATCGACCGGAACGGCACGTACGGGGACGCGGCACGGGAGCTACTGGTCAACGCCGTGCTCGACACCCGGACCGGCGCGGAGGTGTCGCTGCCGCTGGAGGGACGTCAACTGCGGCAGGTCTTCTTCCAGCCGGACGGGTCGATGGTGGTCCGGGTGCGCAGCGGTGACCGCTACACGGTGGTCCTGGTGGATGCGAACGGCAAGAAGATCACGGAGCGGGCGGAGCCCTCGGCGCTGCGGGACATGCAGATCATCACCGCAGGACCGTGATCGCCGCGTCCGCCGTGACCTGCTTCCACGGCACCAGCACCACTGTGCCGTCGCGCTCCAGCACCTTCGCGTCGCTGCCCTCGGTGCCGGCCGACAGCGGCGCCTCGGCCACCACGCTCACCGTCCCGGTGGCGGGGTCGATCCGGACCAGCCGTGGGGCGAGATCCCGCCGGTCGCCCACCTCCCACGCCAGCACGCCCTGCCCGTCGAGGCGGACGAGTTCCACCTCGCTGTCGGTGTGCCCGGCCGACACCCAGCGCCGCTTCCCGGTGGCCAGGTCGATCGCCACCACCTGGTTGGCCTGGCGCATCTTGTCGCCCACCGGAGAGGGCTCGGTCGGCAGGTAGAGCGTGTCCGCGTCGGCCAGGTACGGCCGGACCGCCGGCCCGCTCACCGTGTTGGAACGGTTGACCGGCAGGTCGCTGAACCGCGTACCGTCGACGGGATTGCCGAACGCGGCCCGCTCCTTGCCGGTGGCGTCGCGCGCGACGAACGTCTCGGTGTTCAGGCCGGGCCGGCTGACCAGCGGGTCGACGCTGAGCACCCCGTCGCTCTGCTGCGCGGCGGGCAGGTCCTGCTTCCAGCGCGGCTTGCCGGTGGCCGGGTCCAGGCCGAGCAGCGCGCCCCGGTCGCCGTCGCAGAGCGTGGTGACGACGGCCTGGTCCCCGGCGGCCTGCGCGTCGGTCAGGCGGCAGTCGCGGCCGGGCAGCAGCCGGTCGGCGTCGGTCTGCCACAGCCGCCTGCCGTCGGCCAGCGAGTAGCCGAGGACGTTCCCGCCGCTGCGGACGACCACCTGCCCGGCGGCCACCGACAGGTCGGGCGCGACGGTCTCGGACCGGCCCGTCCGGCGTTCCACAGGGAACGTCACCCGCCACGCCTGCGTGCCGGCGGCCGCGTCGAACCCGACGAGCGTGTCGCACGAGTCGGCCGTGCCGAGCGCCACCACACCCCGCCCGTCGGCGAGGGTCTGCGCGGCCGCGCACAGCGAGGCCCCCTGCGGCGCGGGCACGCCCCACGCCTGGCCGCCGTCGCCGAGCCGGTAGGCGATGATCCCGTCCGGCTGCGCCCGGACCACCGCGTCACCGGCCAGCCAGGCGCCGAACATGTCCTGCCCGTCGTACGTCTTCAGGCCGTTGCGCTGCAGCTCCGGGAAGTCGAGCACCCACGCGGCACGCAGCTTCCTCCCGCCGTCGTCACCGCCGCCGACCAGCCGGGACACGCCGTAGGCGGTGCCGGCCGCGACCGCGAGCACGGCCACCAGCCCACCGGCCACCAGCAACGCGACGCGCCCGCGCCGCTTCGGCGCCGCCGGCGGCGCACCGCCCGGACCCGGCCGGTCCACCGGTGGGTACGCGGGCGGCGGGTACTGCTGGTGCTGATACGTCATCGGTCGTCTCCCGTTTCCGTCAGCCCGCCAGTTCGCGGACGTAGTCGGCCCAGCCGGCCTGGAACTCGTCGAGCGACACGCCGAGCACGTCCCGGGCGGCGCGGTCGGTCGGGGCGCCGGCGTAGACGGCCTCGACGAAGCGGAACAGCTTCGGCTCACCGTGCTTCTCGGCGAGGTGCGTCATCGCGGTGTGCCCGAGCCAGTAGTGGAAGGTCAGCAGGCCGCTCTTCTGCCAGTCGGCGTTGCTGGGCAGCGTGCCGTTCCAGCCGTTCCCGCCGTCGCGGACCAGTTGCAGGGCGGGCGCGGTGCGCTCGCTGGCGGCCAGCGGGCGGCCGTGGAAGGCGATGTACTCGGCGAACCCCTCGACCACCCACTCGTCGAGCTTGCTGAACTCGTCCACGGCGGCCGGGTCGGTGCGGGGCGTCATCAGCGAGTGCGCGATCTCGTGCCGCAACACCATGTGGGCGTCGTTGTCGCCGCCGGAGCGGGTGAAGTAACGATCTCCGGTGTCCACCACGATGCGGGTGCCGCCGATCGTGTTCCTGCCGTCCTTGCGCTCGGCCGCGACCATGCCCACCGAGTAGCCCGCCTCGGTGGCCTTCTCGGTGCCGATCCGGTAGAGCGAGGTCATCTCGTCCTTGCCGGCGGCGAGCGTGACGACGAACTTGTCCGACACCGGCTCGGGCGGCGCGTTGGCCCGCCACACGGCCAGGTTGCTCGTCACCGCCTTGTCGACGGCCGGGGCGTACCGCCTCGCCACGGCCGCCCGGGCCGCATCGGTGATGATCAGGGCGTACGGGGTCCGCTCGACATGGATGTCCCGCCACTTGTCCCACGGCCCGGGGTAGTAGACGGTTTTCGAGTCGCCGTTGCCGCCGGCCGGCGCGCCGGTGACGGCGGTGACCTGGATCGGCGCGTCCTTGCCGGCGCGGACGATCGTCCAGCGGTACCACTCGGCGACCGGCGCCAGGTCGAAGCCGTCCAACTGGTGCACGAAGGAGACGTCGAGCTGGAACGTGACGCCCTGCCCGAAGGCGTCGCTGACGCGGCCCTGCTTCTCGATCGTCTCGTAGCGGGCCACCGACAGCGGCAGTTTGCCCAGGTTACGGAACAGCTGGGTCTGCCCGGCGATCAGTTCCTTGCGGGCCGGGTCGAACGCGGCCAGGTAGCCGTCCAGGTCCTTCGCCGCCAGCGCCTTGCTGTGCCGGTCGAGCAGGGCGGTCAGCTCGGCGTCGGTGACGGTGACACCGTTCGCGCCGGCTGCCGCCTTCGGCGCGGAGCCGTCCTCGTCGTCGCCGCGCAGGCCCAGCCCGACGCCGACCGCCGTGCCGGCGCAGACCGCCAGCGCGAGCGCGCCCGCCGCGAGCCCGATCCAGAGCCCACGGCGGGACTTCGGCGGCGGGGGCGGCGTACCCCACGGCACCGGCTGCGCGGGCGGCGGCGGTCCGCCGTACCGGGGGTCGGCGTTGCCGGGCGGTGGCCAACCTGCCGCCGGTGGGTGCCCCTGCGTCATGTGGTTCCTCGCTCGTGCCGGATGCGGGACCGGCCGGACGGTTTCGCGCGGCCGGATGACGGCAGCCATCATCCCCGGTCCGGACGACGGATTCTGCCCCGCCTGGACGGGTCGGGGCTTTTGTCCCCGGTGGTGGTTGTCGTGAACAGGACGTCGAGACATCCGCCACGTCCGGCGTCCAGGGCCAGCGGGAGCGGCCCGCGCGGTGACAGACTGTGCGACGCACTTCTGCCGGGACGTCTGAGGGAGGCACCGTGCGCTGGCGCAGCTACGTGGCGGTGGGCGACAGCTTCACCGAAGGCATGGACGACGCGTATCCGGACGGCAGCTACCGGGGCTGGGCCGATCTGGTCGCCACCCGTCTCGCCGTCGAGGCCGGGCCCGACTTCGGCTACGCCAACCTGGCCATCCGGGGCCGGCTGTTCCCGAACGTGGTGGCCGAGCAGGTGCCGTCCGCGCTGGCCATGAAGCCCGACCTGATCAGCTTCGCGGCCGGCGGCAACGACGTGCTGCGCCGCACCTTCGACCCGGACGCGTTCGTCCCCCGCTTCGACTCGGTCGTGCAGCGGCTGCGCTCCGGCGGCAGCGACGTGGTGCTGTTCCGGTTCGCCGACGTGATGTCCCGGCTGCCCGGCCAGCGGCTGATGGCCCCGCGCGTGACGCTGCTCAACCGGGTGGTCGGCGAGGTGGCCGAGCGGCACGGCGCGATCCTGGTCGACCTGTACTCCGACGACACCTACCTCAACCCGCTGCTCTGGAGCACCGACCGGATTCACCTGTCGGCGGCGGGCCACCGCCGGGTCGCCGCCCAGGTGCTCACCGCGCTCGGCGTCGGCTGCGACGAGGAGTGGCTGCTGGTCCCGCCGCACCCGGCGCCCAGCCCGTGGCTCGCCGCGCGCGCCGCCGACCTGCGCTGGGCCGGCAAGCACCTGGCGCCGTGGATCAGGCGCCGGCTGACCGGGCGGTCCTCCGGCGACTTCGTCACCGCCAAGCGGCCGGTGCTCGGGCCGGTCGAGCGCGACTGAGTGTGCGTACCGTCCACGCCGCCGACCTGCTGCGGCTGACAGCCGACGACCCGCCCCGAGCCGGGCTGGCCGTCGTGGTCGCCGGTGACCGGGTCGAGGCGATCGTGCCGACGGACGAGCTTCCCGGCGCGTACCCCGGGATGCGGGTGCGGCGGTGGGCCGGCACGCTCGGGCCGGCGCTCGTGCACGACGGTCCGCTGCCCCCGGCGCCCACGCCGCGCGAGCGGGTGCACGCGCTGTTCCGGCTCGGCGTCGCCGCGGTGGTCGAGGAGCACGTGGCCGACCCGGCGCTGCGGGCTGCCGCGGCCCGCAACGACGTGGCGGTGCTGCCCGGCGTGCGGCCGCCAGCACTGGTGACCGGCGGGCGGGCCGACCTCGCCGTGTTCGGCCCGGACGGCGCCTGCCTGGCCACAGTGGTCGCCGGCCGCCTGGTGCACCGCCGCGCCTGACCCCGCCGCACGGCTCGACCTTCACCGCCGTTCGTCCGATGTGTCCGGTTGCCCGCTTATCGGGATCGCCCGATGTCCGCCCCACTGGATAGCATCCGCTACCCCCGTCGATCGAGTACGGGGCGAAATCGGGGAAAGGTGGATGAGGGATGACCCTCATGCCTGACAGAAATCCACGTCGAACCGCCCGGCGAGGCGTGCTCGCCGCCGCGCTGTCGATGGTGGTCGCGGCCGGAACGGTGGCTGCCACCGCGGCGCCGGCAGCCGCGTACGACATCCGCTACGAGACGAACACCTCGTGGGCCTGGACCGACTCGCACTCGCCCACCACGGTCGACATCGACCGGTCCGGGGACGTGCCGGTCGGCACGTGGAAGGACGGGAAAGGCCGCCCGCACACGTCGCGCGCCTACTTCACGTTCGACATCTCCCGCTACCGGGGAGCGGACATCGAGTCCGCAGTCCTCGACGTGAAGGAGACGGCAGGCGGCGACTGCACCAGCCGTCCCGTGGTCGAGCTGCGGCGTACCGCCGCCTACACCGCCCGGTCGAGCTGGCGGAACCCCCCGGCCGACCTGGGGCTGGTCGACAGCCGCCAGCTCACCGACCAGACCGTCTGCCCGGCGCCCCGGGTGGAGTTCGACGCGGTCGACGGGCTGCGCCAGGCGCTCGCCGAGGGCCGGTCGACGCTGACTCTCTCGCTGCGGCTGCCCGCCGACGCCGAGCGGGACCCGGCACTGGCCCGGAAGTACGCCAGCAAGGTCGGCATCTCGATCGACTACAACTTCCGCCCCGGCGTGCCGACCGACCTGCGGAGCGAGACCGGCACGGCGTGCACCACCACCGAGCCGTACCAGGTGATCCGCTACCCCGTCCCCTCCGGAGTGGTGCACGACCGGGACCGCACCGACAGCGGCGGCACGGACCAGCTCACCGTCTCCTTCGCGGCCTGGCCGGTCGACCAGCCGGAGGCGCGGATCGAGCAGACCGACTACGCGCGCGACGGCGAGCGGGCCGTCGGCCGCTACGACACCATCTATCCGTCGCCGTTCGAGCACGACCGGACGTACGCCTGGCAGATGCGGGCGGCGGACAGCCGGGCCACCGGCGAGTGGAGCCCGGTCTGCTACTTCCGCCTCGACGTCCGGGGGCCGGCCACGCCGCCCGTCGTGACGTCGACCGACTTCCCCGACGACGACGGGTGGTACCCGGCTCTGCCCGGCGAGTTCACCTTCACCGCCAACGGCGCCGCCGACGTGGTGCGGTACGGCTACTCGCTGGACTCCGGCGTCGAGAAGACGATCGACGCGGACCGGACGGGCGGCACGGCCACCGTCACGCTCACCCCGGACAGCGGCCCGAACACCCTGCGGGTGTGGAGCCTCGACGCGGTCGGCAACCGCTCGGCGACCACCGAGTACACGTTCCGCGCCTCGGACGTGTCGCCGGTCGTGGAGGGACGGCTGAGTGAGATCGGGGTGCCTGCCACGTTCCAGCTGCGTCCGCAGATGGACGGCGTGGTGCGCTACCGCTACGCCCTCGACGGCGACCCCGAGCAGACGGTGGACGCGGCGGCGGACGGCTCCGCCGCGATCACCGTCACCGCGACCCGGGGCGGCTCCCGCACCCTCACCGTCACCAGCGTCACGGCCGACGGTGTGGAGGCCACCAGCAGCCGGCAGTTCAGCCTGCCGACCGCGCCGAAGGTCTCGGCCACCGTCTACCTGCCCATCCCCAGCGGTGGGCAGGGCATTCCGGGCGTCTTCACCTTCACCCCCCGCCTGCCCGGCACGGTCAGCTACCGCTACCAGTTCACCGGCGAGGAACAGCAGGTGGTGGCCGCGCAGGCCGACGGCACCGCGTCTGTCACCTGGGCGCCGACCGAGGCGGGCGTGGTCAACCTGGTCGTGCGCAGCGTGAGCGGGGACGGCACCGTGTCGGAGCCGGCGACCTTGTCCTTCCGGGTGCGGGACCTGCGCCCCGCCGTCACCGCCGACCCGTACCGGACGGACGTGCCCATGGGCGGTCCGGGCCAGCCGGGCGAGTTCCGGTTCACGTCGCAACTCACCACGACGGTGGCCTTCCTCTACCGGTTCGACGACGGCGTCGAGCAGCGTGTCGAGACCGGCAGCCGGGCGACGGTGAGCTGGACGCCCACCGAGGGCGGGACGCACACGCTCACTGTCGTCGGGGTCACCGCGGACGGCACCCGCTCGCCCGAGCAGGTCTGGACGTTCCTGGTGGCCGAGGGCTGAGCACCTGACCGCGCCGGCCCCACCACCTTTCCGAGGCGGTGGGGCCGGTGTCACATCCGTGGCCCGCGATCCGGCGTACCTTGGGGATCATGCCTGTGCCGAGCGATCCGCATCCTGATCTCCAGTCGTACGCCGACCCGCAGCGCCTGGTCACCACCGAATGGCTGGCCGAGCACCTGGGCGACGAGGGGCTCGTGGTGGTCGAGTCCGACGAGGACGTGCTCCTCTACGACACCGGCCACATCCCCGGCGCCGTCAAGGTCGACTGGCACACCGAACTCAACGACCAGGTCACCCGCGACTACCTGGACGCCGCGAGCTTCGCCGAGCTGTGCGCGGCCAAGGGCATCGGGCGGGACGACACGGTCGTCTTCTACGGCGACAACTTCAACTGGTGGGCCGCGTACGCCCTCTGGGTCTTCACCCTCTTCGGTCACCCGGACGTACGGCTGCTCGACGGCGGCCGGCAGAAGTGGATCGCCGAGGGGCGGGAGCTGACCCGGGACAAGGTGAGCCGGCCCCGCGCCTCGTACCCGGTGCCGGAGCGCAACGACGCGCCGATCCGCGCGTACCGGGAGCAGGTCATGGCGCACGTGGCGGCCGGTCGGCCGCTGGTGGACGTGCGGTCGCCGGGCGAGTACACCGGCGAGATGCTGCACATGCCGGACTACCCGCAGGAGGGCGCGCTGCGCGGCGGGCACATCCCGGGCGCGGTGAGCAAGCCGTGGAAGTCCGCCGCGAACGACGACGGCACGTTCAAGTCCGCCGACGAGCTGCGCGCCATCTACGCCGACCAGCTCGGTCTGAGCCCGTCCGACGACGTGGTGGCGTACTGCCGGATCGGCGAGCGGTCCAGCCACACCTGGTTCGTGCTGCACCACCTGCTCGGCTTCCCGCAGGTGCGCAACTACGACGGTTCGTGGACCGAGTGGGGCAACCTGGTCCGGGCTCCCGTCGTGAAGGGCGACCAGCCCGGCGGCCTGACCCGCTGAGCGTCCCGGCCGGTCCCGCCGTCACCGCGGCGGGACCGGCCGCGTTCCGGACCCGTCAGCGGGCGGCGATCGACAGGCTCCCGGGGACGTCGGCCGCCACCAGGTCGACAGCGCCGGTCTCCGGCCGCCAGCGGGCCAGCCCGGCGTCGTAGCGGAACAGCAGGCCGCCGTCGGCGGTCCAGCCGTACACCTCGCAGCACGCCTTGGCCCGGCCCTCCCGGCCCAGGTCGAGCAGGCGCGTCACCGCGCCGGTGCGGGCGTCCAGCACCGCCACGCCCTCGCCCCCGCTCATCGTGCCGGCGCCACTGGCGGTGGTGGTCCATCCGGCCTGGCCGATCCGGTCGCCGCGCTGCCAGCCCCGCCCGTACACCTCGTCCAGCCGGTAGCCGGGGGGAAGCGCGCCGGTGGTCACCGGCCGCCGGTCCGGCGCGCCGCCGGAGGCGGGGAACCGGCGTACGGCCAGGCCGCCGTCCCCGGACCAGCCGCCCACTGTGAGCAGGTCGCCGGACCGGGCCGGCTCGGGTACGACGAGTGTCCACGGGTCGACTGTCAGCTTCGGCGCCGCTCCGGTGCGCCGGTCCAGCTCGTACGCGGTGTCGTTGTCCCCGACGATCAGCCGGTCACCGGCCCAGACCACGTGTTCCAGGTAGCCCGCGAGCGGATAGCGACGCACCTCGGCGTCGGTCAGGTCGACCACCACCACCTCGCCGGTCTGCGCGAACGCGGCGGTCCGGCCGTCCGGCGACAGGCTGCCCGGCTTGAGCGGAGTGGCCTCGTTGCCCTCGGCGTCGCGGGTGGGCGCGAGCGTGACCACGTCGAGTTCCCGGACGATGCCGTCGTCACCCAGCACCCGGACCGTGCCCGCCTCGCCGGTGGCCGGGTCGACCGGCTGGTACAGCGCCAGCGCCCGGCTCACCGGGCGGTCGGAGAGGTCGGCGCCGACCCGGTCGCCGAGCCGGCCGAGCGGGTCGCCCGCCTCGCCGAGCCGGTCCGGGGGCCGCTGCACGACCGGCGCGTTGGGGGCCGAGGTCACCGCCGGGCGGGGTGGCGCCGCGGGGGGCGGGCCGGAGCGGTGCAGGAGCGCTGTCGTACCGCCGCCGACCAGGACCACGGCGACGGCGGCGGCCCCGGCGGCGCGGCGGGCACGACGGACCCGCCCGGCCCGTTCCCATCCGGCGGCGGCCGGCCGGGTCGGGTGGATCTCCTCGGTGGCCCGGGTCAGCAGCCGGTTCAGTTCCGTCTCGTTCACGGGTTCACCTCGCTTCCGGCGGCCAGGCCGTCGCCGGACCGGCCGGGGGCGGGCACCACGTCGCGCAGCCGGCGCAGCGCGTCGTGGCACTGGCTCTTGACGGTGCCGACCGTGACGCCGAGCGCCTCGGCGGTGGCGACCTCGGTCAGGTCCTCGAAGTAGCGCAGCACCACGACGGCCCGCTGGCGTGGCGGCAGCCGGTCCAGCGCGGCGCGCACGGTGAGCCGCAACGCGGGGTCGCCGTCCGTGTCCGGCCGCTCCGGCGGGTACGCGCTGAGCCACTCCCGCCGCCGGCGTCGCCACCAGGACACGGCGTCGCGGTAGAGGATGGCGCGCACGTACGCGGCCGGGTCGCCGTCGCGCACCGACGGCCAGCGCAGCGCCAGCTTGAGCAGCGCGTCCTGGAGCAGGTCCTCGGCCTGGTGCCGGTTGCCGCAGATCAGGTATGCGGCGCGCAGCAGCCGGTGCTGGTGCGACTCGACGAAGGCGAGGTAGTCCGCCCGCCCGTCGTCCGAGTCACGCCCCATCCGGCTCCTCCTCCGTCACCGGCCAGACGCGCGGGACGGGGGCAAAGGTTGGGTCAGGTAGCGCTGAATCGTCGGGCCGACCCAGGCGGTCAGTTCCTCCGGGTCGAGGTCCACCACGGGTGGCAGCCGGACGACGTACCGGGTGAGGGCCAGTCCGAGGATCTGGCTGGCCACCAGACCGGCCCGCCGCTCGGCGGTCGCCGGGTCGACGCTCGACCGGGCCACAGCGGTGGCGAGCTGGCCGGCGAAGATGCCGCGCATCCGTTCGGCCGCGCCGGGGTTGGTGGCGGCGGCCCGGAGCAGGGCGACGAGTGTCCCGTCCGCCTCCCAGCGGCGTACGAAGTGCCGGGTCAGTGTCTCGCCGAGCCGGTCCGGCGGCACCTCGGCCAGGTCGGGCAGGCGCAGGTCGAACTCGGCCGCCGCGGCGAAGAGTCCCTCCTTGCTGCCGTAGTAGCGCATCACCATCGACGGGTCGATGTGGGCGTCGGCGGCGATGGCCCGGATGGTGGCCCGGTCGTAGCCGTCGGCGGCGAAGCGTTCCCGGGCGGCGCGCAGGATGGCCGCCCGGGTGGCGTCCGAGCGGCGGGTTCGGGTGGCGGGTTCGGTCACGTCCACGACTGTAGGCCAACACGTGTTGACATCGCCTCTACTGTGAAGTCAACATGTGTTGGCAAACAGTTGTTGACCGAGCCGGAGGTGGGAGCGATGCTGCCCGAACGCACCGACGTCCTCGTGGTGGGCGCCGGGCCGACCGGCCTGGCGGTGGCCGTGACGCTGGCCGGGCACGGGGTTGCCGCGACCGTCGTCGACCGGCTCGCCGAGCCGCCCGTCACGTCGCGCGCCGCCGTCGTGCACGCCGGCACCCTCGAAGTGCTGGACCGGATCGCTGTCGCCGCGCCGCTGGCCGCCCGAGGGCTGCGCTCGGCCCGGTTCAGCGTCCGCGACCGGGACCGGGTGCTGCTCACCGTCCCCTTCGACCGGTTGCCGTCGCGCTACCCGTACGCGCTGCTGATCTCGCAGGCGGAGACCGAGGCGGTGCTCACCGACCGGCTCGCCGCGCTCGGCGGGCGCGTGCTGCGGCCGTACGAGATGACCGGCCTGGACCTCGACGGCGACGGCGCTCTCGCGCGCTTCGACGGCGGCCGCGCGGTCCGGGCGCGCTGGATCGTCGGCGCGGACGGGATGCACAGCCGGGTCCGCGAACTCGCCGGCATCGGCTTCGGCGGCCCGGCCGACCCCGGGGAGTCGTTCCTGCTCGCCGACGTCCGGGTGGACAGCGCGTTGCCGCGCGACCAGGTGAGCCTCTTCCTGTCCCGGCGGGGCCCGCTGGTCTGGGCGCCGCTGCCCGACGGCACGGTGCGGCTGGTCGCCGCGGTGGCGGACGCGCCGCGCGACCCGCAGGCGCACCACTTCCAGGCGCTGCTCGACGAGCGCGGTCCGGCGCGCCGGCCGGACCGGGTCACCGGGATGGACTGGTCGTCCCGGTTCCGGATCCACCACCGGATCGCGAGCACCTACCGTGCCGGGCCGGTGCTGCTCGCCGGGGACGCGGCGCACGTGCACAGCCCGGCCGGCGGGCAGGGGATGAATCTCGGCCTGCGCGACGCGGTCGCGCTCGGCGACGCGCTCGCCGCCGGTCCGCGGGCCCTCGACGGGTACGCGGCCGACCGCCGCCCCCGCGCCGAGGAGGTGCTCGGCTTCGCCGCCACCCTGACCCGCCTAGCCGCCGCCCCACCCCCACTCCGCCCGTTGCGAAACCTCCTGCTCCAGGCGGTCTCCACCCTCCCCCCGATGCGCGCCCGAATCGCAACCCGCCTCGCCGGCTTCGAACCCCCACCCCGCTGATCTTGCAGTTCGGGCCCTCGACGGGTCCTTTTTGTGCGCCTTCGACCGGGCGGAAAGTGCAAGATCAGCGAGGAGGTGGGCGGGCGGGGGAGGGATGAAACGGGTCGGACACTGTCGGCGCTGACCGGTACGGTGAGCGCCGAAATCCGAACCGGGAGCGCGATTGGACCGCACCTTCCAGGTGGACCTCCGTGGCGTGGTCGACCTGCTCAGTCACCACCTGTACGGCAGCCCGCGCGTCTACGTGCGCGAGCTGCTCCAGAACGCCGTCGACGCGATCACCGCGCGCCGGTCCACCGAGCCGAACGCCCCGGCCCGGGTACGCATCGAGCCGCCGGAGCTGACCGGCGACGGCACCCTGCGCGTGCACGACACCGGCATCGGCCTGACCGAGGCGCAGGTGCACGAGCTGCTCGCCACCATCGGCCGCAGCTCCAAACGCGACGAGCTGGGCTTCTCCCGGCACGAGTTCCTCGGCCAGTTCGGCATCGGGCTGCTCTCCTGCTTCCTGGTCGCCGACGAGATCCGGGTGGTCACCCGGCACGCCGACGAGCCCACGGTGCTCTGGACGGGCTGGTCCGACGGCCGGTACGCGGTGCGGCTCGCCGAGCCGGAGCAGGCCCGCGACGAGCCCGGCACCACAGTGACGCTGGTGCCCCGGCGCGACGCCGACCAGTGGCTCGGCGTACCCACCGTCACCGAGCTGGCCCGCCTCTACGGCAGCCTGCTGCCGGTCGACGTCCGGGTCGGCGACACGCCGACCACCGCCGGGCCGCCGCCGTGGCCCACCACGCCCGGCGCGCCGGTCGACCGCGCCGGGCTCCAGCGGTACGCGCAGGAGCTGCTCGGGTTCGTCCCGTTCGACGTGGTGCCGCTGTCGGTGCCCGAGGCCGGCCTCACCGGAGTGGCGTTCATCCTGCCCGCCGCGGTGAACCCGGCCGCCCGCGCCGGGCACCGGGTCTACCTCAAGCGGATGCTGCTCAGCGAGCACGCCGACGGGCTGCTGCCCGAGTGGGCCTTCTTCGCCCACTGCGTGGTCGACGCGAGCGAGCTGCGCCCGACCGCGAGCCGCGAGGCGCTCTACGAGGACGCGTTGCTCACCTCCGTCCGGGAGGCGCTCGGCGACCAGATCCGGGGCTGGCTGGTGCGGCTGGCCAAGCACGACCCGCGCCGGCTCGGCGAGTTCCTCCAGGTGCACCACCTCGGCGTCAAGGCGCTCGCGATGCACGACGACGAGATGCTGCGGCTGGTCGACCAGTGGTGGCCGATGGACACCAACGTGGGCACGATGACGCTCGCCGAGTTCCGGCAGCGCCACGGCGTGCTCCGGTACGCCGCCGGCCTGGACGAGTTCCGCCAGCTCGCCGCCGTGGCCGCCGCGCAGGACCTGGCGGTGGTGAACGGCGGCTACACGTACGACACCGAGCTGATCGAGCGATTGCCCACAGTGGATCGATCGGTGCTCATCGAACGGCTGGAGCCGAGTGACCTCACCACCCGGTTCGAGATCCTCGACCCGGCGACCGAGCTGGCCCTGCGGCCGTTCCTGACCGGCGCGCAGCGGGCGCTGGAACGGCTCGGCTGCGAGGTCGTCATCCGGGCGTACGACCCGGTCTCGCTGCCCGCGCTCTACCTGGTGTCCCGCTCGGCCGCGTTCCACGACCAGCTCGCCGCCAGCCGGGACAAGGCCGACGAGCTGTGGGGCGGCGTGCTCGACGCGCTCGCCGCCTCCGCCCCGCCGGACCGCCCGCAACTCGTGCTCAACCACCGCAACCCGCTGGTCCGCCGGGTGACCACGCTCGCCGACCCGGAGCTGGTCGGGCTGGCCGTCGAGGCGCTCTACGGGCAGGCCCTGCTGCTCGGGCACCACCCGATCCGGGCGGCCGACGCCGCGCTGCTGAACAGTTCCTTCCTCGGCCTGCTCGGCCGGGCCGTACCGGGAGTGACCCGTGACTGACGACGACCTCTGGCGCATGCACCACGAGATCGAGACCATGCCGTACGGCCCGGGGCAGATCGCCGCGCTGGAACAACTGCTGCGCCGCGCCGACGCGGGCGACGACCGGCACCTCGCCTTCGCCGCCCGGGTCACCGGCACCACCGCGTACGTCTACGGCGGCGAACCGGCGAAGTCGTTCGTCACGTTCTCCTGGTGCCTGTCCGAGTACGACAAGGATCCGCAGCCCTACCACCAGGGCTACACGCACCAGCTGCTCTGGGCCTTCAAGTACATGGTCAACGCCATGGTGAAGTTCCCGGAGCTGCCGCTGGACCGGACGTACGCGGTGCTCGACGACATGGAGCGGCGCTACCGCGACGCCGGGCACTCGTTGCAGGCGGTCCACAAGCACCGCTACCTGGTCGCCGCGCACGTGGGCGATGAGGACGCGGCGGAGCAGTGGTACCGCAAGTGGATGACCACGCCCCGCGACACGCTCTCCGACTGCGCCGGCTGCGACCCGACCACGCAGGTCGCGCACCTGGTCCGGCTGGGCCGGCACGAGGAGGCGGTGGCCCTCGCCGAGCCGGTGCTCGCCGGCCGGCTGACCTGCAGCGAGCAGCCGCAGGGGATCCTCACCGCGCTGCTCACGCCCTACCGCGAGACCGGCCGGGGCGACGCCGCGCGGGACGCGCACCGGGAGGCGTACCGGCGGCTGCGTGGGCACCTGGCCAACCTGTGGGACGTCGCCGAGCACATCGAGTTCTGCACCGCGACCGGCAACGAGGCCCGCGCGCTGGAGCTGGTCGAGCGGCACCTGGACTGGCTGGACCGGGCACCCACCCCGGCCGCCGCGATGCACTTCGCGGCCGCCGCGTCGGCGGCGCTGCGTCAGGTGCCGGCCGAGCTGACTGTGCACCGTCGCGCCTCCGGTGACCGGCCGGCCGCCGACGTGCCGGTGGGCGCGCTCGCCGACGAGCTGGCCGGTACGGCCACCGGGCTGGCCGGGCGCTTCGACGCGCGTAACGGCACCACGCACCAGTCCGCGTTGATCGCCCGGAAGCTGGTGGCCGGGCCGGAGGGCGAGCACCTGCCGCTCTCCGCCAGCGTGCGCCGCCCGGTGGTGCCCGCGCCGCGTACCGCGCCGGACGACCGGGCGACGACCGAGCCGCCGGTCAGCGTGCCCGCCGACGCCGGCGCCGACGAGCTGCTGGCGCTGGCCGAGGAGTGCTGGCGCACCAACTGCCGGGAGGGGCTGGGCACCGTACTGCGCGCGTACGACGAGCGGTACGGCGACGCCGACCTGCCGCCGGCCACCCGGGCGTGGCGGCTGGAGCTGC
>NZ_LYXF01000042.1:0-29000 GCF_001709195.1 Micromonospora sp. II | reverse complement strand
GGTGACGTAGCCGCGACCCCGCTCGACGGTCAGCTCCATGTCGAGCCGGCCCTTGCCGTTGAGGGTGGCGAGCTTCAGGTCCGGGTTGTGCACCGAGACACCGGCCGGGGGCTGGATGTCACCGGCGGTCACGTCGCCCGGGCCCTGCTTGCGCAGGTACATGCTGACCGGCTCGTCGTGCTCGGAGCTGACGCACAGCTCCTTGATGTTCATGACGAGCTCGACCACGTCCTCCTTGACCCCGGGGATCGTGGTGAACTCGTGCAGCACACCGTCGATCTTGATCGAGGTGACCGCCGCACCGGGGATGGAGGACAGCAGCGTACGCCGCAGCGAGTTGCCCAGCGTGTAGCCGAAGCCGGGCTCCAGCGGCTCGATGGTGAACCGGGAGCGGGTCTCGTTGATCGACTCTTCGGAGAGAGACGGTCGCTGGCTGATGAGCATCTTTTCTCTTCTCTTCCGGGGCGCCCGCTATTTGACGCCCACGACACAACTGTTCCGGTGGCCCGCCCCGGAGGACGGGCCACCGCAACGAGCCCTTACTTGGAGTAGAGCTCGACGATCAGCTGCTCCTGGACCTGGGTGTCGATCACCTGGCGGGCCGGGAGCGAGTGCACGAGGATCTTCAGCTGGCTCGGGATCGCCTCCAGCCACGCCGGAACGGTCCGCGAGCCGGCCTCACCCTGCGCCACGAGGAACGGGGTGAGCTCCTTGCTCTTGGCACGCACCTCGACGATGTCGTGCTCCTTGACGCGGTACGACGGGATGTCGACCTTCTTGCCGTTCACCGTGAAGTGGCCGTGCTTGACCAGCTGGCGGGCCATGTCCCGGGACTTGGCGTAGCCGGCCCGGTAGACCACGTTGTCCAGCCGCGACTCGAGGATCTGCAGCAGGACCTCGCCGGTCTTGGCCTCCTTGCTCACGGCCTCTTCGTAGTAGCCGCGGAACTGCTTCTCCAGCACGCCGTAGACACGACGGGCCTTCTGCTTCTCACGAAGCTGGAGCAGGTACTCCGTCTCCTTCGTGCGGCCGCGGCCGTGCTGCCCGGGCGGGAACGGCCGGGACTCGAACGGGCACTTCGGGCCATCGCACTTGCTGCCCTTGAGGAACAGCTTCATCTTCTCCCGCCGGCAACGGCGGCAGTCAGCACCGGTGTAACGAGCCATCTCTCTCTAACCTCTCAGACCCGGCGACGCTTCGGCGGACGGCAACCGTTGTGCGGCTGCGGCGTGACGTCGGAGATCTGCCCGACCTCGAGGCCCACTGCCTGCAGCGAACGGATGGCGGTCTCCCGGCCGGAGCCGGGGCCCTTGACGAACACGTCGACCTTGCGCATGCCGTGCTCCATCGCGCGGCGCGCGGCGGCCTCGGCGGCGAGCTGCGCGGCGAACGGAGTCGACTTGCGGGAGCCCTTGAAGCCCACCTGGCCGGAGGAGGCCCAGGAGATGACCGCACCGGTCGGGTCCGTGATGGACACGATGGTGTTGTTGAAGGTGCTCTTGATGTGCGCCTGCCCGTGGGCGACGTTCTTGCGTTCCTTGCGCCGGACCTTCTTGACGGCGGCTCCGGCACGAGCCTTCGGTGGCATAAGTCTGTGCGCTCCTAGTTACTTCTTGCCGGGCTTCTTCTTGCCGGCCACGGTCCGCTTCGGGCCCTTCCGGGTCCGCGCGTTGGTCTTGGTGCGCTGGCCACGCACGGGCAGACCGCGGCGGTGCCGGATACCGGCGTAGCAGCCGATCTCGACCTTGCGGCGGATGTCAGCGGCGACCTCGCGGCGCAGGTCGCCTTCAACCTTGTAGTTGCCCTCGATGTGGTTCCGGAGCTCGACGAGCTCCTCGTCCGTGAGGTCCCGAACGCGCTTGTCCGGCGAGATGCCGGTCGCGGCGAGCGTCTCCAGGGCGCGGGTGCGACCGACCCCGAAGATGTAGGTGAGCGCGATCTCCATCCGCTTCTCGCGGGGGAGATCCACGCCGACTAGACGTGCCATGTGCGGGCGTACTCCTCGTGATGTTGTGGCGGAGGTGTGGACCCGTCCCACCCCGCTACCCGACCGTCCCTGTCCTTCCGGCGACGAACGCCGGCGACCGGGACGGGTCGCTGCCCGAGCGGGCCCCGGCCTCCGACCGGGGGTCAACCACGAGGGGGTACGCGCTGCGCGCCCGACCGCGGCTGGGACGAGTTGGTGATGTGTGGGGCGTCAGCCCTGGCGCTGCTTGTGGCGCGGGTCGGTGCAGATGACCATGACCCGGCCGTGCCGGCGGATCACCCGGCACTTGTTGCAGATCCTCTTGACGCTCGGCTTGACCTTCACGGTTGCCTTACTTCCCATCTGGCCCGGAGGCGCGACGCAGCGCGACCCGGACGTCGAAGACGGACACGGGAACGTCCCGGCCGCCGTCAGGCTTACTTGTAGCGGTAGACGATGCGCCCGCGGGTCAGGTCGTACGGCGAGAGTTCGACGACGACCCGGTCCTCCGGCAGGATGCGGATGTAGTGCTGCCGCATCTTGCCGCTGATGTGAGCCAGCACCTTGTGACCGTTCGCGAGCTCCACCCGGAACATGGCGTTCGGCAGGGGCTCGATGACCCGACCCTCGATCTCGATGGCTCCGTCTTTTTTCGGCATGTCCTCCGCTGTCCTGACGTCGGTTACTCCGGACGGCCCACAACGTCTTACACGGGAGAACTGACCAAGATCAGGAAACCCGCGCCAGCCGCGGCTCCGACTCCCACCGAAGCGCAGGGTGGGCATGGCGGAGTGGACGCTGTGCGCCGATCTGAAAGTGTACGCCGACCCGCGCGCGCTCGCCAAACCGACCGGCGGGACCGTCACCCGCAGGGCGTGAATATGACGCAGCTCACGTCTCCGGCAGCTCCCGCTTCGCCCGGCGGCGCGCCTCCCGCTCGATCTGCTTGCGCCGCCGGCGTTCCGCGTCCTTCTCCGGCGCGCCGTGCGCCAGCCCCTGGATCGTCTGGTAGAGCACCACGGCGCCCCACGGGCCGAGCACCCAGATCGGCCAGTAGTCGTCGAACTCGCCCTCACCCAGCTGGGAGACGAACCAGATCGCGGTGAGGATCAGGGCCACCTTCAGCCAGGGCCCCCACACCCCCAGCAGCCAGACGCTGCGCGTGCTCTCGGCCGCCTGGTCCCGATCAACCGCCGGGCTCTTCCCGGCCGTGCGCGGAGCCGGCAGCGAAGTCTCCGCCGGCCGGGAACCGGGCAGGTCGGTCAGCAGCTCGTCCAGCTCGCCGTAGGTCTTCGCCCCGTACGCCCGGCGCAGCCGCTCGTCGTACTCGTTCAGGTCGAGCCGGCCCTCGTTCAGCGCCGCCCGGAGACGATCCGCGGTGGCCTCCCGGTCCGCGTCGGCCGCCCGCATCCGGTTGCGCTCATCCATGGGAGCAAGCATGTCATCCGGCCGCCAGGCCCGCAGCACGGCGCCCGGGACGGGCGTGCGCCCGCTCAGACCGCCGGAGAGTCGACAGACGTCTGCCGGGCGGTCACCAGGTCGCCCAGGCGACCCCGTCCGCCGTCCTCGGCGGTCAGCACCCACACGCCGTCGTCCAGCAGCGCCATCGAGTGCTCCACGTGCACCGCCATGGAGCCGTCCCGGGTCACCACGGTCCAGCCGTCGGCCAGCTCGACCGTACGCGGCGAACCCATGGTGATCATCGGCTCGATGGCGAGCGCCAGGCCCGGCACCAGACGCGGCCCCTTGCCGGGGCGCCCGTGGTTGAGCACGTGCGGGTCCTGGTGCATCTCGGTGCCGATGCCGTGACCGCCGTAGCCGTCGACGATGCCGTACCGGCCGCCCTTGCGGACCGCGCTCTCGACCGCGTGGGAGATGTCGGTGAGCCGGCCCTTGCCCGAGGCCGCCCCGCGCGCCGCCGCCGCGATCCCGGCCCACATCGCGTCCTCGGCCACCGCCGTCATCCTCAGCAGCGCCGGGTCGACCTCGCCGACCGGCACCGTGACGGCCGCGTCGCCGTGCCAGCCGTCCAGCACCGCGCCGCAGTCGATCGAGATCAGGTCACCCTCGCGCAGCACCTGCTGCGGCGACGGGATGGCGTGCACCACCTGCTGGTTGACCGAGGAGCAGATCGACGCCGGGAAGCCGTGGTAGCCCTTGAAGGACGGCACCGCGCCGGCCTCGCGGATCGTCGACTCGGCGATCGCATCCAGGTCTGCCGTCGACACGCCCGGCGCCACCGCTTCCCGCATCCGGCGCAGGGCACGGGCGACGACCAGACCGGCGGCCCGCATCAGCTCGATCTGCTCGGGGGTCTTCAGCTGGATGTCCAGCTGGTGACGGCGCATGGTGGTGGTTACCTTTCGTCGCGCGTACGCGGAGCAGCGGGGCACGTCGCACGTACCCCGCTGTTCGCACTCTATCCGCCGGGTGGCGAGTGGGACCTCAGCCGCCGTACGAGCGCAGCGCGTCGATGGCGCGGACGGTGACGTCCTCCACCGGACCGGTCGCGTCGATGCCGACCAGCTTGCCCTGGGCGCCGTAGTAGTCGACCAGCGGCGCGGTCTTCTCGGCGTACTCGCGCAGCCGGGCGGCGATGGTCTCCGGCTTGTCGTCGTCCCGCTGGAACAGCTCCGCGCCGCAGCGGTCGCAGATGCCCTCCCGGCTGGTCGCGTCGAACTCGACGTGCCAGATCTTGCCGCAGCCCCGGCAGGTGCGCCGGCCGGACAGCCGCCGGATCACCTCGTCGTCGTCGACGACCAGTTCCAGGACCAGGTCCAGCGCGGTGCCGAGGTCGGCGAGGAGCTTGTCCAGCGCGGCGGCCTGCGGCGTGGTCCGCGGGAAGCCGTCGAGCAGGAAGCCCTCGCTCGCGTCCGGCTCGGCGAGCCGGTCGCGCACCATGTTGATGGTGACCTCGTCCGGGACCAGCTTGCCGGCGTCCATGTACCGCTTGGCCTCGACTCCCAGGGGCGTGCCCTGGGAGACGTTCGCCCGGAAGATGTCACCGGTCGAGATCTTCGGCACCGAGAGGTGAGCGGCGATGAACTCCGCCTGTGTGCCTTTGCCCGCGCCCGGCGGGCCAACCAGAACGAGTCGCATCTACCGCAGGAACCCTTCGTAGTTCCGCTGCATGAGTTGGCTTTCGATCTGCTTCACGGTCTCCAGACCGACGCCAACCATGATCAGCACAGCGGTGCCGCCGAACGGGAAGTTCTGGAACTGCTGGTTGTCCAGCCAGATGAAGAAGAAGTTCGGCAGGATCGCGACGATGCCCAGGTAGAGAGCGCCCGGCAGGGTGATCCGGCTGAGGATGAAGTCGAGGTACTCGGCGGTCGGCTTGCCGGGGCGGATACCCGGCACGAAGCCGCCGTACTTCTTCATGTTGTCCGCGACCTCGGTCGGGTTGAACGTGATCGACACGTAGAAGTACGTGAAGAAGATGATCAGCAGGAAGTAGATCGCGATGTGCTCCGGCGCGCTCGCCTTCACGATGTGGTTCTGGATCCACGCCTGGACCTTGCCCGGGTCGTTCTGATCGAAGAACTGGAGCGCGAGCTGCGGCAGGTAGAGCAGCGACGAGGCGAAGATGACCGGGATGACGCCGGCCTGGTTCACCTTCAGCGGGATGTAGGTCGACGTGCCGCCGTACATCCGCCGGCCGATCATGCGCTTGGCGTACTGCACCGGGATGCGGCGCTGCGCCTGCTCGATGAACGTGACAGCGGTGATGACCACCAGCACCAGGGCGATGACGAGGAGGAACATCCCCCAGCCCTTGGTGGTCTTGATCTTCCAGCCCTCACTGGGGAGCCGGGCCGCGATCGAGGTGAAGATCAGCACGGACATGCCGTTGCCGACGCCCCGGTCGGTGATCAGCTCGCCGAGCCACATCACCACGCCGGTGCCGGCGGTCATGGTCATGACCAGGATCGTCAGCGTCAGCCAGTCCGGGATGCCGGTGCCGCGGGGCACGATCGGGAACTGGTCGCACTGGTTGTTGAACAGCTGCCCGGAGCGGGCCAGCGCCACGAACGCCGAGGCCTGCAGAACGCCCAGACCCAGCGTCAGGTAGCGGGTGTACTGCGTGATCTTGGCCTGCCCGGCCTGGCCCTCCTTGCGGAGCTGCTCCAGGCGCGGGATCACCACCGTCAGCAGCTGCAGGATGATCGACGCGGTGATGTAGGGCATGATGCCCAGCGCGAAGACCGAGAGCTGGAGCAGCGCGCCACCGGAGAAGAGATCCAGCAGGTTGAGCACGCCGGTGCTGCCACCCTGGATGGTGTCGAGACACTTCTGCACGTTGCCGTACGAGACGCCTGGGCTGGGCATCGTGGCGCCCAGCCGGTAGACCGCGATGATGCCTACTGTGAACAGCAGCTTCTTGCGCAGGTCAGGCGTACGGAACGCACTGAGAAAGGCGGACAGCAACTTCTTCCTCCTGCGCGACGCGGGCCGCCGGTGACGAATCCTGGCGGGGCGGGGTGGTGTGGCCGGGCGGCGTGCCCGGATTCCATGGCTGGGAACGGACTCTAACAGTCCGATCCCCCTCCGGGCAGATGTGCCCGGCTACATAAAACGAATCCGATGTTACCCGGCGCACACGTGGCCGGTAGACCATGGCGCCCGCCCAGTTGCGAACAACTGAGCGGGCGCCATGAACATCGCCTTACAGCTCGGTGACCGAGCCACCGGCGGCGGTGATCTTCTCCTTGGCCGACGCGCTGAACGCGTGCGCCGAGACCTGGAGAGACACGCCACCGAGGTCGCCGGTGCCGAGCACCTTGACCGGGTGACCCTTGCGGACCGCGCCGGCCTCGACCAGCTCGACCGGGCCGACCTGGCCGCCGTTCGGGAACAGCTCGGCCAGCCGGTCCAGGTTGACCACCTGGAACACGACCTTGAACTTGTTCTTGAAGCCCTTCATCTTCGGCAGGCGCATGTGGATGGGCATCTGCCCACCCTCGAACGCCGGCGAGATGTTCTTCCGGGCCTTCGAACCCTTGGTACCGCGACCGGCGGTCTTGCCCTTCGAGCCCTCACCGCGACCCACGCGGGTCTTGTCGGTCTTGGCACCCGGAGCCGGACGCAGGTGGTGCACCTTGATCGTCATTACTCGACCTCCTCGACCTTCACGAGGTGGTTGACCGTGAAGATCATGCCGCGGATCTCCGGCCGGTCCTCCTTGACCACCACGTCGTTGATCCGCTTGAGACCGAGCGAACGCAGCGAGTCACGCTGGTTCTTCTTGGTCCCGATCTCGGACCGGACCTGGGTGACCTTCAGGCGTGCCATCAGGACGCCACCCCCGCCCGCGACGCCAGCATGGCGGCCGGCGCGACGTCCTCGACCGGCAGACCACGACGGGCCGCGACCTGCTCCGGGGACTCGAGCCCCTTCAGGGCCGCCACCGTGGCGTGCACGATGTTGATCGGGTTGGACGAGCCGAGGCTCTTGGAGAGCACGTCGTGGATGCCCGCGCACTCCAGCACGGCACGCACCGGACCACCGGCGATGACACCCGTACCGGCGGAGGCCGGCTTGAGCAGCACCACACCGGCCGCGTCCTCGCCCGTGACCGGGTGCGGGATCGACTGACCGATCCGCGGCACCTTGAAGAAGTGCTTCTTGGCCTCCTCGACACCCTTGGCGATCGCCGCGGGCACCTCCTTGGCCTTTCCGTAGCCCACACCGACGGTGCCGTCGCCGTCGCCCACGATCACCAGGGCGGTGAAGCTGAAGCGACGACCACCCTTCACGACCTTGGCGACGCGGTTGATCGCGACGACCCGCTCGAGGTGCGGGGTCTTCTCGACGGGCGCGTTTCCGCGGCCGCCCTCACGGCGGTTGTCGCGGCGACCACCCTCGTTGCCACCGGACCCGCCGCCACGGCGCTGTTGACCTGGCATCAGCAGCCTTCCTTCTCTCTCGTGACGGGGTTTCTAGAACTCGAGCCCGGCTTCGCGGGCGGCGTCGGCAAGCGCGGCGACACGCCCCGCGTACCGGTTGCCACCGCGGTCGAAGACGACCTTCGAGACGCCGGCGGCCTTGGCGCGCTCGGCGAGCAGGGCGCCGACCTTGCCGGCCAGGGCGCTCTTGTCGCCCTCGGCGCCGCGCAGCGAGGCGTCCATGGTCGAGGCCGACGCCAGGGTGTGACCCTTGGTGTCGTCCACGACCTGGGCCACCATGTGCCGCAGGGAGCGGGTGACGACGAGGCGGGGACGCTCGGCGGTGCCGCTGACGTTCTTGCGGACCCGGAAGTGCCGACGCGCACGCCCGACGGCACGCTTGGCGGCGACGCCGCGGCGGCGCTTGAGCAGCGTGGCGCTCACTTCTTACCTGCCTTTCTCACGGCCTCACGGCCGGCGGACGACCTCGCCCGGGTGTTGATGGCCGCGGTCACTTCTTGCCCGCCTTACCAGCCTTGCGGCGGATGACCTCGCCCTGGTACTTCACGCCCTTGCCCTTGTAGGGCTCCGGCGGGCGGATCTTCCGGATGTTGGCGGCGACCTCACCGACCTGCTGCTTGTCGATGCCGGCCACGTGGAACAGCGTCGGCTTCTCGACCGTGAAGGTGATGCCCTCCGGCGCCGGCACGAGGACCGGGTGCGAGAACCCGAGCGCGAACTCCAGGTCCTTGCCCTTGGCGGTCACGCGGTAACCGGTGCCGGCGATCTCCAGGCTCTTGCGGTAGCCCTCGGTCACGCCGACGATCATGTTGGCCACCAGCGTCCGGCTCAGGCCGTGCAGCTCCTTGGCCTTGCGCTCGTCGTTGGGCCGGTTGACGTGCAGCTCGCCGTCCTCGCCCCGCTCCGCCGTGATCGGCTCGGCCAGCACGTGGCTCAGTTCGCCCTTGGGGCCCTTGACCTTGACGGTCCGGCCGTCGATCGTGATGTCGACGCCGGCAGGCACCGGGATCGACTTACGTCCAATACGCGACATTTCTACCTGTCTCCCGTTACCAGACGAAGGCGAGGACTTCCCCGCCAACGCTCCGCTTGCGGGCCTGCCGGTCGGTGAGCAGCCCCTGGGACGTCGAAATGATCGCCACGCCCAGCCCGCCGAGCACCCGCGGGAGCCCGTCCGACTTGGCGTACACCCGGAGACCGGGCTTGGACACGCGCTTGATGCCGGCCAGGCTCCGCTCGCGGTTCTGGCCGTACTTCAGCTCGACGACCAGTCGCTTGCCGACGGCGCCCTCCTCGGGCTCCTCGACCGACCAGGTGGCGATGTAACCCTCGGCCTTGAGGACCTCGGCGATGTTCGCCTTGATCTTCGAGTAGGGCATCGTCACCCGGTCGTGGTACGCCTGGTTGGCGTTACGCAGACGCGTGAGCATGTCTGCGATCGGGTCGGTCATCGTCATGAAAACTCGTCAACCTTTCTCGCCGGGGTTCCCCGGGCCAGGCCCGGGGCCTACGGCGAAGAGACAGTTCAGCTGACGCGCCGGAGCGCGCCGGGCTATTACCAGGAAGCCTTGGACACGCCGGGCAGCTCACCGCGGTGGGCCATCTCCCGGATGCACACCCGGCAGAGACCGAACTTGCGGTAGACCGCCTTCGGACGCCCGCACCGCTGGCAGCGGGTGTACGCGCGAACCGAGAACTTCGGCTTCGCGGCCGCCTTGAGGATCAGCGCCTTCTTGGCCATCTCAGTTCTCCTTGAACGGGAAGCCCAGGAGCTTGAGCAGCGCCCGGCCCTCGTCGTCGGTCGTGGCGGTCGTGACCACCGTGATGTCCATGCCCCGCTGGCGATCGATCTTGTCCTGATCGATCTCGTGGAACACCGACTGCTCGGTCAGGCCGAACGTGTAGTTGCCGTGCCCGTCGAGCTTGCGCCCGTCCAGGCCGCGGAAGTCGCGGATACGCGGCAGCGCGATCGAGAGCAGCCGGTCCAGGAACTCCCACATCCGGTCGCCGCGGAGGGTGACCTTCGCGCCGATCGGCATGCCCTCGCGGAGCTTGAACTGCGCGATGGACTTGGTGGCCCGCCGGACCTGCGGCTTCTGGCCGGTGATGGTGGCCAGGTCGCGAACGGCCCCGTCGATCAGCTTGGCGTCGCGAGCAGCCTCGCCGACACCCATGTTGACGACGATCTTGACCAGCCGCGGCACCTGCATCGGGTTGGCGAACTCGAACTGCTTCTGCAGCTCGGCCACCACCTCGTTGCGGTACCGCTCCTTGAGGCGCGGCAGGGTCTTGGTTTCGGTAGCCGTGGTCATCAGAGGTCCTTACCGGTGCTACGCGCGATGCGGACCTTCTGGCCGTTGTCGTCGATCCGGTAGCCGACGCGGGTCGGCTTGCCGTCGGAGTCCAGGACCATCACGTTCGAGACGTGGATCGGGGCCTCCTGGGTGACGATGCCACCGGTCTTGGCGCCACGCTGGGTGGTGCTGATACGGGTGTGCTTCTTGACCCGGTTCACGCCCTCGACCAGGACCTTGTCCTGCCGCGGGTAGGCCGCGATGACCTTGCCCTTGGCACCCTTGTCCTTGCCGGCGATGACGACGACCGTGTCGCCCTTCTTGACCTTCACGGTCACAACACCTCCGGCGCGAGAGAGATGATCTTCATGAACCGCTTGTCCCGCAGCTCCCGGCCGACCGGGCCGAAGATACGGGTACCGCGCGGGTCCCCACCGTCCTTGATGATGACGGCGGCGTTCTCGTCGAAGCGGATGTACGACCCGTCCGGCCGCCGCTTCTCCTTGGCGGTCCGAACGACGACAGCCTTGACGACGTCGCCCTTCTTCACACCGGCACCGGGGATCGCGTCCTTGACGGTCGCCACGATGACGTCGCCGATGCTCGCGTAGCGCCGACCGGAGCCGCCGAGCACCCGGATGCACAGGATCTCCCGGGCACCCGTGTTGTCGGCGACGCGCAGTCGCGACTCCTGCTGAATCACGTCTATCTCCTATGTCTGCCGGTTCTCCGGCCGCTCGGGGCGGCCGGAGCCTGGCGGAACCTGCGCCCGACCGAGACCCGGCCGAGCTCGAGCCTTCGCTACTTGGCCTTCTCGAGGATCTCCACGAGCCGCCAGCGCTTGGTGGCGGACAGCGGCCGGGTCTCCATGATCAGGACCCGGTCGCCGATGCCGGCCGAGTTCTGCTCGTCGTGCACCTTCAGCTTGCTCGTACGGCGCATGATCTTGCCGTACAGCGCGTGCTTGACGCGGTCCTCGACCTCGACCACGACGGTCTTGTCCATCTTGTCGCTGACCACGAGGCCCTCGCGAACCTTGCGGCGGGCCCGCGCGGGGGCGGTGGTGTTCTCACTCATGATGCAGTCACCTCAGTCGGCGCGGCCGAGAGACCCAGCTCACGCTCACGCATGATCGTGTAGATCCGGGCGATCTCCCGACGGATGACCTGCAGCCGCCGGTTGTTGTCCAGCTGCCCGGTTGCGGCCTGCACGCGGAGGTTGAACAGCTCCGCCTTAGCCTCGCGCAACTTCGTGACCAGCTCCTCCTCGGAGAGCTCACGCAGCTCGGAGGGCTTGACGCCCGCTGCCATCAGGATTCACCCACTTCGCGCGTAACAATGCGGCACTTCATCGGGAGCTTGTGGATCGCGCGACGCATCGCCTCTCGCGCGATCTGCTCGTTGGGGAAGGACATCTCGAAGAGGACCCGCCCCGGCTTCACGTTGGCGACCCACCACTCGGGCGAACCCTTACCGGAACCCATCCGGGTCTCGGCCGGCTTCTTGGTGAGGGCCTGGTCCGGGAAGATCGTGATCCAGACCTTGCCGCCACGCTTGATGTGACGGGTCATCGCGATACGCGCCGACTCGATCTGGCGGTTGGTCACGTACGCCGGCTCGAGAGCCTGGATCCCGAACTCGCCGAACACCACCCGGTTACCACCCTTGGACGCGCCGCTGCGGTCCGGGTGGTGCGGCTTGCGGAAGCCCTTCGGGGGCTTGCGCGGCATCAGCATCTGTCAGCCCTCCTGCTGCGTTTCTGCCGGCTGGTTACCGACCGGAGCCGAGGCGGCTGCGGCGACAGCGCTGCTGTCGACCGGCTCACCGGCCGGCGTCTCCGCCTGCTGCGCGATGGTGGTCGCGGCAGCCCGGCCGGCCTCGGTGCCACCGGCGGTCGTACCGGACGAGCCCGAGCGGCCACGGCGCGGCCGGTCCGGCCGGTCGCCACGGTCGCGGCGCGGGCCGCGCGACGGGGCGGCCTCGGCCGGGGCCTCGCGGCCCGGGACGGCGTCGCCCTTGTAGATCCAGACCTTCACGCCGATCCGGCCGAAGGTGGTACGGGCCTCGAAGAAGCCGTACTCGATGTTGGCCCGCAGCGTGTGCAGCGGAACCCGGCCCTCGCGGTAGAACTCGGTCCGGCTCATCTCGGCGCCGCCGAGACGGCCCGAGACCTGAACCCGGATGCCCTTGCAGGCGGGGTTCTTCATCGCGGACTGCATCGCCTTGCGCATGGCCCGACGGAAGCTGACCCGGCTGGACAGCTGCTCGGCAACGCCCTGGGCGACCAGCTGCGCGTCCGACTCGGGGTTCTTGACCTCGATGATGTTCAGCTGGACCTGCTTGCCGGTGAGCTTCTCCAGCTCGCCGCGGATCCGGTCGGCCTCCGCACCCTTACGGCCGATGACGATGCCCGGCCGGGCGGTGTGGATGTCGACGCGGACCCGGTCCCGGGTGCGCTCGATGTCGACCTTGGAGATGCCGGCGCGCTCGAGGCCCTTGGACATCATGCGGCGGATCTTGACGTCCTCGCCGATGTAGTCCTTGTAGAGCTTGTCCGCGAACCAGCGGGACTTCCAGTCGGTCGAGATGCCGAGCCGGAACCCGGTCGGGTGAACCTTCTGACCCATTACTCGGCACCCTCCGTCGTGCTCTGCTCCTCGGCGGCCGGCTTGGCCGGAGCGGCCTTCTTCGCCGACTTCTTCGGCGCGGCCGGCGCGACCGCCTCGACCGCCACGGTGATGTGGCAGGTGCGCTTGCGGATCCGGTACGCCCGGCCCTGCGCACGCGGCCGGAACCGCTTCATGGTCGGGCCCTCGTCGACGAACGCCTCACTGACGAGCAGCGCGTCGGGGTCCAGCCGCTCGTTGTTCTCCGCGTTGGCGATCGCGCTCGCGAGCACCTTGTACACCTGCTCGCTCGCAGCCTGCGGCGCGAACTGCAGCACCGTGAGCGCCTCCTTCGCGGGCAGGCCGCGGACGAGGTTGACCACCCGGCGCGCCTTCATCGGCGAGATGCGCACGTGCCGCGCAACCGCCCGCGCGCCCGGAAGCACCGGAGCGTCGCCCTTTCCTGGCATCGCTGTAACCCCTTGTTCCTCTATCCGTATGCCCGCGGCGTCAGCGCCGGCGGCTCTTCCGGTCGTCCTTCTCGTGACCCTTGAACGTGCGGGTCAGCGCGAACTCGCCGAGCTTGTGCCCGACCATGGCCTCGGTCACGAAGACCGGGACGTGCTTGCGTCCGTCGTGCACGGCGATCGTGTGACCCAGCATCTCCGGGATGATCGTCGAGCGGCGCGACCAGGTCTTGATCACGTTCTTCGAGCCCTTGTCGTTCTGCGTCTCCACCTTCTTGAGCAGGTGGTCGTCGACGAACGGGCCCTTCTTCAGGCTGCGAGGCATGTCTTATCTCCCTCAGCCGCGCTTACGCGTGGCGTAGCGGCGGCGGACGATCAGCCGGTCGCTCGGCTGGCCCTTACGACGGGTGCGGCCCTCGGGCTTACCCTGCGGGTTGACCGGGTGGCGACCACCGGAGGTCTTACCCTCACCACCACCGTGCGGGTGGTCGACCGGGTTCATCGCGACACCACGGACGGTCGGGCGCTTGCCCTTCCACCGCATACGGCCGGCCTTACCCCAGTTGATGTTCGACTGGTCGGCGTTGCCGATCTCGCCGATGCTGGCGCGGCAGCGCACGTCCACACGCCGGATCTCACCGGACGGCATACGCAGGGTCGCGTACGCGCCCTCACGGCCGAGCAGCTGGATGCCGACGCCGGCCGAGCGGGCCAGCTTGGCGCCGCCACCCGGACGCAGCTCCACGTTGTGGATGGTGGTACCGACCGGGATGTTGCGCAGCGGCAGGTTGTTGCCCGGCTTGATGTCGGCGCCCGGACCGGACTCGACGCGGTCGCCCTGCTTCAGGTCCTTCGGCGCGATGATGTAGCGCTTCTCGCCGTCGGCGTAGTGCAGCAGCGCGATGCGCGCGGTGCGGTTCGGGTCGTACTCGATGTGGGCGACCTTCGCCGGCACGCCGTCCTTGTCGACCCGCTTGAAGTCGATCAGACGGTACTGGCGCTTGTGACCGCCGCCGTGGTGCCGCGTGGTGATCCGGCCGTGGGCGTTGCGTCCGCCCTTCTTCGGCAGCGGAGCCAGCAGCGACTTCTCGGGCGTCGACCGGGTGATCTCGGCGAAGTCGGCAACGCTCGAGCCACGCCGGCCCGGCGTCGTCGGCTTGTACTTACGGATAGCCATTGTCTACACCCCTCAGCTGACCGGGCCGCCGAAGGCCTCGATACGGTCACCGTCAGCCAGCTTCACCATCGCGCGCTTGGTGTCCTTGCGCTTGCCGAACCCGGTACGGGTCCGCTTGCGCTTGCCCTCGCGGTTGAGCGTGTTGACCGTCAGGACGCGGACGTTGAAGATCTGCTGGATAGCGATCTTGATCTCGGTCTTGTTGGCGTCCGGGTGCACCAGGAAGGTGTACCAGTTGCGGTTCAGCTCGCTGTAGCTCTTCTCCGAGACGACCGGCGCGACGATGACGTCACGCGGATCGGCGATCGTGCTCACTTGCCATCCTCCTCGGTGGTCTCGGCGGGAACGCCCAGGAACTCGTCCAGGGCCTCCTTGGTGAAGACCACGTCGTCGGCCACCAGCACGTCGTAGGTGTTGAGCTGGCCGGCCTCGATCAGGTGCACCCGGCTGTCCCGCGCGTTGCGCAGGTTCCGCAGCGACACCCAGTTCAGCTCGTCGGTGCTGCTCAGCACGACCAGGACCCGACGGGCCTGGGTCAGCTTGGTCAGCGTGGCCAGGGCCGCCTTGGTGGACGGCTTCTCGCCCGAGACGAACGCCTCGACGACGTGCACCTGGCCGGCGCGGGCCCGGTCGGAGAGGGCGCCACGCAGGGCGGCGGCCTTCATCTTCTTCGGGGTGCGCTGGCTGTAGTCGCGCGGCACCGGGCCGTGGACCACGCCACCGCCGGCGAACTGCGGCGCGCGGGTCGAGCCCTGGCGGGCACGACCGGTGCCCTTCTGCTTGTACGGCTTCTTGCCTCCACCGGAGACCTCGCCGCGGGTCTTCGTCTTGTGCGTGCCCTGGCGGGCCGCCGCGAGCTGGGCCACCACGACCTGGTGCATCAGGGCGATGTTGGCCTGCGCGTCGAAGATGTCGGCCGGCAGCTCCACGGAGCCGCTCTTGGCGCCTTCGACGTTGATCACGTCAACGGTGGTCACTTGGCCGCACCGCCCTTCTTCACCTTCGCCTTGGCCGCGGTGCGGACCAGGACCAGCGCGCCCTTCGGGCCAGGGATGGCGCCGCGGACGAGCAGGAGGTTGTTCTCGGTGTCGACCGCCTGGACGGTCAGGTTCTGGACGGTGTAGCGCACGCCACCCATCCGGCCCGCCATCCGGGTGCCCTTGAAGACGCGACCCGGGGTCGCGCAGGCGCCGATCGAGCCGGGCGAGCGGTGCTTGCGCTCGACACCGTGGCTGGCGCGCAGACCGTGGAAGCCGTGCCGCTTCATCGGGCCGGCGTAGCCCTTGCCCTTGGTCTTGCCGGTCACGTCGATCACGGCGCCGGCCGGGAACTCCTCGACCGTGACCTCCTGGCCGGGCGCGTAGTCCGCGGCGTCGGRGGTGCGCAGCTCGACGATGTGCCGGCGCGGCGCGACGTCCGCCTTGGCGTAGTGCCCGGCGATCGGCTTCTTGACCTTGCGCGGGTCGATGACCCCGTACGCCAGCTGGACCGCGGAGTAGCCGTCCTTGTCGGCGCTACGAACCTGGCTCACGACGCACGGGCCGGCCTGAACCACGGTCACGGGCACAACCTTGTTGTTGTCCCAGACCTGGGTCATGCCGAGCTTGGCGCCCAGGATCCCCTTGACTTGCCTGTCCATTTGTCCGGTCCCTACAGCTTGATCTCGATGTCGACGCCAGCCGGCAGGTCGAGGCGCATGAGCGAGTCGACCGTCTTCGGGGTCGGGTCGATGATGTCGATCAGACGCTTGTGCGTACGCATCTCGAAGTGCTCGCGCGAGTCCTTGTACTTGTGCGGCGAGCGGATGACGCAGAAACGGTTGATCTCCGTGGGCAGCGGCACC
The DNA here is from genome assembly GCF_001709195.1 of Micromonospora sp. II. Classification (NCBI taxonomy): domain Bacteria; kingdom Bacillati; phylum Actinomycetota; class Actinomycetes; order Micromonosporales; family Micromonosporaceae; genus Micromonospora; species Micromonospora sp. II. The sequence continues at coordinate 12,742 of NZ_LYXF01000042.1, read as the reverse complement.
GGGCCAGCGACCTGCGCCCCGGTACGCGTCACCGTCTCGACGATCTTCCGAGCCGAGGAGTCGACGACCTCGTGGTCATAGGCCTTGAGCCGGATGCGGATCTTCTGTCCCGCCATGGTGGCTTCTGTTCCTTCTCTCGATGCCGCTGTGTTGCGGGCGCCTGTACCGGCTGGCACAGGCCCACTTCCGCCGACCCCCGCGGTCGGGCGTGTCGCGCCCGTGGGCCAGGCTCCGCCCCGGGACTCCGGAGCGATTCTCTGACCACGCGGTGGGTCATGGCGCCGATCGCGGGGGCCGCGACCTGGACGCCGCGCGAGGGTGGTTGACCGCCGATGGCGATCAACCACCCTACGCGAGACAGTCTGACTCCCGGAGGTCCAGCGTCAACCGGACGCAGGCGACCGACTGTCGTTACGCAACCTGACTAGTATGCCGCACGACCGGCGGCGACGCTAATCGGGGTTACCCAGCTCACTTGATGATCTTGGTGACGCGACCCGCGCCGACCGTACGACCACCCTCGCGGATCGCGAACTTCAGGTTCTCCTCCATGGCGATGGGCTGGATCAGCTTCACCGTCATCGAGGTGTTGTCGCCCGGCATGACCATCTCGGTGCCCTCGGGCAGCGTGACGACGCCGGTGACGTCCGTGGTCCGGAAGTAGAACTGCGGGCGGTAGTTCTGGAAGAACGGGGTGTGCCGGCCGCCCTCCTCCTTGGAGAGGATGTAGACCGTCGCCTCGAACTCCGTGTGCGGGGTCGTGGTGCCCGGCTTGATGACGACCATGCCGCGCTCGACGTCCTCGCGCTTGATGCCGCGCAGCAGCAGACCGACGTTCTCACCCGCGCGGGCCTCGTCGAGCAGCTTGCGGAACATCTCGATGCCGGTGCAGGTGGTCTTCATCGACTTCTCACGGATGCCGACGATCTCCACCTCCTCGTTCGGCTTGAGGATGCCGCGCTCGGCGCGACCGGTCACCACGGTGCCGCGACCGGTGATCGTGAAGACGTCCTCGATGGGCATGAGGAACGGCTTCTCGGTCTCGCGCTCCGGCTGCGGGATCGCGGTGTCCACGGCGTTCATCAGGTCCAGGAGCTTCCCGGTCCACTCCGGGTCACCCTCCAGGGCCTTCAGCGCCGAGACCCGGACGACCGGCAGGTCGTCACCCGGGTACTCCTGCGAGGAGAGCAGCTCACGGACCTCGAGCTCGACGAGCTCCAGGAGCTCCTCGTCGTCGACCATGTCGCTCTTGTTGAGCGCCACGACGATGTACGGCACACCGACCTGACGGGCCAGCAGCACGTGCTCGCGGGTCTGCGGCATCGGGCCGTCGGTCGCCGCCACCACCAGGATCGCGCCGTCCATCTGCGCGGCACCGGTGATCATGTTCTTGATGTAGTCGGCGTGACCGGGGCAGTCGACGTGCGCGTAGTGACGCGCCTCGGTCTGGTACTCGACGTGCGCGATGGAGATCGTGATGCCGCGGGCCTTCTCCTCCGGCGCCTTGTCGATCTCGTCGAACGGCGTGTACGGGTTCAGGTCCGGGTACTGGTCGTGCAGGACCTTGGTGATGGCCGCCGTCAGCGTCGTCTTACCGTGGTCGATGTGACCAATGGTGCCGATGTTGACGTGCGGCTTAGTCCGCTCGAACTTCGCCTTCGCCACTGGTGTCCTCCTGTGGACTTTCTTGGTTCGTTCGCCCCGGCGCGCCGTTCGGCGCTTAGGACTCTGTCGACAGCCTTTCCGGCCGGAAGGCCGGAGAGCTTTTGTGGGTTCTGCGGCGATGAAGCCTACAGGCCCGGTCTCACGCAATCCGATCGAGGTGGCCGCGGGCGGGAGAACCCTCCCGCGACCGCCCTCGTGTCATCGGATCAGCCGAGGGTGAGTGTCACTCACCCGTCGCCTTGGCGATGATCTCCTTGGCCACCGAGTTCGGAACCTCGGCGTAGGAGTCGAACTGCATGCTGTAGCTAGCCCGGCCCTGGGTCTTCGACCGCAGGTCGCCGACGTAGCCGAACATCTCCGACAGCGGCACCAGGGCCCGGACGACGCGAGCGCCGCTGCGCTCCTCCATCGCCTGGATGATGCCACGCCGGGAGTTGAGGTCGCCGATGACGTCACCCATGTTCTCCTCAGGAGTGGTGACTTCAACGGCCATCATCGGCTCGAGGAGAGCGGGGTCGGCCTTGCGGGCCGCCTCCTTCATCGCCATCGAGCCGGCGATCTTGAACGCCATTTCCGACGAGTCGACCTCGTGGTACTGGCCGTCCACCAGGGTGAGCTTGACGCCCACCAGGGGGAAGCCGGCGAGGATGCCGTACTGCATGGCGTCCTGCGCGCCCGCGTCCACCGAGGGGATGAACTCCCGGGGGATGCGGCCACCGGTCACGGCGTTGGCGAACTCGTAGGTCGGGGCCTCGTTGCCGAGCGGCAGCGGCTCCACGCTGATGATCACGCGGGCGTACTGGCCGGAGCCACCGGTCTGCTTCTTGTGGGTGTACTCGACCTTCTCCACCGCGCGGCGGATGGTCTCGCGGTACGCCACCTGCGGCTTACCGATGTTCGCCTCGACGTTGAACTCGCGGCGCATCCGGTCGACCAGGATGTCCAGGTGCAGCTCGCCCATGCCGGAGATGACCGTCTGACCGGTCTGGTCGTCCAGCTTGACGCGGAAGGTCGGGTCCTCCTCGGCCAGCCGCTGGATGGCGGTGCTGAGCTTCTCCTGGTCGGCCTTGGTCTTCGGCTCGATGGCCACCTCGATGACCGGCTCCGGGAAGGTCATCGACTCCAGGATGACCGGGTTCGCCGGGTCGCACAGGGTGTCACCGGTGGTGGTCTGCTTCAGACCCTGCACCGCGATGATGTCGCCGGCCTGGGCGGAGCTGCGCTCCTCCCGCTTGTTGGCGTGCATCTGGTAGATCTTGCCGATCCGCTCCTTGCGGTCCTTGGTGGAGTTGATCACCTGAGAACCGGACTCGAGCGTGCCGGAGTAGATCCGGACGTACGTCAGCTTGCCGAGGTGCTTGTCGGTCTGGATCTTGAAGGCCAGGCCGGAGAACGGCTCGGAGACCGAGGGCTTCCGCTGCAGCGGGGTCTCGCCGTCGGTGGCCGTACCCTCGATCGCCGGGATGTCCAGCGGCGAGGGCAGGTACGCGACGACCGCGTCCAGCATCGGCTGGATGCCCTTGTTCTTGAAGGCGGTACCGGTGAGGACCGGGTTGGCCTTGCCGGCGATGGTGGCCCGGCGGATGGCGGCCTTGATCTCGTCGGCCGAGATCTCCTCGCCCTCGAGGTACTTCTCCATCACCGAGTCGTCGACGTCGGCGAGGGTCTCCATCAGCTTCTCGCGCCACTCCGCGGCGGAGTCGGCGAGGTCGGCCGGGATCTCCTCGACCGCGTAGTCCTCACCCTTCTGGGTCTCGCCGCGCCAGGTGAGCGCACGCATCTCGACCAGGTCGACCACGCCGATGAAGTCGGACTCGGCGCCGATCGGGATCTGGAGCACCAGCGGGGTGGCGTTGAGCCGGTCGATCATCATCTGCACGCAGCGGAAGAAGTCGGCGCCGGTCCGGTCGAGCTTGTTGACGAAGCACATCCGGGGGACGTTGTACTTGTCCGCCTGCCGCCAGACGTTCTCCGTCTGGGGCTCCACGCCGGCCACGCCGTCGTAGACCGCGACCGCACCGTCCAGAACCCGCAGCGACCGCTCGACCTCGACCGTGAAGTCGACGTGGCCGGGCGTGTCGATGATCTGGATCGTGTGGCCCTTCCACTCGCACTTGGTGGCGGCGGAAGTGATGGTGATACCGCGCTCCTGCTCCTGCTCCATCCAGTCCATGACGGCGGCGCCCTCGTGGACCTCACCGATCTTGTACGTGATGCCGGTGTAGAACAGGATTCGCTCGGTGGTAGTGGTCTTACCGGCATCGATGTGGGCCATGATGCCGATGTTGCGTACGTTGGCGAGCGCGTCTGCGGCGGCCACTTCAATCCCTACTTATCGTCGTCTCGACACAACTGGTGGCGGTTCCGGCGCCTGCCGGCGCCGGAACCTCAGGTGTTACCAGCGGTAGTGCGCGAAGGCCTTGTTGGACTCGGCCATCTTGTGCGTGTCCTCACGCCGCTTGACGGCGGCGCCGAGGCCGTTGCTCGCGTCCAGCAGCTCGTTCATCAGCCGCTCGACCATGGTCTTCTCGCGCCGGGCCCGGGAGTAGGTCACCAGCCAGCGCAGACCGAGCGTGGTCGCGCGGGACGGCCGGACCTCGACCGGAACCTGGTAGGTGGCGCCACCGACACGGCGGCTGCGCACCTCGAGGGTCGGCTTGACGTTGTCCATCGCGCGCTTGAGCGTGACGACGGGGTCGGTGCCGGACTTCTCGCGGCAGCCCTCCAGGGCGGCGTACACGATGCGCTCGGCGAGCTGACGCTTGCCGCGCAGCAGGATCTTGTTCACCAGCTGGGTGACCAGGGGCGAGTTGTACACCGGGTCAGCGACCAGCGGCTTCCGCGGAGCGGGTCCCTTACGCGGCATGTCAGCTCTTCTCCTTCTTCGCGCCGTAGCGGCTGCGAGCCTGCTTGCGGTTGCGGACACCCTGGGTGTCCAGCGAGCCGCGCACGATCTTGTACCGCACGCCGGGGAGGTCCTTCACACGACCGCCGCGCACGAGCACGATCGAGTGCTCCTGAAGGTTGTGGCCGACGCCCGGGATGTAGGCGGTCACCTCGATCTGGCTGCTGAGCTTGACACGAGCGACCTTGCGCAGCGCCGAGTTCGGCTTCTTCGGGGTGGTGGTGTACACGCGGGTGCACACGCCGCGCCGCTGGGGAGACCCCTTGAGCGCCGGGGTCTTGGTCTTGGTCGTCTTGGCCTGACGGCCCTTTCGGACCAACTGCTGAATGGTGGGCACCGGGTTTCTCCGCTCCCTTCGGCCGCTGCGAGGCGACCGCGCCGTCTGCTCCAGCCGTCCGGATGGGCGGCTCTCCTACATTCCAACCGGGGCCGCCTGACGGCGTCCCAGCACCCGCGGTCGGGCGTGTCGCCCAAGTCACGGTCCCGGTGCCGGCCGCTGGCGCGTCGTACCGGGTTGTTTGGTCTTGATGGTGCGACCGCGCGATTCACCGGCTGACCGGTTCCAGCGCACGCACGCATTGCCCGGGCGAGCCCGGGCACAAGGGGAAAGAGTACCTACCACAGCCGCGCCGGTCAAAACGGATGGGTCGGGAGGACCGCTGCCGCGGTCCGCCGGGCCGGTCTCCGGATCGCCGACGCGCCCATGATGGGCACCTACAGTGACAAGTGTACCGGCTCGTCCGCCGCGCGGCCCGGCGGCCCCGACACAGCCCACCCCCCGGGCACCCGGACATACCGGTCGCGGCAGGTCACCGGCCGCGCCGGCCCCACCCGGGGCCTCAGGTGATCTGCACCACGAGGGCCAGCCCGAGCCCGACCAGGCTGAACAGCAGCCCCACCCCGCCGCAGGAGAGCCCGGCCACGGCCAGGCCGGCGCCGGTGAACCGCACCGCCGGCGGCGGCGCCGGCCGCCGGATCTGCCGCCGGGCCAGCAGCCCGGCGACCACCGCGCCGACCCCGATCAGCGCGCCGAGCACGGTGAACGCGCCGGCCGCCCAGGCGCCACCGTAGTCCGGCCCGGCGATACCGAAGCAGAAGACCAGAAGAGAAACCAGAATCGCGGCGATCCCCGCGATCAACGAGCCGATGGCGAGCCCCGAGGTGACCGGCGGCACGTCCAGGTGGACCACCCCGAACGGCGTACCCGGCACCGCGTCGACCCGCTTCGGCGGCCGCGGCGCCTCGGCCGGCGGCGGCGGGAACGCCGGCCCCCAGCCCCCGTGGCCGGGCGCGCTTCCCGGCGCCGGCCACCCGCCGCCGTGACCCGGCGCGCTTCCCGGGTACGCCCCGTGCGGGTGATGCGCCGGCGCGGACGCGGAACCCGGCGGATACGGCCCCGGGCGGTTCGGGTCGCCTCCCGGCGCGGCCGGTTCCGTCACGGTTCCTCCTGTCCACACCCGCCCGCCACCCGGCGGACACCGGCCAGGCTACCGTCGCCGGTCACGGCCGGGTGGGCGGGCGCGGGTCCGCTCCCCCGCCCGGTCAGTCGAAGTTCGGCGCGAAGTCGTGGCCGAACGAGCCGTCGGCGTACCGGACCACGCCGATCACCACCGCCGCCACCACCGCCGCCGCGGTCAGCACCAGCCCGGTCCGCGCCATCTGCTCGCCGCGCCGCAGCCAGTCGCCGCCGGTGAGATAACCACCAGATGTGTACGCCTCGCGGCGCGCCTGCCGGGCCAGCGTGAGCGCGATCGTGGCCGGCACCGCGCCGCCGATGAACAGACCGGTGAGCGCGCCGATCAGGCCGAGCGCGAAGACCGCCCGCGCCTTGGTGGAGCGGACCGGCTCCGGGTCGTGCGGATGGCGGTGCGCCTGCGGCACGACGGGCGCCGGCCCGGGCACTGTCGTCATGCCCTCCATCATGCCCCGGATCCGGTTCCCCGGTCCCGGCAAGCCGGCCCGGACGCGACGAGGCCCCCGGCTGCTGCCGGGGGCCTCGTCGTTTCCTACTGCTTAGCGGTACGACCCGAAGTCGAAGTCGTCCAGCGGAACCGCCTGGCCGCTGGCCGGCCCGAAGCCGTAGTCGGTCTCCGGGTAGCCGGTCATCGAGTAGACCTTGGCCTTCGCCTCCTCGGTCGGCTCGACCCGGACGTTGCGGTACTTGCTGATGCCCGTACCGGCCGGGATGAGCTTACCGATGATCACGTTCTCCTTGAGGCCGATCAGCGAGTCGCTGCGGGCGTGGATCGCCGCGTCCGTCAGCACCCGGGTGGTCTCCTGGAAGGAGGCCGCCGACAGCCAGGAGTCGGTGGCCAGCGAGGCCTTGGTGATACCCATCAGCACCGGGCGACCGGCGGCGGGCTCGCCACCCTCGCCGACGAGCCGGCGGTTCTCCGACTCGAACAGCGCCCGGTCGACCAGCACACCCGGCAGGAACTCGGTCGAGCCGGAGTCGATGACCGTCACCCGCTTGAGCATCTGGCGGATGATGATCTCGATGTGCTTGTCGTGGATGAGCACACCCTGCGAGCGGTAGACCTCCTGGACCTCCTGGGTCAGGTGGACCTGGACCGCGCGCGGGCCGAGGATGCGCAGCAGCTCGTGCGGGTCGATGGTGCCCTCGGTGAGCTTCTCGCCGACCTCGACGTGGTCGCCGTCGTGCGCCCGGAGCCGGACCCGCTTCGAGATCTTGTCGTAGACGATCTCGTCGCTGCCGTCGTCCGGGATAACCACGATCTTGCGGGACCGCTCGCCGTCCTCGATCCGGATGCGACCGGGGGTGTCGGCGATGGGCGCCTTACCCTTCGGCACCCGGGCCTCGAAGATCTCCTGGACACGGGGCAGACCTTGGGTGATGTCCTCACCCGCGACACCACCGGTGTGGAAGGTACGCATCGTCAGCTGCGTACCCGGCTCACCGATCGACTGGGCGGCGATGATGCCGACCGCCTCGCCGACGTCCACGGTCTTGCCGGTCGGCAGCGAGCGGCCGTAGCACGCACCGCAGACGCCCAGCTTCGACTCGCAGGTGAGCACGCTGCGCACCCGCACCGTCTCGGTACCGGCGGCGACGATCGCGTCCACCAGGATCGAGTTGATGTCCTGGCCGCGGTGGGCCACCACGGTGCCGTCCGGCCCCTTGATGTCGTCGGCCAGCGTCCGGGCGTGCACGCTGGTCTCGGCGTGCTCGTGCACGACCAGCTTGCCGTCGATGCGCTCGCCGACCTGCATCGGGATGGCGCGGTCGGTGCCGCAGTCCTCCTCGCGGATGATGACGTCCTGCGAGACGTCCACCAGACGCCGGGTCAGGTAACCCGAGTCGGCGGTACGCAGGGCGGTGTCCGCGAGACCCTTACGGGCACCGTGCGTGGAGATGAAGTACTCCAGCACGGACAGACCCTCCCGGTAGCTGGCCTTGATCGGCCGCGGGATGATCTCACCCTTCGGGTTGGCCACCAGACCACGGATCGCCGCGATCTGCCGGAGCTGGAGCAGGTTACCGCGGGCGCCCGAGTTGATCATCTTCCACAGCGGGTTCTCCTGCGGCAGCGCGGTGTCCATCTCCTTGGCGACCTCGTTGGTCGCCTTGGTCCAGATCTCGATGAGCTCGCCGCGACGCTCCTCGGCGGTCATCAGACCACGCTGGTACTGCTTGTCGATCCGGTCGGCTTCCTTCTCGTACCGCTCCAGGATCTCCCGCTTGCGCGGCGGAGCGATGACGTCCTCCATGCCGATGGTGACGCCGGACCAGGTGGCCCAGTGGAAACCGGCCTCCTTGAGCCCGTCCAGGGTGGCCGCCAGGGCCACCTTCGGGAAGCGCTCGGCGAGGTCGTTGACGATCGCGGAGAGCTGGCCCTTGCGGATCTCGTAGTTCACGAAGCGGTAGCCCGGGGGCAGCGTCTCGTTGAACAGGACCCGGCCCAGCGTGGTCTCCACGGTCACCGGCTCGCCCTCGGTCCAGCCCTCGGGGGCGGTCCACGGCTCGGCGCCGGCGCCGTTGTCCACACCGACGACGTCGCGCAGCCGGATCCGGACCGGCGCCTGCAGGTGCAGCTCGCCGTTGTCGTACGCCATCCGCGCCTCGGCGTCCGAGCTGAACGCCCGGCCCTCGCCCTTGCCACCCGGAGTGAGGTGGGTGAGGTGGTAGAGACCGATGACCATGTCCTGGGTGGGCATGGTGACCGGCTTGCCGTCGGCCGGCTTGAGGATGTTGTTCGACGACAGCATCAGGATCCGCGCCTCGGCCTGGGCCTCGGCGGACAGCGGCACGTGGACCGCCATCTGGTCACCGTCGAAGTCGGCGTTGAACGCGGTGCAGACCAGCGGGTGGATCTGGATGGCCTTGCCCTCGACCAGCTGCGGCTCGAAGGCCTGGATGCCCAGACGGTGCAGGGTCGGCGCGCGGTTCAGCAGCACCGGGTGCTCGCCGATGACCTCTTCCAGCACGTCCCACACGACCGGCCGCTGCCGCTCGACCATCCGCTTGGCGGACTTGATGTTCTGCGCGTGGTTGAGGTCGACCAGCCGCTTCATCACGAACGGCTTGAACAGCTCCAGCGCCATCTGCTTGGGCAGGCCGCACTGGTGCAGCTTGAGCTTCGGGCCGACCACGATGACCGAACGGCCGGAGTAGTCGACGCGCTTGCCGAGCAGGTTCTGGCGGAACCGGCCCTGCTTGCCCTTGAGCATGTCGGACAGCGACTTCAGCGGCCGGTTACCGGGGCCGGTGACCGGACGACCACGACGGCCGTTGTCGAACAGCGCGTCGACGGCCTCCTGGAGCATCCGCTTCTCGTTGTTGACGATGATCTCGGGCGCGCCGAGGTCGATCAGCCGCTTGAGGCGGTTGTTCCGGTTGATCACACGCCGGTACAGGTCGTTCAGGTCGGAGGTCGCGAAACGGCCACCGTCGAGCTGCACCATCGGGCGCAGGTCCGGCGGGATGACCGGGACGCAGTCCAGCACCATGCCGAGCGGCGAGTTCCGGGTGTTCTGGAACGCCGCGACGACCTTGAGCCGCTTGAGCGCCCGGATCTTCCGCTGGCCCTTGCCGGAGCGGATGGTCTCGCGCAGGTTCTCCGCCTCGGCCTCCAGGTCCATGTTCTGGACCAGGGCCTTGATCGCCTCGGCGCCCATGCTGCCGGTGAAGTACTCACCGAAGCGGTCGCGCAGCTCGCGGTAGAGCAGCTCGTCGGTGACCAGCTGCTTCGGCTCCAGCTTGCGGAAGGTGTCGAGGACCTCGTCGAGGCGGTCGATCTCGCGCTGGGCCCGGTCGCGGATCTGGCGCATCTCGCGCTCTCCGCCCTCCTTGACCTTGCGCCGGACGTCCGCCTTCGCGCCCTCGGCCTCCAGCTCGGCCAGGTCGGCCTCCAGCTTGGCGGCCCGCTTCTCGATCTCCGAGTCGCGGCTGTTCTCCGCCTGCCGCTTCTCGGCCAKGATCTCGTTCTCGATGGTCGAGAGGTCGCGGTGACGCGCTTCGGCGTCCACGCTCGTCACGACGTACGAGGCGAAGTAGATGATCTTTTCGAGGTCCTTCGGGGCGAGGTCCAGCAGGTAGCCCAGCCGGCTCGGCACGCCCTTGAAGTACCAGATGTGGGTCACCGGAGCGGCCAGCTCGATGTGACCCATCCGCTCCCGGCGAACCTTGGAGCGGGTCACCTCGACGCCGCAGCGCTCGCAGATGATGCCCTTGAAGCGGACCCGCTTGTACTTACCGCAGTAGCACTCCCAGTCCCGCTGAGGACCGAAGATCTTCTCGCAGAAGAGCCCGTCCTTCTCCGGCTTGAGGGTGCGGTAGTTGATGGTCTCGGGCTTCTTGACCTCGCCGTGGGACCACTGACGGATGTCGTCAGCGGTGGCGAGGCCGATGCGCAGCTCGTCGAAGAAGTTGACGTCGAGCACTATGTCCCCTATGTCGTCGTCTTTACAGCTAGATCATGGGCGGGGTCGGGGGCCGGCCGGCCCGCGTCGGGATCAAGCCTGACCGCCCAGAGCGGGCCGGTCGGCCCCCGACCTCACCACTTACACCTCTTCGACCGAGCTCGGCTCGCGCCGGGACAGGTCGATGCCCAGCTCCTCCGCCGCCCGGAACACCTCGTCGTCGGTCTCGCGCATCTCCAGGGCCACACCGTCGCTGGAGAGCACCTCGACGTTGAGGCACAGCGACTGCAGCTCCTTGAGCAGCACCTTGAACGACTCCGGGATGCCCGGCTCGGGGATGTTCTCGCCCTTGACGATCGCCTCGTAGACCTTGACCCGGCCCAGGACGTCGTCGGACTTGATGGTCAGCAGCTCCTGCAGGGCGTAGGCGGCGCCGTACGCCTGCATGGCCCAGCACTCCATCTCACCGAAGCGCTGGCCACCGAACTGCGCCTTACCACCCAGCGGCTGCTGCGTGATCATCGAGTACGGACCGGTCGACCGGGCGTGGATCTTGTCGTCGACCAGGTGGTTGAGCTTCAGGATGTAGACGTAGCCGACCGCGATCGGGTCGGGCAGCGGCTCGCCGGAACGACCGTCGAACAGCTGCGCCTTGCCGCTGCCCCCGATGAGCTGGTTGCCGTCCCGGTTGGGCAGGGTCGACGCCAGCAGACCGGAGATCTCCTCCTCGCGGGCACCGTCGAAGACCGGCGTGGCCACGTTGGTGTCCGGCTCGGACTCGTGCGCGTTGATCGAGCGGAGCTGGCGCTTCCACTCCTCGTCGTCGCCGTCCACGCTCCAGCCGGTCTTGGCCACCCACCCGAGGTGGGTCTCCAGGACCTGGCCGATGTTCATCCGGGACGGCACACCGAGCGGGTTCAGCACGATGTCGACCGGGGTCCCGTCCTCCAGGAACGGCATGTCCTCGATCGGCAGGATCTTGGAGATGACGCCCTTGTTGCCGTGGCGGCCCGCGAGCTTGTCACCGTCCTGGATCTTGCGCTTCTGGGCCACGTAGACCCGGACCAGCTCGTTCACGCCCGGGGGCAGCTCGTCGCCGTCCTCGCGGGAGAAGGTACGCACACCGATGACCGTGCCGGTCTCGCCGTGCGGCACCTTCAGCGAGGTGTCCCGGACCTCGCGCGCCTTCTCGCCGAAGATCGCGCGGAGCAGCCGCTCCTCGGGGGTCAGCTCGGTCTCACCCTTCGGGGTGACCTTGCCGACCAGGATGTCGCCGGGGACGACCTCGGCGCCGATCCGGATGATGCCGCGCTCGTCGAGGTCGGCGAGCATCTCCTCGCTGACGTTCGGGATGTCGCGGGTGATCTCCTCCGGGCCGAGCTTGGTGTCCCGGGCGTCGACCTCGTGCTCCTCGATGTGGATCGAGGTGAGCACGTCCTGCTGCACGAGGCGCTGCGACAGGATGATCGCGTCCTCGTAGTTGTGGCCCTCCCAGCACATGAACGCCACCAGCAGGTTGCGTCCGAGCGCCATCTCGCCCTCGTCGGTGCACGGACCGTCGGCGATGACCTGACCGGCCTCGACGCGGTCGCCCTCGAAGACGACCGGCTTCTGGTTGACGCAGGAGCCGGCGTTGGAGCGGCGGAACTTGTGCAGCAGGTACGTCCGGCGGTGGCCGTCGTCCTGGTGGACCGTGATGTAGTCCGCGCAGAGGTCCTCGACCACACCGCCGACCTCGGCGACGACCACGTCACCGGCGTCGACCGCGGCACGGTACTCCATGCCCGTACCGACGAGCGGGGCCTCGGCCTTGACCAGCGGCACCGCCTGACGCTGCATGTTCGCGCCCATGAGCGCGCGGTTGGCGTCGTCGTGCTCCAGGAACGGGATCATCGCGGTGGCGACCGAGGTCATCTGCCGCGGCGACACGTCCATGTAGTCCACGGCGCCCGGCGCGACGTCCTCGGTCTCGCCGCCCTTACGGCGGACCAGGACGCGGTCCTCGGCGAAGGTGCCGTCCGACTTCAGCGGGGCGTTGGCCTGCGCCTTGACGAACCGGTCCTCCTCGTCCGCGGTCAGGTAGTCGATCTGGTCGGTGACCCGGCCGTCGATGACCTTCCGGTACGGCGTCTCGATGAAGCCGAACGGGTTGACCCGGGCGAACGTGGAGAGCGCGCCGATCAGGCCGATGTTCGGGCCTTCCGGCGTCTCGATCGGGCACATCCGGCCGTAGTGGGACGGGTGCACGTCCCGGACCTCGAAGCCGGCCCGCTCACGGGACAGACCACCAGG
>NZ_LYXF01000041.1:0-30647 GCF_001709195.1 Micromonospora sp. II | reverse complement strand
GACGTCGTCAGCGAGGTCGACGACGAGCAGATCGCCGAGGTCCTCGGCAACTGGACCGGCATCCCGGTCTACAAGCTGACCGAGGAGGAAACCTCGCGCCTGCTGCGCATGGAAGACGAGCTGCACAAGCGCGTCATCGGCCAGGAAGACGCCGTCAAGGCCGTCTCGAAGGCGATCCGCCGTACCCGGGCCGGCCTGAAGGACCCGAAGCGCCCGTCCGGCTCGTTCATCTTCGCCGGCCCGTCCGGCGTCGGTAAGACCGAACTGTCCAAGGCGCTCGCCGAGTTCCTGTTCGGCAGCGAGGACGCCCTCATCCAGCTCGACATGTCGGAGTTCCACGACCGGTACACCGTGTCCCGCCTCGTCGGTGCCCCTCCCGGCTACGTCGGCTACGACGAGGGCGGGCAGCTGACCGAGAAGGTACGCCGCCGGCCGTTCTCCGTGGTCCTCTTCGACGAGATCGAGAAGGCCCACCCGGACGTGTTCAACACCCTCCTGCAAATCCTGGAAGACGGGCGCCTCACCGACGGTCAGGGCCGGATCGTGGACTTCAAGAACACGGTCATCATCCTGACCACCAACCTCGGCACCCGCGACGTCGCCAAGGCGGTGTCGCTGGGCTTCCAGGCCTCTGAGGACTCCGAGTCGAACTACGACCGGATGAAGCAGAAGGTCAACGACGAACTCAAGCAGCACTTCCGGCCCGAGTTCCTCAACCGSATCGACGACACSATCGTCTTCCACCAGCTGCGTCAGAACGAGATCCTGTCGATCGTCGACATCATGATCGCCCGGATCGAGACCCAGCTGCGGAACAAGGACATGGGTCTGGAGCTGACCGACAACGCGAAGAAGTACCTCGCGAAGAAGGGCTTCGACCCGGTGCTGGGCGCGCGGCCGCTGCGTCGCACGATCCAGCGCGACATCGAGGACAACCTGTCCGAGCGGATCCTGTTCAACGAGCTGACCCCGGGTCAGATCGTGGTCGTGGACTGCGAGGGCGACCCGGAGGACATCGACAAGTCCAAGCTCGTCTTCCGGGGCGCGGACCGGCCGGACGCCGTGCCGGACGCGGTCCCGGCGGACCTCGGCGGCACCGCCGCCACCGGCGCGGACGACGCCGCGTAGGCAAGAACAGTTCGAGGGCGACGGCCCCGGTAGGCGAAAGCCACCGGGGCCGTCGCCTTTCCGTGCCTACCCACCACGCCCTCCTCGCCCCAGCCCCGCCGTGGTCGATCATGAGGTTGACCGCACTTGGCGCCCGATTTGTCGCTGCTAACTTCATGATCAACGGGGCGAGTCGAGGGCGAGTCGAGGACGGGGGGAGGCGGAGGCGGGGTCGGGGTGGGAGGGGTGGGGTGGGGGCGGTCAGGGGAGGGGGACGGCGGGGCCGTCGCCGGCCAGGCGGAACGACTCCTCGCCCACCGGTTCCACCAGGCCGTCCGTGACCAGGCCGGCCAGCGCTCGCGCCCGCTGCACGTCGTCGTGCCAGACCTGGTCCAGCCGCTGATGCGGCACCGGCCCGGTGGACTCCCGCAGCACGGCGAGCAGCAGCCCGCGTACCTGCCGGTCGGTGCCGGCGTAGCGCTGCGGGCGGCGCGTCGGTCCCGTGGGGGCCGCCTGGCCGGAAGCCCGCCAGGCGCAGCTCGACTCGACGGGGCAGATCGCGCAGCGCGGGGCGCGGGCGGTGCAGACGACCGCCCCGAGTTCCATGAACGCGGCGCTCGCCAGCGCGGCGGCGGCCGGCTCGATCGGCAGCAGTTCCTCGGTGGCGACCAGGTCGGCCGGGCGGGTCGTCGGACCGGCGTCGGGTTCACCGGCGATCGCCCGGCACACCACCCGCCGGACATTCGTGTCCACCACGGGGTGCCGCTGCCCGTACGCGAAAGCGGCGACCGCGCGAGCCGTGTACGTGCCGACGCCGGGCAGCGCCAGCAGATGATCGAGCCGGTCGGGTACCACGCCGCCGTGCCGCTCCACGACGGCCACCGCGCATTCGCGCAGGCGTACCGCCCGGCGGGGGTAGCCGAGCCGTCCCCACATCCGGATCGCCTCGGCCGGGGTGTCCTCGGCGAGCGCGCGCGGATCCGGCCAGCGGGCCAGCCACGCCTCCCAGGCGGGCACCACCCGGACCACCGGCGTCTGCTGGAGCATGACCTCGCTGACCAGGATCGCCCAGGCGCCGATGCCCGGCTTGCGCCAGGGCAGGTCGCGGGCGTTGCGCTCGTACCACCGGCTGACCTGGGTGGCGAATGTGGGCTCGGACATCGCGCCGCCGATCATGTCACGGCTGTCTTTCCCGCAGGTTGGGCGGGGAGGGTGGCCGGGCGCGATCGATCATGGGCGACGGGGCAGAATGTCCGAATGAACGAGCTCGCGATCACCGTCATCGGCCGGGACCGGCCGGGCATCGTGGCCGACGTCGCGGAGGTCCTCGCCCGGCTCGGCGCGAACCTCACCGACTCGACTATGACCCGGCTGCGTGGACACTTCGCGATGACCCTGATCTGCGTGGGCCCGGCCGCCGCCGACGTCGAGGCCGCGCTGGCCCCGCTCGCCGCCGACGGGCATCTGCTGGCCACCGTACGCGCGGTCACGCCGGACGGCGGCAGTGAGCCCACCGGGGAGCCGTACGTGCTGGCGGTGCACGGCGCCGACCGGATGGGCATCGTGGCGGCTATGACCCGGGTGCTCACCGACGCGGGCGGGAACGTGACCGACCTGAGCACGCGGTTGACCGGTTCGCTCTACGTGGTGGTCGCCGAGGTCGAGCTGCCGCCGGGCGTCTCCGACGAGGTGGCCGGCCGGCTCACCCGCGTCGCGGCGGAGCTGGGTGTCGGGGTCAGCCTCCGCCCGGCGGACACGGATCTGCTGTGACCGGGCCGGAGTACGCGGGCCTGGGCGGCTGGACCCCGGAGAAGCTCGGCGTCCCCGGCGAGGTACGTCCGGTGGTCACCGCCCCGGAGCCGGTGCTGAGCCAACCCGGCCCGGAGGTCGACCCGACGTCTGCCGAGGTGGTACGCCTCGCCGCTGACCTGGTGGCCACGATGCGGGTCTCGCCCGGCTGTGTGGGTCTGGCGGCGCCGCAGGTGGGGGTGAGCGCGCAGGTGTTCGCGGTGGACGTCACCGGGCACCCGAAGGCGGTCACCGTGCACGGCACGTTCGTGCTCTGCAACGCGCGGGTGGTGGAGGCGAGCCGGTGGAAGGCCGGCCGGGAGGGCTGCATGTCGGTGCCGGACCTGACCGGCGACGTGAAGCGGGCCAGCCGGCTGGTGGTCGAGGGCGTGCTGCCGGGCACCGGGGAGCCGGTCCGGCTGGTGACCGACGGTTTCGAGGCGCGCGCGCTCCAGCACGAGATCGACCACTGTGCCGGGTTGCTCTTCCTCGACCGGGTGGCCGGCGCGCACGCGATCTACCAGCGCAAGGTCTACCTCTGACGGTGGTGGCGGCTATCCGGTGTGGACGGAGGCGGCCGTACGGCGGCGGGTTCCCGGCGCGTCGGACCGGCGAGCCGTGCGCCGCGCGGCTACGGTAGGCGCATCATGCGTCTGACGGTCGGCCCCCTGCCCCCTGCCGTGTACTGGCGGCGTCGTGCCGTCGTGCTCGGAGCGGGCCTGCTCTTCCTGATTGTCCTGCTCTACTCGTGCACCGGCACGGACCGCAACACCGGCGCGCCGGGCACGGACCCGTCGCCGACCGGTTCCGCCGGGGCTGAGCCGGCCCCGTCCGGCTCGGTGCTGACCCCGCAGTCGGGCAGCCCGTCACCGACGGCCGGTGACGCGGGCGGCGGCAGCACCGGCGGTAACACCGGCGGCGGTACGGGCGACGGCGGCGGCAACACCGGCGGCGGCGCGAACAACGGCGGCGGCACCGGTAACGGCGGCGCGAACGGGCAGCCGGTCTCGGACGACGGCAACTGCACCGACTCGGAGCTGCTGGTGACGCCGGTCGCGGTGCCGGCCACCGCCCAGCGGGGCACTGTGGTCACGCTGCGCCTCAAGGTCAAGAACGTGTCGAACCGGACGTGCAGCCGGGACGTGGGCGCCGATCTGCAGGAGCTGTACATCAAGGCGGGCGCGGAGAAGATCTGGTCCTCGGACACGTGCGGCACCGGCAAGGGCTCGGACCCGCAGTCGTTCACGCCGAACTTCGAGCGCTCCTACGAGCTGGGCTGGAACGGCCGGGTGGACAACCGGTGCGCCAACGGGCTCGCGAACGGTGAGTTCGCGGCGATCGGCGCGTACCAGGTGTTCGCCCGCGTCGGCACCAAGATCAGCGAGCCGGTGAAGCTGACCATCACCGGCTGAGCGGTCGGTCAGACGTACCGTTCGAGGATGGATGCCTCGGCGAGCCGGGACAGGCCCTCGCGGACCCCACGGGCGCGTGCGTCGCCCACGCCCTCGACGGCCTGGAGGTCTTCCACTGTCGCGCCGAGCAGCCGCTGGAGGCTGCCGAAGTGCACCACCAGCCGGTCGACCACGGCGACCGGCAGCCGGGGCACCTTGGCGAGCAGGCGGAACCCGCGCGGGCTGACCGCCGCGTCGAGCGCGTCGGAGGCGGACGGGTAGCCGATCGCCTTGGCGACAGCCACGAGATCGATCAGCTCGGTGGCGCTGAGCAGGTCGAGTTCGACGAGCGCCTCGTCCAGGGTGCGTGACTTGCGGCCGACCGGCAGGTAGTCGCGGATGACCAGGGTGCGGTCGGCGTCCACGCCGGCCATCAGCTCGTCGAGCTGAAGGGCCAGCAGACGGCCGTCGGTGCCCAGCTCCACCACGTAACCGGCGATCTCGTCGGCGATGCGGCGGACCATCTCCAGCCGCTGCACCACAGCCACCGCGTCGCGGACGGTGACCAGATCCTCGATCTCCAGCGCGGAGAGCGTGCCGGAGACCTCGTCCAGCCGCAGCTTGTAGCGCTCCAGCGTGGCCAGCGCCTGGTTGGCGCGGGACAGGATGGCCGCCGAGTCGTCCAGCACGTGCCGCTGGCCGTTGACGTAGAGGCTGATGATCCGCATCGACTGGCTGACCGAGATGACCGGGTAGCCGGTCTGCCGGGCCACCCGCTCGGCGGTGCGGTGCCGGGTGCCGGACTCCTCGGTCGGGATCGACGGGTCGGGCATCAGGTGCACGCCGGCCTGCACGATCCGGGTGCCGTCGCTGGAGAGGACGACAGCGCCGTCCATCTTGCACAGCTCCCGGACCCGGGTGGCGGAGAACTCCACGTCCATCGGGAAGCCGCCGGTGCAGATCTGCTCGACCACCTTGTCGTAGCCGAGCACGATCAGCGCGCCGGTGCGGCCGCGCAGGATCCGCTCCAGGCCGTCCCGCAGGGCGGTGCCGGGAGCCATCAGGGCGAGGTTGGCGCGCAGCGGGTCGCCACCGGCCCCGCCGCCGACGCTTCCGTTGACGCTCACGCTGATGGCACGAGCGGGGTTGCCGCTCACGGCGCCGGTACGGGCGTGCGGCGTCGCCGTTGCGGGCTTGGTGGCATCGCGGTCGATCGGCACGGGCACAGTCTACGGACTGCCGTGCGGTGGGTGCTCTCGTGGTTACTGTGATGTGTCACGATGCCCGGCTCGGGCGGCTCTTCACGGGCTGCGCCGCGTGTCCGGGAACGCCCGGCGGATCCCACCGTGTCACTCCGCCGATGCGCGGGCGGCGGTCTGGAGGGCGGCCCGCACGTCAGTGACCTCGATCACGCGCATGTTCTCCGGCCCGGCGCCGCTGCTCTCCGGCCCGCACCCGGGCGGCACGAGGGCCAGCCGGAAGCCCAGCCGGGCCGCCTCGGACAGCCGGCGGGGCACCGCGCCGACCCGGCGTACCTCGCCGGTGAGCCCGACCTCGCCGATGGCCACCAGATGCGGGTTGAGCGCCAGGTTGAGCCCGCCGGAGGCGACCGCGAGCGCCACCGCCAGGTCGGCCGCCGGCTCGACCACCCGGATGCCGCCGACAGTGGCGGCGAAGACCTCCCGGTCGTGCAGCGTGAGCCGCTCGGTCCGGCGCTGGAGCACCGCGAGAACCATGGCGAGCCGGGCGCTGTCGAGGCCGGAGACGGTACGCCGGGGCGAACCGGCGACGGTGGCCCCGATCAGCGCCTGCACCTCCGTCACCAGCGCCCGGCGCCCCTCCATCGCCACCGTCACGCAGGTGCCCGGCACCGGCTCGGAGTAGCGGGTCAGGAACAGGCCGGACGGGTCGGCCAGGCTGCTGATGCCGCCCTCGTGCATCTCGAAGCAGCCCACCTCGTCGGCCGCGCCGAAGCGGTTCTTCACGCCGCGCACCATGCGCAGCGAGGAGTGCTTGTCGCCCTCGAAGTGCAGCACCACGTCGACCAGGTGTTCCAGCACCCGGGGGCCGGCCACCTGGCCGTCCTTGGTGACGTGGCCGACCAGCACGGTGGCGATGCCGCGCTCCTTGGCGACCGCGACCAGGGCGGCGGTGACCGCGCGGACCTGGGTGACGCCGCCGGGCACGCCCTCGGTGCCGGTGGTGGAGATGGTCTGCACCGAGTCGAGCACCAGCAGGCCGGGCTTGACCGCGTCGAGGTGGCCGAGCACCGCCGACAGGTCGCTCTCGGCGGCCAGGTAGAGCTGGTCGTGCAGGGTGCCCATCCGCTCGGCGCGCAGCCGCACCTGGCTGACCGACTCCTCGCCGCTGACCACCAGCGACGGGCTGCCGGCCCCGGCGGCCCACTGCTGGGCCACGTCGAGCAGCAGCGTCGACTTGCCCACGCCCGGCTCACCGGCGAGCAGCACCACCGCGCCGGGAACGAGGCCGCCGCCGAGCACCCGGTCGAGCTCGCTGACGCCGGTGGCCCGGGCGCGGGCGGGCGCGGCGCTGATGGTGGCGATCGGCCGGGCCGGCTCGGCCGGCATCCGCGAGCTGACCACCCGGCCGGAGACCAGCGGGCCGGTGATCGTGGACTCGACCACCGAGCCCCACTCGCCGCACTCGGGGCACCGGCCCACCCACTTCGGGGGCTGGTGACCGCAGGCGTCGCACTCGTAGGCCGGACGGGGCTCGCGAGCGGCGCGACCGCGGCCGGCGCCGGCACGGGAGGGGGTCGATCGGGGCGTGGTCACCACAGGACGCTAACCGTCCCGTACGACGAAAGCCCACCGGAAACGGCGACACCGCCGGCGTGGCGCTGGCCACGGCGGCGGTGCCGACGGAAGGAGGACGGAGGTCAGTGGCCGCCCTCGACGCCACCGTCCTCGGCCCCGTGCTCACGCGGGTTGACGATCTTGGACGGGGTGGGCTCCGCGGTCAGCGGGATGCCGATCGGCGCCGGGGTCGTGATGACCTTGCCGTCGCCGAAGTCGAAGGTCAGGTTGACCTGCTGGCCGACGAGCAGCTTCTGGTTCAGGCCGACGAGCTGGAGGAACCGCGGGTTGTCGGCGTTGAGCTGGGCGTAGCTGAGCGCCGGGATCTCGATCCGGGCCGGCTGACCGGCGGGCGCGGACCCGGTCTCGCTCGGCGACGGGCTGGCCGACGGCGACTCGGACGTCCCCAGTGACTGGCTCGGCGACGCGCTCGGGTCGCTCGCGGTCGGCGAGGCGGTGCCCGGCTCGGTGGGCGAACCGGTCGGGGTGGCGGCGCCGCTCTCGCCCGCGCCGGAACCGGTGAGCACGATCTCCCGGGCGCTGTCGGTGGTGACCGTCACGGTCACCGGCTTCTCGCTGTCGTTGTAGATCACCACGTTGACCGGCGCGTTCGACCCCGCCTCGTAGCCCTTCGGCCCCGGCGTCCGCACGTAGAGACCGCGCACCTTGTACAGGTTGTCGGAGGTCTGGACGTTGACGCCCTGTACCGACGGGATCTTGTTGGCGGTCTCGGAAATCTGCCCGGTGCCGCACCCGGACAGCAGCAGGCTCGCCGCCGCCGTGCCGGCCAGCAGCAGGGCCGGCCCCCGGGAACCCCTGATCGAGCGCGTCACGTCGGTCCTCCTCGTCACGATCCCCGCCCGGTCGACCACCGGGCACGGGGTGGCCATACCCGCGCAGACCGCGCTCCAGGGTAGTTGGAGCTGATCGAGGCCCGCACGCGGACCCGGCAATGCCACCCGGCGAGGGAGACCGTCAGACCACCCGGCCGCTCGTCACCAGCAGCAGCACATCGATGAGCGCCACCACCAGCACCGCCCGGAAGGCGCTCGCCGAGCGTCCGGCGGCGGCGCGTCCCGCGTACCAGCCGAGGGCCGGCACGGCGACGGCGGCGGCGACGGCCGACAGCCCGGCCCACGACGGCGGTCCCGGCGGGCCGAAGACCAGCGCGACGGTGGCCGCCAGGAGCAGCCCGGCGGCGGCGAGTCGGCTGCCGGCGGGGCCCAGCCGGTGCGGCAGGCCGCGCACCCCGGTCCGGGCGTCGTCGGCCAGGTCGGGCAGCACGTTCGCGAAGTGCGCGCCGGCGCCCAGCAGCGCGGCGGCGGCCACCAGCCAGGCCGGCGGCGCGGGCGAGCCGGGCAGCGCCAGCACCACGAACGCGGGCAGCGCGCCGAACGAGACCGCGTAGGGCAGCACCGACACCGCCGTCGACTTCAGCGGCCGGTTGTAGAGCAGCGCGGAGACCAGGCCCAGCGTGGCGCAGGCCGCCGCGGCCGGGCCGCCGGCCAGCGCCAGCAGCGGGGTGGCGACGGCGGCGACCACGACGGCCCGGGCCAGCGCCGGCCGGCTGACCGCGCCGGTGGTCACCGGTTTGTCGGTACGCCCCACCGCGGCGTCCCGCTCGGCGTCGATCAGATCGTTGCTCCAGCCGACAGCGAGCTGGCTGGCCAGCACCGTCAGCGCCACCGCCGCGACGCCGGCCGCGGAGTGCCCGGCGCCGGCGGCGAGCAGCGCGGCGACCACGGTGACCGCCGCAGCGGGTTCCGGATGGCTCGCCTTGACCAGCCCTAACACCCGTGTCGACATAAGGGAAGTCTGGTCGTTACCGGGCAGTCGTGCCACGCTCGACGCATGCCTGACGTGCCCGGGGTGTCCACTCCGCACCGGGTGCTGCCGCCGAACGACCCCCGGCAGTACGACGATCTGGCCGACGAGTGGTGGCGGCCGGACGGCGCGTTCGCGATGCTGCACTGGCTGGCGCGGGCGCGCGCGGCGCTGGTGCCACCGGCGTCCACGCCGGACGATCTGCTCGTCGATCTGGGCTGCGGCGCCGGGCTGCTGGCCCCGCACCTGGCCGGCAAGGGCTACCGCCACGTCGGGGTGGACCTGACCCGCTCCGCGCTGGACCAGGCCGCCGACCACGGGGTGACAGCGGTCCAGGGCGACGCGACGGCGGTGCCGCTGACCGACGGCTGCGCGGCGGTGGTCTCCGCCGGGGAGGTGCTGGAGCACGTGCCGGACTGGCGGCGCGCGGTCGCCGAGGCGTGCCGGCTGCTGCGGCCCGGCGGCCTGCTGGTGCTGGACACGCTGAACGACACGCTGCTGGCCCGGCTGGTCGCGGTGGAGCTGGGCGAACGGCTGCCCACAGTGCCGCGCGGCATCCACGACCCCCGGTTGTTCGTCGACGCCCGCGCGCTCGTCGCCGAGTGCGCCCGGCACGGCGTGTCGCTCGAGGTACGCGGGGTCCGCCCGGAGTTGGGCGGCACGCTTGCCTGGTTGCTGCGCCGCATGCGCGGCGGCGACCGTCCGGCGAGGACCGAGCCGCGCATGGTGCCGACCTGGTCGGCGGCGGTGCTGTACCAGGGCTGGGGGCGCCGGGGCGGGTAGCCGGGGCCGCCCGGGGTAAAGGGACGCCGAGAAGGGGGCGACATGACTGTGCACGCGCTGGAGGCGGCCCGCCGGTTGGCGCCGCGACTGGCCGCCCGCGCGGCCGGGCACGACCGCGACGGCTCGTTCCCCGTGGAAGACTTCGCGGACCTGCGGGCGGCCGGGCTGTTCGGGCTGATGGTGCCGCCCGAGCTGGGTGGCGCGGGCGCGAGCTTCGCCGAGTACGCGGCGGTCGCCACCGAACTGGCCCGGGGCAACGGCGCGACCGCGCTGGTGTTCAACATGCACGCCTCGGTCACCGGCGCGCTGGGCGCGGTCACCGAGGAACTGGCCGAGGCGCTCGGCGTACCGGATGAGGCGCTGGCGGCGCGGGACCGGCTGCTGCGCGCGGCGGCCGACGGCGCCTGGTACGCGGTGGCGATGAGCGAACGCGGCGCAGGCGCCCGGCTGTCGCAGCTCAGCACCGTCTACGAGCCGGTCGAGGGCGGCTGGCACATCAAGGGCAGCAAGACGTTCTGCTCCGGCGCCGGCCACCCGGACGGCTACCTGGTGGCTGCCCGCAGCGCCGCCGACCAGTCGGTGGTGTCGCAGTTCCTGGTCCCGGCCGGGGACGGGATCACCGTGGAGCCCACCTGGGACTCGCTCGGCATGCGGGCCACCTCGTCGCACGACGTGCACCTGGACGTGACGGTTCCGGCCGACCGGCTGCTCGGCGGCGTCGAGGGGCTGGCTCTGGTGGTCGCGCAGCTCATGCCGCACTGGCTGGTGGCGAGCTACGCGGCGGTCTACGTGGGCGTGGCCCGGGCCGCGATCGACGCGGCCGCCGAGCACCTCAACGCCCGCAACCTCGCCGGGCTGCCCGCGGTGCGGGCCCGCCTGGGCCGGGCGGACGCGGCCACCGCCGCCGCCGAACTGGTGGTCGCCGAGGCGGCCCGCCGGGTCGACGAGGCGCCCGGCGACGCCGAGACGAACCGCTGGGTGTGGCGGGCCAAGCTGCTGGCCGGCACCACCGCCGCCGAGGTCGCGGCCTCGATGCTGGAGGCGGCCGGCACCTCGGCGACCCGGCGCGGGCATCCGCTGGAGCGGCTCTACCGGGACGCCCGCTGCGGCTCGCTGCACCCGGCCACGTCCGACGTGTGCGCCGACTGGCTCGGCATCGCCGCGCTCGGCGGCGACCCGGACCGGGACAGCGCGCTCCCTCGTTGGTGAAGCGCGAGGAGCGAGCCGGTTTTGCGAGCCCCGCAGTCGCGAACGAAAGGCTGCCGGGTGACCAGGGTTGGTGCGAGAGATGAGGGAGGGGTGGGGGACGTGGGCATGCCGGTGATCGCGGGCCTGGGTACGGCGCATCCGCCGGGCGCGGACCAGGACGAGCTGTGGACGGGTTTCTTCGCGGGGCACTTCCAGGGGAACACCCGGGCGCTGGCGCAGCGGATCTTCGCTAACTCGGGCGTCACCCGGCGGCAGGCGGCGGTCAACCCGCTGCTGGAGGACGTCTCGGAGTGGCCGACCGAGCGCCGGATGCGCCGCTACCAGGTCGAGGCGCTGCCGCTGGGCAAGGAGGCGGTCAGCCGGGCGCTCACCGCCGCCGGCCTGGACGCCGCCGACATCGGGATGTTCATCGTCTGCTCCTGCACCGGGTACGCCACCCCGGGGCTGGACAT
The DNA here is from genome assembly GCF_001709195.1 of Micromonospora sp. II. Classification (NCBI taxonomy): domain Bacteria; kingdom Bacillati; phylum Actinomycetota; class Actinomycetes; order Micromonosporales; family Micromonosporaceae; genus Micromonospora; species Micromonospora sp. II. The sequence continues at coordinate 19,277 of NZ_LYXF01000041.1, read as the reverse complement.
CCTGCTCGCCCGGGACCTCGGCATGTCGCCGAGCACCCAGCGCATGTTCGTCGGGCACATGGGCTGCTACGCGGCCCTGCCCGGGCTGGGCGCGGCGAGCGACTTCGTCACCGCCCGGGGGCGTCCCGCGCTGCTGCTCTGCGCGGAGTTGACCAGCCTGCACATCCAGCCGCCGGGCGCCCGGGTGGACACCCAGCAGATCGTCTCCCACGCGCTGTTCTCGGACGCCGCGGTCGCCGCCGTGGTCGTCCCCGGGGGCCGGGGGTACGCGCTGCGCGAGGTCACCTCGGTCACCGACACCTCCACGGCCGACCACATGACGTGGGACGTCACCGACACCGGCTTCCGGATGGGGCTGTCGCCCAAGGTGCCGCAGGTCCTCTCCCGGCACGTGCGGACCCTGGTCGACGAGCTGCTGGCACGGCACGGGTGCGAACGCTCCGGCGTGGACGGCTGGGCGGTGCACCCGGGCGGGCCGCGGATCCTCAACGTGGTGGAGCGTGAGCTGGCGTTGCCGCCGGACGGGCTCGCCGCCTCCCGGGGGACGCTCGCCGAGCACGGCAACTGTTCGTCCCCGACGACGCTGCTGATCCTGGACCGGCTGTGGCGTACGAAGCCGTCACCACCGCGCTGGGTGTTGATGCTCGCGTTCGGGCCGGGGCTGACGCTCTACGCGGCGCTGCTGGAACGCGTGGGCTGACGGGTCGCCCCGGTCGCGCCGCGCCGATACGCTGCCCGCATGGCCTCCGAGGAGCGGGACGGGCGGGCGTTGCTGGCCGGCCTGACCGTCCTGGCGCTGTTGCTCGGTTCGGCCTGGTGGCGGTCGGCGGCCCCGCAGCCCGGCCCGGCCACGTCGGCCGCGCCCGCGAGCGTGGATCTGGCCCCGCGCAACTGGCGGGTCGACCCGTCGACGGGCGAAGCGCGTCCGGTGCCACGCGCCGGGCGCGAAGCGGCGGTGGACAACCGCCGGGTGCCGCGTGCCGAGCCGGACCGCTCGGTGGTGATACGGGTGGAGGACGACGGCACGACGCGTCTGCTCCAGGTGTCGCACGTCGTGTGGCGGGAGAGGTCCCGGCTGACGCCGGGCGGGCCGCCTGTCGTCCGGCAGGTACGGCCTACGCGGGGCGACAACTACCGGCTGTCGGTGAGCTGCGCCGGTGACGGGCTGGTCGTCGTACTCGTCTCCGGCCTCGGGGACGACGAGTTCCGGCGGGCGCTGCGCTGCGGCGGGCAGCTGGACGTGCCGGTGGTGGGCGGCAGTGGCGAGCTGGTGCAGATGCGGTTCGTCGCGATAAGGGGCCGGGCCGACCTGGACGCCCGGCTCGAGGCGCTCTACTGACGGTCGGTCAGCCGGCCAGCCGGGCCAGGTCGGCCCGGTAGTCCGACAGCGGGCCCAGCTCCGGCACCACCCGCACCAGCGAGCCCTGCCGGTCCACCAGCAGCGCCGGGGCGATGCCGGGCTGGGCGGACAGGTGCAGGTAGGAGCGCAGCCCGCCGGCCGGGTCGCCGAGTGGGCGTACCCCCGGGACGCTCGCCGAGCCGGCCCGCCGGCCCGCTGTCACGGTGACCACCGTGACGCCGGGCGGGGCGGCTCCGGCCGCCGCGGTGACCTGCTCGGCGCAGGCGCAGGCGTCGGTCAGGATGATCATGGCGGGCAGCATGCTGCGCAGCGGCACCGGCACGTCGTCTGCGCCGACCAGGTCCAGCGCGGGAAGCGGGCCGACCGGTTGCGGGGCTGCGCCGCCGCCGTGGGGGAGCACTGTCGGTGCGCCGGACCGGGTGGCGCGTGGCCAGGTGACCGCCGCGAGGCCGGCGAGTGTGATCAGCACCGATACGAGCAGGATCAGCGCCGGTAGTCCGAGGCGGAGCGTGCCGGTGCGGCGGCCGGCGGCCGTTCGTGCCCGCCGTAGCTCCCGGCGGACCTGCCGGGCCTCGTCGGCGAGCGCCGAGGCGTCGTCCGGGACGACCACGCGGCCCCACTCCGGGGGCAGGCCGGGGAGCCCGTCCGGCGGCCCCTGGCCGTCAGCGTCAGGCACGCCCATCGGACCCCCAGGAACGTCTCGGTGAGCGGACGTCGCGTCCTCTCCCAGCGTCCCGCACCGGCCGCCGTAACGCCACACCTGGGCGCGGACGGACTTGCGGAGCTACCATGGAAGGAGCGCATTGCCCTAGATCTGGACGCTCCCGTCACCCCTTACCGGGTTGTCACGTGATCCTCACGGAGCGTGTCGAAACCATCGGTTTGGCCGCCTGTCAAGCTGAAGAAATACCTCTCACAGGGCCCCTGAGCTGCGCCAACGGTCAGGACAGCGGTGAGACATCGGTGCCTGAGCGTGTTACCCTAGACACAGCGAAAGGGGTTTCGAACCTATGGTTTTCAGTGTCGGCGAGACCGTTGTTTACCCCCACCACGGGGCCGCACTCATCGAGGCAATCGAGACTCGGGTCATCAAGGGCGAGCCCAAGCAATACCTCGTCCTGAGGGTCGCACAGGGTGACCTGACGGTCCGGGTTCCCGCCGAGAACGCCGAGATCGTGGGTGTGCGCGAGGTGGTTGGCGAAGAGGGCCTGGGCAAGGTCTTCGACGTGCTCCGTGCACCACACACCGAGGAGCCGACCAACTGGTCGCGGCGTTACAAGGCGAATCTGGAGAAGCTGGCCTCCGGTAACCCGCTGAAGGTGGCCGAGGTCGTCCGCGACCTGTGGCGCCGGGAGCGGGAGCGGGGCCTGTCGGCGGGCGAGAAGCGGATGCTCGCCAAGGCTCGTGACATTCTCGTCGGCGAGGTCGCGCTGGCCGAGAAGAGCACCAAGGACGAGGCCGAGACGCTGCTCGACAAGGTGCTGACCGAGGCCTGATCCACACCTCTGCCTCTACCCACCCCGCAGCGAACGAATCCGAGGACCGCGACGTGACCGCGCAGCTCAATCCGCGCGGTGACGTCGCGGTCCTCGTTCCTGCGGCCGGTGCCGGCGTACGCCTCGGACCCGGCGCCCCCAAGGCGCTCCGCCCGCTCGCCGGTGAACCACTGCTCGTGCACGCCGTCCGCCGGGTCGCCGCCGCGCCCTCGGTGCACACGATCGTGGTGGCCGCACCGGCCACCGAGGTCGAGGCGGTACGCGCGATGCTGGCGCCCGTGGCGCCGGTGACAGTGGTGCCCGGTGGCGCCGAGCGTCAGGCGTCGGTGGCGGCGGCTCTCGCAGCGGTGCCCGCCGGTCCGGAGATCGTCCTGGTGCACGACGCCGCCCGTGCGCTCACCCCGCCGGGCCTGGTCGAGTCGGTGGCGGCGGCGGTCCGCGACGGGCACGACGCGGTGATCCCGGTGCTGCCGGTGGTCGACACCGTCAAGGAGGTCGACGCGGCCGAGCGGGTGCTCGGCACCGTCGACCGGTCCGCGTTGCGGGCGGTCCAGACGCCGCAGGGCTTCCGCCGCTCGGTACTGCTCGCGGCCCACCGGTCGGCGGGTGACGCGCTCACCGACGACGCCGGGCTGGTCGAGAAGCAGGGGATCGCGGTCACCTGCGTACCCGGCTCCGAGCTGGCCCTGAAGATCACCCGCCCGTTCGACCTGTCCCTGGCCGAACACCTGCTGTCCACCGGCGCCTGACCTCGCCCCGTGGGGTCCGATTTCCTACCGAGATCTCTCTCGCGGTGCCCGAGTGGCGCACGCGACTGTCCGCGTACCCTCTGGTCATGATCGTTCCTCGGGTGGCCGTCGGCACCGACGTGCACGCGTTCGCGGCCGGGCGGCCCTGCTGGGTCGCGGGCCTGCACTGGCCGGACCAGGACGGCCTGGCCGGTCACTCCGACGCCGACGTGGCGGCGCACGCCGCCTGCAACGCGCTGCTCTCCGCCGCCGGCCTGGGTGACCTGGGCGCGAACTTCGGGGTGGACCAGCCGGAGTGGGCCGGTGCCTCCGGGGTGGCGCTGCTGACCGAGAGCGCGCGCCGGGTACGGGCGGCGGGCTTCCAGATCGGCAACGTGTCGGTGCAGGTCGTCGGCAACCGCCCCAAGATCGGGCCGCGCCGGGAGGAAGCGCAGCGGGTGCTCTCCGAGGCGGTCGGCGCGCCGGTGACCGTGTCCGCTGCGACCACCGACGGCCTCGGCTTCACCGGGCGTGGGGAAGGGCTGGCCGGGATCGCGGTGGCCCTGGTCTACGAGGCCCCGGCCGACTGACGCGGTGACCGGGGGACGCCGGTCACCGCGTCACCCGATCAGTAGACGTCGGTGCAGACGTTGTGGGTCGTGCCGTGGAGCATCGTGATGGTCTTGTCGTAGGTGGGGGAGAACTCCACCCGGAACTGGCCGTCGACGATCCATAGCCCCTTCGGCAGCGTGCCGGCGTTCTCCCGGAAGCCGAGCAGCACCGGCCCGGTCACGTACCAGGTCATCGAGCCGTCGGTGCGGTAGTCGACGAGCGAGGTGCCGCTCGCGTCAGCGGTGGACGTGGCGCCGGTCTCCAGGTTCGTCACCCGGTTGATCAGGGCGCCGGTGAACAGTTCCCGCTTCGGTGCGCCGTCCGGATACGTGGCGAGCGTCAACTTGCGCACCTCGTCCACGATCGGCTCCACGCGTACCGCGAACTCGCATCGCGCGCCGGCGGGCAACTCGAATGGCGCCTGCGGGGCCGGCTCCCAGGCGCCGACGCCGTGGTGCCGGTCCGGCGCGGCGGTCGCCGAGCCGGGTAGCGCCGCGACAACCACTGCCACAACCGCCGCCACCGCGACGCTCATCCTGAAACGCATGTCCGCTCTCCATCTCGTCGGTGGTCAGGGCGGTCAGGATCGCCGGGCCGGCTCACCACGGGCTGACCGCACTGTGCGGAGCTGTCCGAGCGGGCGGACCGGACGACCGGACGGCTGACCATGCGATCACCGCCGCACGGCAACCTCCGGCCCGGATCGACCGGTCCTGTTCGGTATGGAGTTCCGCCTGCTCGGGCCGTTCGAGGCCCGCCACGACGGTCGGCCGGTCGAGGTCGGCAGCCGACGCCAGGAGCGATGCCTGCTCGGGATGCTGTTGCTCGACGTGGGGCGCGTGGTGCCGACCGACCGCCTCGTCGACCTGCTCTGGAACGGCCGGCCGCCGGCCGCCGCCCGGGGCGTGGTGCAGACGTACGTCGGGCGGCTGCGGGGCTCGCTCCACGCGTACGGAGTGCGGATCAGCACCCGGGGCGAGGGCTACGTGGTCGAGGAGGACGGGCACCGGGTCGACGTCGACGAGTTCGCCGAACTGGTCCGGAGGGCCGGGCGAGCCGCCGATCCCGCCGAGCGGGTGCGGTCGCTCGACCGGGCGCTGGCTCTCTGGCGCGGGCCGTTGCTCGCCGACGCGGCGGACGACGAGCTGCGGCACCGGCTGCACGGCACTGTCGAGGAGCTGCGCCTGGTGGCCGTGGAGCTACGGGCCGAGGCGCAGCTCGCGCTGGGCCAGCACACGCGGGCGATCGCCGAACTGCTGCCGCTGGCCGCCGAGCACCCGACGCGGGAACACCTCGTGGCGGTCCTGATGACCGCCCTGTACCGGGGTGCCCGGCGGGCCGACGCGCTGCGCCTCTACCGCGCCACGCGGGACCTGCTCGTGGCCGACTTCGGTGTCGAGCCGGGCCCCCGGCTCCGCGAGGTGCAGCGGCGGGTGCTCGCGGGCGACGACCGCCTGGACCGGGTCGGCCGGCCGATGCACGAGATCCGGGTGAACGACGAGAGCCTGCCGTGGAGCGTGGGCGGCCACCCGGCCCTGGACTTCTGCAACACCCTCGCCGGTTGGGGGCGCGAGTCCCCGTTGCCCGGCGCCGAGTGGCTGCGCGGCTATCGCACCCTTGCTGTCTGGGCCGGCCATGTCGGGCTGGTGGACGAGGTGTCGATGAACCGTCTGCTTCACCTCGCCCGGCGCGATCCCGGCACGGCGGAGGTGGTGCTCGACGAGGCCCGTACGCTCCGCGCCGCGCTCTACGCCAGCCTGGTCGACCCGGACGACGGCCCGGCCTTCGAAGCGGTCGCCCGGGCCGCCGAGGCCGCCGCCCGTACGCTCGCGTTCCGGCGCGCGGTCGACGGACGCGGTCGCTGGTGGCCGGACCTCGCCGCCGGCCTTCGGGTGCCGGTGCACGCCGCCGCGTTCAGCGGCGCGCAACTGCTCGCCGATCCGGCCCGGTTCACCGTGCGGGCCTGCCCGGACCGGAGCTGCGGGTGGTTGTTCCTGGACGAGAGCGGGCTGCGCCGGTGGTGCAGCCTCGGGACGTGTGGCGGCCGGGCGGGCGTCGCCTGCCGGAGTTCCTGACGACGGGAGCTGTCGGCAGCTGGTGGGCCGGGGCGGATACGCTCGCCGGGATGCCGAGTGACGCCGCACCCGACCAGTCCGCCGCCGACGGCTACCTGCAACGCGCCCATCTCCTCGCCGAGCTGGGCCGCTACGACGAGGGCGTCGGCGAACTCACCGCGCTGCTCGCGGACGAGCCCGGGCACCTGCCCGCGTTGACCATGCTGGCCCGGATGCACCTGGCCGCCGGGCGTCCGGCGGAGGCGCTGGCCGTCGCCGAGACGGCCGTGACCCCAGTTCCGGACGCCGTGACAGCCGACGGCGAAACGTCCGCCGTCGAGCCGCCCACTGCCGCTGAGACGTCCGGGACGCGTGCCGCCGAAGCGGCCGGGGGTGTCCTGCCGGTGCTCGTGGCCCGTGGCTTCGCGCTGCTCGACCTCGAACGCTGGAAGCCCGCAGCGGCCACCGCCGACGAGATCCTGGCGCACGGTCCGGGCGACGCGTACGCGCAGCGCAGCGCCGCCGCCATTCTCTCCGCGTCGCGCAACGGGCAGGCGGCGCTGGACGCGGCGTGGCGGGGTGTCGAGCTGGCCCCGGAGGAGCCGGAGGCGCACCTGGTGCTGGGCCTGGTCGCGGTGCGGCTGCAACTGTTCGACCTGGCCGAGCGGGCCTACCGGGAGGCGCTGCGGCTGGACCCGGAGCTGGGCGAGGCGGGGCAGGACGTGGGCGTGGCCCGGCTGGAGCGACGCCGCTACGCCGAGACGCTGGAGCACCTGACCGCGCTGGCGGACCTGCCGGTGGCCCGGCCCGACCCGGTCCGGACCGTGGACGACGGGATCCGGCGGCTCCTGCTGTCGGTGGCCGGCTGGTCGCTGCTCGCGAGCCTGCTGGCCGGCGTCCTGGCCCCGGCCTCGTCCGGCGCGTCCCGGCTGTTCGCGGCGCTGTCGGTGGCCGGCGTGGCGGTGCTGCTGCGGCGTCCGGCGACGTGGCGGCCCGGCCTGCGGGAGGCGATGTCGCGCGGCCTGGCCGTGCCGGTCTGGGCGGCCGCCGCCGCGGTGCTGCTGCTTCTCGTGTACGCGCTGGTCGGCAGCCCGTGGCCGCTGGCCGGGGTGGTGACCGCGTCGGTGGTGGCCGGACTCACCGCGTTCGCTCGCCGGTGAGAGGGTAGGAGGACCGGAAACACCGGCTCAAGGAATGCGGGGACCCGTGCTCACCGTCAATGCCTACGCGGCGACGTCCGCGACCGAACCGCTCGTCCCGACCACCATCGAGCGGCGGGATCTCGGCCCGGACGACGTTCTCATCGACATCAAGTTCTCCGGCATCTGTCACTCCGACATCCACACCGCGCGCAGCGAGTGGGGCCCGACCCGCTACCCGATCGTGGTCGGCCACGAGATCGCGGGCGTGGTGCGTGAGGTCGRCTCGGCGGTCACGAAGTTCGCCGTCGGCGACCGGGTCGGCGTCGGCTGCCTGGTCGACTCCTGCCGGGAGTGCGACAACTGCCGCAAAGGGCTGGAGCAGTACTGCCTGAAGGGCAGCACCGGCACGTACGGCGGGGTGGGGCGGGACGGCAAGCCGACCCAGGGCGGCTACTCGCAGGCCATCGTGGTCACCGAGGACTTCGTGCTGCGCATCCCGGACGGCATCGAGCTGGACGCCGCCGCGCCGCTGCTCTGCGCCGGTATCACCACGTACTCGCCGCTGCGGCACTGGAACGCCGGGCCGGGCACCCGGGTGGCGGTGATCGGCATGGGCGGCCTCGGCCACATGGCCGTGAAGCTGGCCCACGCGATGGGCGCCGAGGTGACTGTGCTGTCGCAGTCGCTGAAGAAGCGGGAGGACGGGCTGCGGCTCGGTGCCGACCACTACTACGCCACCTCGGACGAGGAGACGTTCCGTGAGCTGGCCAACTCGTTCGACCTGATCATCAACACGGTCAGCGCGACCCTCGACATGGACGCGTACCTGCGGCTGCTCGCGGTGGACGGGACGCTGGTCAACGTGGGCGCGCCCGAGGATTCGCTGTCGGTGCACGCGTTCTCGCTGATCCCGGCCCGCCGTTCGTTCGCCGGGTCGAACATCGGCGGCATCGCGGAGACCCAGGAGATGCTCGACTTCTGCGCCGAGCACGGGCTGGGCGCCGAGATCGAGGTCATTGGAGCCGAGAAGATCAACGAGGCGTACGAGCGGGTGCTCGCCTCCGACGTGCGCTACCGCTTCGTCATCGACGCGTCCACGTTCTGACGACCGCGTGCGAAGGGGCCGCGTCCGTGCCGGGCGCGGCCCCTTTTCGCGTACGTCAGGGCTTGCGCGCCCAGGTCCAGGCGTAGCCGTCGTCCTCGCAGTCGGCGGCCGCGTCGCAGAGGTCGAGCGGGCGGAACGTGTCGACCATGACCGCCAGCTCGTCGAAGAACTCCGCGCCGATCGAGCGTTCGGCCGCGCCCGGCTGGGGGCCGTGGGTGAAGCCGGACGGGTGCAGCGAGATCGAGCCCTGCTCGATGCCGGAGCCGCGCCGGGCCTCGTAGTTGCCACCGGTGTAGAACAGCATCTCGTCGGAGTCGACGTTGTGGTGGTTGTACGGCACCGGGATGGCGGCCGGGTGGTAGTCGACCTTACGCGGCACGAACGAGCAGATCACGAAGTTCGGGCCCTGGAACGTCTGGTGCACGGGCGGCGGCTGGTGGATCCGCCCGGTGATCGGCTCGAAGTCGTGGATGGAGAACGCCCACGGGTACATGTGCCCGTCCCAGCCGACCACGTCGAACGGGTGGTTGGCGTAGACGTACCTCGTCCACCCGCGGCGGTGCTTGACGAGCACCTCCACCTCCTCGCCGTCGACCAGCAGCGGCGTGTCCGGTCCCCGGACGTCGCGCTCGCAGTAGGGCGCGTGCTCCAGGAACTGTCCGCGTACGGAGAGGTAGCGCTTGGGCGGCCCGATGTGGCCGGACGCCTCCACGGCGAGCAGCCGGGTCGGTTCGTCGCCGGTGGGCACGAGGCGGTGGATGGTCGAGGTGGGGATGACGACGTAGTCGCCGGCGACCGCGTCGAGCACGCCGAACGGCGACTCGACCCGCATCGACCCGGCCTCCAGGTAGAGGCAGTGGTCGCCGGTGGCGTCGCGGAACAGCGGCGACGGGCGGTCGGCGAGCACGTACGCGATGCGTACGTCGTCGTTGGCGAGCAGGTACTGCCGGCCGAGCACCGGGTCGGCGCCGGTGCCGTCGAGCTTGTGGGTGCGCAGGTGGCGCGGCTTGAGCGGCAGGTTCGGCACCCGCGTGACCGTGGGCGGGGCGAACTCCTCGGCGGCGAGGATCGCGGTCGGCGCGTGGCGGTGGTAGAGCAGTGACGAGTCGGAGGAGAAGCCCTCCTGGCCGACCAGTTCCTCCGCGTAGAGCGTGCCGTCGGGCTGGCGGAACTGGGTGTGGCGCTTGCGCGGCACGTCGCCGACGCTGCGGTAGTACGGCATCTCGCCTCCCGATATGTCCCGTTCTCCGGCCGGTGGCGTCCGATAATCGGACGCTGTTGTCCGTTCCTCGTAGCGTCCCGTACATTCTTGTCTCGTGTCAACGCAGGTGCCCCGCCTCCTCTCCGGCCTGGTGGACGACGCCGCGGTCTTTCCGCCCGGAAACGCCGCGCTGCCCGACGCGGTGACCGCGCACCGCACCCACCGCGCCGCCTGGTACGCCGACATGGTCGGCCCGCTGCTGCTGCCCGCCTCGGAGATCCAGCGCGGGTCGCTGTCCGGGCTGGTGGACCCGGCCGAAGGGCTGGTCATCGGGCTGATCGGCGACACCGGCCTGGACCAGCTCCCGCAGGCGCTGGACGCGCTCGCGCCCGACGGGGTGACCGCCCGGCAGATCGAGGCGCCGGTGGCCAAACGCGGTGAGGACCCGCAACCCGGGCTGTCCGAACTGGTCGCGCTCGCCGACCGGCTCGACGGCACCGCCGTCTACGCGGAGATCCCGCTGACCTTCGGGCTGATGGGCGCGCTCGACACGCTCGCCGAGGCGCGCGCGGGCGGGCTGCCGGTGGCCGCCAAGTTCCGTACCGGCGGGCTCGCCGCCGAGCTGTTCCCCACCCCGGTCGAGCTGGCCGCGGTGATCTGCGCCTGCCGGGACCGTAAGCTGCCGTTCAAGCTCACCGCCGGGCTGCACCACGCGATCCGGCACCGCGACCCGGAGACCGGCTTCAACCACCACGGTTTCGTCAACGTGCTGGGCGCCACGCTCGCCGCCGTCGGGGGCGCCGAGGTGGACGGCGTGGCCGAGCTGCTCGCCGCCACCGACCCGGTCCGTGTGGTCGAGCCGGCGCGGGCGCACCGCGACGCCGAGCGTCCGCTCTGGGTCGGGTACGGCTCGTGCAGCATCTCCGAACCACTTACCGATCTGATCCGGCTGGGGCTGGTGAACGGAGGCTTCGAGGCATGACCGAACGCACCGAGCGGAGCGAGGGCCGTGAGGGCGTGCCCAGTCTGCACGGCATGACCGAACGCACCGAGCGGAGCGAGGGCCGTGAGGGCGTGCCCGGCCGGCACGGCATGACCTGGGTACCAGGGGCGGCGGGGTCGCCGTACGGGGTGACGAACCTGCCGTACGGCGTGTTCCGGCACGGCGAGGGCGAGCCGCGTATCGGCGTCCGCATCGGTGACTTCGCGCTGGACCTGGCCGGCGCGGAGGCCGCCGGTCTGGTGCTGGCCGGCGGGGCGCTGGGCCGGCCGACGCTCAACGCCTTCATGGCGCTCGGCCGCCCGCAGTGGACGGCGGTCCGGCAGCGGGTCGTCGAGCTGCTCACCGAGCCGGAGCACCGGGCGGCGGTCGAGCCGCTGCTGGTGCCGCTGCGCGAGGTCGAGATGCTGCTGCCGTTCGAGGTGGCCGACTACGTCGACTTCTACTCCTCCGAGCACCACGCCTCGAACGTCGGGCAGATCTTCCGGCCCGGCCAGCCGCCGCTGCTGCCGAACTGGAAGCACGTGCCGATCGGCTACCACGGCCGGGCCGGCACCGTGGTCGTCTCCGGCACCCCGGTGGTACGCCCGACCGGGCAGCGCGCCAGCGCGCAGGGCCCGACCACCGGCGCGTCGGTACGGCTGGACATCGAGGCCGAGGTGGGCTTCGTGGTGGGCGTGCCGAGCCGGCTGGGCGAGCGGGTGCCGGTGGCCGACTTCGCCGACCACGTCTTCGGTGTGGTGCTCGTCAACGACTGGTCGGCCCGGGACATCCAGGCCTGGGAGTACCAGCCGCTCGGGCCGTTCCTCGGCAAGTCGTTCGCCACGTCCGTCTCGGCCTGGGTGACGCCGCTGGAGGCGCTCGCCGACGCGTTCGTACCCGCGCCGGACCAGGACCCGCCGGTGCAGGACTACCTGCGCGACACGCCGCACCTCGGGCTGGACCTGACGTTGTCGGTGCAGTGGAACGGCGAGCGGGTCGCCGAGCCGCCGTTCGCCGGCATGTACTGGACCCCGGCGCAGCAGCTCGCCCACCTCACCGTCAACGGCGCGTCGCTGCGTACCGGTGATCTCTATGCCTCCGGCACCGTCTCCGGGCCGGAGCGCGGCCAGGTCGGGTCGTTCCTGGAGCTGACCTGGGGCGGGTCCGAGCCGGTCAAGTTCGCCGACGGCAGCGAGCGGACGTTTCTGGAGGACGGCGACACGGTGACGATCACCGCCACCGCGCCCGGCCCGGACGGCACCACTGTCGCGCTGGGCGAGGTCACCGGGACGATCCTCCCGGCCCACTGAGTTCTGCCTTCCCGAACGGCCCCGGTCGCACCCGATGTGCGACCGGGGCCGTTTCCTTCCGCGTTTATCGCTCCGGATCACGTACGCCCCGGACGGCGGCTCCCGGCCGGAACGGAGCCGCCGATGGTGCCGGGTCGGGGGGCGTACCCGGGTAGCCGAACAGGAAGGACGAGCATGACCGAGTTGACCGGCGCCGTCTGGCGCACCAGCAGCCGCTCGAACGATCAGGGCCTCTGCGTCGAGGTGGCGACGAACGTGGTCGCCGCGCACGGCGTGGTGGGCGTACGCGACTCCAAGGACCCGGACGGCCCGGCGCTCGCGGTGAGCCCCCCGGGCTGGGCCGCGTTCGTCACCGCGCTGCGGGGCGGTTCGTTCCGCGGCTGACCGTCAGTGCCACACCCCGGTGCCCCGACGATCGGGGCACCGGCGGTGGAAATGTCACAGCGAGGCTCCCCGTTTCCGGTCACGGCCCGTACCGTGTACGACACGGGAGGTGCCATGTCGACGGTCACGGTGTCCGCATTCATCGAAGCGCAGGCCGCCGACCTGTGGCGTCTGCTGACCGACCTCCCGGCCCGCGCCGACTGGCTCTCGGCGGTGAGCGCGGTCGAGGTCCTCGGCGCCGGCGGGTTCGGGCCCGGCTCGACCTGGCGGGAGACCCGCGTCCGGCCGGACGGCGGCGCCGAACCGGAGGAGTTCGAGGTGATCGAGGCGGTCGCCCCGAGCCGCCTGGTGCTCGGCTCGCGCGGCGCCGGCGCGGACTACCGCATCACCTGGACGCTGCGCACCGTCGAGCGGCGACGCCGCGGCTGCACCGAGGTCACGGTCGAGCAGGAGGCGGCGCCGACCCGCCCGTACGGCCGGGTGTTGGCCCTGATCCTCGGCGGCCTGGCCGCCCGCGCGGTGGAGGGCGCGCTCCGACGCGACCTGGCCGACCTGGCGTCGGCCGCCGGACCGGCCCGGTCCTCCGAGGCCGCCTGAGCCGACCTGGCCGCTCGCCGCGCCCGGCCCGGACCTGGCCGGTAGGGTGCCGGGTCGGAGGTGACGGATGGCGAAGGCCGCGAGGCGGCGGGCCGTGGTGGCGCTGGTGGCGGTACTCGCCGTCGCGGCGACGGTCGCCGTGGTGGTCCGGGTGCTGGCGCCGGCCGAGGTCGAGACCGTCGCCCGGGAGCCGTACCCGGCGGCGCCCGCGCCGACCGCCGGGGTGATCGGGCGGCTGCCGGTGGCGCCGCTCGTCGTCGACGGCCGGCTGCGCGTCTACGCGGGCGCCCGTCAGGTGTACGCGGACCAGCCGGTCACCGGGCGGCACCGGGTCACCCCGTTCTGGTCGTACCGTCGCTGGCCGGCCACGTTGACCAGGGTGCTCGCCCAGGACACCACGGTGGTCAGCCGCTGGTCCGACGGGAAGCTGGTGGCACTGGACGCGCGTACCGGACGGGTCGCCTGGCGGGCCGACGGCCCGGAGCCGGGGTCGGTGCCGGAGCCGAGGCGGACCTACGCCGGCACGGTCTGGGACCCGGCCGGGCTGCACGTCGCTCGTGCCGCCGGCCGATCCGTGCTGGTGTCGGCGGGTCCCGGCGGGGTCGGCGGGTACGACCTCGCCGACGGGCGCCGGCTCTGGCGCGCCGACCTGCCCCGCGACTGCCGGGCCGACGTGGGTACGACAGCCAGCGGCGATGTGGTCGGGGTGGACAGCTGCGAGGGGCCGCCCGTGGTCGAGCTGCGGGACGCGGCGACCGGCACGGTGCGGACCCGCTGGCGTCCCCCGGACGCGCCGGATCAGCTCGTGGTCACGCCGGTCGGCTGCCCGCACGGGCACTCCGGCTGCCGCGGGTTGCGTACCGCCGGGCCGGGCGGTGCGGGCGGCAAGGGCTGGCTGGTGACCGACCCGGGCGAGCCGAGCGCCGCGCCGGGCCTGGACGCGATGGACACGGTGCTGGACGGCGAGCGGGTGGTGGACACGTCCGGCCCGGTGGTGGTCGGGCGTTCGGCGCGTACCGGCGCGGAGCTGTGGCGCAGGGCGGACATCCACCCGGCCCGGGTGCTCGCGACCGAGCCGGGGCGGGTGCACCTGCTGACCGACCGGCGGGAGCTGGTCACTGTCGACCCGCTCACCGGCGCGACCCGGTCCAGTTTCGTGCTCGACGTCGGGCGGGACGGGATCGGCTGGCGGCCGGGCCGGGCGTACGCGGTGGACGGCTACGTCGCCGTGGAACGGCTGCGGGAGAGCGCCACGCCGGAGGACGACGACCAGGGCTACTTCCTGATGGCCGAGCCGGTGCTGCTCGCCGCCACCTGACCGGCGGTTCGGCCTGCAAAACGGACAAAAGCCACTATTGTTGTCGGATGAGACGCCCAGGGCCGGTCCGTAGGGGGTTGACGGACCGGCCCCGGGCGCGCCCCGGTCAGGCCAGGGCGGACTCGGCCACCGCCAGGAACGCGTCGTTCTCGGCCGGGGTGCCGATGGTGACCCGGACGCCGTCGCCCGGGAACGGGCGGACGATCACGCCGCGCGCCTCGCACGCCCGGCCGAACTCCACCGCCCGCTCGCCGAGCGGCAGCCAGACGAAGTTGGCCTGGCTCTCCGGCACGTCCGGGACGAACTTGCGCAGCGCCTCGGTGACCCGGTCCCGCTCGGCCACTACCAGCGCGCAGCGCCGCTCCACCTCGTCGGCCTGTGCCAGCGCGGCCAGCGCGCCGGCCTGGGCGGCCATGCTGGTGGAGAACGGAGTGACCACCTTGCGCACGGCGGCGGCCACCTCCGGCGCCGCGACCAGCCAGCCGATCCGCAGGCCGGCCAGGCCCCACGCCTTGGACAGCGTGCGCAGCACCGCCACGTTCGGCCGGTCCAGGTAGGTCAGGCCGTCCGGCACCTCCGGGTCGGTGACGAACTCCCGGTACGCCTCGTCGATCACCACGAGCACGTCGTCCGGCACCGCGTCGAGGAAGCGGTCCAGCTCCGCCCGGCGCACCGCCGTACCGGTCGGGTTGTTCGGGTTGCAGACCAGGATCATCCGGGTCCGGTCGGTCACCGCCGCCGCCATCGCGGTGAGGTCGTGACCGTGGCCGGCGTCGTTCGGCACCCGCACGCTGGTCGCGCCGCTGGTCGCCGCGATGATCGGGTACGCCTCGAAGGAGCGCCACGAGTAGAGCAGCTCGTCACCGGGCAGGCAGGTGGCGCGGACCAGGTGCTCGGCCAGCGCCACCGAGCCGCAGCCGGTGGCGATCCGGTCGGCGTCCACGCCGTACCGCTCGGCGAGCGCCTGACGCAGCGCCACCACGCCCATGTCCGGATAGCGGTGCGAACCCGCCACCGCCTCGGCGACCGCCTCCACCACGCCGGGCAGCGGGCCGTAGGGCACCTCGTTGCTGGCCAGCTTGATCGCCTCGGGCAAACCCAGCTCCCGGGCCAGGTCGGCCGGGCTGCGGCCGGGCACGTAGTTGGGCAACGCGTCCAGGTCGGCGCGGGTGAGCCGCAGCGGAGGCTGGTGGCGTCCGGTCTCGGTCATGGGGTGTCTCCCGGGGTGTCGGCGCGGTCGCGCGGGGTGGTACGGGGGTCGGGCCGCTTACGGGGAAGCTGGACCACCACCGTCTGCGCCCGCTTGTCGTGCAGGGCCTGGCGCAGCGGCTGGTCGAACAGGGGCGAGACCGCGTCGATGAGCTGCAGCAGCAGACCGAGCCCGCAGCAGTACCAGAGCAGCGTGGGCAGGCCGAGCGTGCTCCAGCGCCGGGTGGCCCGGCCGAAGCCGAGCGGCTGGTCCGCCTCGACCGGCAGCGCGCGTACGCCCATCAGCCGCTTGCCGAACGTCTGCCCGCGCGCCGCCATCGACGGCACCTCGTAGGCGTACCAGAGCGCGGTGGCGATCACCAGGATGGCGATCTGGAGGCCACCGGCCTGGTCGTCGATCTGGGGCAGCCCCTCGGTGGAGGTGTCACCGTTCATCGCGCGGCGCACCGACTCACGCAGGTACGGCGCGACGGCCTCGAAGTAGCGCCAGACGAACCAGCCGTTCACCACCGCGTTGAGCAGGAACACCACGCCGAAGTCGATCAGGCGGGCGACCAGCCGCGCGCCGTACGAGGCGAGCGGCAGCCCGTGCGGGCGCGGAATCGGCTGTGCGCCCGGCCAGTGCGGGTACGGCCAGCCCGGCGGCGGTCCCTGCGGCGCCGGCCCGGCCTGACCGGGCTGCCGCGGCCACGGGCCGCCCGGCCCCGGCTGCCCGGACTGCCCGGACTGCCCGGGCTGTCCCGGCTGTCCCGGCCAGGAACCGGGCTGTCCGGGCTGTCCGGGCCAGGGGCCGGCCTGACCCGGTTGGCCCGGTTGGCCCGGCTGGCCCGGCCACGGTCCGCCCGGCTGGGCGGGCGCGCCGGACGACGGGGCGACCTCGGACCCGCTACCCGTCCCGGCACCGGGCGTCGCGGCGGCGGCCGGCTCGGGTTCGGCGGGCGGTGGACCGTCGGGCGGGGTGACGTCGACCGGGATCGGCGCGCCGATCCAGCCCTCGCCGTCCCACCAGCGGCGGGTCTCCGGGTCGGCGGGGTCGACGTACCATCCAGGTTCCAAGCTCACAGCGCCGTCCTTGTTCCCGACTGCGGGGCTCGCAGGCCCGGCTCACTCCTCGCGCTCACAGTGCTCCCCTCAGTTCGCGACTGCGGGGCTCGCAGGCCCGGCTCACTCCTCGCGCTCACGGGCCAACCTTAACGACGACCGTTCCGGCGAACTTGTCGTGGAGGCACTGCTGCCAGGGCTTGTCCCACAGTTGCCAGAAACCGTCGAGGTAGTTGAGGAACGGCACGAACATCCCGCCGGCGAACTCGACGGCCCAGCGCTTGCCGAGCATGCCCCGGCTCAGCGCGGCGTCCGGCTGCACCGGCACGATCCGCAGCTTCATCACCTTCTTGCCCAGCGTCTGGCCGGTCCGGCGGGCGTACTCGACGTGGTAGACCCAGTAGAAGACAAGCATGAGCAGCAGGACCCCGAGCTCGGCGGCGAGCAGCGGCAGGAACACGCCGGTCCAGAGTTCGGCCGGCTCGGGACCGTTCGGGCCCGCCTGCTCGATCTCGTCGATCATCCGGACGAAGACGAKGGCGAAGACCGGCAGGAACAGCACCATCGTCACCGCCATCGCGACGGCGGTGTCGATCAGGTAGGCGATCAGCCGGTCACCGAAGCTCGCCAGCGGCTGCCCGTTCGGCGCCACCGGGGGCGGGACGGGCCTCGGGGCGTACCCCGGTGGGGGGTAACCGGGCGGCGGGTAGCCGGGCGGGCCGGCGTACCCCGGAGGAACGTGCTGCGCGGGCACCGCGGGCCCGGTGGGCGGCGCGAAGCCGCCGCCCGCGGGTGCAGGCCCGGCAGGCGGCGGCGTCGGGTTCGGGGGAGGCTGGGTCACGCCGACAGTGTTACAGGTTGCCGCGCTTCTCCTGCTCCCGCTCGATCGCCTCGAACAGGGCCTTGAAGTTGCCCTTGCCGAAGCCGAGGGAGCCGTGCCGCTCGATCAGCTCGAAGAAGACGGTGGGACGGTCCTGCACCGGCTTGGTGAAGATCTGGAGCAGGTAGCCGTCCTCGTCCCGGTCGACCAGGATCTTGCGGGACTGCAGCTCCTCGATCGGCACCCGGACGTTGCCGATGCGGGCGCGCAGCTCCGGGTCCTCGTAGTACGAGTCCGGGGTGTCCAGGAACTCGACGCCCGCCGCGCGCATGGCGTCCACGCTGGCCAGGATGTCGTTGGTGGCCACCGCGATGTGCTGGGCGCCGGGGCCCTGGTAGAACTCCAGGTACTCGTCGATCTGCGACTTCTTTCGGGCCACGGCCGGCTCGTTGAGCGGGAACTTCACCTTGCGGGTGCCGTTGGCGACGACCTTGCTCATCAGCGCCGAGTAGTCGGTGGCGATGTCGTCGCCGATGAACTCGGCCATGTTCGAGAAGCCCATGACGCGCTTGTAGAACTCGACCCACTCGTCCATCCGGCCCAGCTCCACGTTGCCGACCACGTGGTCGACGGCCTGGAAGAACCGCTTCGGCTGGAGGCCGGCGTCGATCATCGGCTGCCGGTCCACGATCGGGCCGCGGGCCACGAAGCCGGGCAGGAACGGGCCGGTGTAGCGGGACCTGTCGATCAGGCTGTGCCGGGTGTCGCCGTACGCGGCGATGGACGCCATCCGCACGGTGCCGTGCTCGTCGCTGACGTCGTGCGGCTCGACCAGGCCGGTCGCGCCCTGCGCCACGGCGTGCGCGTACGCGGCGTCCACGTCCGGCACCTCCAGCGCGATGTCGGAGACGCCGTCGCTGTGCTTCGCCACGTGCTCGGCGCCGTCGGCGTCCGGGCGGACCGCGCCGGTCAGCACGAAGCGGGCCGAACCGCTGGTCAGGACGTACTGCGCGTGGTCGCGGTAGCCCTGCTCCGGCCCCCGGTACGCCACGCAGGTCATGCCGAACGCGGTCGAGTAGTAGTGCGCGGCCTGCTTGGCGTTGCCGACCAGGAAGTGGACGTGGTCCATGCCCTTGACCGGGAACGGGTCGCGGCTGATGTCGTGGTCGACGGCGCCGACGAGAGCGTCGACGTCGACGTCCTCGGTCGACTGGGGTCGGTCGATCGCCTGGGTCATGGTGGCCTCCCTCGCGTACCGGCCGGCCTCGTGGGCCGCCGTGGATGTGCTCTTCCGGGGAGGATCTACGGCGCACGGCGAGTTGGGCAACAGTTGGCGTTATTCCTGGTCAGGTTGTGCATTCGGTACCGTCGGACACCATGAACACTGGTCAGGATGTACAGCTGGACGAGCTGGACGCGCGCTTGATCGAACTGCTGGCGGAGGAACCGCGGATCGGGGTGCTGGAGTGCTCCCGGCGGCTCGGTGTGGCCCGCGGCACGGTCCAGGCCCGGCTGGACAAGCTGGTCGGCCGCGGCGTGGTGACCGGGTTCGGGCCGGACATCACGCCCGCCGCCATCGGCTTCGGGGTGACCAGCTTCGTCACGCTGGAGATCAGCCAGCGGCACGGCCACGACCAGGTCACCGCGCACCTGGCCGCGATTCCCGAGGTGCTGGAGGCGCACACCATCACCGGCTCCAGCGACCTGCTCTGCCGCATCGTCGCCCGGTCGAACACCGACCTCCAGCGGGTCATCGACCAGATCGTCGCCTCCGAGGGGATCCGGCGCGCGTCCACCATCATCGCGCTGGCCGAGCAGATCCCGTACCGCACGCTGCCGCTGGTCCGCTCCGCCGCCCGGGGGTAAGGAAGGGCCCCCTGTTAACGCCTGCGGAGGTGGAAGGGCCCCTTATTAACAC
>NZ_LYXF01000040.1:0-31362 GCF_001709195.1 Micromonospora sp. II | reverse complement strand
AACTTGATGAACGGATGGTCGGCGGCGAGATCCTCTAGACCTGAACCTTCTACCCAGCGCCGTGCCGCGTCGGCGACGTGGGAGATGTCGGAGGTTTGCCCGTGCGCCTGCTGCCGCYCCTTCCAGTTGAATGACAGCAAGTATGAGCCATCGTTATCGATCACGTTTACGAATCGTTCCCCAACCGAAAGGACGGCTACTGCAGTGCCGGCCGAAGCAATGCCCACCGTAAATTTCAGCGCAAGRGAGTGATCCAACTCGCCGTTAAGCGCACCAACCAGATTCTTCTCAGACATTGGCGCATCCRTTCCYATTCCAGTACGCCTCGCATGGCCGAAGTGACATTCGAACCGTTCAGGTACCAAGTTATCCGGCCAGCAAGATTCGGATTTCGGAAGGATTTGAGCATAATCTGTCTCATTTCCCAGTCCGTACCCGCGTTGCCCCTCCAGCCTCCCGGCCCGCTCCCACGCCTTGCCGCCGCCTCGAAGATMTCTCTGGGACCCCAACCCGCCTTCGCGTCGAGCCCRCCTAGGTCGACGGCGATGTTCATCCCATCATTACCGAGTGCATTCTGAACTTCGTTCACCCATTGCGGATTACCGTTCTCCCCGATGTTGGCGTATGCCTTGCCATTGAAATGGACTCCATTCAACTTCTCGGCGAGCGGGACTCCCAGCTCCGCTCTACCGAGAACAACCGTGTCTCCCACCTGCGGGTGGTATCCGGTGACAATGCCGGTATCTGCGCATGCGCATGCGCATGTCGCATCATGCCGAGGGCGAGAGCCACCGCAATTGTGCACCAGGACTGGATCATTGAGCTCTTTTCATCGTGATCAAGGGCGGTTGAGCAGGTAGGCGGGGGTGGCGTGTCGATTGTCCGGATAGGACGAAGCTCCCGGTAGGACAGCAGTCGACCAAGACGCACTGCCCAGCACGGGAGCTTCGTTGCTGACCTATCCTGCCAGCATCCCGCTGTCCACGCGCAGCCTGACCCGCCTGACCGAGCTGATCCGCGACCGCCGACGTGCGCTCGACGGCCGCTGGCGGAGGCTGCCTGCGCAGCAGCAGGCGCTGATGGCCCTGGCCCATCTGCGCAACGGTGACACCCTCACCCGCCTCGCGGCCGGCTTCGAGGTGTCGGTGGCCACCGTGTGGCGGTACCTACGCGAGGCCGTCGACCTGCTCGCCGCCTGCGCCGACGACCTCACCGCCGCTATGCGTCGGGCTGCCCGGTTGGCGTACGCGATCCTCGACGGCACGCTGATTCCCATCGACCGGGTCGCTGACCAGCGGCCCTACTACTCCGGTAAGCACAAGCGCCACGGGGCGAACGTGCAGGTCCTGGCCGACCCGGCCGGGCGGTTGGTCTGGGCGTCGGCCGCGCTGCCCGGCGCGGTCCACGACCTCACCGCCGCCCGCACCCACGGCCTGATCGACGCGCTGAACAGCGCAAACGTGCTGACCTTCGCAGACAAGGGCTATCAGGGAGCCGGCGGAAGCGTGCGCACGCCGTTCAAGCGCCACCGATACCGACCGAAGCTGTCCCGCCGCCAGCGGGCCGTCAACCGTGGTCATGCCCGGCTCCGCGCCCGCGGCGAACGAGCCATCGCCACGCTGAAGACCTGGAAGATCCTGACCAAGCTGCGTTGCTGTCCCCGCCGCGCTACGGCGATCGTGCAGGCCATCCTCGTCCTGCACCGCGCCGAGACCAACCGCTACACAGGATGAAAACGGCTCACTACATCGCCAAGCCGGTACAAGCCCCAGACGTGTCCGGCATCCTCGAACGGCTCGGCAGCCACCCGAGCACCCAAGGATCGTCGCCAGGAGAGAACGATGCACACCGATGACGAACTTGGTTGCCGTACCGCGTAAACGGGGGGTTTTCGGGGGGCGGTTCAAATCTCCATAGAAGAAAATCAAAGCCCTGACCAGTGTTTCCGCTGGTCAGGGCTTCTTCTTTGTCGGGACGGCCGGATTCGAACCGACGACCCCTTGACCCCCAGTCAAGTGCGCTACCAAGCTGCGCCACGTCCCGATGCCCCCGCCGGGTCTCCCCTGCGGCAGCCGGTACAGCTTAGCGCAGGATCTTCGCACCGTGCGCAGAGGCCCCTCCCGCGCCGCGCGCCACACCCCCTAGAGCATCCTAGGAGGGTGTGGCGCGACAACACGAAGAGCGGCAAGTAGAGCGTCAGCCGTGGGCCTTGCCCCGGCCGCCGGGGCCGAGCTTCTTGCGCGGGCGTACGGAGATCTCGATCGGGCTGCCCTCGAAGCCGAACTCCTCGCGGAGCTTGCGCTCGACGAAGCGCTGGTAGCCAGCGTCCAGCGGGCCGGTGGTGAACAGCACGAAGCGCGGCGGCGCCGCCCCAGCCTGGGTGGCGAACAGGATGCGCGGGGCGCGTCCGCCGCGTACCGGGTGCGGGGTGGCCTGGACCAGCGCGGTGAGCCACTGGTTGAGCTGCGCGGTCGGGATGCGCGTCTCCCAGCTCGCGAGGGCCTTGCGCAGCGCGGGTGCGAGCTTGTCGACGGCGCGGCCGGTCTTGGCGGACAGGTTCAGCCGGATCGCCCAGGGGATGCGCCGCAGCTCGCGGTCGATCTCCTTGTCCAGGTAGTAGCGGCGGTCGCCGTCGACCAGGTCCCACTTGTTGAACGCGATGACCAGCGCCCGGCCGGACTCGACGACCATGGTGAGGATCCGCTGGTCCTGCTCGCTGATCACCTCGCTGGAGTCGATCAGCACCACGGCGACCTCGGCCGCCTCGATCGCCGAGGCGGTACGCAGGCTGGCGTAGTACTCGGTGCCGCTGGCCTTGCCGACGCGCTTGCGCAGACCGGCGGTGTCGACCAGCTGCCAGGTCTCGCCGCCGATCTCGACCAGGCTGTCGACCGGGTCCACTGTGGTGCCGGCGACCGAGTCGACCACCGCCCGCTCCTCGCCGGAGAAGCGGTTGAGCAGGCTGGACTTACCGACGTTGGGGCGGCCCACCAGCGCCACCCGGCGCGGGCCGCGCGGCCGGTTCTCCACGATCGCGGGCGCCTCGGGCAGCGCGTCGAGGATGGCGTCGAGCAGGTCGCCGGAGCCGCGGCCGTGCAGCGCCGAGATCGGGAACGGCTCACCGAGGCCGAGCGACCACAGCGAGGTCGCCTCCATCTCAATGGTGGTGTTGTCGGCCTTGTTGGCGATGAGGATCACCGGCTTGGCGCTGCGGCGCAGCATCTTCACCGCGGCCTCGTCCACGTCGGTGGCGCCGACCATGGCGTCCACCACGAACAGCACCACGTCGGCGGTCGCCACCGCGGTCTCGGCCTGGGCGGCGATGGCCGCGGCCCGGTCCTTGGCGTCGGGCTCCCAGCCGCCGGTGTCCACCACCGTGAACGCCCGGCCGTTCCACTGCGCGTCGTAGGGCACGCGGTCCCGGGTCACGCCGGGGATGTCCTCCACGACCGCCTGCCGGCGGCCGATGATGCGGTTGACGAGCGTGGACTTGCCCACGTTGGGGCGGCCGACCACGGCCACCACGGGCTGCGGGCCGGCCGGCTCACCGGAGTCGACCTCCGGCTCGCGCAGCTCCACCCAGCCTTCGAAATCCTGGCTCACGCGGCACCCCGCTCCGTGAGCATCTCGCGCAGGCGGGCCACTACCTCGTCGATGCCCAGCTCGGTGGTGTCCAGCACCACCGCGTCGGGGGCCTGCTGCAGCGGGTTGACCTTGCGGGTCGAGTCGAGGCGGTCCCGGCGGGCCAGGTCCGCGGCGGTCGCCGCGACGTCGGCGGCGTCCTCGGCGCTGCGCCGCTTCGCGCGCGCCGCCTCGGAGGCGGTCAGGTACACCTTCAGCTCCGCGTCCGGTGCGACCACCGAGCCGATGTCCCGGCCTTCGACCACGATCCGGCCCGCGTCGGCGATCACCCGCCGCTGCCGGTCCACCAGCAGCTCGCGTACGGCGGCGACGGCGGCCACCGCGGACACGGCGGCGGTCACCTCGGCGCCGCGGATGGCGGTGGACACGTCGGTGCCGTCGACCGTCACGGCGTACCCCTGGGGGTCGGTGCCGATGCGCAGGTCGGCCTCGGCGGCGACCTTGGCCACCGACTCGGTGTCGGTGAGTTCCACGCCGGAGCGCAGGACTGCCCAGGTCAGCGCCCGGTACATGGCGCCGGTGTCGAGGTAGCGGGCGCCGAGGCCCGCGGCGAGTCGCCGCGACACGGTGGACTTCCCCGAACCGGACGGCCCGTCCACAGCGACCACACATCGCCCGGCCGGTACGTTCTCCTCCACCGTTGTCCTCCTCAGCCCGTACCTCGCGGGTCGCCCGGATTCCCGGGCGCCGTTGAGCGGATGGTTCTGTCGTCAATCATGCCCGCGCCGCGCGGGCGTCCCGCCGGGCGGCACGCGCCGGCCCGCGGACCGCGTCGAAGCCTACCGGCAGCCGTACCCCGATCGGCGGGTCAGTCACCCACGGCCTTGAACAGGGCGGCGACCTCCGCGTTCGTCAGCCGCCGCAGCCGCCCGGTGCGCAGGTCGCCGAGCTTGATCGGACCGATCGAGGTACGGATCAGGCGGGACACCGGGTGTCCCACCTCGGCCATCAGGCGCCGGACGATGTGTTTGCGCCCCTCGTGCAGGGTCAGCTCCACCTGGGCGGTTTTGCCGAGCGTGTCGACCAGCTTGAACCCGTCGACCTTCACCGGCCCGTCCTCCAGCTCGACGCCGGCGGCGAGGCGCTTGCCCAGGTTGCGCGGGATCGGCCCGGCCACCTCGGCGAGGTAGGTCTTGAGCACCTCGTACGACGGGTGCATGAGCTTGTGCGCGAGGGTGCCGTCGTTGGTGAGCAGGAGCAGGCCCTCGCTGTCGGCGTCCAGTCGCCCGACGTGGTAGACCCGCTGCTCCAGCCGCGCGCCGATGAAGTCGGCCAGCTCGGTGCGGCCCTTCTCGTCAGCCATGGTGGTGACCACGCCGCGCGGCTTGTTCATCGCCACGTAGACCAGGCGGACATCGGCCTGGAGCCGCTCCCCGTCGACGACGATCACGTCGCGGGCCGGGTCGGCCTTGTCGCCGAGCTGCGCCACCCGCCCGTTCACGGTGACCCGGCGCCGGAAGATCAGGTCTTCACAGGCGCGCCGGGAACCCACCCCCGCGGCGGCGAGCACCTTCTGCAGGCGCTCGGCGCCCTCGTACACGGGGGCGTCGGGCTTCGGGGCACGGTCATCGCGTCGCATCGGCAAGCTCTTCTACGTCGTCGGGAAGGAACGGGGCCAGCGGCGGCAGGTCGTCCACCGAGTTCAGCCCCAGCTTCTCCAGGAACATGGTGGTGGTCCGGTAGAGGTAGGCGCCGCTGTCCGCTTCGGTGCCGCACTCCTCGACCAGGCCGCGACCCACCAGGGTACGGAGCACCCCGTCGCAGTTGACACCCCGGATGGCCGAGATGCGCGAACGGGTCACCGGCTGCCGGTAGGCGACCACGGCGAGGGTCTCCAGCGCGGCCTGGGTCAGCCGCACGGACTGCCCGTCCAGTACGAACCGCTCGACGTAGGTGGCGTATTCCGGCCGGGTGTAGAGACGCCAGCCACCCGCCGCCCGGCGCAGGTCGAACCCGTGCCCGGCGGCGGTGTACCCGGCGGCGATCTCGTCGAGCATCGCGCCGACCCGTTCCGGGGACTGCTCCAGGACCTCGGCCAGGACCAGCTCGCTGACCGGCTGGTCCACCACGAGCAGGATCGCCTCCAGGGCGCCGCGCAGCTCCGCGTCGTCCAGGACCGGCGCGGGCGGCGGTTCCGGCGCGGCCCGTCGGCGTCCCCGCTTAGCGGGTACGCCCTCAGCACCCGCTCCCCCACCCGCCCCCGGCGCCGCGTCTCGCGCGGGCAGGCCGACGTCTCCCCCGGCGTCGTCCGTCCCGGCCTCTCCCGAGATCTTGGTACGGTCCCGCCCTCCGAGGGGCGTCCCCGTACCAAGATCCCCCTGAACCGTGGCGATCTTGGAAGGAATGGGCCCCTCTGAGGGCCCTTCGCTTCCAAGATCCGCCGAGGAATCCGGTGTCGCGTCGAGATCTGCTTCCCGGGAATCGGTGGTGTCCGGGATGTCGGGGTCCGGGTGCTCGGCCGGTGCGTCGGAATCGTCCGGGGCTGGCCGGGGCGGGGCGGGACGCTCCCACGGGGGCACCCATGCGGCGGCCTGGTCGGCCAGGGAGTCGCGGCGTTCCTGGTCGTTCATCCGTTCACTCCTGCGTCGGTGCGTGTTCGTCCGCCGTCTCGCTGGGCACGGCGGCGTCGGATGCGGCATCTGCGGCGACGTCGCCCGGCACGGCGGCGTCGCTCACCCCGGCGCCGACGTCGGCCGGAGCAGCCGCGGCGTCGGCCGGTGCGGCGGGGACGGACGTGGTCGTGGGTTCGGGGCTGCCGGCGTACTCGTCGACTGTCAGCTCGGCCTCGCCGTCGACCGGGCCGGTCCAGCGGACGGTCAACTCCTCCAGCGCCTGCTCCTGCACGAACGCCACGAGACCCTGCCGGTACAGCTCCAGCAGCGCCAGGAACCGGGCCACCACCTCGAGCGTCATCTCACAGTCGGCGCAGAGCAGCGAGAACGTGGCGATCCCGGCGCGGCGCAGCCGGTCGGCGATGATGCCGGCGTGTTCGCGGACGCTGACCCGGACCATGTGCACGTGTGCGATGGACACCTCGGGCACCGGTTTCGGGCTCATCGCCTTGACCGCGAGCTTGCGCAGCCGCTCGGGACCGATGCCGAGCACCAGGTCGGGCAGCGCCTCGGCGTACCGGGGTTCGAGCGTGACCGCCCTCGGGTAGCGCCGTCCGCCGACCGCCTCCAGCTCGGCGATGTGCGCGGCGGCCTCCTTGTACGCCTTGTACTGCAGCAGCCGCGCGAACAGCAGGTCCCGCGCCTCCAGCAGCGCCAGGTCCTCCTCGTCCTCGACCTCGGCCGAGGGCAGCAGCCGGGCCGCCTTCAGGTCGAGCAGGGTGGCGGCGACGAGCAGGAACTCGCTGGTCTCGTCCAGGTCCCACTGGTCGCCCATCGCCCGCAGGTACGCGATGAACTCGTCGGTGACCTTGTGCAGCGCCACCTCGGTGACGTCCAGCTTGTGCTTGCTGATCAGCTGGAGCAGCAGGTCGAACGGGCCGGTGAAGTTGTCCAGCCGGACCGTGAAGCCACTGGTCTGCTCGCCGGTGCCCGCGTCGGCGGGCACCACACCGTCGACCTCGGCGGCCAGCTCCGCGGCTACGGCGGGGTCGCCGGCGCCGTGTGGCGGGTCGAGGGGCGGTGCGGTCACCGGGAAACCGTAGACGACGCGGCGGGCGGCCGGCGTGCGCCCTACCGGTCCGCCTGGGCGGCGATGACCTCCCGGGCCAGCTGCCGGTAGTTGCGCGCGCCGGAGGAGGCCGGGTCGAGGGTGGTGATCGGGGCGCCGGCCACGGTGGACTCGGGGAACTTCACCGTCTTGGTGATGACGGTCTGGTAGACCTTGTCGCCGAACGCCTCGACCACCCGCTGCAGCACCTGGCGGCAGTGGGTGGTGCGGCTGTCGTACATGGTGGCGAGGATGCCTTCGAGCTCCAGGTCGAAGTTGAGCCGCTCGCGCACCTTGTCGATGGTGTC
Source organism: Micromonospora sp. II (assembly GCF_001709195.1). Classification (NCBI taxonomy): domain Bacteria; kingdom Bacillati; phylum Actinomycetota; class Actinomycetes; order Micromonosporales; family Micromonosporaceae; genus Micromonospora; species Micromonospora sp. II. The sequence goes on along the minus strand of NZ_LYXF01000040.1, from coordinate 23,752 downwards.
CAGCAGCAGCGCGACACCGCGCAGGCTGAAGAACTCGCACTCCAGCGGGATGAGCACGCCGTGCGCGACGGTGAGCGCGTTGATCGCCAGCAGGCCCAGTGAGGGCTGGCAGTCGATCAGGATGAAGTCGTACTCCTTGCGGATGGTGCGCAGCACCCGCGCCAGGGCCATCTCCCGGGCGACCTCGTTGACGAGCTGGATCTCGGCGGCGGAGAGGTCGATGTTGGCGGGCAGCAGGTGCAGCCCGGCCACGTCGGTCTTGATCAGGACGTCCTCGGCGGTGACGTCGTCCTGCATCAGCAGGTTGTAGACCGACAGGTCCAGGTTGTGCGGGTTGACGCCCAGCCCGACGGAGAGGGCGCCCTGCGGGTCGAAGTCGACGAGCAGCACCTTGCGGCCGTACTCGGCCAGGGCCGCGCCCAGGTTGATGGTCGTCGTGGTCTTGCCGACGCCGCCCTTCTGGTTGGCCATCGCGATGATCCGCGCCGGGCCGTGCCGGTCGGTCGGCATGGGTTCGGGGATCGGCTTGCGCATGGTGTACGCGGCCGGGTCGGCGGGGCCGAGATCGGCGCCGAGCGTCGCCTGCTGCTCACGGAGCTCCGACGTCCAGGTCTCGGCACGGTCACCGTTTCCTGCCATGTCCTCGTTGCCCCCTCCCGACGACCACCCGGCGTCGGAGCCGTCCGACGTCCCTCGCGGCGCCGCTGCGCACCCCCGGTCCGTCGCACCTGGAGGCCCGCGCCGATGCCGACTGTACGCCACCGGCCAGCAGCGCGTTCGGTAGCGGGTCGGCGTGTCGGCGGCCCGTCGGCCAGGGCCGGCCACGTCGGCGCTCAGCGGGCGCGCGGATGCGCTGTCGCGTACACCTCGCGCAGTCGTTCCACGGTGACCAGTGTGTAGACCTGGGTGGTGGTCACCGACGCGTGGCCGAGCAGTTCCTGCACCACGCGCACGTCCGCGCCGCCGTCGAGCAGGTGGGTGGCGTACGAGTGGCGCAGCGTGTGCGGGGAGACCGCGTCGGGGCCGTCGACCGGCAGGCCGGCGCGGGCGGCGGCGGCGCGCAGCACGGCCCAGGCGCCCTGCCGGGTGAGCGGGCCGCCGCGGGCGTTGACGAACACCGCGTGGGTGCCGCGTCCGGCCGCGAGCAGCGCCGGGCGGCCCCGGACCAGCCAGGCGCGCAGCGCGTCGGCCGCGTACCCGCCGACCGGGACCAGCCGGGTCCGGCCGCCCTTGCCGCGCAGCAGCACGGTTCCGGCGTCCAGGTCGAGGTCGTCGACGGCGGCGCCGACCGCCTCGGAGATGCGCGCGCCGGTGCCGTACAGGAATTCCAGCAGCGCCCGGTCGCGCAGCGCGCGGGCGGCGGCGTCGCCGGTGCCGTCGGCCGGGCCGGCGGCCTCCAGCAGCCGCAGGACCGCGTCGACGGGCAGCGCGCGGGGCAGCCGGCGCGGCGGCGCGGGCGGGCGGACGTCGCGGCTGGGGTCGGCGCCGGTGAGCCCTTCGCGCAGCGCGAAGCGGTGCAGGCCGCGTACCGCGCTGGCGGCGCGGGCGGCGGAGGAGACGGCGAGCGGCGGGTGGTCGTCGTCGCCGGCGCGCAGCCGGGCCAGGTGGGCCTCGACCTGCGCGGGCCCGGCGGCGGCCAGGTCGTCCACCCCGGCGGCGGCCAGGGTGGCGAGGTAGCGGTCCAGGTCCCGGCGGTACGAGGCGAGCGTGTTCGCGGACAGCCCGCGCTCGACGGTGAGGTGGTCCAGGTACGTCCGGACCGCACGGCGCAGGGCCGGCGCGGGTTCCGCGCCGACCGCGCGCACGGCGGCGTCGGTCAGCTCAGCACCTCGTCCAGCGGCAGCACGTCCATGCCGTGCGCCTCGGCGACCGGGCCGTAGACGACCTTGCCGGCGTGGGTGTTCAGGCCCAGCGCCAGCGCCGGGTCGTTGCGCAGCGCCGCCTGCCAGCCCTGGTTGGCCAGTTCCAGGGCGTACGGCAGGGTGACGTTGGTCAGCGCGTAGGTGCTGGTGTTCGGCACCGCGCCGGGCATGTTCGCCACGCAGTAGAAGATCGAGTCGTGGACCTTGTAGACCGGGTCGGCGTGCGTGGTCGGGCGCGAGTCCTCGAAGCAGCCACCCTGGTCGATGGCGATGTCGACGAGCACGCTGCCCGGCTTCATCCGGGAGACCAGCTCGTTGGAGATGAGCTTCGGGGCCTTCGCGCCGGGCACCAGCACCGCGCCGATGACCAGGTCCGCGTCGAGCACTGCCCGCTCGATCTCGTACGCGTTTGAGGCGACCGTCTGCAGGTGGCCCCGGTAGATGGCGTCGGCGGAGCGCAGCCGGGCCACGTTCTTGTCCAGCAGCAGCACCTCGGACTGCAGGCCCAGCGCGATGGCGGCGGCGTTGAGGCCGGACACGCCCGCGCCGATGACCACGGTCTTTGCGGCGTACACGCCGGAGACGCCGCCGGGCAGCACGCCCCGCCCGCCGCCGGTGCGCATCATGTAGAAGGCGCCCACCTGGGGGGCGAGCCGGCCGGCCACCTCGGACATCGGGGCGAGCAGCGGCAGCGACCGGTCGGGCAGCTCGACCGTCTCGTACGCGATGCCGGTGACCTTGCGGTCGACCAGCGCGTCGGTGCACTCGCGGGAGGCGGCCAGGTGCAGGTACGTGAAGAGCACCTGTCCCTCGCGCATCCGGTGGTACTCCTCGGCGATCGGCTCCTTCACCTTGAGGACCAGCTCGGCGGTGTCCCACACCTCGTCGGCGGTGGCCAGGATCTTCGCGCCGGCGGCGGCGAACTCGTCGTCGGTGATGCTGGAGCCGACGCCGGCGCCGGCCTCGACGAAGACCTCGTGGCCGTGGCGGGTGAACTCGTTGACGCCCGCGGGCGTGATCGCCACCCGGTACTCGTGGTTCTTGACCTCGCGGGGGATTCCGACCTTCACGATGCAGACACCTTCCTCCGGGGCTGCTCACCCCCGACTGCGCGGCGCCGCGCCGGCTCCGTTGCCGGCGCGGTACACCGGTCCCGCCGGCGGCAGTCTAGAGCCGTGGGAAGCCCACGGACGGCGACACTGTGACATCCGGTGCCCGCTGGTGCTGACGGTGTGTCAGGCATGGGCCAGGCTGGCCGGTGGAGACGTCATCAGCCGACAGGACAGAGTTCGGTAAATATCCTTCCACGACCGGGGTGCCGGGGCCGACAGGACGCGAGTCGATCACTATTGTGTCCGCTCATGACCACTCCTTACCAGCAGTACCCGCAGGGCGTCTCGGACAAGAGCAAGGTCGTCGCGGGTGTGCTCCAGATCCTCCTCGGCGGCTTCGGCATCGGCCGGTTCTACATGGGCGACACCAAGACCGGTGTCATCCAGCTCATCGTCACGCTCGTGACGTGCGGCATCGGCGCGATCTGGGGCCTCGTCGACGGCATCCTGATCCTCGTCAACGGCGGTGTCGACGGGCAGGGCCGCCCGCTGCGCGACTGACCACCGCAACGGAAAGGGGCCGCCCGGCGCACAGCGCCGCGCGGCCCCTTCGTCGTCGGTTCCCGATCAGCGCGGCAGCGGCGCCTCCGGCCGGCGCAGCTCGGTGAAGCCGGTCTCCCGGGCGCGGGCCGCGGCGAGCAGCCCGGCCACGCAGGACGCGTTGGTGATCTCACCGGCCAGCACCATCCGCACCGCCTCGTCCAGGTCCACGCGGACCACCTGGAGGTCGRCCTCCTCGTCGTGCCGGTCGTGCCGCTGCTCCGCCGGCACCTCGGCCAGCTCGCGGGCCAGGAACACCCGGACCACCTCGTCGGAGAAGCCGGGCGAGCTGTGCAGGTCCACGAGCACGTCCACGCGCGCCGCGGTCAGGTCGGCCTCCTCGGCCAGCTCCCGCAGCGCCGCGGCGGCCAGGTCCTCGCCGCCGACGTCCATCAGCCCGGCGGGCAGCTCCCACAGGTGCCGGCCGACCGGGTGCCGGTACTGGCGGATCAGCACCACCTGACCGGCGTCGTCGAGCGCCACCACGGCGACCGCGCCGACGTGCCGCACGTAGTCCCGGGTCGCCTCGCCGCCACCGGGCATGGTGACGTCGTCGCTGACCACGGAGAAAATCCGGCCGGACCAGATCTGGCGGCGCGCGGTCACCTCGTACCGGTGCTCGACGCCGCTCACTTGGCCTGGGCCTTGGCGCCGCCGCCGCGGCCGGCCTTCTTCGCCGCGCCGTCCAGGTCCACCGGCAGCTGGTCGGCCTGCGAGTACGCCACGGCGGCGCCGACGAACGCGGCGAACAGCGGGTGCGGGCGGGTGGGGCGGCTCTTCAGCTCCGGATGCGCCTGGGTGGCCACGAAGAACGGGTGCAGGTTGCGGTCCAGCTCGACGAACTCCACGAGCCGCCCGTCCGGCGAGGTGCCGGAGATCGTCAGCCCCGCCTTGGTGAGCTGGTCCCGGTAGGCGTTGTTCACCTCGTACCGGTGGCGGTGCCGCTCGCTGACCTCGGTGCTGCCGTACGCCTCGGCGACGATCGACCCCTCGGCGAGCTTCGCCGGGTACGCCCCGAGCCGCATGGTGCCGCCGAGGTCGCCGCGGCCGGCCACGATGTCCTCCTGGTCGGCCATGGTGGCGATGACCGGGTGCACGGCCTCCTCGTCAAATTCGAGCGAGTTCGCCCCGTCGAGGTTGGCCAGGTGGCGGGCCACCTCGATGGTCATGCACTGCAGGCCGAGGCAGAGGCCGAGCAACGGGATGCCGTTCTCCCGCGCGTACCGGGCGGTGCCGACCTTGCCCTCGATGCCGCGTACGCCGAAGCCGCCGGGGATGACGATGCCGTCGACGCCGGACAGGGCGGCGGCCGCGCCGGCCGCTGTCACGCAGTCGTCGCTGGGCACCCACTTGAGCTTCACCCGGGCGCGGTGGCCGAACCCGGCCGCCCGGATCGCCTCGCTCACCGACAGGTACGCGTCGGGCAGGTCGACGTACTTGCCGACGAGCGCGACGGTGATCGTGTGCCGCGGCTGGTGCACCCGCTCCAGCAGGTCGTCCCAGCGGGTCCAGTCGACGTCGCGGAACGACAGGCCGAGCCGGCGCACCACGTACGCGTCGAGGCCCTCCCGGTGCAGCACCTTCGGGATGTCGTAGATGCTCGGCGCGTCCGGGGCGGCGGTGACCGCCTCCCGGTCGACGTCGCAGTACAGCGACAGCTTCTCCTTGACCTTGTCCGGGATCTCCCGGTCGCAGCGCAGCACCAGCGCGTCGGGCTGGATGCCGATGCTGCGCAGCTGCGCCACCGAGTGCTGGGTCGGCTTGGTCTTCAGCTCGCCCGACGGCGCCAGGTACGGCACCAGCGACACGTGCAGGTAGAAGCAGTTGTCCCGGCCCAGGTCGTGGCGGATCTGCCGGATCGACTCCAGGAACGGCAGCGACTCGATGTCGCCGACCGTGCCGCCGACCTCGGTGATCACCACGTCGGGCACCTGGCCGTCGGCGTCCGGGTCGGCCATGCCGCGGATGCGGGCCTTGATCTCGTTGGTGATGTGCGGGATGACCTGCACCGTGTCGCCGAGGTACTCCCCGCGCCGCTCCTTGGCGATCACCGCCGAGTAGATCTGGCCGGTGGTGACGTTCGCCTTGCCGGAGAGGTCCCGGTCGAGGAACCGCTCGTAGTGCCCGACGTCGAGGTCGGTCTCGGCGCCGTCCTCGGTGACGAAGACCTCGCCGTGCTGGAACGGGTTCATCGTCCCGGGGTCGACGTTCAGGTACGGGTCGAGCTTCTGCATCACCACGCGCAGTCCGCGCGCGGTCAGCAGACTGCCGAGGCTGGAGGCGGTGAGGCCCTTACCCAGCGAGGAGGCGACGCCCCCGGTGACGAAAATGTGCCTGGTCGTCCGTGCTGTAGGGGCCAAGGCCTGCTCCCGTGTCGTCCGTAGCGGTCGTGCGAACCGCCGTGCCGATCAGACAAGTGATCACGCGATCCACGGGATTCCACGGTAACACCATCCGGACCGTGAGCCGGCGTCGCACCCGCTGTCGGCGCACGTGAGGCCCGTGCCGGCCCTCGTGCGGCGCTCTTCCGTGCCCGTCCGGGCCCTTGATCGACACCACTTCGCCGATGTGGTGCCTTCCGCAGGGCCTTGACCCCGCCACCTCCCCGATCTGGCGAGGGCGCGCGCGGGGGGCGGCACGCCCGCGGGGCAGCGCGGGCCGGTCAGCCGGCGGGGATCTCCGAGGAGGCCGGGGTCGGCTGTGCGGGGACCCGCGCCCCGGCGCCGGGCGATGCGTTCGGCGTTTCCGTGCCGGCCGGGCCCTGCCGACCCGGTCCGGCCGGCTCCCCGGCCTCCCCGGGATCGCCCACACCGTCACCGGCCGGACCGTCGCCCGCCGACCCACCAGCACCAGCACCGTCACCGGCCGACGGAGCACCGTCAGGCGGGCCGTCGCCAGCGGGGCCGCCTCGGGAAGGGCTGTCCGGGCCGCCCGGTGGGACCGCGTCCGTCTCGCCGCCAGGGCGGCCGCTGTCGGGCAGCGTACGGTCGGTGGAGTGGTCGAGCACCCGCAGCGCCGACAGCGCCGCCATGGGCACCACGAGCGCCGCCGCCGCGCCGGCCACGTCCAGCGCCGAGCCGCCCAGCACGCCGCCCAGCCCGACGGCCACGCCGGTGCCGGCCATCGCGGCCCGGATCGCCGGGTAGATGCCGAACAGCCGCATCAGGCCGCCCCACGGCTGCAGCAGCGCCAGCCAGACCAGCGCCGCCCCGGCCAGGGCCAGCACGGTGAGCGGGCTGTTCACCAGCGTCTGGATGTTGGAGTCGCCGGAGCGGTGCACGGTGAGCCCGCCGGTGCCGTCGCCGAGCGCGGCCAGGAACCGGCCCAGGCTTCCCCGCTCGTCGGCGGGACGGCCCAGGTCGACCAGGGCGAAGCCGATGGTGACCGCGAGCGCGGCCATGGTGGCCCAGGCCAGCCGGCTCACGGTGAGCCAGCCGCCGGTGCAGATGGCGGCGGCGACGCTGACGCCGGCGGTGAGCGCGATCGCGCCGATCGAGTCGGCGCCCAGGTACGGGCTGCCCACGATCACCACTGCCAGTCCGCCGACGGCCACCATCACCATCGGCCGCCAGCCCTTGCGGAACCGCTGGGCGAGCCAGCCGCCGCACAGCAGTGATCCGGCGACGAACACGCCCAGCCCGACGGTGCCGAGCCCGGCGTACCGGCCGCCCTCCAGCGCGGAGTAACCGACCACGCCGTTGAGCTGCAGCCGGGAGCCGGTGAGCACGTCCACGCCGACCACGAGCGTGGCCAGCCCGGCGACCGCGCCGAGCGGGCCGAGCGTGCGTTCGTGCCCGGGGCTGAACCGGACCAGGGCGGTGCCGCCGACGACGAGCAGCGCGGTCACCGCGGCGTACCAGACGCCGGCGTGGCTGCCGCGCCACCAGGGCACGGCGTCGGCCAGCAGCGCCGCGGGCACGGCCAGCGCCGCGGCGATGAGCAGCAGCTCCACCACGGCGACGACGCGCCGGGACACCGGTTCCGGTCCGTGCGGGCCGGCGAGGCGGCGGGCCCGGCGTAGCAGCGGCAGCACCGCCACCGCGAGGGCCAGCTGGGCGGCGGCGAGCAGGGTGAAGAACCAGCCGGCGACGCGCCGCTGGGCGGCGGCCTCCCGGTCCGCGTCGGCCGACGCCTCGATCGCGGCCCGCAGGTCGTCGGGCCGGTCGTCGGCGGTGACCGCGGGACGGCCGACGAAGGCCCGTTCCGGGGCCGGCCGGTCGAGTACGGCGAGCACGGTCGGGGCCAGGTCGACCAGTTGCAGGTAGCCGGACCGGGCGGTGCTCGGCGAGGTCAGCCAGCCGCCCGTCCAGCCGGGGCCGTCGGCGATCGCGACGTGCAGCCGCGCCGGGTTGTCGGTGTCGGAGACGCCCGCGACCAGCACCAGTGAGCGCGGCGGCCGGGCGGCGAGGACCCGGGCCAGCCGGGCGTCGGCCTGCCGCGCCTGGGCGGCCCGTACGGCCGGGTCGTCGTCGTCGACGGTGCCGGCGTCGACGATGCTCAGCACGCAGGAGCCGAGCAGTTCCGCCGGGTTCTCGGGCAGCGTTGGCGCGTACCTGTCGACCCGGCCGAACGGACGGGCGGCGGCCACGGCGGCGCCCGGCCCCACCGCCACCGAGCAGCGCACCGACTCGGCCAGCGCGCCGGGCTTGGCGCCCCAGGCGAGCTGTTCCTGGTTGTGCGCCACGACGCTGGGCTGGTCGGGCAGGTTCGCGCCGATGCCGTCGGGCCGTTCCACAGTCACGCCGGCCGCCGGGCAGCCACCGCCCGGACGGGCGCCCGGCCAGGCGGCGAAGTTCCCGGCGCCGAGGGTGAGCCAGCCGTCGACGGGGCAGGTGGGCCGGTGCGCGGACCGCACCGACAGGGAGCCGATCGCGCCCTGCTCGGCCATCCGCCACAGCGTCGGCGTGTTCTCCGGGTCGACGTCGTCCCAGCGCAGGCCGGCCGCGCCGACGAGGACCACGAAGTCGGCGCCGGGCCGGTCCGCGCCGCGGTCCGGCCGGGCGGCCAGCGCGGTGATGCCCAGCGCCACCACGACCAGGGTGAGCAGGACCGGGGTCAGTCGGCGCAGCATCAGCGGTTCCCGGCGGAGTGCTGCGGTGTCAGCTCGGCGTAGAGGTCGGCGAGCGCGGCCACGGTGTCCGCCTCGGTGGGCCAGGTCGCGGCCCGGGCCAGGCCGCGCCGACCCACCTCGGCCCGGCGTACGGGGTCGTCGAGCAGGTCGCGCACCGCCGCGTCGACGGCGTCCACGTCCCCGGGCGGCACCAGCACGGCCCCGTCGCCGACGAGCTCCGGCAGCCCGCCGACGGCGGTCGCGACGAGCGGTACGCCGGCCCGCAGCGCCTCCTGGGCGAACAGCTGCCGGGCCTCCCAGTCGCTGGTCACCACGGCGAGGTCGGCGCCGGCCAGCAGGTCCGCCACGTCGGTGCGGTGCCCGAGCAGCGTCACCGGCGCGCGGGCGGCCGAGATCCGGGCGGCCAGCGGCAGATACGCGGGTCCGCTGCCGGCGATCACCACGACCGGGGCGGGGGTACGGGTGCGCCAGCGGGCGGCGGCGTCGATGAGCACGTCGTACCGTTTCTGCGGGTGCAGCCGGCCCACCGAGAGGATCAGCGGGCGGTCGGCGGTCACGCCGAACTCGGCGCGGACGGCGGCGCGGCGGCGGCCCGGCGGCGGCAGCGTGGGCGCGGCGACCGGGGCCAGGCGCGCGTCGGCGGCGCCCAGCGCGGCGGCGCGGTCGACCAGGTCGGCGGAGGCGCCCAGCGCGACCCGCACGGACCGGGCGACGATCCGCTCGACCAGCCGGGACGCCGCGCCGCGCAGCCCTTTCGCGAGGACCGCGTTGTGCCAGGTGACGACGAGCGGCGCGGTGGGGCGGGCGAGCGCCGCGACCAGGCCGGCGCGCAGCCCGTGCGCGTGCACCACGTCGACGGGTGTGACCGCGAGCGCCCGGCGCAGCGCGGTGACCGCGCGCGCGTCGCCCGGCGTGGGGCTGGCCGGGATCTCCACCGGGGTGAACCGGACGCCGACGCCGGTGAAGCCGAACTGCTCCTCGGTGGCGGCCGGTCCGCACACCAGCACCGACGCTCCGGCCTCGGTGAGTCCCCCGGCGATCGAGCGCACGTGCTGCCCGACACCGCCGGTGCTGGAGGCGAGCACGAGGGCCACCGACCCGGGCCAGCGCGGTGCGGGCGAGGCGTCCGTCATGAGGAAACGGTCTCCTTTCCGTCGCCCCGCTCGCCGGGGTGCTGCTGCGCCGGCGGGCCGTCGTCCCCGCCGGCCGGGCGTCGCCGGCGCAGCCGGCGGGTCACGGTCGCGAGCAGCGGCCGCAGGTCGCGGGCGTCGGTCAGCCAGGCGACGGCGAGGAACAGGACACCGACCACGACCCCGGACAGCATGCCCTGCGCGAGGGCCTGCGGTGTCGTCGGGGTGCCGTCACCGAGCCCGGCGAGTCCCGCCGCGACGGCCGCCCCGCCCGCTCCGGCGACCACTGCGGCGAGCAGTCCGGCGGCGCCGGCCCGGCCGATCCCGGCGAGCGCCTCGCCGCCGGCGGCACGCCGGACCGCGACGATCAGCAGCGCGCCGAGCAGCACCATGCCGGCCGACGTCGCCAGGGTCACCGCGAGGACCCGGTCGGCCAGCGGCAGCGCCTGGGCGAACAGGAGGGCGAACGCGGGCACGCTGAGCCATCCGAGCGCGGTCGCGACGGTGGCCGCGCGGGTCTCGCCGCGGGCGTACAGGGCGCGGGTGAGGACCGCGAACAGGCCGTAGCCGAGCAGGCCGGGCGCGAACCCGGCGATCCCGGCCGCGGCGGTACGCGCGTCCAGGGGGTCGGAGAAGAAGAAGTGCCCGACCGGGATCGCGGTGCCGACGAGCGCGGCGGCGCCGAGCAGGCTGAACAGCACCACGCCGCGTACCGCCGGGGCGAGCGTGTCCCGGTAGGCGCGCTCGTCGCCGGTGGCCCGGGCCGCGACGAGCGTCGGGTACGCGGCCACCGCCAGCGGCACCGCCAGCACCGCCCAGGGCAGGAAGTAGACGGTCTGGGCGAGGTTGTAGACGCCGACGTCGGCGGTCCGGCCGTAGGTGACCTGGTTGAGCGCTACCACCAGGGCGATCTGCTGGGCGGCGACGGTGACCACCCCGGCGACGGCCAGGCCGCCGACCCGGGCCCGGGCGTCGGCCGGGAACCGGTAGCCCGGCCGGATCCGGAGCTTCAGCCGGCGCAGCGGGATCAGCAGCGACAGCGAGAGCACCACCACGCCGAGTGTGGTGCCGGCGGACAGCAGCAGCTCGCCGCCGCGCCCGGCCTCGCCGATCGTGGCCAGCCGCCCCTCGGTCGCGGTGAAGGCGAGGTAGACGCCGATCACGCTGATGCTCGACAGCAGCGGCGCGATCACCGGCCAGGCGAACCGGCGGTGCGCCTGGAGCACCCCGGTGAGCACGATGCCCACGCCGTAGAGCGGCAGCTGCGGCGCGAAGACGCGCAGCATCCGGGCCCCGGACGCCTGCTGCGCCTCGCTGAGACCGTCTCCGATCAGGCCCGGCAGCGGGTCGGCGAAGATCGCCACCAGGACCGCCAGCGGCACCAGCAGCGTCAGCGTCCAGGTCAGCAGCGCGCCGGTGGTGGCGGCCACCGCACGCCGGTCACCGGCCTCGACCGCGCCGGCCAGCAACGGTACGACGAGACTGGCCAGCGCCCCGCCCGCGACGATCTCGAAGATGAAGTTCGGGACGTAGTTGGCCACCAGGTAGGCGCCGCCGAGGTCGCTGGTGGACAGCGTCCAGGTGAACACGGCGGTGCGGCCGAAGCCGGCGAGCCGGCTGACCACGGTGAGCACGGCGATGAGGGCGGCCGCCCCGGCGACGCGGCCGGCGGCGGCGAGAGGTGCCGGTTTCGTCACGTCAGTCGGGCAGCCGGCCCAGTTCGTCGAGGTGCCGCAGCCCCGGCGTGGACGCGATGACCTGGGTGAAGCTGACCTTCTCGCTGGCGGCGGTGAGCGCGGCGAGCACGGCCAGCACACCGGCGCGGCCCAGCGGCCCGGTACGCGCGGCCAGGCTCACGCCCAGCAGCGCACCGAGCGCGTTCGCGCCGCTGTCCCCGACCATCACCCGTTCGCCCAGGTCGTCCCCGACCAGCGCGGCCGACGCGCCCACCGCGCCCGCCGCGATGCCGCCGTGCGGGCCGGTGGTCAGCGGCGCGCCGAGCAGCATGCCGGACTTCAGCGCCCGGCCGGGCCGCAGGTCGAGCAGGTTGACCAGGTTGGCGGTGCCGGCCACCACGCCGGCGCCGAGCAGCACGTCGAGCCCGCGGCCGACCGCCCCGGCCCGCTGGCGGCGCGGGTGCGCGGCGACCCGCCGGTCGGCGGCGAGCAGCGCCGCGGCGGCGAGCCCGGCCACACCGACCCCGGCGACCTTCACCAGCCCGGCGGTGACCTGGCCCTCGCGCAGCGCGGCGAGGTGCCCGGCGAAGCCCTTGGCGGCCTTCTGCTCGGGGCGTGCGCCGACCACGTCGTCGTAGAGGCCGACAGCGCCCGCGCCCAGCCCGGCGACGAGCGCGGCGGCGCCGGCCGGTGTGCTGCCGGCGCCCAGCGCGCCGCCGGTCGCCGCGCCCACGGCGAGGGCCGGACCGGCGGCCAGGGTCACCGTGCGGCCCCGGTAGTTGGTGCGCTCCAGCGCCGGCCCGCCCGGCGACGTGCGCGTCTGGCGCAGCGTGTAGCGGGCGGCCAGCACCCCCGCGCCCACGGCGAGCAGCCGACCCAGTCTCACGGGACCTCCTCGATCCGGACTTCGAACGCGACGCGGCACGGACCGGGCGGCCCGAGCGGTCACCGGGGCAGTGTAGGCACCCGGGAGGCGGCGTTGTCGCCCACGCCGTACTGGCCGGTCTTCTTCTCGGTGAGCTGCTGCGCCAGGGCGAGGCTGGTGGCCAGCTGGCCCTGCACGGTGTTGGCGTTGTCGACGGTGGAGATGGTCTGCGACAGCACCGGGTCGCCGCGGACCACGGAGACCAGGTTCCCGCCGGTCGAGCCCATGCCGGCGACCACCAGCGCGCCGGCCCGGTCGAACTCCACGGCGATCTTCACCACCGACTCGTCCTTCTTGGCCGAGTCCTTGTCCACGTACGGCTGGCCGGTGACCATCACGACCGCCTCGGCGGCGGTGGAGATCTTGTCCGCCGGGGTGAGGTAGCCGGCGGTGGCGTACTGCTCCAGCACCGTGCGCCGGTCGGTCTCGCTGGCCGCCGGGGTGCCCGCGGGACGGTCGACCAGGACGTTCGCCAGCAGCGCGCTCGAGGTCTCCACGCCGTGCCCGTTGCCGGGCAGGTTGATGGCGGGGGACGTGTTCGGCCGGGCGGTGACCGCCAGTTCCAGCAGGTTGTTGTTGCTGTCCGGGTTGACGAACTTGTCCTGCACGTCGATGCGGCCGGTGACGTCCGCGCCGGCGGTCTGCAGCATCTTCACCACGCCCTCGGCCTGGTCGCGGCCGCTGGGCAGGGTGAGCACCAGCACCCGACGGCCGGTCAGCTTGCCGGGCAGGACGAGCTGGGCCACCTCGGCGGCGAAGTCCTCCTCGGTCTCCAGCTGCTTCTGCATGCTGTTGACCGACTGGCGCATCAGCGAGTTGTCCTTGCGCAGGCCGTTGACGTTCTCCCGGAGCGAGTCGGCGACCGGCCCGTTGAGGGCGGCCGTGCCGACCACCAGGCCGATCGCCAGCGCCAGGAACACCGCGGTCAGGGACACCACGTGGTAGCGAAAGTTGATCACGCTTGCAGCCTCTTGATCGTCGGGGGAGCTAGAAGAGCTGGCCGAGCTGGAACACGAAATTGTCCCACCATTCGGAGACCACGCCCAAATACGCCTTCCCGACGGTGGAGACCGCCACCGCGGAGGCCATCGCGGCCACCGCCGACAGGACCAGCAGCAGCAGCGACGAACCGGAGATGCTCTGCCGGTAGAGCCGGCTGACGCCCTTGGCGTCGACCAGCTTGCCGCCCACCTTCAGCCGGGTCAGGAACGTCGACGCCATGCCGCCGCGCCCCTTGTCCAGGAACTCCACCAGGGTGGCGTGGGTGCCGACGGCCACCAGCAGCGACGCGCCCTTCTCGTCGGCCAGCAGCATGGCGAGATCCTCGCTGGTGGCCGCCGCCGGGAACGTGATCGCCGGTACGCCGAGCCCGTTGACCCGGGCCAGGCCGGGCGCCCGCCCGTCCGGGTAGGCGTGCACGATCACCTCGGCGCCGCAGCGCAGCACGTCGTCGGTGACCGAGTCCATGTCCCCGATGATCATGTCCGGGGTGTAGCCCGCCTCGACCAGCGCGTCGGCCCCGCCGTCGACGCCGATCAGCACCGGCTTGAACTCCCGGATGTACGGGCGCAGCACGTCCAGGTCGGCCTTGTAGTCGTAGCCGCGCACCACGATCAGGCAGTGCCGGCCCTGGATCTGGGTCTGGATCTCCGGTACGCCGACGCCGTCGAGCAGCAGGTCACGTTCCTGCCGCAGGTAGTCCATCGTGTTGGCGGCGAACGCCTCCAACTGCACCGACAGGCCCTCCCGGGCGTCGGCCATCGACTTGGCCACGGTCTCGGCGTCCTGCAACGTGCCGTGCGCGACCGGCTCCTCGCCGACGAACACGGTGTTGCCCTCGATGCGGACCCGGTCACCCTCGCGGACCTGCTCGAAGACGCTCTCGCCGAGATCGTCCAGCAGCGGGATGCCGGCCGAGATCAGCACCTCCGGGCCGAGGTTGGGATAGCGGCCGGAGACCGACGGCTTGGCGTTGAGCACCGCCGCCACACCCACCGCGACGAGCGAGTCGGCCGCCACCCGGTCCAGGTCGACGTGGTCGATGACCGCGATGTCGCCGGGGCGCAGCCGCCCGACCAGCCGTTTCGTCCGGCGGTCGAGGCGCGCGGTGCCGACGATGGAGCCCGGCTCCGGGTTCCGGCTCCGGCGCAGTATGGGTAGACGCATCGTGACCATCCTGGCATGTGAGGCAGGTTTTGCTGTCGCGACATGCCTGAGCAGGGCCGCCTACCCAGGGAAGCACACCGGAACCCGCGCCGGTGTGCTTGCGCTCACAATCGGGGTATCACGGACGCCTTTCCTTGGCCGCCACGGCCAGGAGCTCCTCGGCATGGGCGATACCCAGATCCGAGTCCGGCAAACCGGCGAGCATCCGGGCCAGTTCCCGGGCGCGCTCGGTGTCCTCCACCACGCGCACCCCGCTCGTGGTGACCGCTCCACCGGTGTCCTTGGCCACCACCAGGTGCCGGTCGGCGAACGCGGCGACCTGCGGCAGGTGGGTGACCACGAGCACCTGATGACTGCGGGCCAGCCGGGCCAGCCGGCGGCCGATCTCCACCGCGGCCTGACCGCCGACACCCGCGTCGACCTCGTCGAACACCAGCGTGGGCGGGCCGCCGGAACCGGCGAAGACCACCTCGATGGCGAGCATCACCCGGGACAGCTCGCCGCCGGAGGCGCCCTTCTGCAACGGCAGCGCCGGCGCGCCCGGGTGGGCCAGCAGCCGCAGCTCCACCTCGTCGGCGCCGTCCGCGCCGACGCCGGTCTCGACGCCGTTGACCGGCAGGCTCGGCTCGGACCGGCCCGCCGGACGCGGCAGCACCGCCACCTCGATCCGGGCGTGCGGCATGGCCAGCCCGGCCAGCTCGACGGTGACCTCCTCGGCGAAGCGGACCGCGGCCTCCCGCCGGGACGCCGACACCCGGCCGGCGAGGTCGGCCACCTCACCGGCGAGCCGGGTGGCCTCGCGGTCCAGCTCGTCCAGCAGTTCGTCGGAGGTGTCCAGATCGGACAGCCGCGTGCGGGCCCGCTCGGCCCACGCCACCACGCCGTCGACGTCGTCGGCGTACTTGCGGGTGAGCCCGCGCAACGCGGCCCGCCGCTCGTAGACGGTCTGCAGGCGGGCCGGGTCGGCGTCCAGCGCGGCCAGGTAGGTGGACAGCTCCGCGGCCACGTCGGTGACCAGCGTGGCGGCCTCCTCCAGCCGGGCCGCCAGCTCGCCCAGCGCCGGGTCGGTGCCGGCCTGCGCCTCCAGCGTGCGCCGCGCGGTGCCCAGCAGCGCCGTCGCGTCCGGCGCGTCGTCGGCCGCCTCGACGCCGCCGGCCACGCACTGCTGCGCCACCTGCGCGGCGGTACGCAGCCCCTCGGCGTGCTCCAGCCGCTGCGCCTCCGCCTTCAGCTCGTCGTCCTCCCCCGGCTGCGGATCGACCCGGGTGATCTCGTCCAGGCCCAGCCGCAGCAGGTCGGCCTCCTGGTTGCGTTCGCGCGCGTTGCGCCGCCGGTCGGCCAGGTCGTCGACGACGGTGCGCCACCGGGCGTACGTCTCGCGCAGCGCGTCGAGCAGCTTCTCGTGCTCGGGCCCGGCGAACCGGTCGAGCGAGGCCCGCTGCTCGGCCGGGCGCAGCAGCCGCAGCTGGTCGGACTGGCCGTGCACGGCCAGCACCTGCTCGCCGACCTCACCGAGCGTGGACACCGGCATGGCCCGCCCGCCCAGGTGCGCGCGGGAGCGCCCCTCGATGGTCACGGTGCGGCTGAGCAGCAGCGAGCCGTCCTCGTCGGGCTCGCCACCGGCGTCGACGATGCGGGCGTGCACCGACTCGGCCACCCGCCCACCGAGGCGCAGCCGGCCCTCCACCACGGCGCGGCCCGGCTGGGCGCGCACCCGGCCGGCGTCGGCGCGGCCGCCGAAGAGCAGGCCGAGGCCGGTCACCACCATGGTCTTGCCGGCGCCGGTCTCGCCGGTGATGACGTTCATCCCCGCGGCCAGCGGCAGCGTGGTGTCCTCGATGACGCCCAGTCCGGTGATGCGCAGCTCTTCCAGCACAGCACCCGACAGTAGCCCCGCCGTGTGACAGTTGACCAGCCGGCAGGTCGAGCCGCGGGCACCCGACCCCGGACGAGGAGGAGCTCCACCGCAGCCCGGTACGGGCGGACACGGCCCGGGCCGGTGAGTTCGCGCAGCGGCTGGGCCGCCGACCGGCCGTGGTGGACGGTCGCACCGCGACCTGCCCACTGGTGCACGGCGGCCGGCCGACCTGATGCCGCCGCACCGGCGACATGTCGCCAGGTGGACACGAGCGCAGCGCGGTAGAGGGCCGGGACGCCGGAGATCGCGTCGCCCAGCTCGCGCACCGCCGCTTCCTCCGGCGGCGGCTGCACGACCTGTCCGCCCGACCGGGGTCGACACCCGATCGGGCGCGGCGCGCCGGTCCGCCCGCCGCGGCCGGCTACGACACTCCGGCGTCCCGACCGTCGCGGCCCCGACCACCCCCTGGCCGAGCCCGCGACATCCGGGCCACGCATCCGGAAGCGGCGGGCCTCACCGCCGCACCCGGACTCACCTCATCGCGGCCCGTACGCCCACCGTAACGTGCGCGGCGGCCCGGACCGGTGGTCCGAACGGAGGTTTCCGCTGATCCGTCGGTCAGCGACGGTTGCCCCGCCAGCCCTGGACGGGCAGGTCGAACTTGGCCACCAGCCGGTCGGTGAACGGACGCGCCCGCAACCGAACGATGCGCACCGGCAACGTGCCCCGACGCACCGTGACCCGGGCGCCCGGCGGCAGGTCGTAGACACGCCGGCCGTCGCAGCAGAGCACCGCGAGGGTGGTGAACGGGTCGACGGTGATGACGAACGTCGACGTCGGCGCGGTCACCAGCGGGCGGCTGAACAGCGCGTGCGCGCTGATCGGCACCAGCAGCAGCGCCTCCACCTCGGGCCAGACCACCGGCCCGCCGCCGGAGAACGCGTACGCGGTGGAGCCGGTCGGGGTCGCGCAGATCACGCCGTCGCAGCCGTACCGGGACAGCGGCCGGCCGTCCACGTCGACGAGCAGCTCCAGCATCTGGGCGCGCTCGCCCTTCTCCACGCTGATTTCGTTCAGCGCCCACGACTCGATGGTCGGCCCGCCCTCGAACTCGGCGGTGACGTCCAGCGTGAGCCGTTCGTCCACGCTGTAGTTACGCTCGACCACGTCACGTACCGCGGTGTCCAGGTCGTCGATCTCCGCCTCGGCGAGGAAGCCGACCTTGCCGAGGTTGATGCCCAGCAGCGGGACCTTCGCCGGACGGGCCAGCTCGGCCGCGCGCAGGAACGTGCCGTCCCCGCCGAGCGCGAAGACGATCTCGGCGCCCTCGGCCGCCTCCGGGCCGGTCACCGGCACCACACCGGGCAGGTCCAGGTCGTCGGCCTCCTCGGCCACCACCCGCACCTCGAAACCGGCGGCGATCAGGTCGGCGGCCACCGCGCGCGCGTGCTCGGTGCTGCGTCGACGGCCGGTGTGCGTCACCAGCAGCGCGGTGCGGCTCACCCGGACACCTCCTCGGTCGTGGCCGCCGTGGTGGCGGCGCCCTGCGGGCCGGCGGCCACCACCGCGCGGACCCGCTCCGGGTCCGCGGCGGGCGCGTCCCCGCGCAACCATACGAAGAACTCGACGTTGCCGCTCGGCCCGGGCAGCGGGCTGGCCGCCACTCCGGCCAGGCCCAGGCCGAGCCCGGCGGCCGCGGCGGCCACGTCGAGCACCGCCTCGGCGCGCAGCGCCGGATCGCGGACCACGCCGCCGGCGCCGACCCGCTCCTTGCCGACCTCGAACTGCGGCTTGACCATCAGCGCCAGGTCGCCGCCGGGGCCGGTGCACGCGGCCAGCGCCGCCAGCACCAGACGCAGCGAGATGAACGACAGGTCGGCCACCGTCAGGTCGACCGGGCCGCCGATCGCCTCCGGCGTGAGCGTACGCACGTTCGTACGCTCGAACACCCGCACCCGCTCGTCGGTGCGCAGCGACCAGGCGAGCTGCCCGTAGCCGACGTCCACGGCGACCACCTCGGCGGCGCCGCCGCGCAGCAGCACGTCGGTGAACCCGCCCGTCGACGCGCCCGCGTCCAGGCAGCGCCGGCCGGTGACGGTCAGCCCGCCGGGGGCGAACGCGGCGAGCGCGCCGGCCAGCTTGTGGCCGCCCCGGGAGACGTACTCGTCGGCCGGGTCCTCTCCGGTCACCAGCAGCGGATCGGCCGGGTCGACCATCGCCGCGGGCTTGCGTGCCCGCACTCCGCGCAGCTGGACGCGACCGGCCTCCACGAGCGCGGCGGCCTGTTCCCGGGAGCGGGCCAGCCCGCGCCGGACCAGTTCGGCGTCCAGCCGGGTACGACGAGCCATCAGGTGTGTCTCCGCCTCTGCTCAGGCCTGGTCGATGGTGGCGAGGGTCTCGCGCAGCGTCTCGTACGCCGCCTCGTACTGGGCGATCTGGTCGGCCGGGGCGAGCGCCTCGGCGTTGGCCATGCCGAGCACCGCGGCGTCCACCGCCGGGTGCCGCGCCTCGCCGACCTCCTCGGCCGGCGCGGGGCGTACCCCCGGGGGTGGTCCGGGCCGCGGGCCCGGCGGCGGACCGGGCCGCGGCGCGGTCACGAGCCGGCCGCCCGGCGGCCGGTGGCCTTCCTCGCCGGCCGGGCGGGCGCGGCGGGCGAGCCGTCGGCGGGGGTACGGGCCATGGTGGCGGGCGGCTTCTTCGCGATCGCCTTCTTGGCCACCGTCTTCTTCGCCACCGCCTTCGTCGGCGCCGTCGCCGCGGACTCGGCGGTCGGCGGCGCGGTCGCGCCGGACGGCGCGGTGGCGGTCCCGGCCGGTGCGGCGGCGGGCTCGGACGATCCGGCGGGCGGCGTCTCGCCGGGCCCGAGGTTGCCGCGCGCCTCGCGCAGCTGCCGCTCCAGGTCGTGCACCCGGCGGGTCAGCTCGGCGACCTCGTCGGCGGTGGCCAGCCCGACCGCGCCCAGCGCCCGGTCCACCTCGAAGCGGACCAGCTTGGTCAGCGACTCCCGGTTCGCCAGGCCGGTGGCCACCAGCTCCTCGGCGAGCGTCTGGATCTGGGCGGCGGTCGCGCCACCCTGACCGACGACGCGCATGACCGCGTCCTGTGCCTTCTTCCGGGGCGCCTCCGTCAGGCCCATGGCCAGCTCGAGGTAGGCGCGCCACGCGTCCTGCATGCCTGAGTCCTTCCGCGGGGCGAGGTGTGCAGGTGCCACGCTACCGGGCACCCCGGACGCCCCATTGCGGTACGGTGCCGGGAAACGGCGTGGTTCGTGGTGAGGAGACGATGTGGCCAGCGTGGACGAGTGCCGGCAGGCGTTGCAGGACCTGGCCGCGCGGCTGGACCGCAACGCCGAGGCGCAGGGACGCATCGACCTGGACCGCACGCTGGCCTGCCGGATCACCGATCTCGGCACCGCGTTCCACGGGCGGCTGGAGGGCGGGCGGCTGGTCGACCTGGCCGACGGCGACGACCCGAAGGCGAAGATCGCGCTGAGCACCGGCAGTGACGACCTGGTCGCGCTGGTGAACGGCCGCCTCGACGTGATGTCGGCGGTCGCGTCCCGGCGGGTCTCGATCAAGGCGAACCCGTTCGACCTGATGAAGCTCCGCAAGCTGCTCTAGCCGGTCCACCGCGACCGCGCCGCCGTCGGGGTCCTTCGCCGCTCAGCCGTCGAGGCCGAACGCGGCGAGCGCCTCCGCCGCCGCCGGGGACTGCGCCCGCACGCGCGGCCCGGCCGACGCCGACCAGGCCACCGCGCAGAGCGCGGCGAGCGCCTCCAGCGGCGGTCCCGCGCCGTCGAGCACGAGGTCCGCGCCGGCTTCCGCCACCGACCAGCCGCCGGCGGTCGCCCGGCCCGGCACCGCCACCACCGCGTCCGGGTCGAAGAGCCCCGCCAGGTCGAACGAGACGTACGCGGGGCGGCGCTCCTCGGGCGCGGCCAGCAGCTCGGCGGCGTCGCTGACCCCGGTGAGCACCAGCAGGCTGTCCAGCCCGGCCCGGCGGGCGCCCTCGATGTCGGTGTCCAGCCGGTCCCCCACCACGAGCGTGCGCCCGGCCCCGGCCCGGCGCGCGGCGGTGGTGAACAGCGCCGGCTCCGGCTTGCCCACCACCACGTCGGGGTCGCGGCCCAGCGCGGTACGCAGCACCGCGACCAGCGAGCCGTTGCCCGGCAGCGGGCCGCGCGGGCTGGGCAGGGTGCGGTCGGTGTTCGTGGCGTACCAGGGCGCGCCCGCGCGTACCGCCAGGGACGCCTCGGCCAGGTCGGACCAGCCGACCTGCGGGCCGTAGCCCTGGGCCACGGCGGCGGGCTCCTCGTCGACGGTGGACACCGGCCGCAGGCCGACCGCGCGCAGCTCGGCCCGCAGCGCCTCCGCGCCGACCACGAGTACCGGCGCGCCCTCGGGCAGCCGGTCCCGGAGCAGCTCGGCGGTGGCCGCCGCGGAGGTGAGCACCTCCGCCGGCTGCGCCGGGACGCCCATGCCGGTGAGCAGGTCGGCGACCTCGCTGGAGCGCCGGGAGGCGTTGTTCGTCGCGTACGCGACGGCGCGCCCCTCGGCGTGCAGCCGGCCGACCGCCTCGACCGCGCCCGGGATGGGCCGGTCGATCAGGTAGATGACGCCGTCCAGGTCGAAGACGACAAGCGAGTACGCGTCGACCAGCCGGCCGGCCGCTCCGGCGCGGACGGGTCGCCCCTGGTCCGCGCCGGTAGCGGTGTCCCCGCCGTACCCGGTCACCGGCGCTCCGCCGCCTCGCCCTCGCCGGACGCGGCGTCGCCCGGTGCGGGCCGGTCGGCGTCGGCCTTGTCGGCCGGGGTGACGTCGGTGGCGTCCGCAGCCGCGACGGTGCTGCCCGGCGTGGCGGTGTCCGCGGTCGACGTGGCGGTGTCCTCGGACGTCGTGGCGGCGGTCGGGGTGCCGGTGGCGAGCGAGCCGGCCTCGGCGTCGGTCAGCTCGTCGTCGGTCAGCCGCGCGTCGTCCTCACGGTCGTCGTCATCGTCATCGTCGTCGTCGTCATCGTCGTCGTCATCGTCATCGTCATCGTCATCGTCATCGTCATCGTCGGCCGACGCCTCGGACGTGTCCGCGTCGTCCTCGGGCTCGTCGTCGCCCTCGATGACCACGCCGTCCAGCTCCAGCAGCCGCTCGGCGGCGTCGGTCTCCCCCTCGGAGTCGACGTCGGCGGCCCGGGAGAACCACTCCCGCGCCTCCTCGCGCCGGTCCACCGCCAGCAGCGCGTCCGCGTACGCGTAACGCAGTCGCGCCGCCCACGGCTCGGTCGAGTCGCCGGTCAGTTCGCGGACCTGCAGCATCGCCACGGCCGCGTCCTTCTGCCCGAGGTCGCCGCGCGCGCCGGCGGCCACGATGAGCAGTTCGATCGCGACGGCCTGGTCGAGCTTGTCCCGGTCGGCGCCGCGGAACAGGTCGATCGCCCGCTCCGGCCGGCCCAGCGCCCGCTCGCAGTCGGCCAGCACGGCCAGGTGGCTCTGCAGACCGCTCATCCGGTGGTACGTCCGCAGCTCGGCGATGGCCGTCTGCCACTCACCGGCGTGGTACGCGGCCAGTCCGACGGCCTCCCGCACGGCGGCGATCCGCGACGCGAGCCGGCGGGCCGCCATGGCGTGCGCCAGCGCCAGCGTCGGGTCCTCGTCGATCAGCAGCCCGGTCGCGACCAGGTGCCGGGCAACCGTCTCCGCAACCGGCTTGGCGAGGGAGAGCAGTTCCGCCCGGACGGCCGAGTCGAGGTCGCTCGCGACGACCTCGTCCGGCAGCTCCGGCGCCTCACCGGTACGCCCTTCGCCGCGCTCGTCCCGGCGCTCCCGCTGCGGACCGAAGTTGCCACGGCGGTCGTCGCCGCCCGGCCGGTCGCCGTAGCCACGGCGCTCACCGTCCCGCTCGCCCCGGAAGCCGCCCGGCCGACGGTCGTCACGCCGGTCGTCGCGGCGGAAGCCACCCTCACGGCGCTCGCCGCCGCGGAAGCCACCCTCACGGCGCTCGCCGCCGCGGAAGCCGCCCTCGCGGCGCTCGCCGCCGGCGTAGCTCTCCCGACGGTCGCCACCCTGGTGGCCGCCTTCGCGGCGGTCGCCACCGCGGAACCCGCCCTCACGACGCTCGCCGCCCTCACGACGGTCCCCGCCCCGGAAGCCACCCTCACGGTCTCCACCACGGAAACCGCCCTCACGGCGCTCACCACCGCGGAAGCCGCCTTCACGACGCTCGCCGCCCCGGAAACCGCCCTCACGGTCGCCACCGCGGAAACCACCCTCACGACGCTCACCGCCGCGGAAACCGCCGTCACGGTCACCGCTCCGGAAGCCACCCTCACGGCGGTCACCGCCGCGGAAGCCGCCCTCGCGGTCGCCACCGCGGAAGCCGCCTTCACGACGGTCACCACCGCGGAAACCGCCTTCACGACGGTCACCGCCGGCGAAGCCACCCTCACGGCGCTCTCCGCCGCGGAAGCCGCCGTCACGGTCGCCGCCCCGGAAGCCGCCTTCACGACGGTCACCACCGCGGAAACCGCCTTCACGACGGTCACCACCGGCGAAGCCACCCTCACGGCGGTCGCCGCCGCGGTAGCCGCCGTCGCGGGTGCCGGCCTCACGGCGGTCGCCGCCCCGGAACCCGCCGTCACGGGCACCACCTTCACGGCGGTCGCCACCGCGGAAGCCGCCCTCGCGATCGCCACTGCGGAAGCCACCCTCACGGCGGTCGCCGCCACGGGCGCCACTGTCACGGTCGCCGCCCCGGAACCCGCCTTCACGACGGTCGCCGCCCGGACGGCTTCCGCTCCGGAAGCCACCCTCACGGTCGCCACCACGGAAACCGCCCTCGCGACGCTCACCACCGCCGAACCCGCCTTCACGACGGTCGCCACCGCGGAAGCCGCCCTCGCGATCGCCACTGCGGAAGCCGCCCTCGCGGCGGTCACCACCGCGGGAGCCGCCCTCGCGGCGGTCACCACCGCGGAAGCCACCTTCACGGCGGTCACCACCACGGAAGCCGCCCTCACGGCGGTCACCACCGCGGAAGCCACCCTCGCGACGGTCGCCACCACGGGCGCCACTGTCACGGTCACCACCGCGGAAGCCGCCCGGGCGGTCGTCGCGGCCACCCCGGTACGAGGGACGGTCATCGCGACGGCCGTCGCGGCCGGCGTCACCACGCCCCTGGCCACGGTCGGCGCGATCCTCGTAACGACGGGGGCGGTCCCCGCCCTGGGGTCCTGAGCTCACAGGTACATCCTTCCTGATGGCGTTTCCGCCGAGAACGCTAACGCAGTCGAGGGCCGCCCCTGCTGGGGCGGCCCTCGACTGGAAGATTGTCCGGCGGTGTCCTACTCTCCCACACCCTCCCGAGTGCAGTACCATCGGCGCTGGAGGGCTTAGCTTCCGGGTTCGGAATGTGACCGGGCGT
>NZ_LYXF01000039.1:0-32288 GCF_001709195.1 Micromonospora sp. II | reverse complement strand
ATATTGCTGTAGCTATAGTTGCTCAGTCAGTCGTTGGGATACTAAACCGTTTTCCCCGGAGGAGAGCACCATGACCAGCAGCACCGAGGCGACTACCCGCGACTGGGAGGGTCTCACCATCCCCACCCCCGGCACCTATCTTCTGGATGCCGCGCACAAGCGTGTCGGATTCGTCGCCCGGCACATGATGGTCAGCAAGGTACGCGGTGAGTTCGCCGACGCGACCGCCACCATCACCATCGCCGACGACCCGATGCAGTCCACGGTCACCGCCAGCATCCAGGCCGCCAGCATCAACACCGCACAGGCGGACCGCGACGCGCACCTGCGCAGCCCGGAGTTCCTCGACGTCGAGCAGTACCCGACGCTGGAGTTCCGCAGCACCGAGGTGAAGTCCCGCGACGGCAACGAGTTCGTGCTCGTCGGCGAGCTGACCATCAAGGGCGTGACCCGTCAGGTCGAGCTGGAGGTCGAGTTCGAGGGCGTCGGCCGCAGCCCCTTCGGGCAGGACATCTTCGGCTTCTCCGCCTCCACCGAGATCGACCGCGAGGACTTCGGCCTGACCTGGAACGTGGCGCTGGAGACCGGTGGCGTCCTGGTCGGCCGCAAGGTCAAGATCGAGATCGAGGGTGAGGCCATCCGCCAGGGCTGAGCCCGGCCAGGCCCGCGGGGCCCGCACCGTCCGCCGACGGTGCGGGCCCTTCCCGTGTACGCGCAGCGGGTGCGAATCGTCACCCGATGTTCTCCGGCCGACCGCGCTGGTGGGGGTGCCGACGGGGTACAGGTGCAGATCTGCCGCCCGTACAGCGGGCTGCGGACGGGGCGCACTTACGCGCACCACGTGAATGGTTCACAATGCGTTGCGGAACGGTACGGTTCCGTCGCACCGGCGTCGGGAGGACACATGGGCAGAGACGTCGACCAGGGCGCCTTCTCCCGCGAGGATCGGGTCCGCTACCGGCAGAAGGTCCGGCGCTGCCTGGACGTCTTCGCACTGATGCTCGACGACTTCGGCTTCGACGCCGACCGGCCGATGACCGGGCTGGAGATCGAGCTGAACCTGATCGACGCCGCCGCGGAACCCGCCATGCGCAACGACCAGATCCTGGCCGACATCGCCGACCCGCTGTTCCAGACCGAGCTGGGGCAGTTCAACCTCGAACTGAACGCCTCACCCCGGCTGATCGAGGGCAGCGGCTTCGCCGACTACGAGCAGGACCTGCGCAGCAGCCTCAGCCGCGCCGACGAGCGGGCCGCCAAGTCCGACGCGACGATCATGATGGTCGGCATCCTGCCCACGCTCACCGAACGCCACCTGGTCGCCGACAACCTCTCCACGAACGAGCGGTACCGCGTCCTCAACGACCAGATCGTGGGCGCCCGGGGCGAGGACATCGAGCTGGACATCAACGGCGTCGAGCGGCTGCGTACGCACACCGACTCGATCGCGCCGGAGGCCGCCTGCACCAGCCTCCAGTTCCACCTGCAGGTCGCGCCGGACAGCTTCGCCGACTACTGGAACGCGTCCCAGGCGATCGCCGGCGTCCAGGTCGCCGTCGGGGCCAACTCGCCGTTCCTCTACGGCCGGCAGCTCTGGGCGGAGACCCGGATCGCGCTGTTCCAGCAGGCCACCGACACCCGCCCGGACGAGCTGAAGGCCCAGGGAGTACGCCCCCGGGTGTGGTTCGGGGAGCGCTGGATCACCTCGATCTTCGACCTGTTCGAGGAGAACGTCCGCTACTTCCCGCCGCTGCTGCCGATCTGCGAGGACGAGGACCCGGTCGAGGTGCTGCACGCCGGGGGCGTGCCCCAGCTCGGTGAGCTGCGGCTGCACAACGGCACCGTCTACCGCTGGAACCGGCCGGTCTACGACATCATGAACGACCGCCCGCACCTGCGGGTCGAGAACCGGGTGCTGCCCGCCGGCCCGACAGTGGTGGACATGCTCGCCAACGCGGCCTTCTACTTCGGGCTGGCCCGCGGCCTCGCCGAGGCGGACCGTCCCATCTGGAGCCAGCTGACGTTCAGCTCGGCGGAGGAGAACTTCCACGCCGCCGCCCGGCGCGGCATCGAGGCGGTCCTGCACTGGCCGCGCCTCGGCGACGTACCGGTGACCAAGCTCGTCCTCGAGACGCTGCTCCCGGTGGCCGAGCAGGGGCTGGACCGGTTCGGCGTCGCCCCGGCCGAGCGGGACCGCCTGCTGGGCGTGATCGAGGGCCGTTGCCGTACCGGCCGCAACGGCGCGGTCTGGCAGACCGAGACGGTGTGGGCGGCCGAGCGGCACCGCGGCCTGGACCGCGAGGCCGCCCTGCACCACATGGTCAAGCGCTACGCCGAACTCCAGCGCAGCAACGAGCCCGTACACACCTGGCCCGCCGACTAACCCCGCCCCCCGCCCCCGCCCTCCCGCCCCCGCCTCGCCGATCTTGGAGTTGTGGCGCCTGGGATGCCCTTGTTGGGCGGTTTGGGAGGCACCACAACTTCAAGATCGATGGGAGTGGGCGGGATTCGGGCGACCGCTGAGGAGCCTCGGGGTACTACGAGGGCTTGTCTGAACGTGACGAGGGACCGTCCTGGCTGGTCTGCGGGTGGTCCAGGGCCTCGGGCTGGCGCTGCGGCGGGACGGCCCGACCCCGACGGCCGGTAGCCGAACGGGTGGCACGGCCCTTCTCCGTTCCGGTCCGGCCGACGGCTACGCCAGGCTCGGCTGCGGCCGTCGCCTCACGCGTGCCGGCCGAGGTGTCCGGTGCCTTGTCCGTCCCGGCCGCCCAGTCCGCCGACCGGTCCGACGCTGACCGGTCCGACGCTGACCGGTCCGACGCTGACCGGTCCGACGCTGACCGGTCCGATGCTGACCGGTCCGATGCTGACCGGTCCGATGCTGGCCGGCCGACCGCTGACGGGCTCGACGGATCTGCCGCCGACGGACCCGACGTGCCGACCGCTGACGGGCTTGACGGATCTGTCGCTGACGGGCGGGCCTTCCGCGCCCCGAACAATCCGGTCGAGCGCCGGCGCGACACACCCGACGGGCGCTCACCGGAGCTGCCCGCCGACGACGTGCCGGACGGGTCCGACGCGGATCCGGCCGGCTCCGACGGCCCGTCCTTCGAGGCCGGGTCGCCGGTCGCCAGGTCGCCGGTCGCCAGGTCGGCCTCGCCGACGACCGGGTCCGGCTCGCCGGTGCGCTGGCGGGGGACGCTCACCCGCTCGGCGGCGCGACGCTCGGCGCGCTGGGCGAGCGCGGCCGTCAGCATCGAGCCGCCGACGCCGGCGATCACCGCGTACGGGGCGATCAGGTGGGCCGACAACTGCTCGGCGGCGATCCCGGCGAGCCGCGGTACGGCGAGCAGGTACGCCAGTGCCACGAGCAGCGGTCCGGCCGCTCCGGAGGCGGCCGCGCCGACCCGTACCTCGGCGGCGCGGGCCGCGCGCCGGGCCGCCAGCACGCCGATCACGAGCGCGGAGAGCACCGACAGCAGCGCGCCGGGCCAGTAGAAGTAGTCGCGGATCCAGAACGCGCCTCGGTCCGCGCTGATCTGCCAGATGCCGAGTTGGGCGGTGGTCAGGCCACGGCCGGCGATCACCCCGTCGACCACCGACACGACGGCGAGCAGCCAGAGCCAGCCCGAGGTGGCGATGAGGTTGGTGGCGGCGGCGCGGGTGTGCAGCGCCCAGGTGGCGAGCAGCATCCCGAGAAGCAGTCCGGCTCCCGCGTACGCGGCGGCGACGGTCTGCGGCGCGGACACGTCCGGCACCTGGGCCGCCCGCGCCGGCACCGCCACCAGCAGTACGGTGACGAGCGCGCCGACAGCTGCGGCGAGCACCAGCGCGAACCGGGGCGGCCGGCCCTGCGACTCGTCGTCCCGGCCCCGCAGGCGCTGGGCGCAGACCGCGCCGGCTATGACCGAGGTCGCCGCGATCCAGGTCGCCCACGCGAGGCTCGCCACCCAGGCCGCCTCGATCCGTAC
The DNA here is from genome assembly GCF_001709195.1 of Micromonospora sp. II. Lineage (NCBI taxonomy): Bacteria > Bacillati > Actinomycetota > Actinomycetes > Micromonosporales > Micromonosporaceae > Micromonospora > Micromonospora sp. II. The sequence continues at coordinate 28,317 of NZ_LYXF01000039.1, read as the reverse complement.
CGCGCCGGTCGGCGCCCAGTTGATGATGCCCAACCCGTACCCGAAACCGAGCTGCGCGGCGCCCGCGCCGGCAGCGACGCCGAGCGCGGCGGCGGTCGATCCTCCCCAGCCCCGACTGACCATGCCGGGGAGCGTAACGTCCCGAGGTCGGCGCGGCGAGTCGTGGCGACACGCCGTGACCGTTTGGCAGCGGTGGATACGGTCGTCGATGAGCGGGGGCGGGGGACATGACGGACGAGCGGCGACCGGACGGCGACGGCACCGGCCCGGGACGGGCCCGGCTGTTCCTCGGGGGTGGCCTGGCAGTGGTTCTGCTGGCGGTGATCGGGGGCAGCGCCGGCTGGATCCTGGCCGGCGACCCGGACCGTCCGGCCGCCTCCGGCGAGGCCACGCCGGTTGTCACCGCCTCGACGTCCGCGCCGGCCACCACGCCTCCCGCGACCACGGCCCCGACCGGTACGCGGACGAGCACGCCCGCCGGGCTCACCGTGCCCGAGGTGGTCGGCGTCGACTTCGAGCAGGCCCGCCGGGAGTTGCGTGACCGCCGGCTCGGCTGGCGACTGGTCTTCGGCACCGGCGCCGGACGCTCGGTGGAGCGCGCCTCCCCGGCGCCGGGTACGCCGGTGAAGCGCGGCGTCACCGTCTCCCTGTTCGTGACCGGACCGGCTCCGGCGGTCAGCGTGCCCGACGTGGGTGCGCTGTCCTGCTCCGACGCCGCTGACGATCTGGTGGACGCCGGGCTCTATCCCCGCTACGGCACTGGTCGCCAGGGCCCGGTCACGGCACAGGAGCCGGTCGCGGGCAGCCCGGCGCGGTGGAACGACCAGGTGGTGCTGACCTGCGGCGACACCCGGTCCGAGTCGCCGTCCGCCACCCCGTCGCCGACTGGCTGACCGGCGCGGGCGCGCTGATCCCGGCCGACCTGGCGGTGGCCCGTTACGGTGGACGATCGAGGGCCGTGCGCCCCGTCCCGGTGGGGAAAGGACGTGCCATGAGCGACGACCGTCAGGATCCTCCCGCCGGTGACGCGGACGAGACCCGCGCCGTGCCCCGGCATCCGGCTGGGGAGGACGCCGACGCCACCCGCGCGATGCCGCGCGACTCGGGCGGAGAGGACGTCGACGCGACCCGCGCCATGCCGCGCAATGCCGCCGGGAGCGACGAGACCCGGGCGATGCCGCCGGACGCGGGCGGTGACGCAACCCGTCCGCTGCCCGGCGGGCCGTCGCGGCGTCCGTTGGACGCCACCGCACCGCAGGAGCCGGTGGGCGCCTGGTCCGGCCGGGCCGGGGTGCCGCCGCCGCGACCGGCCGGCTATCCCGAGCCCGGGGGCGAGTGGTACGGCGACGAGCAGGCCGGACGCCGCTGGTGGATGCCGATCCTGCTGGGCATCCTGGCGCTGCTCCTGCTGGGCTTGATCGGGGCGGGGGTGTGGCTGGCGCTGCGTGCCGCCGACCGGGACCCGGATCCGGGCACGGTGCCGTCGGCGGTGCCGAGCACCTCGGCGCAGACCAGTGCCGCCCCGACGAGCGCCGCGCCGAGCAGTTCCCCGCCGAGCACGCTACCCACGACCGAGGCGGTCGAGGTGCCGATGCCACCGCTTGTGGGGCTGCCGGAGGCCGCCGCCCGGGCGGCGCTCGACCGGCTGGACGTGGACTACCGGGTGCAGCGGCGGGCGTCGGACCGGCCGGCCGGCACGGTGATCTCGACCGATCCGGAGGCCGGCTACCCGGTGGGCGAGGACGACCGGGTCACCATCGTGGTGGCCGTACCCGCGCCGCCGACCGCCGGCCCGAGCTCGCCGGGTTCCGCCCCGGCGACCACCACCACGCCCTGACGTCCACGACCGGCGTCGGAACGTTCACCACTGACGCCGGCGGGCGCCGACCAGCCCGAGGCCGGCGAGGGAGATGGCGAGCCCGAGCAGGCCGGAGTAGAACAGCGACCGGCTGAGGTCGTCGGTGGGGTCGGTGGGCCGCTCGGCGAGCGTGCCCTCGCCGCCTCCGGTGCCCGCGGGCGGCGCGTCGGCCTCCGGATCGTCCTCGTCCTGCGACGGGTCGGTGGGAGACCAGCCGTCGTCCTCGCCGGCCGCCGCCCGGGCGTCCTCGCCGGATGCGGCTCGGCCGTCCTCACCGGCCACGGTGATCTCCGGGGCCGGTACCGGCTCGGCGAGCTGCTGGGTGGCGGAGAAGGCGGGGTGCCGCACCACGAGCGCGAGCGCGGTGGCCACGACGAGGAAGGCGAACAGCCCGAGGGCATAGCCGACACGGGACCGGTGGTGCCGCCGCGCGGCGGGCAGATTGACCATGACCATCCCAGGTTCAGGGTCCGTGGCGCGCGGGTGGAACATGCCGGGGTGGGCGTACCGATTCTATGGCGTCGGCACGCCCTCCCGACCGGGAATCGTGAGGTCAGCCCACCCGGACCGGAGTCCGGACCACCGGGCGGCGGGCCGTCCGGACGGTGTGCTGCCGGGGAACCGGCGCAGCGTGGACCTGCTGCAACCCCTCTTCGAGTACGAAGATCGACCGCCGGTTGACCGCGTCCCCCGCCGCGTTCAACTCGTAGCCGTCGAGCCAGAGCCAACCGTCGTAGGTCGGCCAGTCGAGAATCCGGATCACCCGGAACATGATCGGTCGGAAGAACTGGACACTCGCCGCGCGCGTCACGTGCAGTACGTCACCGGAGCGGGGAAGCACATGGGCTCCTGGGGAGGGTCGGCCGGTCGTCGGGACCGGCGAGGCTGAACGAGGTCGGTGCGGTCCGGTGACGGGGGTCTGCCTCGTGGACCGGCGGTCGTTTGGCGGTGCTGGTCGGGCCGTACCCGCGGTGGCGGACCGCCACCCGACCATCACCCGGCTGCTCCCGGTTACCGCTCCCGCCGCCGCAGCCAAGCTGGCTTGCAGCGACGGGGTCTTCATTCCGGGGCAGGTCGCACGGCGCGGGACGGCTCCCCTCCGGCCGTCCCACGGACCGCGGTGTCACCACGCCCGGAGATCGTTCGAAGACGGTGAGTAACCCGTGCCATACGGACAGAGTGCTACAGCGACGTGCGACATGCAAGTTGCACGTCGTGTTTTGCGGATAGGTGAGGAGGACACGTGAACGGGAAACTTGAAGCGTCAGGTATCGGGGCGTCACACTGGACGCCGGTTTCGCCCGTCGCGGCCGGTCGACGACCGGCACCACCCCTGCCGCGAACGCTCGCCCGCCGCCCGCCGGTCGCGCCCGCGGTGGGTGCGGAATCGGGGCGCGACCGACCGGAGGTAGCCGGGTGACTGTGACGCAGTCGCGAGCCGAGGAGATGCCGTGACCGAACGGCGCAGCCCCACCATCCGGCGGCGCCGGCTGGGGGCGGAACTCCGCCGGCAGCGCGAGGCCGCGGGCATCACCATAGAAGCGGTGGCCGAGCAGTTGGAGTGCTCGGCGTCGAAGGTCTCCCGGATCGAGACCGGCCACACCACCGCCACGCCGCGCGACGTGCGCGACATGCTCCGTATCTACGGAGTCGTCGGCGCGGAGAGCGACGAGCTGGTGCAGATCGCCCGTGAGGCCCGGCAGAAGGGCTGGTGGCATCCGTACAGCACGGTGCTGGTCGGGGCGTACGTCGGCCTGGAGGCCGCGGCCAGCTCCATCCGGGCGTACGAGCAGCAGGTCGTGCCGGGGCTGCTGGAGACCGAGGAGTACGCCGGCGCGATGATCCGGGCGGCCCGGCCGGACTTCACCGCCGAACAAGTAGACCAACGGGTGCGTGTCCGATTGGGCCGTCAGTCGTTGTTGACGCAGGACGATCCGGTCGATCTGTGGGTGGTGCTCGATGAGGCGGTGCTGAGCAGGCCGGTTGGCGGCGACGCGGTGATGCGTGGTCAGCTCAAGCGGCTGGTGGAGGTGGCTGAACTGCCGAACGTGACAGTGCAGGTCCTGCCCTTCGAGGTGGGCGCGCACGCGGGCATGGACGGCACCTTCACGATCCTCAGCTTCCCCGAGCCGAGTGATCCCGATGTCGTGTACGCGGAGAACGCCACGGGTGGGCTCTTCCTGGAGAAGAGCGACGAACTGCAGAAGTACAGCTTCATCTTCGATCACATTCGAGCAGCGGCCATACGCCCGGAGGAATCCATCGCACATATCGCGAAACTGGCAGAGGAGCCACTGTGGAAATGGCGACCAAGGAGTTCCCCGTGGACCTGACGCAGGCGACGTGGTTCAAGAGCTCGAAGAGCGGGCCGAACTGCGACAACTGCGTGGAGGTCGCGTACGTGACCGGGGCGGTCGGGGTCCGGGACTCGAAGGACAAGACAGGCCCGGCCCTGATCTTCGCTCCGGACGACTGGCAGACCTTCGTCGCCCGCGCCCGGGGCGGCGCGTTCGGCCGGAGCTGACCGGCACCGCAGCGTGGTCCCGTCCGGCAGCGTCGCCGGGCGGGACCATTCGCGTCCGGACGCCGCACCCGTCGCCAGTTTCGATCCGCCTCGTTGAACCGCACGGATCGGCAACCGAACGAGGCAGGCGAGACGGATGACGACGATCGGTTCAGAGAACCTCACCAGCGGCCCGGGCAAGCCCGAGCGGTTCGGTGGCAAGTACCGCGGCGCCCGCCGGGACACCGTCCTCACCGAGGTGGTCTCCGGCGACGGCGAGGAGGCCCGCGAGGGTGGCGTGCCCGAGCAGGCCGCGACGCCGCTGTCCCTGCCGTCGCTGGACCCCAACCCGCTGACCGAGCCGTCCTTCCCGCCGAGCGGCTGGCCGGTCGAGCAGCAGGAGTCCCTGGTGGACCACCCGCTGCTGCGCGGTCTGCTGATGGAGCTGCCTCCGAAGGGCAGCGTGCCTCCGCCCGGCTGGCTGGACCGCTGGTTCGAGGCGACCCGCGCGATCCTGGAACTGCTATACGTGCAGGGCGCGAGCCGGTCGCGCTGACACCGGCTCGGCCGCCGGCATGGCCCGCTCGGCGAGCCGGTTGTGCCGCAGCGCGTGGCGTACTCCGATCGCGCACACACCGAGCACCCCGACGGTGATCGCCGGGCCGGCGACGCCCGGCGCGGCGAACAGGTCGACTCCGGCCGCCGGCAGCACCGCCACCAGCGCCGCGATCGCCGTCGCCTGCAACGGCAGCGCGATCAGCGGATGCGCCGCGGCCGCGCGCAGCCCGTGCGGGGCGGGCGTTCCCGGCGCCGCCGCGAACGCGCCCGCGCCGGACCGCAGCCGCCGGACCCGCCGTACCGTGCAGACCGCCACCACGGCCGCCGGCGCCGCCGCGAGGCCGAGCGCGGCGGCGGCCCGGTCCACAGCGGTGTCGCCGGCGCTCTGCAGGCCCGCGGCGAGGACCGCCGCGGTGAGCGCGAGGCCGGTCAGCACCAGGGCGGACAACCATCCGGTACGCCGGCGCAGCGCGCGGGCGCGGTCGAGCCCGGGCAGGCCCTCCGCGACCAGTCCGGCGGCCAGCCAGACGGCGGCGACGGGAAGCAGTACGGCGAGACGGTCATCCATGCCCCTCAGCCTTGCCCGTTTCGACGTTCGCCGAATCCGGGACGGCACCCCGGTTCGTCCCGTATCCGGGCCCGTAGGGGTCGTCGGGGCGGGTCAGACGTCGAAAGTGGCCGGTCGGGTGGTGGCCGGCGCCGGCGGGGTGGCCTTCCACAGCCCGGTCTTCTGGGCGGCGAGCCGGGCCAGGTAGGCCGGGTTGAGGATGACGTACCGGCGCCACAGGCGCTTGGGCTCCAGGCCGAGGCGCCAGAACCACTCCAGCCCGGCGCGCTGCATCCACGGTGGCGGGTTGCGCAGCAGACCGGCGTGGTAGTCGAACGCCGCGCCGACAGCCATCAGCGGCATGTCCAGCAGCGGGCGCATGGCGTACGCGAAGACCTCCTGGCGCGGGCAGCCCAGCCCGACCAGGACGAGGCGGGCGCCGCTGGCCCGGATCCGGTCGGCGATCTCGGCGTCCTCGCCCGGGGTGGCGGCGCGGAACTTGGACGGCTCGACCCCGGCGATCTTCAGCGCGGGGAACTTGCGCTCCAGCGCCGGGACCAGCCGGGACAGCGTCTCCTCGGTGGAGCCGTAGAGGTAGACCGGCAGCCCCTCCTCGGCGAACCGGGCGAGCACCCGCAGGGTCAGCTCCGGCCCGTAGACGCGGTCGGTGAGCCCGGCGCCGTGCAGCAGGTTGAGCGCCCAGCGCACCGGCTGACCGTCCGGGGTGACCACGTCGAACGAGTTGAGCCGGGCGTTGTGCGCCGGGTCGAGTACGCCGGTCATCACGCCGTGCACGGCGAGCGCGGTGAGCGCCAGTGGGCGGCGTTCGTGCGCGGCCGAGACCACGGCCTCGGTGGCCCGGGCGTAGTCGGTCGCGTCGACCCCGACGCCGAGGACGTTGCGCTTGGTCCCGGCGCTCATGCCTTCGGCACCCACTTGTCGACGTTGGCCTCGTAGATCTCGCGGAGGATCATCGGCACGTCGTACGTGATCTTCCAGGACGGGTAGTGCTCCTCGAAGCGGGCCATGCTGCTGACGTACCACTGGTGGTCGCCGGTGCGGGCCTGCTCGACGTAGTTGATCCGGGCCTCGCGGCCGGTGATCTCCTGGGCGATCCGGAACGCCTCGATGTGCGAGGTGTTCGAGTGCCGGCCGCCGCCGAGGTTGTAGACCTGGGCCGAGCGCGGCTCGCGGAAGAACGCCTCGAACGCGGTGAGCACGTCGTGCGAGTGGATCGCGTCCCGGACCATCTTCCCCTTGTAGCCGAAGAGGTTGTACGTCCGGCCCTCCATCACGCAGCGCATCAGGTACGCCAGGAAGCCGTGCAGCTCGGCGGCGGAGTGCGCCGGGCCGGTCAGCGTGCCGCCCCGGAAGCAGGCGGTCTTCATGTCGAAGTAGCGGCCGTACTCCTGGACCATCACGTCCGAGGCGACCTTCGAGGCGCCGAAGATCGAGTGCAGCGACTCGTCGATCGACATGTCCTCGGTGATGCCGTCGTACCAGCGGTGGTCCTCGGGCAGCTCGTAGCGGGTCTCCAGCTCGATCAGCGGCAGCGAGTTGGGCCGGTCGCCGTACACCTTGTTGGTGGAGCAGTGGATGAACGGCGCGTCGATCGCGTGCCGCCGGGTGTACTCCAGCACGTTGAGCGTGCCGCCGGCGTTCACGTCGAAGTCGGTGAACGGCTCCTTGGCGGCCCAGTCGTGGCTCGGCTGGGCGGCGCTGTGGATCACCACGGCGATGTCCTTGCCGTACCGCTTGAAGACCTGCTCCAGGCCGTCCCGGTCGCGGATGTCCACGGCGTGGTGGGTGTACGCGGAGCCGAGGTCGGCGGCGAGCCGGTCCAGGCTCCAGGCGGTCGAGCCGTCCTCGCCGAAGAAGTACCGCCGCATGTCGTTGTCGATGCCGACCACGTCGAGACCGAGTCCGGCGAAGTGCCGGGCCGCCTCGGAGCCGATCAGACCGCCGGAACCGGTCACCAACGCGACAGTCACACGCCACTCCTGGTCCGTGGGAGGCAGGGAAACCATCGGAGCATAGCGTGACGTCCGAAACGCCCCGATACGAAGCAAGGGCCCCGCTGTCTGCGGAGCCCTTGTTCTGGTGGGGATGGGGGGAGTTGAACCCCCACGTCCTTTCGGACACACGGACCTGAACCGTGCGCGTCTGCCATTCCGCCACATCCCCGTGGCACGACCCGGAACACCATATCGCATCCCGCGCCCGCCATCTGCGACGGGTGCCGGGACATATTACGCTGTCCACTGGCCACGCCACGAACGATCACCGCTCGTGGCGGGCGAAACTTTAGCACGTCCGCGGGCCTGGTCACGAACGGGCCGACGGCAGCCGGCCGAGCGGCGTGTGAGCTGCGGAGGCGGTGTCCGGATACCATCATTGCCTCGGGACCCGAGGAGGAGCCGGTGAGCGTGCTGCAACGCTTCGAGAAGCGTCTGGAAGGCCTGGTCGAGGGGGCCTTCGCCAAGGTCTTCAAAGGGGTGGTCCACCCCGTGGAGATCCTCAACGCCATGCAGCGGGAGGCCGAGGCGCACAAGGCGATCCTGGCCGGTGGGCGCACCCTTGTGCCCAACCGCTACGTGATCGATCTCTCGCCCTACGACCACAGTCGGCTGGCGCCGTACGCTGCCGCGCTGGCCCAGGAGCTGGCGCAGTCGCAGGCCGAGTTCATCGGCGAGCAGGCGTGGACGGTCTACGGCGACGTGATCGTCGAGGTCGAGCGCGGTGAGGGCCTGGACACCGGCATGTTCAGGGTCACCGCCGAGGTCTACACCGGCGGGGACGTCGCCCCGGTCTCCGCGCCCGGCGGCTACGACGCCGGCCCGGCGTACCCGGCGTACGACCAGGGCGGCGGCTACGGCCCTCCGCCCGGTCACGGCGGTGGCCGCAACGTCCGCCTGGTCTCCGGCGACGGCCGCACCTACCCCCTCCAGATGGGCTCGACCGTGATCGGCCGCGGCGACCAGGCCAACCTGCGCCTGCCCGACGTCGGCATCTCGCGACGCCACGCCCGGCTGGACTTCGACGGCGGGCAGGTCGTGCTGACCGACCTGGGCTCCACGAACGGCACGATGGTCAACGGCCAGCGCGTCTCGGCGGTCGCCCTCAACCCCGGCGACATGATCCAGCTCGGCACCACGACGCTGACCTTCCGCGTGGACGGCTGATCCCCGTTGCCGGAGCTCGTCATCACCGTCGCCCGGTTCGGGTTCCTCATCCTGCTGTGGATCTTCGTGTTCACGGTCGTCGGTGTGATCCGCCGGGACCTGTTCGCGGGCGCCCGGTCGGGCCGCCTGGTGGCCGCGCCGCGGGGGATCGGCGCGTCGACCGGGCAGGCGGGGAAGCCGGCGAAGGCCAAGCGCGGCCGGGCCGCCCACCAGCTCGTGGTCACCGCCGGCCAGCTGGCCGGCACCCGGATCACGCTCGGCGAGGCCCAGATCACCATCGGCCGGGCGGAGGACTCGACGCTGGTGATCACCGACGACTACGCCTCGGCGCGACACGCCCGGCTGGTGCCCCGTGAGGGGCAGTGGTACGTCGAGGACCTCGGATCGACTAACGGCACCTATCTCGATCGCGCTAAGGTCACCGGACCAACCCCCGTCCCCCTCGGCGTGCCGATCCGGATCGGCCGCACTTCCCTCGAATTACGGCCATGACTCTGACCCTGCGCTACGCGGCCCACAGCGACCGCGGTCTGATCCGAGACGGCAATCAGGATTCCGTCTACGCCGGACCGCGGCTGCTCGCCGTGGCCGACGGCATGGGCGGCATGGCCGCCGGTGACGTCGCCAGCAACATCGTCATCGGTGCCATGGCGCCGCTCGACGAGGACGTCCCCGGTGACGCCCTGGTCGACGCGCTCCGCTCCGCCGTGGGCACCGCCAACCAGCAGCTCCGCGACACCGTGGACGCCAACCCGCAGCTGGAGGGGATGGGCACCACGCTCACCGCGACCCTCTTCTCCGGCAGCAAGCTCGGGATGGTCCACATCGGTGACTCGCGGGCCTATCTCCTGCGCAACGGTGAGTTCGCGCAGATCACCAAGGACGACACGTACGTCCAGATGCTCGTCGACGAGGGCCGGATCAGCGCGGAGGAGGCGAGCAGCCACCCCCAGCGCTCGCTGCTCACCCGGGCGCTCGACGGCCGCGACATCGACCCGGAGTACAGCGTCCGGCAGGTGCTGCCCGGCGACCGCTACCTGATCTGCTCCGACGGGCTCTCCGGCGTGGTCAGCGCGGACACCATCGCCGACACCATGCGGGAGTACCCCGACCCGCAGCGGTGCGTGGAACGCCTGGTGCAGCTCGCGCTGCGCGGCGGCGGCCCGGACAACATCACCGTGATCATCGCCGACGCCACCGACCAGGACATCGTCGAGGCGTCCCCGATCGTGGGCGGCGCCGCCGCCCGGGACCGCGGCATGGCGACCTCGGCCGACGACTCCACCCCGGCGGCCCGCGCCTCGGCGCTGTCCGCGCCCCGGCCACCCGTCCCCGAGGAGCCGGCGGACAACCGCGACGACGAGCCCGACGGCCGGCGCCGCCGACCGCTGCGCACCGTCGCGATGGTGCTGGCGCTCGCGGTCATCGTCGGCGGCGGCGTGTTCGGCGGCTGGACGTACACCCAGCGGCAGTACTACGTCGGCGCCACCGACGACGGCCAGCTCGCGGTCTTCCGCGGCGTGCCCGGCCAGGTCGCCGGGCTGGACCTGTCGAACGTGCACGAGCGCAGCGACGCCCGGCTCGACGACCTGACGCTGGCCGCCCAGGAGCGGGTGAAGCAGGGCATCCAGGCCCGCAACGAGCCGGACGCCGAGCGCCGGCTGGCGGAGCTGACCAGCGACGACCCGGGCAACCCGAACCTCAAGCCGCTCTGCCCGCCCGACCCGACGCCCGGTGTGACCAGTCCGACGCCGGTGGCCACCACCGACCCGCTGCCCCCGCCGAGCGGCAGCCCGCTCCCGTCCACGCCGCCCGCGGGCGCGTCGACGCCCACCCCCGACGCGCCGACGCCGACGTTCACCACCACGCCCGACGCCGTTCCCTCCGACACCGTTCCGCCGGCCGATCCGGCGGGTTGCCGGTCGCCGCAGTGAGTGCCGGCTCGATCCCGAGGACGTATCCGTGACCGCAGCCGCCGTACCGGCCGCCTCGCCCGCTTCGACGGGCGAGCAGTCCGGCGTACGCCTGGCCCGGTCCCGGCGTAACGCCGAGCTGTCCCTGCTCCTGCTCGCCATGGTGCTCGTGGCGGCGTACGCGGCGATGGTCGAGGCGAAGGCGCTGGACACGATCACGTCCGACTTCTGGATCCCGGCCGCCGCGCTGGGGCTGGTCTTCCTCGGCCTGCACCTGGTGATCCGCTGGCTGGCGCCGTACGCCGATCCGGCGCTGCTGCCGGCGGTGGCCCTGCTCAACGGCATCGGCGTGGGCTTCCTGCGCCGGTACGACCTGGCCAAGGCCGCGCCCGCGGAGCGGGAGGACCTGGCCATCTTCGCCGGCACCGGTGGCCGGCAGCTCGCCTGGACGCTGGCCGCCGTGGTGCTTGCCGCCGGGCTGCTGGCGATCCTGCGCGACCACCGGTCGCTGTCCCGGTACGCGTACACGCTGGGCCTGGCCGGCATCGTGCTGGTGATGATCCCGGCGGTGCTGCCCAGCCGCTTCTCCGAGATCAACGGCGCCAAGCTGTGGATCAAGTTCGGCGGGTTCTCCATCCAGCCGGGCGAGTTCGCCAAGCTGGCCCTGCTCACGTTCTTCGCCTACTACCTGGTGCGCAAGCGTGAGGTGCTCTCGCTCGCCAGCCGGCGGGTGCTCGGCATCGACTTCCCGCGCGGGCGCGACCTCGGCCCGGTGCTGGTGGTGTGGCTGGTCAGCCTCCTGGTCCTGATCTTCGAGAAGGACCTGGGCACCTCGCTGCTCTACTTCGGCATGTTCGTGGTGACGCTCTACATCGCCACCGAGCGGGTGAGCTGGCTGCTCATCGGTCTGATCCTGTTCTTCGGCGGCGCCTATCTGGCGTACGTGCTGGGCAGCACCGTGGGCGGCCCGTTCGCGAACTTCTACGACCGGGCGCAGATCTGGCTCGACCCGTTCGCCGAGCCGTACGACCGGGGTTACCAGTTGGTGCAGGGCCTGCTCACGCTCGGCACCGGCGGTCTGTTCGGGGCCGGTCCGGGTGGCGGCCAGCCGACGCTGCTGCCCGAGGTGCAGACCGACTTCATCTTCGCCGGCATCGGTGAGGAGATCGGCCTGTTCGGTCTCTCCGCGCTGCTGGTGATCTACCTGCTGATCGTGGAGCGGGGCCTGCGCGCCGCGCTGGCGGTGCGGGACTCGTTCGGCAAGCTGCTCGCCGGTGGCCTGGCGTTCACGCTGGGCCTGCAGGTCTTCGTCATCGTCGGCGGCATCAGCAAGCTCATCCCGCTGACCGGCCAGACCACCCCGTTCCTGTCCGCCGGTGGCTCCTCGCTGATGGCGAACTGGCTGCTGATCGCGGTGCTGCTGCGCGTCTCCGACGGTGCCCGCCGACCGGTGACCGGTGGTGGCGGCCCGGCGGCCCGGCCGTCCGGTGGTCCACCCGAGCAGTTGCACGGCGCCCCGACGGAGGTGATCCGACCGTGAACGCCCCTCTGCGCCGCGTCGGCGTGGTCGTGATGGTCCTGTTCGGGCTCCTCTTCGCGAACCTGAACTGGATCCAGGCCTACAAGGCCGACGAATACCGCAACAGCGACTACAACGGCCGGGTTCAGGTCGCCGAGTACGACCGCAAGCGCGGCAACATCGAGGTCGGCGGCACCGCGTACGCGCTCAGCAAGGAGACCGGCGGTGAGCTGAAGTACCAGCGGACCTACCCGGGCGGCGAGATGTACGCGCACGTGCTCGGCTGGAAGCCGGTCAACGGCAGCGCGAGCGGTATCGAGCGGGTGGAGAACGACTTCCTCGCCGGCACCAGCGACGCGCTGATCGCCAACCGGATCAAGGACATGTTCACCGGTGACGAGACCGGTGGCGGGAACGTGGTGCTGACGCTGTCGAAGCGGGCCCAGGAGACGGCGTACAAGCAGCTGAACGACAACCAGGTGGGCGCGACGAAGGGCGCGGCGATCGCGATCGACCCGCGTACCGGCGCGGTGCAGGCGCTGGTCTCCATGCCGAGCTTCGACCCGAACCCGCTGGCCAGCCACAACAGCACCGAGGCGGACCGGGCGTACAACACGCTGGAGAAGGACAAGGATCGGCCGCTGGCGAACCGGGCGCTGTCCGAGACGCTGCCGCCCGGCTCCACCTTCAAAATCATCATGGCGGCGGCCGCGCTGGAGAACGGCGTCGGCCAGCAGACCCGCATCCCGGCCGGCTCCAGCTACACCGCGCCCGGCGCCGGACAGCCGATCCGCAACGCCGCGCCGTCGATCTGCCCCGAGTCGCAGGTGACGCTGCGCGAGGCGGTCACCGAGTCCTGCAACACCGGCTTCGCCCAGCTCGGCGTGCGGCTCGGCGCGGACAAGGTGAAGGAGAAGGCCAAGCAGTTCGGCTTCGAGCAGGACGACCTCACCGTCGGCCAGCTCGGCGAGGGTGGCCTCCCGGTGGCGGCCAGCCGCACCGGCGACATGCAGAACCCGGACGGCAGCACCGACCCGGCGGCGCTCGCCCAGTCGTCGATCGGCCAGAACAACGTGCGGATGACGCCGTTGCAGGGCGCGCTGATCGCGGCCGCGGTGGCGAACAAGGACGGCAAGCAGATGCGTCCGTACCTGGTCAAGCAGTTGCTCGGGCCGGACCGCACCACCGTCTACGACCCCGCCCAGCCGCGCGAGCTGCGCCGCCCGATCAGCGGTCAGGTCGCGGCCGACCTGCGCGACATGATGCAGAACGTGGTGAAGGAGGGCACCGGCCGCCGGGCCGCCATCGACGGCTACCTGGTGGGCGGCAAGACCGGTACCGCGCAGTCCGGCCCGAACACGCCGGACCACGGCTGGTTCATCGGCTTCGCGCTGGACAAGGACGGCACGCCGCTGTCCGCCGTCTGCGTCGAGCTGGAGCAGGCGGGCAACGGCGGCAGCGCCGAGGCGGCCCGCATCGCCGGCCGGATCATGGCGGCGGCCATCGCGGACTCCGGGAGGCGCTGACGTGCTGAGCCCGGGGGTGAAGCTCGGCAACCGCTACCGCCTCGACGAGCGGATCGCCAGCGGTGGCATGGGCGACGTGTGGCGCGGCACCGACCAGGTGCTGGGCCGTACCGTCGCGGTCAAGAGCCTGCTCCCCGCGCTGCTGGACGAGCCGGGCTTCGCCGAGCGGTTCCGGGGCGAGGCGCGGACCATGGCGACCATCAACCACCCGGGCGTGGTCGACGTCTACGACTTCGGCAGCGACCAGCACATCGCGTTCCTGGTGATGGAGTACGTCGAGGGCGACGCGCTGTCGGCCACGCTCAGCCGGGTCGGCCGGCTGACCCCGGCGCGGACCATGGCGCTGCTGGCCCAGGCCGCCGACGCGCTGCACGCCGCGCACGAGAAGGGCATCGTGCACCGTGACGTGAAGCCCGGCAACCTGCTGGTCCGGCCGAACGGCACGCTCGTGCTCACCGACTTCGGCATCGCCCGCTCCGAGCTGGTCGGCCAGCTCACCGCCGCCGGCTCGGTGCTCGGCACCGCCTCGTACATCTCGCCGGAGCAGGCCACCGGTGCGGTGGCCACGCCCGCCTCGGACGTCTACGCGCTCGGCGTGGTCGCGTACCAGTGCCTCGCCGGCCGGCGCCCCTTCGAGGGGGACAACCCGCTCGAAATCGCCATGAAGCACGTACGGGAGACGCCCCGGGCGCTTCCGGCCGACATCCCGCCGCAGGTCCGGGCCATCGTGGAGCGGGCCATGGCGAAGGACCCTTCCGCCCGCTGGCCCAGCGCCGCCGCGCTGGCGAGCATCGCCCGGCAGGCCAAGCTCGCGCTCTCCCAGGCGGCCCGCGCCGGACGGCCCATCTCGGCCGCGCCCGCCTCACCGGCCGCACCCGTCGCACGCGCTCAGGTGCCGACCGCTCCCCGGCCGCAGCCACCGGCCGCCGCCGCGCATCCGCAGCCCCGTCCGCCGGTCTCCCCGGCCCGTCCGCCCGTTTCGCCGGCCCGCCCGCCGGTGACGCAGCGCCCGGCCGTGATCGCCCACCCGGCCCCGATGCCCCGCCCGCCGGTGGCGCCGCGTGGCGCGGCACCCGTACCGCAGCGGCCCGTGCCCCAGCACAACCCCATGCCGTACGCGCGCCCGGCCGCGCCGCCTCCGCCCCGGCGCTCCCGGTCCGGGCTCTGGACGACGGCGATCGTGGTGGCCGTGCTGGTCATCCTCTGCTCGGGCGTGATTTCGTTCCTGTACCGGAAATACGGTGCTACCGCATCCGCTCCGGCGAGTGTGAGCGTGACCTCCGGCGCGGTGCGGCCGCACGGAGGCGACTATCCGGTCCGCACGTCGTACCGTCGTGAGGTACGCCTCCTGCCGGCCGACGGCGGTACGACGACGAGCGAAGGACGAGACACGCGATGACAGCGCAGGCCCGCCTGCTCGGTGGCAGGTATCAGGTCGGCGAGCTGCTGGGCTACGGCGGCATGGCCGAGGTGCACCGCGGCCGCGACCTCCGGCTCGGGCGGGATGTCGCGATCAAGATGCTCCGTGCCGACCTGGCCCGGGATGCCACCTTCCAGATGCGGTTCCGCCGCGAGGCCCAGAACGCCGCCTCGCTGAACCACCCGGCCATCGTCGCCGTCTACGACACCGGTGAGGAAACCGGCCCGACGGGCGAAACCCTGCCGTTCATCGTGATGGAGTTCGTGAACGGCAGGACGCTCAAGGAGGTTCTCGGCGTCGAGGGGCGGCTCCAGCCGCGCCGGGCGCTGGAGATCTGCGCCGACATGTGCGCGGCGCTGGAGTTCAGCCACCGGCACGGGATCATCCACCGGGACATCAAGCCCGGCAACGTGATGCTCACCCAGACCGGCCAGGTCAAGGTGATGGACTTCGGCATCGCCCGGGCGCTGGCCAGCGGCGCCACCACGATGACGCAGACCAGCGCGGTCATCGGCACCGCACAATACCTCTCTCCCGAGCAGGCGCGCGGCGAGGCGGTCGACGCCCGCTCCGACGTCTACGCGGCCGGCTGCGTGCTGTTCGAGCTGCTCTGCGGCCACCCGCCGTTCGTCGGCGACAGCCCGGTCAGCGTCGCGTACCAGCACGTGCGGGAGCAGCCGCCGACGCCGAGCACGATCAACCCGGACGTCAACCCGGCGGTCGACGCCATCGTGCTCAAGGCGCTGTCGAAGAACCCGCTCAACCGCTACCAGAGCGCCGGTGAGATGCGGGCGGACCTGCTCCGCGCCGCTGCCGGCCGGCCGGTGCTGGCCACCCCGGTGATGCCGGCCGAGGAGACCATGCCGATGGGCGCCGCCGCGGGCGGCTACCAGCAGGCGCAGCAGACCCAGATGATGGGCCCGCAGACCCGCCCGCAGCCGGTGGCGCGGGTCGGTGACCCGGGCAAGCGCAAGAGCTCGTCCTGGGTCATCGCGGCGTTCGCCGCGCTCGGCGTGCTCGCGGTGATCGCGCTGGGGACAGCGCTCTGGCTCAACCAGGCCGGCAACGAGAAGGTGTCGGTGCCCCAGCTGGTGGGCCGGTCGGCGGACGACGCGAAGGCCGCGCTCACCCAGGCCGGGCTGCGGTACGGCACAGGCGATCCGGTGCAGAACACCACCTGCGAGAAGGGCTCGGTGGTCGAGCAGAGCCCGACGTTCGGCCAGCGGGTGGACAAGGACACCGAGGTCACCGTCAAGGTCTGCACCGGTCCGGGCCAGGTGACCGTCCCCACCGGGCTGAAGGGCAGTACCTACAACGCCGCGAAGGACCGACTGACGGAACTTGAGCTGATTCCCGTTCGCGAGGATGTCAACGACAGCGCGCCGGAGGGTCAGGTCATCTCCGTCTCGCCCACCGAGGGCAGCTCGGTCGCCGAGGGCAGCAAGGTGACGCTCAAGGTCTCCAAGGGCAACGTCGGCGAGGTGCCGACCGTCATCGGCTACACCGAGGAGCAGGCGACACAACAGCTCAAGGAGGCCGGCTACACGGTCCGGGTCCGGGAGGGCAACGAGGTCGATCCGTCCCAGGCGGGCAAGGTCAGCAAACAGTCGCCGGCCGGCAAGACGAAGCTGGCCAAGGGCGAGCGGGTGACCATCGAGGTCGACGTGCCGCGCGAGGACGAGGAGCCGACCAGCCCGACGCCGAGCGGCAGCCCCAGCACGACGCCGACCACGCCGGGCGGTGGCGGCAACGGCGGCGGCAGTGGCTTCCCGTTCCCGACCATCGCGCCCAGCCGTACCGAACGCTGAGCATCACCTGACCGACGACGCGGCGGTGTCCCCGATCCCGGGGCCGCCGCCGCGCCCGTCCCAGCGCCCGCCCCTTCCCCGTCGATCATGAACTTGACGGCGACAAATCGGGCGTCGAACGCCGTCAACTTCATGATCGTCGGGGCGGGCGGGCGGGCGGGCGGGGGGAGCGGGCGGGCGGGTCAGGCTGCGGCGAAGGCGGCCCGGCGGCGGGCGTCGACCTCGGCGGCCAGCTCCGGGGCACGCTCCAGCGCTTCCGGGAAGCCGCAGGCGGCCAGCCAGTTCGCCAGCATGAGGTGACCGCCCTCGGTCAGCACCGACTCGGGGTGGAACTGCACACCCTCGATGGGCAGCGTCCGGTGCCGCATCGCCATCACCACGCCGGAGCCGGTCCGGCCGGTGACCTCCAGCTCGTCCGGCAGCGTCTCGGGCAGTACGGCGAGCGAGTGGTAACGGGTGGCGGTGAACGGGTCGGGCAGGCCGGCGAGCACGCCCACGCCGTCGTGGCGTACCTCTGAGGTCTTGCCGTGCAGCAGTTCCGGCGCGCGCGCCACTGTGGCGCCGAACGCCTCGCCGATCGCCTGGTGACCGAGGCAGACGCCGAAGATCGGGAGCTTGCCGGCGTACTCGCGGATGACGTCCAGGCAGATGCCGGCCCGGTCCGGGCTGCCCGGACCGGGCGACAGCAGGATGCCACCGGCGCCCGCCCGGCCCACCTCGGCGACGTCGATCTCGTCGTTGCGCCGTACGTCGCAGTCGGCCCCGAGCTGGCCGAGGTACTGCACGAGGTTGAAGACGAACGAGTCGTAGTTGTCGATCACCAGGACACGCATCGGGGTCACCTGTTCGGGGTGGGGGGCGGGGCGTTGTTCGTCTCGGTGCTGTACGGCAGCTCCTCGTCGCCGGGCAGCCCGGTCGGCTCGGTGAGCCCGCCGTCACCCGGTACGCCGGAGTCCTGGGTGACCTGCACGTCGTCGAACGGCAGCAGCGGCTCGGCCCACGGGAACACCACGAACCAGAGCAGCGCGACGGTGGCGGTGGCCAGCAGCAGCGAGCCGATCAGCTTTCCGGGCAGCCCGAAGGGAAGTTTCCGCCAGATCCAGGAGTACACGGCTCACGTCTCCAGTTCGGCCGGGCGGCCCGCCGACTTGGCCTGGACGGTGTCCAGCCGGGCGTGGATGATCAGCCGCTGGTAGTTGTCGAACTTCGGGTTGCAGGTGGTCAGCGTGAGCAGCTTCTCGGTGGGCTTCTGGCCCGGCTTGCCCGGCACCGGCGCGACCACCTCCACCTGGGACGGCTTGACGATGCGCTGCTCGTAGACGCGGTAGACGAGCCAGTCGGTGCGGGTCTCGACCACTATGGCGTCGCCGGTCTTCAGCTCGTCCAGCCGCCAGAACGTGGAGCGGATCCGGTGGCCCGCCACGGCGAAGTTGCCCACCTCGCCGGGCATGGCGCTGTCCGGGTAGCGGCCCGGGGCGTACCGGATGTCGTTGGGGGTGACCCCCTCGACCACCACCCAGTGCTTGTCGAACTTGGGGATGTAGAGGCCGGCGACCGGTTTTCCGTTGGCCGGCGGCTTCGGCTTCACGGTCGGCCCGGTGGTCGGGGCGACCGTCGGGTCCGCGCCCCACTCCTGGGCGAGCTGGCTGTTCAGGTCGCTCTGGTGGGCGTCGACGATGACCGCCTTGCCCCAGATCTCGTAGCCGGCGAAGAGGAGCACCACCAGGCCGAACGTGATGAGCAGTTCGCCGGCGCCGCGTACGACGGTGCGCAGCCGGGAGCCGGCGCTGGGGCGGGTCAGCTCGGAGTAGACGCTCCGGTAGCCCTCGCCGGTCTGCTCGGGCCGCAACTGCACCACCCGCTCGCCGCGCCGGGGGCGGGGCGGCTCGGCCGGTGGCTCGTCGCCGCTGTCCGCCGCGTCCGGCGCCGGAGGCACCGCGCCCATCAGCCCGGTGGCGTCCATCCGGGGGTCCGCGGGCGGCCGGGTGACGGCGGGCAGCACCGCCGTCGCTCCCGGGTCGGCCGGCGGGGTCCGGTCCGCGTCGGCCGGGCCGCCGAACCGGGGTACGCCGGGCGCACCGGCCGCCTGCCGTCCCTCGCCCCCCGGCGTACGTCCTCCGTTCTCCCACGGCTGCGGGCCGGTGTGCGGCGGCTGGGCCCCGCGCCCACCGCGTTCCGGCGGGAGCGCGCCGCCGGCCGGGCGGGCGGGATTCTGGTGCGCCGCCGGTCCGTACGCGCCCGGCCGCATCTGCCGCTCACCCGTCCCGGGCGGGGTATCGCCGGGTCGCGTCCGGCGTTCACCCGCCGGGGGTGGGACGTCGCCCGGTCGCGTCGTGCGTTCGCCCGTCCGGGGCGGCACGTCGGCCGGCGTGGCGGGACGCATCCCGGGCCCGCGCTGGGGCGCGGCCGTGTGCTGCGGTGGACCGCCCGGCTGGCCGGTGCCGGGTCCGGCCGGCCCGGCGAAACGCGCCGGGCCGGGCCCGCCCGCGCCCGGACGGCCGGGCGATCGGTGCGCCGACTCGGGGATCCCGTCACCGGAAGGCTGGAACCCGGACTCGGGAACTCTGCCACCGGAGGGCTGGAACCCGGATTCGGGAATCCCGCCGGCGGAGGGGCGGAACCGCTTGTCGGCCTCGACGTGGTGCGGGCCGGCCGGCGGATGGGCCTGGTTGCCCGGCCAGGGCGGCGGAGCGGACCGTGGCGGGCCGGGCGGTGGCGGGGCGGTCGACGGTGGGGCGGTCGACGGTGGGGCGGTCCGTGGCGGGGCGCTCCGTGGTGGGGCGGGCGTCGGTGGGAACGGGCCCCGTCGCGCCGGAGAGGTGTGCGACGGTCCGGCGTCGGGCCAGGGCAGGTCGAGCGGGGGCGGCGACGCCGGGGCGGGGGCCGGGCGCTCGACCTTGGGGAGGAACGCGGTGGGCTCCTCCTGGCGGTCGTGGCCGCGGCGGTCCCGGGGGTCGCCGCCGCTCACCGGGGCACCGTCGCCGACTGCAACGCGGTGGAGTCCTCGAACGCCGGCACGGTGACTGTGGAGACGCGCTCGACGTAGCCGAGTTGGTAGTGCTCAGCCACTTCCTTGAACACCCGCACTCCCTCAGAGGCGGCGAGCGCCCGCTGGAGTTCCGCGGGGTCGCCGATTGCCACGATCTTGAAAGGAGGGGAGTACACCCGGCCATGCAGCAGCAGGGTGTTACCGACGCAGCGTACCGCGCTGGTGCTGAGCACGCGGACGTTCATGATTGACATGGCCTCCGCGCCGCCGGCCCAGAGCGCGTTGACCACCGCCTGGACGTCGCCCTGGTGCACGACCAGGTCGTCGTTGCTGGCGCCCTTGGGCAGCGGCTGGTCGGGCCGGCGGTCGGCGTCGTTCAGCTCGACCGTCACGCCGCTGCCGGTGAGCGCGGTGAACCCGGCGGCCTGCCGGCTCGCGGCGGCCCGGTCCCGCTCGGTCTTGATCGGCCCGTCGGCGCCGGCCAGCGCGGCGGTCTGCTCCTCCACCTCGGTGCGGAGCCGGGCGGCCTTCGCCTCGCTCGCCGCCACCTGCTCCCGGCGGTCCTCGATCAGCTGGGTGAGCTGGGGCCGGCGGTCCTCGCGCAGCGGCGTGCCGCCCGCGGTGGTGGCGGTGGTGGTGAACAGCAGCCCGGCCGCGGCGGCGATCAGGGGTACGCCGATCGACCAGCCCGGGCGGCGCTGGCGGGCGCGCCGGGGCAGCAGGGCGGCTGCCGCGCGGCGGAGGACCTTCTGCCAGGAGGCGGCGCCGGACGTGTACTCCACCGGGCGTTCCCTTTCCCGTCGTCTCGTTCCGGCTCGCGCCGATGCGAACCGACCTGATCGACCCGGAAAGTCCGCTCTTTCCGGTTACTGAGTGCACCGGCCTGGCCCCATTCGTGGCCTGGACGGTCCGTCGGGACTACGCTAGCTGTCGAACATTATTGGCCATGGACCGTCGCCCTCGCGCCCGGTTGTCAGGCCGGACGAGGTCGTACCCCCCTCTGGAGAGCGTCGTGCCCAAGTCTCAGGTCCGCAAGAAGAAGGTGTACACCCCGCCCACGGACGTTCGTCCGACGGCGACGGCGTCGACGCGCAAGCCTAGCCCGGTCTGGCTGCCGGTCACGGCGGTCGCGCTGATCGTGGTCGGCATCGGCTGGCTGGTGCTCTACTACCTGTCCGAGCAGGCGTACCCGGTCGCCACCTGGGGTTACTGGAACCTCGCTGTCGGCTTCGGCGCGATGGTCTCCTCGCTGATCCTGCTCTCCCGCTGGCGCTGAGCCGGCCGCCCGTCGACCCGGCGTAGGTCACGCCACGCCGCCCCTGCCAGGCGCTTCGTCGCCGCTACACCTAAGGTGTGCGCAGGGCGGCGTGGCCTGGTGCGAGAAGACTCACGTTACTGCTGGGTAACCTTGCGCGTAGGCTGCACGGACAAGCAGCAGACCGGGAGGCCAACTCGATGGGCAGCGTCCAGATCGTCACCACGATCCTCGCGGCCGCCATCACCGCTGTCGCGGTGTGGCTTGCGGTGCGCGCGGTCATGAAGATGACCGCCGTCATCCGGCTCGGTCAGCCCGCGCCGGAGCGCTTCGGCGACAAGGGCGCGCGTACCAAGAAGATGCTGGTGGAGACCGCAGGTCACACCCGCATGCTGAAGTGGAGCGTGGTCGGCGCCGCCCACTGGTTCGTGATGGTCGGCTTCATCGTGCTGTCGCTGCTGGTGCTGGAGGCCTACTTCGAGGTCGTCTCGACCGGTGGCGGGTTGCCGATCATCGGGCACTGGACGATCTTCGGCCTGGTCACCGAGTGGATCGGCATCCTCGGCCTGGTCGGCATCCTGGTACTGATGGCGATCCGCCTGCGCAACCGGCCGGGCCGCGCGGAGAACCGCTCCCGGTTCACCGGTTCGAGCATGTGGCAGGGCTACTTCGTCGAGTGGGTCGTCCTGCTGGTCCTGATCTTCGGGTTCGTGATCCGGGGCTTCAAGGTCGCCACCGACCACTTCGAGTACCCGGTCTGGGCCGCCCCGCTCAGCCACGCGATCGGCTCGGTCCTCCCGAACTGGGAGGCCGGCGTCAGCGTCGCCGCGCTCATCAAGATCTGCATCTCGATGACCTGGCTCATCGTGATCTCGCTGAACGTCACCATGGGCGTGGCCTGGCACCGCTTCCTGGCCTTCCCGAACATCTTCTTCAAGCGCGACCCGGAGAAGCCGGCCGGCTCCGGCCTCGGCCCGCTGCGCCCGATGACCAGCGAGGGCAAGCCGCTGGACTTCGAGGAGGCCGACCCGGAGAGGGACCAGTTCGGCGTCGCCCAGGTCGAGCAGTTCAGCTGGAAGGGCCTGCTCGACTTCAGCACCTGCACCGAGTGCGGCCGCTGCCAGTCGCAGTGCCCGGCCTGGAACACCGGCAAGCCGCTGTCGCCGAAGCTGCTGGTGCTGAGCCTGCGCGACCACGCGTACGCCAAGGCGCCCTACCTCCTGGCCGGCGGCGGCAAGGACCTCACCGGCGAGGAGAAGGCGACGCAGGAGCAGCTGGCCGGCGTCGACGTGCTCGCCATGGCCGAGGCCGACCGGCCGCTGATCGGCACCGCCGAAGAGGGCGGCGTCATCGACCCGGACGTGCTCTGGTCCTGCACCACCTGTGGCGCGTGCGTCGAGCAGTGCCCGGTGGACATCGAGCACGTGGACCACATCGTCGACATGCGCCGCTACCAGGTGCTGATCGAGTCGAGCTTCCCGTCCGAGGCCGGCGTCATGCTGCGCAACCTGGAGAACAAGGGCAACCCGTGGGGTGCCCCGCAGAACACCCGCGAGGACTGGACCAAGGGCCTCGGGTTCGAGGTGCCGCGGGTCGGCGAGGTCGACGACTTCGAGTACCTGTTCTGGGTCGGCTGCGCCGGCGCGTTCGAGGACCGAGCCAAGAAGACCACCCGTGCGGTCGCCACGCTGCTCAACGAGGCGGGCGTCTCCTTCGCCATCCTCGGCGAGGGCGAGACCTGCTCCGGTGACCCGGCCCGCCGCATCGGCAACGAGTTCGTCTTCCAGATGCTCGCCCAGCAGAACGTCGAGACGCTGAACGAGGCGTTCGAGGGCCGGGAGAAGAGCAAGCGCAAGATCGTCGCCACCTGCCCGCACTGCTTCAACACGCTCGGCAACGAGTACGGCCAGCTCGGCGGCGAGTTCGAGGTCGTGCACCACACCCAGTTGCTGGCCCACCTGGTCAGCGCCGGCAAGCTCACCCCGGTGCAGCCGGTGGACGGCGGCGTCACCTACCACGACCCGTGCTACCTGGGCCGCCACAACCGGATCTTCGCCGCGCCGCGTGAGGTGCTCGGCGATTCGATCCAGGGCGAGCTGACCGAGATGCCGCGTAACAGCGAGCGCTCCTTCTGCTGCGGCGCCGGCGGCGCCCGGATGTGGATGGAGGAGAAGATCGGCAAGCGGATCAACGTGGACCGGGTCGAGGAGGCCATGTCCACCGGGGCGAAGACCATCGCGGTCGGCTGCCCGTTCTGCTCGACGATGCTGAACGACGGCGTGAACGGCAAGGGCGCGGGCGAGCAGGTCGAGGTGGTCGACGTGGCCAGCGTGCTGCTGCGCTCGGTCAAGCCGGAGGCCCCGGCCGGCGAGCCGGAGGTCGCGCCGAGCGCGAGCTGAGGCGTACCCCGGCAGAAGCCGGACCACGACGGCGGCGGCACCCGTGCGGTGCCGCCGCCGTCGCGCACCACGGGGGCCCACCGTCGGCGCTCGCGTGCCACAATCACGCCCATCGACGGCCTTCTTCTTCTGACGCTGTTGCCCCTGGTCGGTTTCGTGCTGCTGACCGCCGGCAACGCCTTCTTCGTCGCGGCCGAGTTCGCCCTCGTCACCGTGGACCGGGCGGAGATCGACAGGCGGGCCGGCGAGGGCGACGGCCGGGCCGCCACGGTACGCCGCGCGCTGCGCGAACTGTCCTTCCAGCTCTCCGGCGCGCAACTCGGCATCACCCTCACCGCGCTGCTCACCGGCTACCTCGCCGAACCCGCGCTGGCCCGGATCTTCGCCCCGCTGCTGCATCCGCTCGGCGGCGCGGAACGCTTCTCCGGCCTGCTCGCGCTGGCCCTCGCCACGCTCATCTCGATGCTCTTCGGCGAGCTGGTGCCGAAGAACCTGGCGCTGGCCCGCCCGATGCCGGCGGCGCTCGCCACCGCCGCGCCGATGCGCGCGTTCTCCCGCATGTTCGGCTGGCTGATCCGGCTGCTGAACGAATCAGCCAACCGGCTGGTGCGCCGCCTCGGCGTGGAGCCGCAGGAGGAGCTGGCCAGCGCCCGCTCCCCGGAGGAGCTGGGCCTGCTCGCCGCCATCTCGGCGCGGGCCGGCGCGCTGCCGCCGGACACCGCGATGCTGTTGCGGCGCACGATCCGCTTCGGTGACAAGCGGGCCGCCGAGGCGATGACGCCCCGGGTGGACGTCACCGCGCTGCGCGCCACCGCGTCCGTCGCCGATCTGCTGGACCTCTCCCGGCAGACCGGCCGGACCCGGTTCCCGGTCTACGAGGAGACGCTCGACCTGGTCACCGGCGTCGCCGGGGTGCCCGACGCGCTGGGGGTGCCGCTGGCCCGCCGGGCCGTCACCTCGGTGGCCGCGGTGGCCCGGGAACCGGTGTACGTGCCGGAGAGCCTCAACCTGAACGGGGTGCTGGCCGCGCTGAAGGCCGCCGGGGCGGACCTGGCGATCGTGGTGGACGAGTACGGCGGCACCGACGGCGTGGTGACGGTGGAGGATCTGGTCGAGGAACTGGTCGGGGAGATCGCCGACGAGTTCGACCCGGACGCGGTCGACGACGCCGGGCCGGTGGAGCTCACCGTGCCGGGCGGCGAGCGGACCGTCCTGGCCGACGGCGTGCTGCGCGCCGACGAACTGGTCGAGCAGACCGGGTTCCGGCTGCCCGACGGGCCGTACGAGACGCTGGGCGGCTTCCTGATGGCGCGGCTGGGCCACATCCCGGTGCCGGGCGAGACGGTCGACGAGGCCGGGTACGAGTTCACGGTGGTGGAGGTCGACCGGCACCGGATCGAGCAGGTGCGGGTGGTGCGCCCCGAGGAGCCCGACGACGGTGCCTGAACTACTCGTGGCGGTGGTGTTGCTGCTCGGCAACGCGTTCTTCGTGGGCAGCGAGTTCGCGCTGATCGCCTCCCGCCGTACCGTGATCGAACCGCTTGCGGCGACGTCGAAGCGGGCCCGGTGGGCGCTGGCCGCGATGAACCAGATTCCGCTGATGATCGCCGGAGCGCAGCTCGGCATCACCGTCTGTTCGCTCGGCCTCGGCGCGATCGCCGAGCCGGCGCTGGCCCACCTGCTGGAGGGGCCGTTCGCCGCGCTGGGGATGCCCGCCTCGGCGGTGCACCCGGTGACCTTCGTCATCGCGCTGGCGGTGGTGGTGTTCCTGCACACGGTGGTCGGCGAGATGGTGCCGAAGAACATCACGCTGGCCGGTCCGGAGCCCTCGGCGCTCTGGCTCGGCCCGGCCATGCTGGCGTTCTGCCTGGTCACCAAGCCGCTGCTGCTGGCGATGAAGTGGGCGTCCCGGCAGGTGCTGCGGTGGTGGCGGGTGGAGGCGACAGACGCGGTGAAAACCGTGTTCACCGCCGAGGAACTGGCCGGGCTGGTCTCGCAGGCGCGTACCGAGGGGTTGCTGGACGCCGAGGAGCACGCCCGGATCACCGGCGCGCTGGCCCTGCACAGCCGTACGGCGGCGGACGCGCTGCAACAGTGGTCCACTGTCACCACAGTGGCCGAGGACGTCTCACCGGCGTCGCTGGAGGTGCTGGCGACCCGCACCGGCCGGTCCCGCTTCCCGGTGGTGCAGCGGTCCACCCGCCGGGTGCTCGGTTTCGTGCACGTGAAGGACGTGCTCGGGTACGCCGGCGCGAGTCGCCGGGCCCCCGTGCCGGCCGCTGTCTACCGGCCGCTGGCGGTGGTGCCGCCGGACCGTACGCTCGCCGACCTGCTGCTCGCGATGCGCCGCGAACGCCGCCACATGGTGCTGGTCAGCGACGGACGGCGGCCGATGGGCGTGGTGACGCTCGACGACGTATTGACAGCCATCGTCGGAAGATGAAATGAATACCCTTGGTGTGCAATCGATTGCGGATACGTGATTGAACAAACGGTCGCCTTGATTCCACCGGACGCCTTCCCTAATGTGGGGCACCGACCGCTGTGGGTCGTCTGCCTCGATCTTCCCTCTCGCGAGGCGCCCGGCGGTCGGTTGCAAAGGAGTCCGTGCCGGTGGCAACCACGCCCCCTCAACGTCACGCCCCGAGCGCTCCACCCGGCCGACGTGCCGGGTTCCACCGGATGGCACGCCGTCTGGTCACCCTGGTCGCGGCCGCCGCGGTCGGCGCCGGGATGCTGACGGCTCCGGCGCACGCGGCGCCGTCGGTGGACGAGATCGACGCGCAGATCGACAAGCAGTGGGAGCAGCTCGAACCCACCATCGAGCAGTTCAACAAGGTCCGCTCGCAGCTTCGCGCCAACCAGAAGAAGTCCAAGGCGCTGAAGGACAAGATGGTGCCGCTGGAGCTGGCCTCCACGCTCGCCATGAACAAGGTCGGCGACATCGCGGCCCGCTACTACATCCAGGGCCCGTCGCAGGAGCTGGGCGCGCTGCTGGTGAGCACCAAGCCGGGCACGCTGGCCGAGCAGCTGGTCATGCTGGACCGGATCGCCGACGACCAGCGCCGTCAGATCGCCGGTGTGCTCAAGGTGCGGGACGAGTACAACAGGCAGAAGGAGAAGCTCGACGAGCTGATCGAGCTGGAGACCAAGCAGCAGAACGACCTCGCGGCGAAGAAGAAGCAGATCGACTCGGAGATCAAGCGACTCACCGCCATGCTGCCGGTGACCTCGATCCGCCCGGCGGGCTGCCCGAAGATCGACGGCGTGGTGAGCAGCGCCGCGCGTACCGCGATCGCGACGGCGTGCGCCCAGGTCGGCGACCCGTACGTGTGGGGTGCCACCGGCCCGAACGCGTTCGACTGCTCCGGCCTCACGCAGTACGCGTACAAGGCGGCGGGCATCTCGCTCACCCACTTCACCGGCGCGCAGTGGAACGAGGGCCGCAAGGTGTCCCGTTCCGAGGCGCGCCCGGGTGACCTGGTGTTCTTCGGCTCCGATCTGCATCACGTCGGGCTCTATCTCGGCAACGGGGTGATGGTGCACGCGCCCCGGACAGGCAAACCGGTCCAGGTGTCGAGCATCAACACCCAGCCGCTCGCCGGCTTCGTCCGGGTCACCTGACCTCGGTCACACCGAAAGGCCCCCGGTCCGCATGGACCGGGGGCCTTCGCGTTCTCGGGGAGGGGTCAGCGCGGCGCGCCGACCGGGGACGGCAGGATCAGCACGTCGTCCAGGTTCACGAACATGATCCGGTGGCCGAACTGGACCTGCACGTACTGGTTCTTCCCGCGTACCACGGTCCGGTCACCCGGCGCGGAACCGTCGAACGAGACCGCCCGGTAGTACTCGCCGGGCAGCACCCCGCCGACCGCGTACCGCTGGCCGGCGGCGAACGTGTACTGCAGCGGAGAGATGGCCTGGTACGGGATGGTGTCCGGGTAGGCGGACTGCTCCGGGTAGGCGCGGCCGTACACCGGGATGGTGGCCTTGCCGGGCCGCGGGGTCACCACGAAGCCGGTGGCCCACTTGGCGGTGGGCGCGGAGGCCGGGTTGTGGAACCACGCCTTCTGGCCGAGGTACCAGATCGCGGTCCAGTCGCCCTGCCGGCCGGCGAGCGCGTACGTCTGGCCGGCCGAGGCGCGGGCGCCGTGGTCGGAGATGTACATGGTGTCCGGCGTGCCGTCCGGGCGCAGCCCGAGGTCGTTGACGAGCGGGGCGTCCGGGCTCGGCGCGGTCCGCAGGATCACCGCGGAGGAGCCGCGCGAGGGGCACGGCTGCGCCGGCGGGGTGGGCGTCGGGACGCCCGGCGGCTGCTGGTTGCAGCCGGTGAACGCGGGCCGGTTGGTGGCGAAGTCCGGGTCGATGGTGACCAGGCCGGTCTTCGCCGTGCCGGTGCCGCGGAACGGCGCCTTCATCAGGTCGAAGTAGTGCGACCAGTCCCAGTAGGGCCCCGGGTCCCAGTGCATGCCGCCCACGTTGGCGGCGGTGATGCCGGGCACGTTGTCGTGGCCGATGATGTGCTGCCGGTCCATCGGGATGCCGAACTTCAGCGCCAGGTGGCGGACCAGCTTGGCGGAGGTGCGGTACATCGCCTCGGTGTACCAGGTGCCCTGGCCGGCGAAGCCCTCGTGCTCCAGGCCGATGGACTTGGCGTTGACGTACCAGTTGCCGGCGTGCCAGCCCACGTCCTTGGTCTTGATGTGCTGGGCGATGTAGCCGTCCACCGAGCGCAGCGTGTAGTGCCAGCCCAGGTAGTCGGCCCGCTTCACCAGGTCGACGCTCGGGCCGAAGTAGCCCTCGGTGTCGTGGATGACGATGTACTCGATCTTCTGCTGCT
>NZ_LYXF01000038.1:0-33457 GCF_001709195.1 Micromonospora sp. II | reverse complement strand
TGGGCCTTCGACAAGCCAGATCATCCCAGATCGGGAGGCACTTCCTCATTTCTGATCATGAACCACAGGCGGCCTTACTGAACGGCCGAGGCTAGTGGCGGCCGTTGGCGTCTGTGCGGAATTCGGGGTCAGCAAGGACGACCTGTTGCAGTTCTTCGAACGGGTCAGCGACGAGCGAGGGTGGCCGCTGCTGTCAGTCCCGCTCACACAACCGCGTTGCTGCAGCAGATCTCGGCGAGGCGATCGGGCACGCAAGCTCCGGAAGGCGGCACAGTGATCGTTGATCAAACACCTGACCTGGTGCCCCCGGCAGGATTCGAACCTGCGACACACGGTTTAGGAAACCGATGCTCTATCCCCTGAGCTACGGGGGCGCGAGGGCCTAGTCTAACGACCTGGGGGTTCACCTGGGGTGGCAGGGAGTGGCCCACGTTCACCCACGTTCCCCGGACCCGTGTTCGCCCAGCCCAGGACCACACCCCGAGTCTCCATGTGACTCGGATGATCTTGGTAGGCAGGGTGGTACGGCCGACGGGACCGGGGTCGCGTCGGCGGGGAGCGGGCTGGTTCAGGCTGCGGCGCGAACCGCTGGTGCCGGTTGGGTGAAGGTTTTGTTGTCGCGGATGAGGGCCCAGAGGACGTCGACGCGTCGTCGGGCGAGGGCGAGTATGGCTTGGCGGTGGTTTTTGCCTTCGGCGCGTTTCTTCTCGTAGTAGGCGCGGGAGGTGGGGCATTCTCGGGCGGCGGTGAAGGCGGCCATCCACAGAATGTGCCGCAGCCGCCGGTGATAGCGGCGAGGCTGCCGATGGTTGCCGGAAACCGTTCCGGAGTCGCGGGAAACAGGTGCCAAGCCGGCGTGAGCAGCGAGTTTCGCGGGGCTGTCGTACTCGGTCATGCCGGCGGTGTGGACGAGCAGTTCGGCGGTAAGCAAGGGGCCCATGCCCGGCAGACTGCCCACGATCGGCGCCAAGGGGTGCTGGTTGAGGTGTTCGGCGATGAGGTCGTCGACGGCGGCGATGCGTTGTTCGAGGGCGAGGATCTCGGTGGCCATCTGCCCCACCACCACGGCCGCGGCACGTTGGCCGGGGAGCGTGACGGTCTGCTGCCGCGCAGCGGCCACCATCGCCTCGGCCACCTGGACGGCGTTCTTGACTTGGCCGCGTCGGAGTAGGGCGGTGATCCGGTCGACGCCGGCGTGCCGGATCGCGGCCGGAGTCTGCCAGCAGGCCAGCACCATCATCGGGCCCTTGCGGTTGAGTTCCACAGCTCGCTCCAACGCCGGGCTGATCCCGGTGAGCAGTTCCTGCAATCGGAACAGGGTCGCGACGCGCTGGCCGACGAGGTCGGCGCGGTACCCGGTCAGCACGGTCAGCTCGGCAATGAGCCGGTCGGAGGGATCCAGGATTGGGATGTCCGGGCGCATGCGAATCGTCTGGGCGATGACCACCGCGTCGCGCGCGTCGGTCTTGTTCTCCCCGGCGAACGCAGCGGCCATGTGGAACGCGACGGCGCCGGAGACGTAGCGGACCTGGACCTGGCGCCGCCAGAGCAGGGTCAGCAGCAGCGCCGACAGGCCGGTGGTGACGTCGACCGCCCAGCAGACCGGACGGCCGTGCGTCGACACCTCGGCCATGACCGTCAGGAGGGCGGTCTCGTCGTTGGCGACCCGGCGGGAGTAGACCAGCCGACCGTCGCCATCAACGGCGGCGACGTGGTGGTGTGCCTTGCCGATGTCCACGCCGATCCACAGCTTCGCCACCCTCGCGCTCCTTCACATGATCGGTTTTCTTCGTTGGGCCCTCGTCTGTGGGTTCGGGTTTGCCGGCACCTTCTAACGATGCGAACGCAGGTCGCGGATCTCCATCAGCGGTCTACCGAATCTCGCAGACGATGAAGCGGCGGGTGGCATCTCCTACCGTCAGCCAAGCAATCTCGGCGAAACACACGCAGCCATACCCACCGCCCCAGGCATCGGTTCTACGGCCACCGGGGCCGTGCCCGTTCAACCAACGCGTCCGCGAGGGCGGGAGCGGGTGGCACCTCGAAGCTCAGCCACGATCACGGCGGAACACACACAGCCATCCCCACCCCGGCCCCGCGGGCACGGCGACCCAGCCTCCCGCCGTCGCTGGCCGGCGCCTCGGACAGGATGTGCGAGAGCCGGGGATCGATCGAGCGCGGGGAAGGCGTACGGCGTGACTGCCCATAACGGGCGGGCCGCCGTTCCTTGACTGGCCTGATTCCTACGCCAACCGTCGCTGCAGCGGCTTGAATGGCGGTGTGCAGGTCAGCAAGGACGGGCGGAGTTGGCGCATCGGCGCCGCCGCCGACGTGGGCTGGATCGCCGGGCACACCACTGCCGGCGTTTCGATCACCACCGCCATCCCGCCGGTCTTTGACGCCTACGCCACCACGTACCAGGCCGATGACGTCACCGCCGCCGCCTACGAGCAGGCCCTGGTCGAGGACCTCACCATGCACACCGCCGACCAGCCGTGGTGGCTGGCCTACCTCGACACCGGCGCCCACGACGTCGTCTTCCCCGACGCCCCGAGGGTGTTCCTCTACTGGAGCTGGCCGTACGTGCTGGTCGAGGCCGGCCTCGAGCAAGCCCTCACCTGGCGCACTGGTGGTCATATCCGCCACGCTCACGGCGTTCTACCCGATCTGTTCTTCCCCGCCGACCGGTCATGGCTGGTCTCCGCGCTGTGGGACGACACCTGGACCTGCGTCGGCGGCCCGGCACCACTGATTCACACCCTGGACCGTGACCCGGTGGCCAATTCCCGCCAGGTCCGACCCGGCGAGGACGCGCTGCCGGCGGGGCTGACCCGTGAGTGACGACCCACGCCCCGGGCAGCGGTCAGCCTCCAATCATGGCTAACGCCCCCACGTCTCGGCGGGACGGCAGTCGCTGGTCGGTTTGCCGTAGATCGGCTTCCCGTCCGGGCCCGTGTAGCAGTGCTCGAGTTGGTCCTCGGCCTGGAACAGCGGGCGCCTGTCGATCTCGATCCCTCCGGAGTCGTAGCTGACCAGTTCAGGGTCGTTGCCGGCCTTGAGTCTTGCGTCGCTGGTCATGAGGCCGAACGTGCCATCGGAAAGTCGTGCTGTGGTGGTGTGGCCGTCGCCGTGATCGAGGACGAGCCGGTGGACGCGGCTGCTGACCCGGCCGCTGACGCTGACGTCCCCGCCGTCGAACTCGGTGGAGGTCAGCAGCAGCCGCTGCACCGGCCCGGGCAGCAGGTCACCGTGCGGCCACGGCTCAGTGGCGCCCCCGCCGGACTCCCGGGGCGTTCCCGCCCACTCCACGTCACACGTGGTGTAGCCGACGTCGTTCATGAACAACACCAGCGCGCGGTCACCTCGCTCGGTAGCCACCGCGAGGTCGGCCAGGGACACCGGGACGGGTTGCTCACCCGGACTTTGCCGGGTCTGTCGTTGCGGGGAACTCCACTGCAGGCACCGCTCGGCCGCTTTCTGCAGCGTTGGCGACAGCTCCCCGGGCCCCATCGCCAGCACCTGTGCGGTCGAGCGGTCCGGCCGGTCCCACGCCACCGCCGCGGCCCCGGACGCCACGGTCAGCAGCGCCGCCACAGCCACGGCGATCCTCAGTCGTGGCGTACGTGCGGGAGGCGGGCTCGCGACGCCGAGGAGCCGGGCCCGCATCGCGAGCGCCGCTCCCGGAGGCAGGTCCCGCTCCGCGGGCAGGTCGAGAATGTCGTTCACCGTTTCCCCTCCTGGATCTCCTGCGGCATCAAACGGGCCAGGCGGCTGCGCGCACGACTGACCCTCGACCGCACCGCCACCTCGCTGATGCCCAAGACGGCCGCCGCGTCCGGGTACGACACACCGGACCACAGGCACAACGCCACCGCCTCCCGCTCGGCCGGCGGCAACCGGCGGACCACCGCGAGGACCTCGGTCATCCGCCGTTCGTCGTCGAGCCGCGCAGAGACGTCCTCGGCGAGGTCACCATCGGCGTACCGCTCTCCCGGTAGACGCCGAATCAGCGCAAGCCACCGGCGCGCCGACCGCCACTCCGAGCGGACCGCGTTCGTGGCGACGACCAGCAACCACGGCAGCGCCGATCCGTCCACGAGTCGCGCGTCGTGCCGGCGGCGCCACGCGACGAGGAACGTCGCCTGCGTGACGTCCTCGGCCGTCGACCACGACCCGGTCAGCCGGAACGCGTGGTTGTAGACCGGACGGGAATACCGGTCGAAGAGCCGACCGAACGCCACCTCGTCACCGGCGGCGATCGAGGACCACAACTCCTCGTCCGACGGTCGCATTTGTTGCCTCACAACACACTATGGCCGCCCACGACGGCTCTGTTGCAGGTCGCCCACCAGTGGCCGCAGGCGGAAACCACACCCGGCGATGAGCGGGGCAGGATCGCCGCTTCGTGAGGGCCAGGCCCTTGCATCTGACGGTGTTCGGGCGAGCGTGTCAACCCCGCCCGCTGGGCGCGTGCATCCCGTCCACCCCGAGTGGCTTGCGACGACGTTCGACGGCGGGGACAGCCCGTCCCGCTCGCCGCACCTGCCACCACCTGTCGAACGGCGATCCAAGAGCTGGAACGCCGCCGCCCGCTGCAAGCGGCGTGGCGCTCCACGACAGGGTGGCTTCCATGCGACACCTGGGCCCACGCGCGGGAGGCTGAGGCGCATGGTCACGAGGTGCGCCGTGCACACGCAAAACGCATGCTGCAACCAGCCGATCACAAAGGGTTGCATCGATGGCCGTGATCTGTGAGACTCATTGACCTCGGCACTGCTACATCCACGGGGGATACGTTGAGCAGACGTTGCCGCATTGATCGGCTCGACCATATGGCGACTCCTGGGCATGTGCCCAGCATCGGCTTCGACCGGCACGAGACCGCCAATCTTCGCCGCTAGCCCTGCCCCGAATCTCCACCCGAGTCAAGGGCACCTCACCTTTCGGCTTACCGAATGTTGACTGCAGCAGCGTTCGGCACGCTCTGAGGCGCGAGAAATAGGTTTTAGTCGAAGGTGGATGGCGGGCAACGCCCCTCTCCACTTACAGCAGAAGGAGCGACATGTCGCACCGTGTCAAGCGGCTCTTGGCCGCCACCTCAACAGGAATCGTCCTCGGTGTGGCCGGGTTCGCTGTCCCGGCGTACGCCGCGGGAACCTGTTCCAGCGGCCGGATCTGCATGTGGGAAGACTTCGGATACACCGGCAGCAAGTACGTGGACTACGTCCCGGGCACCATCTCGAATGACCGGTACGAGATCAACGGATTCAACGGGGACAACGAGATCAGCTCGGTTATCAACAACACCAGCAAGTGCGCGGTGCTGTACGACAACGACGGCTTCTCGGGCACCCGTATCACCATCTCGAAGAACACCTCCGTGAGCAACCTGCGCACGTTCGCGAACTTCGACAACGAGGCGGAAAGCTTCGCACTGGTGAGCTGCTAGTTCGACGGTACGACGAGCGGCCGTCTCTCGACGGCCGCTCGTTCGGCGATTCATACCCACACTCCACAGCAGAAGGGCTATAGGGTTCATCTATGAAGGTGCCTCGTACGACGTTTCCCGGTCTCGCTGGCTGTCGAGGCGTCCGGCTGCGCTTCGGCCGGACCGTCGCGCTCGACGATCTCTCGTTCGCCGTCGAGAAGGGCGAGACGGTGGCGATCACCGGTCCCTCCGGCTGCGGCAAGACATCCCTGCTGCATGTGCTGTCGGGCCTGCTGCGTCCCGACGCCGGCGAGGTGTACTTCGGGTCGCGGGAGCTGTCGGCCGAGTCGGACGCGGCGCGCAGCCGCCTTCGATTGACCTCCTTCGGGTTTGTGTTGCAGTTCGGTGACCTGGTGCCGGAGTTGACACTCGGCGAGAACGTGGAGTTGCCGCTGCGGATGACCGGGGTACGGGCAGCGGTGGCTCACCGACGGGCGCTGCATCTGCTCGAGGAGTTAGGTATCGGAGACCTGGCGTCGCGGCAGGCGGGCGCGGTGTCGGGTGGGCAGGCGCAGCGGGCCGCGGTGGCTCGGGCACTGGTGCACGAGCCACAGGTGGTTTTCGCCGACGAGCCGACTGGCGCGCTGGATTCCACCAGCGGTGAGGCGGTCCTGGACTGCTTGTTCGCCGCGGCGAGGCAACGACATGCCGCCGTGGTCGTGGTGACGCACGCCGCGGAGGTGGCGCAGCGAGCAGACCGGGTGGTGCGCATGCGCGATGGCCGCGTGCTGGAGACGGTGGCTGCGCGATGAGTGCCGTAGGTCGCTATCTGCCATGGATGTGGTTGGGACTGCGGCTGACGGTGCGCGGTGGACGCCGGGCGCTGGTGCGCACGGTGCTGCTCGGCGCCGGGGCGGCGGTCGGCATCGTGCTGGTCCTCGGCGCGCTCGCGGTGCCGACCGTGGTGGACGCCCAGGACCTGCGGGTCATCTCCCGGACCCCGGTGACGCAACCCGGCGCAGATCAGGGGTTGCGGGTCCTGACGATCGATGACGCGGTCGCCGGTCGCCTGCTACGTCGGGTGAATGTCAGTGGGGCCAGCGGTGGTGCTCCCGTTCCGCCCGGAGTCGGGCAATTGCCGGCCGCCGGCGAGGTGGTGGTTTCCCCGGCGCTGCGTGAGCTCATCGCCGCCAACCCGCACGCGCGGCAGCGCTTCCCGCAGCGGGTGGTCGGCACGATCGGCGCTGCGGGCCTGACCGCGCCGGACGAGCTGATCGCGTACGTGGGTGTGGACGCGGCTCGAATGCCGGCGGACGCCGTTCCGGTGGTGGGCTTCGGCGATTCCGATGCCAACCGGCGGTTGGCGGTGCAGCGAGGCACTTCTGATCTGGAGCGACTGCTCACTCCCGGACGGATGGTCGCGTTCGCGTTCGCGTTCTTCCTCCTCGCACCACTGGCGGTACTGCTGTCCACCGCCGCCGGGCTGTCGGCCTCCGCGCGGGAGCAGCGGCTGGCCGCGCTCCGGCTACTCGGGGCGTCGGCGCGACAGGCACAGGCGGTCAACGCGGTCGAGACCGGTGTCGCCGCCACCATCGGCGTCGCACTCGGCTATGCGGCGTTCCCGCTGCTACGGGCAATCAGCGCCGACTGGTCGTTGGGCCGTTTCCGCTGGTACGCCACGGACGTGCACGTCGGCGCCGGTCGAGCCGCCACCGCCGGAGCGATAATCGCGGTGTTCGCGGTCATAGTGGCCGTGGCAGGGGCAACGCCTGCTGTTCTGCGCCCGGTGACCACCCGCCGTAGAACCGCGACCCCGGCACCTCGAGCGTGGCGGCTGCTCGCCTTCATCGCATCGGTCATGGCGCTGCTGGCGGCGATGTGGCTCGGTGACACGACGATGCCAGCACTGGCGTTGCTCGCCGCCGGGATGCTGGGCGTGGCGCTCACCCTGCCGCTCGTTCTTCCAGCGCTGCTCACCCGCCTCTGGGCACCTCTGCTGCGGTGGACCGCCCGACCGGTGTGGGTGACCCTCGCCGCACGTCGCGTCCTGCAGGCGCCCAACCTGGCCTCGCGTCTGGTCGGCGCGCTGATGGTCGCTCTGTTCATCGGTGGCGTGGGCACCATCGGCACCGCCGCCTATCAGGCGGCGAACACCGCCCGGCAGGTGTCCGACACCGGGTGGTTGCCGCAGACGATCCTGACTGGTGACCAAGCCCTCGCCGACAAGCTGACTCCCGTCGTCGGCACCGACAATATCGCCTACTACGAGAGCCTCAGCGGCATCGCCACGGTCGCCGGGCAGCAGCAACAGGTCTCTGTCGTCCGGGGCAGTTGCGCCAGCCTCGCCGTGCTGTTCGACACCACCTGGACCTGCACACCGGGAAAGGCGTACCGGGCGAAGTGGTCCGACCAGCTACCGCCCGGGACCACCCTGAGGCCAGYCGACGACGGAGATGCCGCGGTCACGGCCTTCACGATTCCTGCCGACACCGCCCCGCTGAACACCTCACCGTTCGGGCAAGGCACCGACATCGTCGTCGCCGAGACGCCCCGGCAGGGGACCATCGTCGCGAAGGTCACCGCCGACCAGGGCAAGCTCGAGGACTGGTACGCCGTCACCGCCGCCCTCGCCCCCACCGCAGTGGTGCAGGGATACCGCGAGATCCCGACCGGCTTCGACGCCGGCGCCGTCATCGTCCTCGTCACCGCCGGGCTGCTCATCACTGCCGCCATGGGCTTCATCGCCTTCGCCATGTCCACCGTCGACCGCAGGATCGCCACCCGACGCGCGAACGTCCCCCTCGCGGTGATCGGCGCGCCCCGGCGAACCCTCACGGCCGCGGACCTCACCGAGTCAGTCAGTGGTCTGATCCTCGGTCAACTCATCACCGCCGCGGCCGTCATCCTCACCGCCGGGACGGCAGCAGCCGTACTGCGCACTGCGAGCTTCGCCGACCTGCTCCACACCATCAGGCCCATGCTCACTCTTGCCGCCGCCGGGGTCGTCCTCGGCACCCTGATCACCATCCTGGCCACCACGTCCGCCGGCCGCCCCACCCCCGCACTCTTGCGCCACGAATAGCAATCGCACACCGATCAGGAGACCGTCATGGTTGAGGCCAGCTCATCGGGCGCCGCCTCTCTCATCGGTATTCCTCGCCGCCCCACACACTGCGGACACCGATGACGGTCTCCGTTCCCTACGCTGCTCCCATGGCAGCGTGTCCCGAGCTGACCAGGCCGGCCCCCCACGTGGGGTCCGGTCATGGTCTCTCCGGGGCAACCCCGGGGACGGACTACTCACCTCGGCACCACACCACAGGTGCGTCGGCACGCTCCGCGAGCCTGTGCACCCGCACGACCGGGCATCGTCGGGACGCGCTGCCACCACCGGCCCGATCGTGACCACCATTCACGCCCTCGCCACCGCGCTCGCCGACGCGTTCCTCGCCGGCGACAGCTGGCGCCGCGCCGATCTCATCGACCAGGGTGGGCTCGTCCTCGGAGTACGACGGCGCTGGCTGTGGCCGGTCGCCGACGCGGTGCTGGTCGCCTACCCGCGCCCACCCACCGACCGGCCACGCGAACTGGCCACGTTCCTGAGCAACGTCGACCCACTGCGCGCGGCAGTCGCCACCGCCCGCCAGCACCAGCGACCGATCGCCATCCGCGCCCGACCCGTGACACCGACCCGCACCATCCGCCGCCCCTGGCACACCCCAGTCATAGACACCGTCGATGACCTGGCCGCGATGCTCGACCTGAGCATCGAGCACCTCGACTGGTACGCCGACCGACGCGCCATGAACCGCCGCGCCACCGCCCACCGCCTGCACCATTACCACTACCGGTGGACCGCGGGCGGCCGGCTGATCGAGGCACCGAAGTCCCGGCTGCGCGCCCTGCAACGCCGGCTCCTCACCGAGGTCCTCGGCCCCATCCCGGTCCACCCCGCCGCCCACGGATTCGTCCCCGGCCGCTCCGCGCACACCTTCGCCGGCATCCACACCGCACAGCCGGTCGTCGTCCGGATCGACCTGCTCGCCTTCTTCACCCACATCCCCGCCACCCGCGTCCACGGCCTGTTCCGCACCGCCGGCTACCCCGAATCCGTCGCCCACACCCTCACCGGACTCTGCACCAACCGCACCCCGCACCCAGTCCTGCGCCGCGCACCGACCGAGCTGCCGCACCGAGCGGCCCGGCTCGCCGCGCTCCGCACCGGCCATCTGCCCCAAGGCGCGCCCACCTCACCCGCACTGGCCAACCTGTGCGCCTACCGACTCGACCGACGCCTCACCGGCCTCGCCGACGCCTTCGCCATCACCTACAGCCGGTACGCCGACGACCTCGCCTTCTCCGGCGACCTCACCACCCGCCGCATCGACGACCTGATCGCCGACGTCACCGACATCGCCCGCGACGAGGGCTTCCAAGTCCATCCAGCCAAGACCCGCGTCCGCGGGCGCGCGGACCGGCAACTCCTCGCTGGACTCGTCGTCAACCAACACCCCGCCACACCACGCGACGAATACGACCAGCTCCGCGCCATCCTCCACAACGCCGCCCGCACCGGCCTCGCCGCGCAGAACCGGACCGGCCACCCCGACTTCGCTCAATACCTCATCGGACGAGTTACCTGGATCAGTCATCACCACCCGGCACGCGCAGCCAAACTCGCCGCGCTGCTGGCCCACGCTCTCGCGGCACCGTAAACTGACGCGGCACGGCAACTTCACCGGATCCCGCAAGGACGCGTCGAACCGACCTAACAAGGGCCTGAGCAGGACTTACACCTGTTCTGCTGATCTTCAGCAAGCGAGCACAGCGACGGGCGCGTGCGACCCACCAATGTGAAAACAAAATAGAAACCCGCAGGTGATCCAGCTATGGGTACAGATAGAGCGTCGTCTTAGGAAACCGATGCTCTATCCCCTGAGCTACGAGGGCGCGAGTGCCCAGTCTAGCGGCCTGCCGGTTCACCCGGGGTGGCAGGGAGTGGCCCACGTTCACCCACGTCGTCGCCCTGGTCAGGGCCGACCGATGACCACACCCCGAGCACACGGACCCCGGCAGCGACCCGGCCCGTTGACCCGCCGTGGCATCCGGTGGCACCGGTTGCCCCACGGTGGCATCCGCTCTCGAGCACACACCGCGCACATCATCGAAGGTCCGGAGTCGGGTCTCGGGTCGCCCGCCGATAGACGTTGCTCGGCGCGGACAAGGACGTCGGCGCCGGGGTTGTTGAGGCGCTGGCCGGTTCTGGCGGAGATCGGTTACGGTAACGTCGCTTTGCGTCAATGCAGCCGTCGTGTCCGTACGGGGTTGTGAAGGGACGGGCGTCATGATCGATCCGCAGCGGGTAGACGATGCGAAGCGGGCACTGGGTGCAAGGCTTGCCGCCTGGCGCAACGTGCGTGGGCTGACCCAGTTGGCATTGGCGAGGCGGGTGCCGGTTTCCCGGACCACGATCGCGGGCGTCGAGCGCGGGCAGCAATGCCCGGACCGGATCTTCTGGCAGCGCTGTGAAGCGGCCCTAGCCGCTGGTGGAGAGTTGCTGGCCGACTACGACGACTATCGGCGCCTGAAGCAGCAGCTTGATCAGGAGAAAGTCGAAGCGGCACAACGCATGCGGTGGGGCGAAGTCGAGGACCGCTCACTACCGGCTGGCACTCACGGTGTCCCGGTGACGGATCCGGCACGGGAGTCGTTGCGCGACCTCGCCGCCACGGATCTGACGGCCGGTGGTCCGAACGGCCTGACGGCACCACTCGCGCGGGTCGCCGGTGCCGCGGTGGCAGGTGAGACGGACTTTCACGATGGTGACGCGGTTACGCTTGCGGTCATGTCCGATGGGCAGGCGATGTCATTGCGGGTAAGCCGGAGGGCTCTGCTGGAACTGGCCGCTGGCCTCACCGCCGTGCCGGTTGTCACCACCACAGGCGTTTCTCACCCACGGTCCGTCGACCCTGCCGTTGTCGATCACTTCGCGGAGCTTCGCGCGCTCCTCGTACAAGCGGACGACCTGCTGGGTGGCCTCACCATCCTGTCGACCGTCGAACAGCAGATCGCGCTGATCGCCGCCCTGCGTCGGCAGACACGTGGACAGCTTCGTAACCGGCTTCTCAGCACCGAGGCACGGTGGAGCGAGTTCGCGGGTTGGCTCAGCGACGATCTCGGCGACCGGGCCGCGGGCGACCGCTGGCTGGACCGCGCGGGAAGCATGGCGCAGGAAGCCGACGATCAGGAGTTCTGGGCGTACGTCCTGACCCGTAAGGCACAGCGGATGGTGGGAACCGGGGACGAGGACTGTGTCGTCGGGCTGGCCCGTGCCGCTTCCCGCCTGCCCGACACGCCCCCGCTCCTGCACGCCTTCGCCGCCATCCAGCAGGCGCACGGCAGCGCCATCGCGCAGGACGCCTCCGCTTTCCAGGCCGCGGTCGAGCGTGCCCACACACTCGTGGCGACCGCCAGGCCGCCGAGCGGGGGAAGCAGTGCCCTCGGTTCGTTCTGCACCCGGCCGTACCTTGCGGCGCAGGAGGGCGAGGGATGGCTCCGCCTCAACCAACCGCGTCGGGCCATCGACAGCTTCACCAACGCCGTCAACACGTGGCCCGACCGCTACCGACGCGAACGGGGCGTGTACCTCTCCCGCACGGCGCACGCCTACCTGGCGGCTTCGGAACCAGGCCAGGCCGCCACCGTCGCGGCTGAAGCGTTGACCACGGCTACCACGACGGGCTCGGTTCGGGTCCGCCGAAACGTCACCACCCTGGCCCGGCGACTCGAACCCTTCTCCAGCCAGCCGGAAGTGCGACAGCTCCTCGACCAGCTGGCCACCAGCGGATGAGTCACCAACTACCCGATCAGGTCCGTACGCCGCATGTCGCCTTCGTCGGCCGCGCCAACATCGACATCACCGTGCGGATCCCCCAACGGCCCGTCGCTGGCCGGACGACGTTCGCCTCGTCACCCGCGACGACCACACCGGGCGGCAAGAGCCTCAACCAGGCTTTGGCCGCACGACAAGCGGGCGTCCGCGCCAGCCTGATCACCAACGTCGGCGACGACGAATGGGGCGCCTCCCTGAGCCGAGCCCTCACCAACGCGGCCATCGACATGTCCTTCCTTCAAGTCGTGCCATCGGCTCCGACCGGTACCGCGATCATCGAGATCACCCCCGACGGCGAGAACTACATCGTCCTCGCACACTCCACAGAGACTGAGCTCGCCAGCGAGCATGTGCGCAACGCACTTCAGCAGCTACGAGCTCCGATCGTGGTAACCCAGCTCGATCTCCAGCCCGATGCCGTTGACGCCGTCTTCCGGCATCACCACGCAGAGACGCTCATCGGCAACCTCGTGCCACATCCCTCGCTCGGTCTGACCGCCCTGGCCCCACTCGACCTGTTCGTTTCGAACGAGGCCGAAGCGGCAGCGATACTGGGCCGCCACCATGCCAATCCGTCGATCGCAGCGCAGGAACTCCGCAAGCTGGGCCCACGAGCGGTGGTGGTGACCGCTGGCGCTCGCGGCGCCGCCTACAGCGATGCCGACCACACCGCACTCGTCCCCGCATCACACGTCAAGGCCATCAACACCAGCGGGGCCGGTGACGCCTTCCTCGGCACCCTCGCCGCACGACTCGCTCACAACGTGCCGCTACCCCACGCAGTCGCCAAAGGCGTCGCCGCCGCAACAACCTTCGTGCAGGTCGACAGACGCTAGGCGACTAGGTCGGGACGACGGTGACATCGCTGGCCTTCATGGTTGCCAGACGCCCGCACTGATCCGAGTCTCCACAAGATCGCGAGGGACGATCGGTTCGAACTCGAGTGCGTATCCGACAAGGCCTCTGGCAGCGGCATGCCTGGCACACCGACTGCGGTCAGCAGAACGGCCAGCCTCCCAGGGTCCTGCTCGAAGAGGATGTCGCTGAAGGCATCGAGGCTTCCGCTCGGGTTGCGTGACAGAGCAGCTGCGAGAACTCGTAGACGAAGCCGGCAAAGTCGACGAGCGACGCTCCGTCGATTACGAGCACAGGGGTTTACAACGATGCCGCAAGGGGTCTCGCCGGCAAGAGGGCCTCCAAGGCAGGATAATGCAGCGCTGCGCGCGGCCACGACTACAACGGACAGACGGAATGGACTTTCCCCAGCAGCCGTGTCGCCAATGGCCGCCGCCGCGAGATGGTCAGCCCTGCCTACTTTCTATACCCGGCGGTGACTGCTCCTGCTCTACCCTTGGGAAGAATTGGTGCCATTCAAGTCCAACATCTGCCCGAATGCGTTAAGAGCCGAGCGGCTAGTCACATCATTAGCAGGCGCTCGCATTCGCCATTCGGATACTTGATCAGCAGGCTTCGGCCATCGCCGCGCTTTAGGACATCTTGCACTAGATCATATACTTGAATTGCGCGGTTGATGGTGTCCGTTCTGGTATCTCCCGACTTCCGGACGGCACTATCGAGCGCCAACATTGACCTTTGAGTAAAATTGACGGTTACACGGGTTAGCGGCCCGCTGCTCCCACTCGCACCTCCAGACGCAACTGCCGGAGGGGTGATGCCGCCATCGGACTCACGCCGTTTCGGAACGCCGCCATTGCCCGCTTCAACAGACCCCTTCGCTGGCATATATATCCCCTTCTCCCATGCCCGGTACTCTTTATCGCTGCTGACAGTTCCCAGGAAAATTTAAGACACTTCGCGTTACCAATGGGCGCCCGTCAACAGACTCACGGGTTCAGGGCTGCTAGTCAACCGTCCCTCCAAGCTGGAACATCGCACACCATGTGCGACGGGTCTTGCGATGCACGTTGAGACCATGACAATGGGCCTAGGAGTCTCGTCCTACGACCCATGTCGGTCAGTCTTTATGCACAGCGACCGCACCCGATCCAACACGCAGGAAGGAAGTGAAGCTTGTTCGCTTGCACGATTGGGGTTATGCAGTGAACCAGGGGCGTTGCCCGTCCCAGCAGATTGACCAAGAGCTCAACCTGGCCGATCACACTGACCCCATCGAGTCCGAACCGTCGGACAAGGCACGCGTCTGGGCGCATCACCGAACAGAAAGATCAACGGAAGGGAATTTCTTCGCAACCTGGTGGCGATTCGCCATTGAGATAAAGTTTCTGCCTTCGAAGCGAACGGCTCGACACGCCCTAACCCTATCCGGGCTACTGGTAGCCGCAATCGCCGCAGCGGTTACATGGGTTGCCGCTTCGGTGAATGAAATTCCCGACGCCATTTCCGTGCCTACACCGATACTGGTCCCGTTGATCCTTCTAGCAGTTAGGGCAATCGTGACGAAAGGTCGGCGATAACTGGCCCGACTGCACACTTCGGACGCCAAGGCCAGGATCGACCGAAGCGGTTCA
Organism: Micromonospora sp. II; assembly: GCF_001709195.1. NCBI lineage: Bacteria > Bacillati > Actinomycetota > Actinomycetes > Micromonosporales > Micromonosporaceae > Micromonospora > Micromonospora sp. II. Next base: position 18,648 of record NZ_LYXF01000038.1, on the reverse strand, counting down.
ACCATCACGCACCAGCACTTTACTTGGGGCCGGACGATGTGTCCGGCCCCGCCAGCGCTTCACGACCATTGGGCACTAGCCCCCTCTGTGAGGAGTCTGCTGTGTCTTGAACTTGCAAGCGCCGCGCGACTGGGCGCATCGACCTCTGTTGGCGGTACCGCAGATGGTGGTACGGGTTCGACCGGGCGTGGCCACTGCTCGCCTGGCGGCACGGGGGCACGGCCGAAGATGGCTTCCGCGGCTGCTTGGGCGAGGACGGCCTGGGTTGTGGCGGGTATCCCGATCCGGTTCCAGTGGAAGATCACGTGCTCTGCGATCACGGCGCGTAGCCCACGGGTGAGTTTTCCTGTGTCGCGTAGGTGGCGGAGGGCTGTGCCGGCGTTCTCGAAGGCGGTCTGCCAGTCGCTGGTGGTGCGGGTGGTGCCGAGTTGCAGGTGACGGACCTTGCCGGTGAAGGCTTCCCAGGTGGCGGGGTCGGCGGCGGGGGGCCAGGTGCGGTGTTCCAGGCGGTGTCGGGCGACTCGCGCCCATACGTCGCCTTGTTCGTTGAGGTCGAGTCCGGTGGCGCGCATGAGTGCCGTGCACAGGATGAGGGAGCGTTCCCGTCGGTCTGCCGGCTGATGGTGAAGGTAGGTGAGGAGGTGGCGGCTGTCGTGGTGGAACAGGGTGTGTGCGGTGTCCATCGCGTCGGGGCCGCCGAAGGCGTGGATCTCGGGTTCGTAGATGTCGCTGGTCCAGGCGCGCGTTCCGGTGAGCAGGTCGTGTACCGGGCCGGGGTCGGTGTCGGGCGTGGTGGGCAGGTAGCGGATGCGCCACGGTCCTTTGCGGATGAACCACCAGGAGGTGATGAGGCCGGCGGTCTCGGCGGCGGGTAGGACGCGGTGGAGGTGGGGTATCGCGTGTTGTTCGCGTTCGTGGCGGCTCTGGCCAGGGTAGGTGATGTTCACCTGTTGCCAGGGGGTCTCCTTCATGGCGGGCCTTTCGTCAGCTGAGTAGGAGGCAGGCGTCCCACGAGGTTGAGGTTGTGGAGGCTGCGGCCAGGGCGTGACCGGCTGTGCCGTCAAGTAGTCCGGTGGGTTCGTCCGCGGCGGGGGTGGCGTGCAGGTGGAGGCGGGTCAGTGGGGCGAGGGGTGTCGGGGTGAGTGCGTCGGCGGCGATGCGCCGGCCGGTGGCGAGGAGGCCGGCGGTGCCGTGGCAGAGGCTGCGGTCGGTGAGACGGCGGATCTGTGCGGGGTCGTTCACGCAGGTGGTGAACGCCGTCTCGGCGAGGAGCTGCCGGGCGGTGTCGTGCAGGGCGAGGGCGGCCAGTTGTTGGGCGCGGGCGATTCCGGGGGTGCCGTAGCACCAGGAGGGGCGTAGTGGGTGTTGTTGTGCGGGTGCGCCGTGGTGCAGGTCGTCGAGGGTGAGGGTCTGCGGCCACCAGATGGTGTCGGCGGTGTGCTGCTGCCAGGTGTCCAGCCATCGGCATATCCGCAGGATCGCCTCGGTGTGTCCGTCGACGGTGATGCCGGCGCGGTGGGTGAGGGCGAGTAGCGCGAGTGGGCCGGTGATGCCGTGGGCGATCCCGTGGTTGGCGTGGCCTCCTGGTGGTGGTGGCTGGTGTCGGTCGGGTCCGTTCGCGCACCACCAGCCGGGGAGGTCGTTGACCGGTTCGGTGAGCCGGACCAGGTAGGTGAGTACCTGGCGGAGCAGGTCGTGGTCGCCGAGGCGGTGCAGGGCGACGCCGAGGCCGGTCAGGCCGCGGATGAGGTCGTACTCGGCGTAGTGGGGCCGCTGGTGGGAGTCGATGCGGCGGTGGGCGGCGTGCAGCCGTCGGCGGGTGACCGTGGCGGTCCCGGTGGCGGCGATCGATCGTGCTCGGGTGAGGCCGGGTTGGTTGGGGGTGGCGAGGACGAAGGCGAGTGCGGGTGCGCCGTAGAAGAGGCTGGCGCCTGCGGCGATGCTGACGCCGTTGGCGGTGGCGGCCCGCAGTGCCGCGTGGGCGGCGGGCCGGTTGCCGGTTTCCAGGTGTAGAAGGGCGACGCCGGCCGCCCCTTCGGCGAGGGACTGTGCTGCGGTCACGGCGTCGCCTGGCGGGTGCGGGCGACGGCGCGGGCCAGGCGGAGGCAGTGCCGTTCGGAGGCGGGGTCGACGCCGATCATGCGGGCGTGGTGCAGGTGCAGAATGTCGGTCAGTACCTGGTCGAGGTCGAGGTTGTCGGCGTGGGCCAGTGTCCGGTAGGTGGCCAGTGCCTTGTCCAGGTCGTCGTCGCGGTAGGGGGTGCGGGCGAGGTCGAGCTGGACGGGTTCGAGTCGGGGGCCGCGGTGGTGGGGGACGTGTTCGGCGAGCCAACGCGGCCCGTCGCCGGTGAAGGCGTCCGCGATGGCGATCATCGTGGCGGCGGTGCTGGCCTGGCGGTCGCCGGTCAGCCGCTGCAGGGTGGCGCGGGAGTCAGCGGCGAAGACCGCTTCGGCGGCGGTGAGGGTGGGGCCGGTGCCGTGGCGGGTCTCGGGCCGGTAGGTGCGCAGGCTGTAGTCGTGCAGGACGCGTTTGTGCTCCAGTTGTTGCGCCCATTCGGCGAGGCATGCGGCGGTGGCAGCGAAGGTGGTGTCCTGGAGTGGGATGCGTAGCCGCAGGTGGGGCTCGGGGTCCGGGTACCGGAGGAACCACCAGCCCGCCGCCGGGAGGTTGCCGGTCCGGTGGGCGAGGTCGGTGAGGATGTCGTCGGCCCGGCCGTACAGGCGGGCCTCCAACCACGGTGACTGGCCGGGCCGATGCTGTTGTGCGGTCACGGCCCGCGCTGGTCGGCTCGGGTGGGTGGCCGGACGGGTGTGCGCGAGGGTGAGGAGGAGTTCGGCGGGTCGGCCGCCGATCCAGCCGGCCGGGCCGGGAGCCTCGGTGAGGGTGGTGCGGGCGTGCCGGTCGACGTGCCGGCGCAGCACTGCCAGGTGGGTGTTGTCGTTCAGGTCCAGACGTACCTGCACGTCGTCGGCGCCGACCAGGACCTCGTCCGGGAGCCGGTGCTGTTCACGGTATCGCTGCCAGGCGTCGCGCCAGTGGGACCATGCCAGGGTGCGGGCGGGGAGCGCGGTCCGGTCGATGGTCCAGCGGGCGGGGTGCACGATGCTGCGTCCGCGTCGCAGGCGTGGCAGGAACGGCAGGCTACGCGCGTGCCCCCAGTCGAATCGGCTGCACGGAGCCGTCCACGCCGTCCAGATCTCGGTCAGGAACCGCATCAGGGGCTGCTGGAGGTCGGGTAGCAGCACGCTGTTGAGCAGCAGCGGCTCGACCGGTCGCCCGGAGGTCCGCGACACCAGCCACAGCCGCTGGCCGTCGCCGGTCACCGCGAGGTCCGCGAGCGTCCACGGCGGGTCCGGGTGGAAGTCGCCGACGGGCAGGACGGGCAGCACCGCAGGTGTCCGGGCGACCGCGGCCAAGCGGGCATCCAGCGGCGGGCCGGACAGTTGCACCGTGTCCGCGCCGGGCAGGGCGGTCGGCAGGTTCCGGTAGACGTGCTGGAACGACGCCAGCTCGGCGGGAGAAAGCAGGTGCAGGAACCGGCCGGCGGCGACCCCGGCGTGGCGGGCTCCGCTGACCACCGTCAACGTGAACGCGCCTCGGTCCAGGTCCTGTGGGGTCGCGGCGGCGAGGGTGAACCGTAGTTCGGTGTGTGGGATCGGCGGCCGGTCGTCATCTCCTCGTAGGCGGCCTGTCAGCTCGTCGTCGAGGATCACCTCCGTACAGTCGTTCAGCGCCGACTGCTGGGCGAGCTGCGCGAGGAGCCGGTCGCGGGCGGTGAACACCGCAGGTACACGCCGGGTGGAACCCCGGTATCCGGCGGGAAAGCCCAGAACGTTCAGGACGTCGCGTAACGGCACGGCCGCGCCCGGGCCCCACCGCTGAATGAACGCGCCGTGGTATTCCGCCCATCCCGGCAGGGGCGCTGCCACCGCCACCAGCGTCGACGCGGCACGGGCCGCCTCGTGGAGCACCGCCGGTGGCAGCGTCACCGAGGCGTCGACACGCAGGTCGACCGCGACCCGGTCGCCGGGATCGGGCATCGGGACGTGACGGGCCAGGTGGGAGGCCGGGTCGGTGACAGTCGTCGCCGGCCGCAGCGCCGACAGCAGGACACCCGCCTGGACGAGCGACGCCAACATCCGTTCGGCCGCCCCGGTAGCGGCGGGCAGCGGCCCGGCGACCCGGGCGGCGAGGTCACCGAACATGACCGGGGAACGCGCCGCGCGGATCGCCGCCCGCACCGGCCTGGTCAGACGGATCTCTATGTCCCACCTGCGGTCGCCGTCGCCGCGCAGGCAGGGCAGCACCCACACCTCGCCGCGCTGGTACCCCACCGAGTTCGTCACCACCGCGACGTCGCGCAGCGCCGCCAGGTCCTGCTCGGCGCGCCCGGTGTGCTCGGCGACGAACGTCCCGTCAGGGCGGGTCACCACCTGATGCGCCTCGCCCCACCGAACCGATGCGCGGGCGCCGAACTCGACCGGAGCCACCCCGGCGAAGGTGCCGAACGGTGTCGCCCGGGTGGTCCACCTCAGCAGGTACCGGACCGTCGAGTCGACCATGCGCCCGAACCGGCGGTCGGTGGTCGGCGCACTGGCCACGGTCCGGGTGATCTGTTCGGCCAACTGGGGTGTGGCAGCGGCGACGGCGGTGGCGAATCCCGGCAGCGCCCACACTGCGGCCAGCCACTGCCGCCACTGCTCGGGCTGATCCGTCGTCAGGTCGGGCCACGCGGGCAGGGTCAGACCGCTGGGGTAGGCGGCAACTCTGATCAGCGCCGCACCGGCCGTGGGGAACATGAACGCACCCTCGAAGACGGGGGCCCGGCGCTGGAGACGCCGGGCCCGGGGTGGATCGTCAGGGACGGTTACTTGCTGCCGCCGGAACAGGCGTTCGAGCCCGTGTTGCCCGAGCCGCAGCCGTCGTCGGTGCTGGTGGCGTACCCGCTGGCAGCGGGGCCGGCGTCCACCAGGGTGATGTCCAGGTCGAACTCCTCGAGTTCCATGGTCTCCACTCGCGTGTTCCTTCCTATGCGGAGGTGAAGGTGAGGACGAGGCGACTGTGTCGCTTGTCCAGCACCGTCCCGGCCGGCAGGGCGCCGTCGGGAGTACCTGCGGGTAGGACGTGCAGCACCGGAGAGGGCTCGCCAGCGTCCACCCACGCGCGCATGTGCCCGGCCATCCGTCCCGCCGCCGCGGCGGCGTCGGGCCCGTGAGCGCAGGCGCCGAGGTCGAACGTGTCGTCGGTCCAGCGCAGCGTCGACCGGTAGGAGAACGTCCCCTCGTGCAGGGCGGCGGGCGTACCGAACCGCCAGGCAGGGGCGACGATGCCGGCGTCGACGGCCTCCTGCTGCGCCGAGAGCACCACGAACTGGTCGACCTCATCGGCGAGGCGGGCCGCCAGCCACAGGTCCAGGTCGGCCAGGACGCTACGAGGCGGCAGGCCCACCCCTGCCCATGCCTGCTCCTGCGGCTGCGACAGCAGCCCACCGACCGATTCCGGGTCGACCTGCTGGCCCTCATCCAGCCGCAGGTGGACACCGGCGGCGATGTCGACATACCGCATCTCGTGGGCTCCGGTGCCCCGCATCGCCACGAACCCGCAGAGGCGCTGGCTGTGGCTGACCAGCCGGTCACCGACCCGGCGCAGCGCCCACGACCGGGTCATCCCGAACGTCCGTAGCGGCACCACCAGCACGCCGTCCTCGGCGAGCTGCGCGATCCACGCCGCGGGGATGTCCCACGCCCCGGCCGTCACGATGATCAGGTCGTAGCAGCGCCCCAGGTCGATCGGCTGCTCCGCGTCCGCGCACACCACGCTGACATCGCCGTAACCTGCCACCGCCAGACACGCCACCGCCCGCTCGGTCACCTCCGGGTCGATGTCCACGGTCGTGACCGAACCCGACGGCCCGACCAGCTCGCGCAGCAGCGACGCGTTGTAGCCGCCCGATCCGATCTCCAGCACGTGCCGGCCGTGCAGGCCACCGGTGAGGGCGTCAGCCGCCTGCCCGAGCATCTCCGCGATCAGCCACGGCGCGGACACCGAACTGACGGTCTCATCACCGAGCCGCTTGGTGACGACCGCGGTGTCGCTGCGGTACGCCTCCTCCATCGGGACACCCGGCGTGTACAGCTCGCGGGGAACCACCCGCAGTGCCGCCTCGACCTCGGGCCGCATCGTCAGCCCCTTGGCCGCATGGTCAGCGACCAGCTGGTCGACCATCGCGTCACGGAGGTCGTCGCTGCTCATCGTGTCGACGCTCATGTGCGCGTCACTCTCCTGTTCGTCAGGACCGCCGCCGTTGCGGACGGCCCGCACTTTCCGTTATCCGCCAAGGACGAACACGGCCTCAGACGCCCGAGGACTGTTCCCCTGCTGGGCAGGACGCAGGCCGAACTCACCGGGTGCCCAACCGGCAAGGCGACGCAAGGCGGCCCGGGTTCGATCAAGCCGCAGTCAACGTGAGGTCCGAGCCGTCCCGGCCACCAGCGGTCCCGGATTCCTCGGCAGCGGCGAGAAACTGCGGTACAGGGTCACACGGATCAACTCCCCTCGGGTTGGGCGGTGCCGGGGACCCCTGAGCGGCGGGCGCCGAGCGGTCATGTCCACCACTCAACGCCGGTCTGACCGTGTCGAACACCCTCGACACGGGATTTCGACACGGTCAGACCGGCCCCAGCGCCTCTCGGGGGCCGACTACGACAGGCGGGCGGACAGCCTGTGGAGTTCGTCGAGGATCACGTTCCAGCGGAAGGGCTGATCGTCGTGAGCTGGTCGCAGCGCCTCGGTGGCGGTGAGGCGTACGCCGTGGTCGGCGAGGAGCCGCAGGTGGGCGTCGAACGCGGGGTGGCGGGCGAGGGTGGGTTTGACGTACGGGGAGACGATGATCGGCATGCCTGCGCCGAGAGCTTCGTTGAGGATGCCGAGGGCCAGACTGTCGTTGATGCCGGTGGCCCACTTGTTGATGGTGTTGAACGTCGCCGGAACGACCGCGACGGCATCGGCGCGTGGCAGGACGCTCGGTTCGTCAGGATGCCGCTGCCGGTAGCTGACGGGCCTGCCCGTAACGGCGGCCAGCCGATCGTTGGGAAGCCAGGTGTGCGCGGTTTCGGTCGCGATGACGTACACATCCCAGCCGTCGCGCCGCACCGCCTCGACCAGCTCGACGATGCGGCGGGCCGGTGGCGCGGCACAGACCACCAGGTAGAGCAGACGGGCATTCGCGGATCCGGACGTCACGCGGCGATTCCGGCGCGTTCGGCGAGTGCCCGCAGGCCGGGGGTGACGGCGCGCCGCTCACGGGTGAGCAGGTCGCCGATCAGATGGCGCGTCCGGCCGTGCACGTGCACCGTCTGCGGCGCGATGCGTTCGGCTTCGAGCAGGTGCAGCACGGCTGCGGGATCGTTGCCGGGCGAGCAGGCGTAGGCGGCGGCGAGGTCGAGGTGGACCCGGGCGCGGCGGCTCACCAGGGCCGCCGGCAGCGACGAGGTGTCGAGCTGTTCTCCAAGGTGGATCGCCAGCTGAGGCTGGTCCGTTCGGGCGGCGATGCTGATGCGGTGGATCATCACGTTCGTCGGACCGAACCCGGTCCACAGGTCGTTACGATCGGCGCCGAGCCGCCGGGCCAGGGCGTTCGCGTCGTCGAGGTGCCGCTCGACAGCGGCGGGCTGGGCCTGCCGGGCGGCGATCAGCGCCGCGAGCAGAGTCAACGCCCCGTGGGCCGACAGGACACGCGGACCCGTCGACGCGGAGTCCCTCGTGTCCGTCACACCATCGAGAGCGGCCAGCACCACCTCCTCGGCATCGCCGACGCGGTCCGGCATCGCCAGCAGCGCAGTACCCACCGAGAACGCCGCCGCAGCGACGAGCGCAACATCCTCGGCCTGCTCGGCGGCGACACGAGCGGCACGGTCCGCCGCCACCCAGGCAAGGCTGGGATCGCCGAGTTTCACGGTGAGTTTGGCGGCGGCGAGATTCGCCGCCGCCAGCGACCCGACGGCCAGGGCGCGCTGCGTGCCGGTGCAGGTCCGGGTCAACAGGTTCGCCTGCTCGAACGTGTCGGGCAACGCCCGGACCGCCTCGGCATAGTTGCCACGCTGGTAAAGGCTATGGAGATGGGCCACCCGCTGACGGACCTCCGAAAGCGTGAGAGGCTCGACCGGCTGTTTCGGTGCGGCAGGTGCGAGCAGGTGCCGGCGCAGCTCGGCCAGCAGTCGCGACCTGGCATCGTGGTCGGCTTCCTCGCCACGGCCTGCTACCGCGTTGACGACTGAGACCTGCCCGGTTCGTGTGGTGCGGCCCGCCTCCGGGCGCTCGCCGTGGAACCGGTCCGGCGGGCGTCGATTGTCGCCGACTTCGCCGTACCTTTCGCCTGTGGCCTCGCCGGCTGCCATCACCGCCTCGGGTACCGCTCCCCACCGCGCCCGCTGTGCCGCCTCGGCCTGCTGTGCCTGGAACCGGGACTGGAGGTGTCGGTAGGCGTCGTAGGCGGCGAGTAGCTCGCCCTGGGCGTCCAGCAGGGTGTCGCACTGCAGCCAGAAGATCCGGTCCACGACCTGCCGGCCCCGCTCGACCATTCCCAGGGTGCTGCGCGTCGTGTGCACCTGGCGTGCGAGGGCTTCCTGAATGAGTCCCCTCGACCTACGCAGGGCGGCGAGCTTACGGCCGAGATCGTCCCTGGCCTGTTGAAGATCCTGGCGATCAATCATGGGCTCGCCTTTCCGTTCGCATCGACCTGCGTCGAGCCGACTGTTGCGGCGCCCCGACGCACGGCGATTCGACGTTAGCGGATCGCACGCGACCTGGGCGTGGAGCTGGTGCGAATGGCGTGCTGGCCTGGCAGAGAGGGCGCCTGTGTCGAAAACCGGGGGAGCGGGGTTGGCACCTCGAACGTCAGCCACGATCACGGCGGAACACACTTCAGCCATCCCCACTCCCGGCCCAACGGGCACGGCAACCTCAGCCTGCCGCCGTCACCGACAGACACCCCGGACACGATGTGCGAGTTCGGTGGGCATCGGCCCTCTTCGACGAGCGCGGAAGAGCGTGCGGTGATGCCCATAAAGGGCGCGCGGCGCCAGCCCTGCCGCAAGGGCTTTCGGCGGTTCAGTAGCCCCACCGGTGCCGGACGCGGGTTTCGCGTACCGGGATTTCGGGGTGGGGACTTCGGGTTCGTCGCCTACGCCGACACCGACACCGCCCAGGACGTCCTGGTCCGCGTTGTCGGTGGCGACACCGACCCGGGAGCCCAGACCGCCCCCCTCGCACGCGCCCGCGAGTTGTGGTGGCTCTCCCGCGCCGTACGGGCCAAGTACACCGCCATCTCCCGCGCCGTGCCGCTGCTGCTCGCCGGGTACGCCGGCGCCGCCACCACCGCAGCCCTGGCGATCTGGGCCCGGTGACCACGATGACCGCGACCACCACCCTCGTCGTGCAGGACCCCGTCGACGCCTACGAACTGTTCGCCCACGCCCGCACCGTGCTCAGGCTGCCCCTGGACGGCCGATGGCACCTGGTCGACCACGGCCGCGTCCACATGCTGCAAACCCTGCCCGGACAGGGCGCACCGGCCCTGGCCAGCGTGCACCTCCCCGTCGACGGCAGCCGGCACCCCGGCGAGCCCCACGCCGGCATCCCCGGCGGCTACGCCCTGCTCGCCTTCACCACCGACGGCGGCGACACCAACAGGACCCAGCGCCGGCACCGCGACCTCGCCGGCCAGGCTAGTGCGTGGCTGACCCACCGACGGCTTCGCTGGACCTGGTCACACGCCGACGGGCCCTTCACGACCAACCACGCCGATCTTGCGACCAGGGGCCAAATAGTTGATCTTTTTGGGGGTCTGCGCGGTCCCTGATCGCTGCCACGGTGGTTGACCGCTGTGAGTCGATCTCCTCTGAGCATCGGCGAGCTGGTCGAGCACTGGACCCTTGTCCCTGCTGAGCTGGACCTGGTTGCGTCCAAGCATGGCGAGATACGGCCGGGTTCGCGCTGTTGCGGAGGTTCTACGACCGGTACGGCCGCTTCCCGCGAGGTTGGGCAGATCTGCGCCCGGAGGCGATGGACTTCGCCTCTCGCCAGGTCAAGGCGGAGCCGGGTTACTTGGCGTTCTACGGAGACCAGGGCCAGCGGATCCATCACACCCCCAATCGGCTAGATCAACCCGACAACGCACCCAGAATCCAATCCACGGATTCAGGCTAAGGTCCGGTCCGGCAGCGGAACAGGGGCGCAGGACCTGCGGCAGGGTGGGGCGAGCGCCCCACCCTGCCGTTGAACTCAGCCGATCTGCAGGGTCACGTCGTCCAGCACGAAGCTGGTCTGCAGGTAGGCGTCCTCGGTGCCGGTGAAGGTCAGCGTGACCGTCTGGCCGGCGTACGCGCCGAGGTTGACGGTGCGCTGCGTGTAGCCCGTGGCAGCGTTCATGTTGGACAGCGACGCCACGGTGGTGCCGTTGGCCTTGATCGTGAACACGTCGTAGGCGAGCGCCCCGTACTCGTTCGTGTCGATGTGCAGCCAGTAGGTCAGTACCGCACTGGTGCAGCCCGACGGGATGGTGACGGTCTGGCTGATGGCCTCGGTCGCGGTGTAGCCGTATCCGCCGAGCCACGCGTACCGGGTGCCGCTGCGCGGCACCTGCCCGATAGAGGTGCCGATCGCGCCGGTGGAGCCGGTCCACGGCGAGGTGCCGCTTTCGAACCCGCCGTTGAGGATCAGCTGGGCGGCGGTGCAGCCGCCCGGTCCGCCGGTCACGGTCAGCGTGTACGTGGTGCTGTGCGACACCGACCCCGTACCGGTGATGGTGATGGTGTAGGTGCCGCCGGCCACCGACGAGCCGACCGCGATGGTGGCGGTCGACGAGCTGCCGGAGGTGACCGACGACGGGCTGAACGAGACCGTTACGCCCGTGGGGGCGCCGCTGGCGGTCAGGGTCACCGTCTGGGCGCTGCCCGAGGTGGTGGCGGTGCCGACGGTGGTCGTGGTGCTGGACCCCGCGTTCACGGTGCCCGACGAGGGGCTGGCCGAGATCGAGAAGTCGTTGGTCGGCGTCGAGGTGCCGACCGCCCGGTTCCACAGCGTGTAGGCGATGCCGTCGGCAGCCCGGTTCAGCGCGGTGGCGTCGATGTTGCTGAGGGTGTCGCACGAGGAGTGGTAGCAGGAGTCGTAGGACTGACCGGCCGTGCCGCCCCACTTCGACGCCTGGGCCGACGTCTTGGTGGCGCTGGCGCCCATCGCGTAACCGGAGGTCGGGATGCCCGCGTTCTGGAACGAGTAGTCGTCGGAACGGCCCTGGCCCTCGACGTTCTCCTCCGGCTGCAGGCTGAGGGAGTCCCAGTACGCCTTCATCGGCTGCGACGCGGTCGAGGTGATGTTGTTGATGAAGTAGCCGCCGTTCTTCGACGCGATCATGTCGAAGTTGTAGTAGGCCTTGATCGCCGTTCGCTGGGTACTGGTCAGCGAGTTGACGTAGAACTTGGAGCCGTTGAGGCCCTGTTCCTCGTCGGTCCACCAGCCGAAGCGGACCTTGTTCAGCATGGTCGGGTTCTGCGCGGCCAGCGCGAGGGCGACCTCGAGCAGCGCCGCCGAGCCGGAGCCGTTGTCGTTGATGCCCGGACCGACCGAGACGCCGTCCAGGTGGGCGCCGAACATGTAGACGTTGCTCGCGTTACCGCCCGGCCACTCGGCGATCAGGTTCGGGCCTGCACCGCTGGTGCAGCCGGAGGTGCAGGGCTGCTCGGTGACGGTGAAGCCGGCGGCCTGCAGCTTGCCCTTGACGTACGCCACCGACTGCAGGTAGCCCTGGCCGGTCGAGCGGCGGGTGCCGCCGTTGTTGGTGGCGATGGTGCTGAGCTGTGTCAGGTGCGCCTGCACGTTGGCGACGTCGATGTCCGGCGCGGTGCCACCGGGGGTGCCGCCGTTGACCGTGAGCGTGTACTGCGCGGTGTGGGTGATCGAACCGGTGCCGGTCACGGTGATGGTGTACGTGCCCGCAGCCGCACTGGAGGTGGTCGCCACCGTCATCGTGGAGCTGTTGCCCGACGTCACCGACGTCGGGCTGAACGACACGGTGACCCCCGACGGGGCACCCGAGGAGGTCAGCGACACGGTCTGCGCGCTGCCGGAGACGGTCGCGGTGTTGACCGTCGCGGTGACCGAGGAGCCCGCGTTGACGCTGCCCGAGGTGGGGCTGACCGAGACGGAGAAGTCGGTGCTGGAACCGGTGCAGGTCGGGTCGCCGGTCTGGGCCGGGACCGCGACCGCGTTCCACGCGTCCTTGGTCCGGTTGAACAGGACGCACGAGGAGTCCAGGTTCTTCGCGGCGGTCAGGGTCGCGGTGCGGTACTTCTTGTGGGTCATGCCGGAGGTCTTCAGCAGCATGCCGCCGTAGAAGATCTTTCCGGCGGACTGGATGCCCACGCCGGTGACCGACGACGGGCCGCCCGAGCAGATGGGGCTGTTCGGCTTGCCGCCGCCCGGCGCGCTGCCCTCGGCGAGCAGGTAGAACCAGTGGTTGAGCGGACCTGCGGCCGCGTGTACCTCCGTGTTCGGGATCGACGAGGAGTAGCAGTTCGGGTGGCCGCCGACCAGCGAGGGGTTGTACATGTTGCGGATCGGGCCGTCGCCGACGAGGTCGATCTCCTCACCGACCAGGTAGTCGGGTTCGTCGTAGGCGCTGGACTGGTTGGCGTATGCCTCGGTCAGGGCGCCGAAGATGTCGCCGGTGGCTTCGCCGAGGCCGGCTTCGGAGCTGGTGCCGCCGGGGGTGTTCTGGTCCATGCCGTGGCCGAACTCGTGACCCACCACATCCATCGAGGAGATCCAGTTGCCTGCCGAGTTCTTGCCGATCGTGATCGTCGAGCCGTCCCAGTAGGCGTTCTGCTCGTTCAGGCCGACCTTGATCGGCCAGCTGCCGCCGTTGCCGTTGTGCCCGTTGCGGCCCAGCCAGGCCGACAGCATGTCCCATTCCTTCTGCGCCGAGTACAGTGCGTCGACGCAGCCGGTCTCCTTGCTTGTGCCCACTCCGTTGCCCCAGCTGTCGTCGGCGCCGGAGAAGACGGTGCTGGTGCTGTAGTCCTGGCAGTTCAGGCCGGTGCGCGTGGTGTCGCGCAGGTAGTACGTGCTGCCCGACTGCGACGTGGTGATCGACAGTGGGCTGGGCCCGTTCCACTTGCCGGTGCCGGAACCGGCCGCGGCGTCCTCCTGCTTGGCCAGCACCTGGCCGTTGCGCGCGTCCACGAAGACATGCAGGTGGCTGGGCGCCGAGGCGGTGCGCCCGGCGACGACGACCTCCCACGCGAGTCGCGCGGTGCTGTCCTTGACGTGCACCACGAGGGTGCGCGACTCGACCTGGTCGACCTTGGTGAGCAGGCCCTTGGCGGTCTGCTCGGCGCGGTCGGCGGCGACCGTCGGCACGACGGAGACGTTGATCTTCGTCTTGGTGGCGGCCGAGATCGCCCGGATGGCGCCCCGGCCGTCGGCGAGTACGGCGGCGTCGCCGCCGACCACCGGCAGGCCCCGGTAGGTGCGCTCGTAGGCAATGGAGAACAGGCCGTCCACCCACGGGATCACCATGCGACGGTCGTACTGCTCGAAGGGGCCTTTCGCCAGCGCGTCGTGACCGCCGTCGGCAGCGCGGTCGGCTGCAGAGATCGCCAGCGACAGCGGGCTCTGCGCAACCGTGGGTGTAGGGGGCGGGGTGGCTGCGGTCGACTGGGTGGCCACCCCGGTCACGGTGCCCAGGGTAAGCGCAACCGCGACAGCGGCCGCCATGGCAGTTCTTCGATACATCGCAATCCTCCCGCCGAGATGGGTTGAGGGGTGTGGCAGCAGGGCCCGTGTTGATGGGATCTCCGGCAACCGGTGACAGCTCGGCTTTGGCGATGACACTAGGAACGGCGGAGGCTGGCCGAAATCAGGGCAACCCCTTGCTCTGGTGCGCGAAGGACCGTCGGGCGCACTATGATCCGGTGCCAGATTCTGCGACGGCAGTGAATGCGCATCAGGGGGCCACCGGCACCATGCTGCCGGTGGTACCGGGCGTCGTGCGCGGCGCCCGTCGGGTGGTGCTGTTCGGTCCGCCCGGGATCGGCAAGACCGCTGCGGCCGGTGTACTCGGGCAGCAGCTGGGCATGCCTGTCCTAAGGCTGGCTCCGAGCCCACAGGACGCCCAGGTCCCCTACACCGGACTGCTCGAACTCGCACTGGCCCTCCAACCGCTGCCGGCCGCGCGGGAACTCGCGACCGGAATCGACAAGGCCGTCGGAGTGCCGGGCTCTGCCGATCCCGCCGGGACCGCTCTACGGCTGCGCCGGTTGACCGCCACCCTGCTGCTGGACACCCCGCCTCTGACACTGGTGGTGGACAACGCCCAGTGGCTGGATACGGCCAGCGCGGCCGTCTTGCGTTGGGCACTGCGCCTGGCTCCCGACCTTCCCGTCATAGCCGCAGAGCGAATCTGGCGCCCGGGGAGCGAAGGCCACTGGTGCGGCGAGGACCCCTGTGCGGTACGCATCCCGGCGCTGACACCCGATCAGGTCGCAACCCTGCTGTCGCCGTACCGGCTAACCCCCTACGAGGTCACGCAGACCCACATCCGCAGCGGAGGGAACCCGGCCCTAGCCCTCGCATTCGCCGGGGCCCGCAGCCGCGCCACCGACCTGCCGGCCGCTCAGGGTCTCGTAGACGACCTGGTCCTGCCGCCGGCCGCCCGCCGACTGGTGAACGAATGGCTGGGCACTGTGTCGGCCGAAGTTCAGGAACTGTTGACGGTCGCCGCACTCGACGACCGGCCCGACCGCGAACTGCTGAGCCGCCTCGCCGGCCCGCCCGCCGAAAACCTTCTCGCAGAGGCCGAGGCAGCCGGACTGATCAACATCGGGCAGGTCGACGGGAAGATCCGGTTCGCCGCCGCCGCGATCGGTGCCGAACTCGCGGCCCGACCGCCGGTCGCCACACGCAGGCTCCTGCACGCCCGCCTGGCCGAAGCCAGCCGCGACAGCATCCGCCGCGACCGTCACACCACGCTGGCGGCCGACACCAACGACCCGCAGTCGGCCGACTGCGCCGACCGCGCCGCCGCCCGCGCCCGGCTGCGCGGAGAACCCGCACTAGCGGCCGAGCTCTCCCTGCTCGCCGCCGAACGTACCCCGGAGACCGACGCCGACCTGCTCACCGAACGGGCGCTGACCGCCGTACGCGACGCCGCCCACAACGGCGACCTGCCCCGCGGCCAGGCTGCCGTCCGCCTCGTCCTGAACCACGACAGCAGCCCCGCCAACCGCGTCAACGCCCTCATCGCCCTGATCGACTCAGGCGGACAGCACCTGTACAACGGCGACAAGCTGTTCGCCGACGCACTTCACGAAGCGGCCGGACATCCGGACCTGACCGCGCAGATCCTCGTCCGCCAGGCGATCTGGGCCAACGTCAACGGCGATCCCGACCGGGCGTGCGCCCAGGCTGCCCGGGCCGCCAGCCTCGCCCGGAGCGCTGGCGACACCGCCACCACCGCCATGGCCCTCACGATGCAGGCCCGCATCCAACGCATCCTCGGCCGCCCCCAAGCCGAGACCACGCTCGGCCACGCCCTGTCCCTGCCACGCAGCACTCACATCCCCGTCAACGCCAGGCCCGAACAGCTCTCCGCCCGGCACGCCATCTTCGACGACCGTCTGGACGAAGCCCGCAGCGCACTGCTGCCTCTGCTCGTCGAAGCCGAGCGGACCGGAGACGCCGAAGCCACCGTGGATGTCCTGCGCAGCCTCGCCGAAGTCGAGATCCGCGCCGGACGGTGCGGACTGGCCCTCGACTACGCCGGCCGCGCCCTGTCGCTTACCGACAGAGCCGCCTTGGACCCCGCACCAACGTGCTACACCTCCGCCCTGGTCGAGGGCACCGCCTCGTGCACCGACTCCGCCCTCGCTCACGCACGCCGCGGGGCGGACACCTCCCGCCGGGAGGACAACAAAGTCTTCCTCTCCCGAAACCTCTTCGTCCTCGGACATCTTCTCCTGGTCACCGGGCGTCCGAAAGAAGCCCTGGAGGCGCTGGAAGAGGTCCGTACGCTTGAGAAGCGCCAGCAGGTCCGCGACCCGTCCGTCCTGCGCTGGCACGCCGACCTCGCCCAAGCCCTCATCTCCCTCGGCTACCTCGACCAAGCCCGCAAACTGCTGACCGATACCCGTCGCACCGCGACTGATCTAGATAGAAGCTGCGTCCTCCCCGTGCTCGACCGCTCCCAGGCACTCCTGGAAGCCACCCTGGGCAACTACGATGCGGCCGCCGACCTCCTCACCGCAGCAGCCGACCACCTCCGCCACCTGCCCATCGAACACGGTCGAACCCTCCTGGCCCTCAGCCACACCGAACGACGCGGACGCCGACGCGCCAGCGCCCGCACCGCGGCGCAGAGCGCCGCCGACCTCTTCAGCACGCACCAGGCACACCCCTGGATCGAAGCCGCCACCCGCACCCTCCACCAACTGGAGCCCGTCCCCGCGCACAGCAGTACGCTCCCCTGCCTCACCTCCGCCGAACAGCGCTGCGTCGAGCTCGCCGCCAGCGGAGCGACCAACCGCGACATCGCCACCGCCCTCACCATCAGTGTCAAAACAGTCGAAGCAAACCTCACCCGCGTCTACCGGAAGCTCGGCATCCACTCACGCGTCCAACTCGCGCACCTTGCAGCCCTGACGGCAGCGCCGGCAGAAGCCCTGCAGCCCGGCCTGGCGCATCAGCCTGGCAACGCGTTTGCGCCCACTTCCGACTCCGGTGCCCAGGCGTAACTCGGCGTGCGGCGTAAAGGAGCGGGTTGGGCGAGGATCGCACGTGCTTCCCCGGACAGCATCCTCGCTACGTCAAGTCGCAAAATGCCGTGACGAGGATTTAGAATCGAGAAAGTTGACACAAAAAGCAACAGAGGCGGCCGGTTTGCTACTGTAACCGCCAGCAACGGAGCGCAGCAGCTATCCAATGCGACCAACAAACAGAGGTAATGAACGGCTGAATCGCAGGCAGTCGGCCTACCGACATGCATAGATGACGGTCTTAGGAAACCGATGCTCTATCCCCTGAGCTACGAGGGCGCGAGGGCACAGTCTAGCGACCTGGGGTTCACCTGGGGTGGCAGGGAGTGGCCCCCGTTCACCCACGTTCCCCGGACCGCCGTTCTCCCAGCCCAGGAGCACACCTGAGCACACGAACCCCGGTTTGCGGCCGGCGGTCGGCCATGGTGACCCTCGTTGGCACCGGTCCACCCCGGTCGGCATCCGCTGGAGGAGTCTCCAGGTGACTCTGGTTGATCTTGGCGGGCAGGATGAAGTGGCCGGCGTCGACTGTCTGGGGCGTCACGCTGACACGCCGCACCGGCCCTCCACGATCCTTGCCACACCTTGGCGACGGTCAGCGAAGAACCATGCGTCAGGTGTCGAGGCCTGCGAGGTTGAGGCGTTCGAGCAAACTGGGCTTGCGGGCATGCGCCGCCCGGAGCTCGGCCAGCCGGTGCTGGAACGACGAACTGTCCCCGTCGCGTTCGCTGAGTTCGCGCAGGTCGATGAGGAGTTGCACGGCGGTGTCGTACTCGCGGGGTTTCTTGGTGGCGATGAGCTCGTCGACTCGCTGCCAGGCGGCGGGTTGGTCGACTGCGAGGGTGTCGAGGTGCCGTTGCCGGGCTGCTGCGGCGGACCGTTCGCGGCGGATCCGGTCGCGTTCGCGTTGCTCAGCGTCCCGTCGTTCCCGTTCGGCGCGCAACCCCGCGGCGGTGGAGAGCAGTTCCCCGGCGGTACGGGCGGCTGCCGGGGTGGGCGTATCAGTGCGGTGTGCGTCGCGGTAGCGGCGCAGCAGTCGGTTGCGCAGGTGGCTGTCGCCGCCGGTGATCAGGTCGGTCAGGATGGCGTCCTTGTCCCGAGCGGGCAGCCCGACGACCCAGGTGCGTAGTTGCGCAGCGGTCGGTTCGCCGGAGGTGGCCGGCGGCGGTCCGGCCGCCGCGGCCGCGATCAGGTCGGGGTCGATGCGTAGGAACTCGGCGACGGCGGTGAGGGACGCGTCGAGGGTCCCCAGCCGGGCGGGGACGGGCGGTTCAGGCTCGTCGTCGGCGATCTCGGCGGACTGTACGCAGCGCAGCCAGGCCAGGTACAGCAGGCGCAGGTCGCCGGCGGCGAGGCGGGCCCGGACCGGGATGACGGAGGCGAGGAGGCCGTGGCCGTCGAGGTCCCACTCGTCGGTGCCGTCCTCGTCCTCGTCGTGCAGGTCGATGATGACGTGCTTGCCGGTGGTCCACGCGGATGCGCTGTCCCCTTGGCAGTACTGGGAGACGGTGGCGGGGTCGAGCACGTGTTTCGGTAGCCGCAGCATGAGCTGGCGGGTGCCCCAGTTCGTCAGGTACAGGTGCGCGTCGAAGTACCGCTCCATCAGCGTGCGCGGGTCGCCCTTGAAGTCGCCCCACTCGTAGGTGTTGACGAAGCTGGTGGCGGTGATGTCGGCCCGGGTCGACAGCGACCGAAGCTCGGCCCGCTCCCGGCCGGTGAGGGGCCGGTCGACGGCGGTGAACTCGTAGTACTGGTACTCGCTCACCGTGGCCTACCGTCCGGCCCAGTGCCGGTAGGCGTCGATCCACGCGGCGCCGTCCGGCGCGGGGGTGAGCAACGG
>NZ_LYXF01000037.1:0-34615 GCF_001709195.1 Micromonospora sp. II | reverse complement strand
GGCCAGGCCGGAAGGAGCGGACGCGGCGGACGACCCGGCAGGACCCGACGGCCCAGCAGAACCGGACGGATCGGCAGGACCCGACGGATCAGCAGGACCGGACGGCTCGGCGGAACCCGACGGCCCAGCGGAACCGGACGGCTCGGCAGGACCCGACGGATCAGCGGGACCGGACGTACCCGATGGGCCGGACGGGTCGGACGAACCTGCCGAGGGCGTCGGCTCGACGGACGTGGCGGACGGCTCGGGGCTGGGGCTCGGCTCGGGCGTCGGCGTACCCGGGTCGGACGGCGGGTGCGACGGCGACGGTGAGGGCACCGGCGAGGGGTGCGGCGGGCGGACCGGGGTGGGCCGGACCGGCGTGGACGGTGGCGGCGGCGCGGCCACCGGGCGGGACCGGTGGCGGGCGGCGAGGTCGCTGTCGTCGGGCAGGCTCGGCGCGGCGGGGAGGACGGGCCGCGCCGGGGGTACGGAGGTGACGTCGGGGGTGGGCGTGGACGGCACTGCGGGCTGGGTCGCCTGGGGCGGCGGGATCACCACCGGCCCGATCGAGGGCGTCGGCAGGAACGGGGTGCTGGTGTCGGGGAGCGCGCTGTTGCCCACCGTCGCCGATCCGGTGCTGATGGCGGCGAGGATCGGCATCGACGCGGTGCCGGCGAGCAGCGCCACTGTGAGCAGGTAGCCCCGGCTGGGGGCGCCGGCGCCGGGGGCGCGGTGGGCGCCGACGACCCGGCGGTACGGGGAGGCGGGCAGCGCGCGGTGCCGGCCGAGGAAGGGTGAGCCGGGGGGACCCTCTGGTTCGGACACCGGCACACTCCTCACGCGCGAACGGGGACGGGAGAGCATGCGCGGATATTCGGACAAATGCCGCGCAACAGCTCACCGCAAGCTTGACCCAGTGACGCTCAGTTCACCAGTCGCAACCGCGTGTCGACACACATTTTGTACGTCAGCCGATCCCGCCACTGGGGACAAAGACGGCTATCCGTCATGAAGACGATGGAACCTCACCCACCAAGGAGGCCATACTGTGGGCCCGCTCACCTCCTCTGCAATCATTCAGACACGACGGCAACGCAGCCGCCACCTCCGCGTACCCCGCGGCTGGTGCGGAACGGCGCCGGCGCTCCCGGGCCTGGGTCTGTCCCCGACCGACTCCGGCTCACGCCGCGCGGCAACCCCTACCGGGGTCAGGCGCGGTCGCCAGGGACCGACCCGGCATCAGCCGGGCGGGCGCACGAGGTGCTCGGCTCGGGTAACCCCCGGCGCCGGCGCAGACAGACAGGGAGAGACGGATGGCAAAGGGCGACCCCGGGGCCGCCACCCGCAGCAAGCGGGCCGCACCCCGCACCAGGCGCGCCGCCGCGGCCGGTGAACCGGAACTCGTACAGCTGCTCACGCCGGAAGGTGAGCGGATCGAGACCGCGCTCGGCCCGGACGGGACCGAGTACCGCGTCGACTTCACCGACGAGGAGTACCGCGGGCTCTACCGCGACCTCGTGCTGGTCCGCAAGCTGGACGCCGAGGCCACCGCGCTGCAGCGCCAGGGCGAGCTGGGACTGTGGGCCAGCCTGCTGGGCCAGGAGGCGGCGCAGGTCGGCTCCGGCCGGGCGCTGCGTACGCAGGACATGGCGTTCCCGACCTACCGCGAGCACGGCGTGCTCTACTGCCGCGGCATCGACCCGATCATGCCGCTGGGCCTGTTCCGCGGCGTCGACCAGGGCGGCTGGGACCCGAACGAGTTCAAGTTCAACATGTACACGATCGTGATCGGGGCGCAGACCCTGCACGCGACCGGGTACGCCATGGGTGTCGCCATGGACGGCAAGACCGGCGGCGAGGACGGCGAGGCGGTCATCGCCTACTTCGGCGACGGCGCCACCAGCCAGGGCGACGTCAACGAGTCGTTCGTCTGGGCCAGCGTCTTCAACGCCCCGCTGGTGTTCTTCTGCCAGAACAACCAGTACGCCATCTCCGAGCCGCTGGAGCGGCAGACCCGCGTGCCGCTGTACCGGCGGGCCGGCGGGTTCGGCTTCCCCGGCGTCCGGGTGGACGGCAACGACGTGCTCGCGTCGTACGCGGTGACCCGGCACGCGCTGGACAACGCGCGCAACGGCCAGGGCCCGAGCCTGATCGAGGCGTACACCTACCGGATGGGCGCGCACACCACCTCCGACGACCCGACCCGCTACCGCATCGCCAGCGAGGTCGAGGCGTGGCAGGCGAAGGACCCGATCGCCCGGATGAAGGCGTTCCTGACCAAGCAGAAGATCGCCGACGAGTCGTTCTTCACCGAGGTCGACGAGCAGGCCCGCACCGAGTCGGTGCACCTGCGCGAGCGTGTGCTCGCCATGCCCGACCCGCAGCCGGTGAGCATGTTCGACCACGTCTACCCCAACGGCTCTCCCGAGCTGGACGAGCAGCGGGCCCGGTTCACGCAGTACATGGAGTCCTTCGAGGGGAGCGCGCACTGATGGCCACGGAGACGCTCACCCTCGGCAAGGCACTGAACACCGGCCTGCGGCGGGCCTTGGAGAACGACCCGAAGGTCGTCATCATGGGCGAGGACGTCGGCAAGCTCGGCGGCGTGTTCCGGATCACCGACGGCCTCCAGAAGGACTTCGGCGACCAGCGCGTCATCGACACCCCGCTGGCCGAGTCCGGCATCATCGGCACCGCTGTCGGCCTGGCCATCCGCGGTTTCCGGCCGGTCTGCGAGATCCAGTTCGACGGTTTCGTCTACCCCGCGTACGACCAGATCGTGTCGCAGGTGGCGAAGATGCACTACCGCTCGCAGGGCAAGGTGCGGATCCCGATGGTCATCCGCATCCCGTTCGGCGGCGGCATCGGCGCTGTTGAGCACCACTCCGAGTCGCCCGAGGCGTACTTCGCGCACACCGCCGGTCTCAAGGTGGTGAGCTGCGCGAACCCGCAGGACGCGTACGTGATGATCCAGCAGGCGATCGCGTCGGACGACCCGATCGTGTTCCTGGAGCCGAAGCGGCGCTACTGGGAGAAGGGTCCGGTGGACCTGGACGCGCCGATCGCCGACGCGTACCCCCTGCACTCGGCCCGGGTCGCGCGGCCCGGCACGGACGCGACGGTCCTGGCGTACGGCCCGATGGTGCGCACCGCGCTCGACGCGGCCACCGCCGCCGCCGAGGACGGCCGTGAGCTGGAGGTCATCGATCTGCGCACGATCTCGCCGCTGGACCTGACCGCGGCGTACGAGTCGGTGCGGCGCACCGGCCGCTGCGTGGTCGTGCACGAGGCCCCGGGCAACCTGGGTCTCGGGTCGGAGATCGCGGCCCGGATCACCGAGGAGTGCTTCTACTCCCTGGAGTCCCCGGTGCTGCGGGTGACCGGCTTCGACACCCCCTACCCGGCCGCCCGGGTGGAGGAGGAGTACCTGCCCGACCTGGACCGGGTGCTCGACGCCGTCGACCGCACGTTCGGCTGGTGAGCGGCATGTCCCGGATCAAGGAGTTCAACCTTCCCGACCTGGGCGAGGGCCTGACCGAGGGCGAGATCCTCGCCTGGCTGGTCAAGGTCGGCGACGACATCGAGCTGAACCAGCCGATCGTCGAGGTGGAGACCGCGAAGGCGGCGGTCGAGATCCCGGCGAAGTGGGCCGGCCGGGTGCAGGCGATCTTCCACCCGGAGGGGTCCACTGTCGAGGTCGGCGTGCCGATCATCGCGATCGACACCGACCCGGGCGCCGGGCCGATCGAGGAGTCGACGACCGCGACCCCGGCGTCGGACCTGCCCGCTCCGTCGGCAGCGTCGCTCGCCGCGGTCCAGGTCGCGCCCGCCGAGGGCATGGTCGAGCCGGGCCTGATCGGTGGTGTGGCCCCGGGTGGGCGTACCGCCGTGCTGGTCGGCTACGGCCCGCGCAACGCCCCGGCCAAGCGCCGCCCGCGCAAGGGTGACGCGCCGGCACCGGCTCAGGCCGCCGCCCCGGTGGCGCCCGCGCCGGTCGCGCCCGCCCCGCCCGCTCCCGCCCCGGCGGTCAACGGCAACGGCCGGGTCTCCGGTCCGGTGCTGGCCAAGCCGCCGGTCCGCAAGCTGGCGAAGGACCTCGGCATCGACCTGGCCACGCTGACCGGCTCGGGTCCGCTCGGCTCGATCACCCGTGAGGACGTACAGCGGGCGGCGACCGCGACCCCGGCGGCGGCCGAGCCGCTGACGGTCACGACGCCGGCCGCGTCGGCCGCGAGCTTCGGCGCGGACCGCGAGCAGCGCATCCCGGTCAAGGGGGTACGCAAGCTCACCGCGGAGAACATGGCCCGCTCGGCGTTCACCGCCCCGCACGTGACGGAGTTCCTGACCGTCGACGTGACCCGGGCGATGAAGGCGCTGGACCGGCTGCGCGACCGGCGGGAGTGGCGCGACGTGCGGGTCTCGCCGCTGCTGCTGGTCGCCAAGGCGGTGCTGCTGGCGGTCAAGCGGCACCCGATGGTCAACTCGACCTGGGCCGGCGACGAGATCGTGGTGAAGGAGTACGTCAACCTCGGCATCGCGGCGGCCACCGAGCGCGGCCTGATCGTGCCGAACATCAAGGACGCCGGGCGGCTCTCGCTGCGCGAGCTGGCGGACGCGATGACGGACCTGGTGCAGACCGCGAAGTCGGGGAGGACGTCCCCGGCGGACATGTCCGGCGGCACGTTCACCATCACCAACGTCGGCGTCTTCGGCGTCGACACCGGTACGCCGATCCTGCCCCCGGGCGAGTCGGCGATCCTCGCCTTCGGCGCGGTACGGGAGCAGCCGTGGGTGCACAAGGGCAAGGTGAAGCCGCGCCTGGTGACCACGCTCGGCCTCTCCTTCGACCACCGCATCATCGACGGTGAGCTGGGCTCGAAGTTCCTCCGCGACATCGGGGACTTCCTGGCCGACCCGGAGGCGGCGCTGCTCGCCTGGACCTGACGCAACACCGCTCCGGTCACGGCCGGTGTGCCACGGGTGAACGCCCGGCACACCGGCCGTAACCGTTTCGGGAACGGAATCATAGGATCTGAGGGCAGGCTGACCTACGATCCTTAGGTACGTGGTTCAGCTCACCTAATAATCGATGGCGATGGGCGGCCTGGTGCGCTTAAATAGAGACATCAAGGGGCTGACAACCGAATAGCCAGGAGGAGAGACCCAAGATGAGCATGATCGAGCGAATCCGCACCCGCCGCGACGCCAACCGCCGCGCCCGCGCCATCGAGCACGCGCTGCGTTCCGCGAACTCGCCCGCGGTCCGCGAGGAGCTTCTCGCCATCGCCCAGCGTCACATGAGCTGACGTCACAGACCTTTCTCACCTCCTCCAGTCCGAAGACCCGCCCGACACCGGGCGGGTCTTCGGCGTATCGGCATCGGTCGGCACCGGGATTCCACCTCGCCGCACCGCCCGGTACGGTTGGYACGGTCGCCAACCGGTGGTTCCGGGCCGACGCGGGCAAGTGAAACCCATCGACGTCGTCCGGTGACTTTCGGTGACGGCCGATGCTCCCCCGGGCGGCTCCGGGCAACCACCGGATACGGTGCGGGGAGCCCGCACGGCCGGTACCCGCCGGCGACGCCGGCAGCCATGCCGACGGTTCCCCGGACCGGCATCGGCGGCCGACCTGTGATGGAGGAGGCGCACCCATGACGTCCGAGGCTCCGCACCGCCCCGGCCAGGAGCCGGGCGAGGTGTCGCCGGGCACCGGCGGACCGGTGCCGTACGGCGATCAGCCGGCGCAGCAGGACAACGGGTACAACGGCGCGCCCGACCTCGGCTGGGCGCCGCCCCCGCCGGCCGGTCGGCCCGCGCAGCCGGCCCCGGCCTGGGCCGCTAACGACGAACAGCCCCCCGCCTGGGCCCCGCCCGCGGGCCAGCCGGTGACCGGCCGGGCCACCGCCCAGGTTCCACCGCCCGCCGACCGTGGGCAGCAGCCCGCCTGGGGCGGCACCGACCAGGGCGCCCCCGCCTGGGCCGGTCCCGCCCAGGGCAGTCCCGTGTGGGGCGCTCAGGAGCAGCCCGGCCCGGACCGCGCCGCCGACCCGGCGCCGCCCGCTTGGGCCGCCACGCCGCCGGGCAGCCCGGTCGAGCCGACGGCGCCGGCCTGGGCCGCCGAGCAGAACCGCCAGGGGTGGGGCTCCGGTGAGCAGCCGGCCCGGTCGCCGGACGGCGACCCGGCCGCCCGCAGCACCGGTTACGTCCCCGCCCCGGCCACCGTGCCGAACGAGACCTGGGTCACGCCCGCCCCGCCGGACGACCCGCACCGCTCCGGCGGCTTCGCGCCCACCGGTGGGCAGCACGACGACGCCCCGGGACACGCCGGTGGCTGGTCCACCGCCGCGCCGCCGGACGATCCGAACCGCTCCGGCGGCTGGAACCCGCGCGACGAGCAGCCCGCCGCGGCCGACGACCCCGGCCGCTCCGGCGGCTGGACGCCGCGTGAGAGCCAGCCGGCCTGGGCACCTCCGGGTCAGCAGACCGGCGCCACCTGGCCGCCGGCCGACCCGCCCGCCCGTGCCGCCGCCGCGGTCTCGGTGCCCGGCGTCACCCGGCCGGACAACGCGTGGTCCACTCCGGAGCAGTCCGATCAGGACAACCGCTCCGCCGCTGGCGAGGACGACTCGCACCGCTCCGGCGGCTGGCGTCCGACCGGTGGACAGCACGACGGCGGATGGCCCGCCCCGCAGGCCGAGAACCGGCCGGGTGGCTGGGACGAGCCCGCCCGCCCCGACGACCCGGACCGCTCCGGCGGCTGGGCCGCGGGCCGCGCCGCCGGCCCCGCCGAGGCGGCACAGCCGGGCGGCTGGGGTGAGCCGGACCAGGGCCGGCAGCCCGGTGGCTGGGGCGCCCCCGCCGTACCGCAGCAGCGTGACTCCGAGGAGCAGGCCGGCGCCTGGAGCGGCGCCGCGTCCGTGCCGCAGCAGCAGGAGAGCGGCCGGTCGGCCGAGGAGCCGGCACAGCCCAGTTGGGGTGCCGCCGCACCGGTCGATACTCCGGCGGCCCGCGCGAGCGTCTCCGTACCGGCGCCCGACGCCGGCTGGGGCGGCAACCAGAACGACCGCCCGGCCGTACCGGCCGCCGAACCGTGGTCGCCCGCCGAGGCGTGGGGCCGCTCCGAGGACTCCGCCCCGGCGTACCAGCCCGCTCCCGCGCCGGGCATCTCGCCCGGCAACGCGGTGCCGCTGCCGGCACAGCAGCAGCGCGTGCCCGGAGCCGCGCTCGCCGCGTCGCCGCCCGCCGACCAGCCGCCCGCGCCGGCCGAACCCCAGGGGTACGAGCCGGAACGCGGTGACGGCGCGTGGGGCGAGTCGCAGTCGGCCTCCGTGCCCGGCCCGCGTACCTCTCCGGAGGGCGGCCCGGTCTCGGCCAGCGCGTCGGTCCCGGTGACCAGCCGGGTCACGCCGCCGTCCGACCAGCCCCTGCCGACCGGCACCCCGGCGCCACAGCCCCGGGTGTACGGCCGGCCCGCCCGCCCGGAGCCCGAGGACACGCCCGAGCAGGACGGTCACGGCTTCCCCGAGCAGGACGGGCCGTCCGGATTCGGCCCGGACAACGGCTTCCCCGGCCCGCAGTCCCGGACCGACGACGCCGACGGGCCGCACGGGTATGCCGCCGTACCGCCGTCCTCGCCGGCCGCGCCGCCGCCGTTCCCGGCCGGTGTGCCGTCCTTCATGGACCCGCCCGCCAACACCCGCCCCGCCAACGGGGTGCACCCGGGCGGCGAGCAGCCCGGCGCGGTCCGGGACCCGTTCGACGGCCCGCAGAGCCCCTACGGCACCCAGGGCGGCAGCCAGGACCCGTTCGGCCCGCCCGGCGGCCATCAGGACCCGTTCGGTGGCCCCCAGGACGGCCGCCAGGATGCGTTCGGCAGCCCGGCCGGCCGGCCCGAGCCGTTCGGCGGCCAGCCGGACCAGTTCGGCCCGCCGGCCGGTGGGCGCGCCTCCGTCGCGGTGCCCGGCCAGGGCCGGCCGGGCGAGACGAGCCCCTTCCCGGCACAGCAGGCCCCGCCGGCCTGGTCGCAGGACGCGCCGTCCGGTGAGCCCGAGCAGGGCCGGTTCGACGCGTTCAAGCCGGACGCCGCCGAGCCGCAGACCGAGGCGCCCCCGCCGAAGGTACGCAACGGACGGGTGCTCGCCGCCGTACTGATCGCGGCGGTGCTCATCCTCGCCGTACCGCTCGGTCTGCTCACGCTGCTCGGCAAGGTCGGCGACGACAAACCGGCGGGCTTCGACCCGGCGGTCGGTTCCTGCGTCAAGCAGTCCGGCGAGACCGCCGTTCCCGCCGACTGCGGTGAGCAGGGCGCGTTCAGCGTGGTGTCGAAGGTGGACAACAAGGACAAGTGCGCCGATCTGACGCAGCCCACCGTCTCCGTCGAGAACGGCGGGACCACCCGGGTGCTCTGCCTGAAGCCGGCCGGCCAGTAACCACACGTACGCGGAGCGTCCACCCCTCACCGGGTGGGCGCTCCGCGCCGTTCCGGTGTGCCTCTGTTCACCCCGGGTTCGCCGCGAGCGCACCCGGCCAGTGCGGCACGATGGGGGCATGAGCGCGCGCGTACGGGCACCGGAACTGCGGGGTCGGGCCTGGCTGAACACCGGCGGCAAGGCCGTCACGCTGGCCGACCTGCGCGGCAAGATCGTCTTGTTGGACTTTTGGACCTTCTGCTGCATCAACTGCCTGCACGTGCTGGACGAACTGCGCCCGCTCGAAGAGAAGTACGGCGACGTCCTGGTCGTGATCGGGGTGCACTCGCCGAAGTTCGAGCACGAGAAGGACCCGGCGGCGCTGGCCGCGGCCGTCGAGCGGTACGGCGTGCACCACCCGGTGCTCGACGACGCCGACATGGACATGTGGCAGCAGTACGCGGCCAAGGCGTGGCCGACTCTGGCCGTGGTCGACCCGGAGGGCTACGTGGTCGCCACCATGGCCGGCGAGGGGCACGCCGAAGGGCTGGCGCGGCTGATCGACGAGTTGATCGCCACCCATGAGGCGAAGGGCACGCTGCACCGGGGCGAGGGCCCGTACGTGCCGCCGGCCGAGCCGGACACCGTGCTGCGGTTCCCCGGCAAGGCGCTGCCGCTCGACGGCGGGAACCTGCTGGTCAGCGACTCGGCCCGGCACTCACTGGTCGAGCTGGCCGCCGACGGCGAGACGGTGGTGCGCCGCATCGGCGCCGGTTCCCGGGGCCGTACGGACGGCCCGGCCTCCGCCGCCACGTTCGCCGAGCCGCAGGGGCTCTGCCTGCTGCCGCCGCACGTGGCCGAGGTCGCCGGTTACGACGTGGTCGTCGCGGACACCGTCAACCACCTGCTGCGCGGCGTACGGCTGTCGTCCGGCGAGGTGGTCACGATCGCGGGCACCGGGCGGCAGTGGCGCTCGACCGTCGACGACCACGCGCACGACGCCCGCGCCGTCGACCTGTCGTCCCCGTGGGACGTGGCCTGGTACGGCGATCGGGTGATCGTCGCCATGGCCGGCATCCACCAGCTCTGGTGGTTCGACCCGATCAAGCGGACCGCCGGCATGTACGCCGGGACCACAGTCGAGGCGCTGCGCGACGGCCCGCTGCCGGACGTGTGGATGGCCCAGCCGTCCGGGTTGTCCGTCTCCGTCGACGGGACACGGCTCTGGGTGGCCGACAGCGAGACCAGCGCGATCCGGTGGGTCGAAGGCGGCGTGATGCACACCGCAGTCGGTCAGGGCCTGTTCGACTTCGGGCACGTCGACGGCCCGGCCGACCAGGCGTTGCTCCAGCACCCGCTGGGCGTGTGCGCGCTGCCCGACGGTTCGGTGCTGATCGCCGACACGTACAACGGGGCGGTGCGCCGCTTCGACCCGGAGACCGGCCAGGTGGGCACCGTGGCGGACGGGCTGGCCGAGCCGAGCGACCTGGTGCTGACCGGCGAGGGCGACGTGCTCGTGGTCGAGTCGGCCGCGCACCGGCTGACCCGGCTGGCGCCGGGCGCGCTGACGTCGGCCGGGGCGAACACGGTGGACGGCCCCCGGCACCGGCTGGAGCGCAAGCCGACCGACGTGGCGGCCGGGGAGCTGACCTTGGACGTGATCTTCACGCCGGCGCCGGGGCAGAAGCTCGACGAGACGTACGGGCCGTCGACCCGGCTGGTGGTCTCGGCGTCCCCGCCGGGGCTGCTGGTCGAGGGCGCGGGCACGACCACCGACCTGTCCCGCAAGCTGGTGGTCAGCGGCGACGTGGCGCAGGGGGTGCTGCAGGTGACCGCCCAGGCGGCGACCTGCGACGCCGACGTGGAGCACGCGGCCTGTCACCTGACGCGGCAGGACTGGGGCGTGCCGGTCCGGGTGGTCACCGGCGGCGCGACCCGCGTGCCGCTGGTCCTGCGTGGCATGGACGCCTGACAGCGCGTGTTAAGAAGGGGCCCTTCCTCTACCGGAGGCGTTAAGAAGGGGCCCTTCCTTTCACGCGAACGGAGTGAGCGTGACCCCCGCGTCGATGAGCGCGGCGCGGACCAGCTCCGCGCAGCGCACCGCGCCGGGCGTGTCCCCGTGCAGGCAGATCGACTCGACCGGGCAGGCGATCACCGTCCCGTCGACGGCGACGAGCGTCTGCTCGACGGCCATCCGTACCGCCCGGACGGCCACCTGCTCCGGGTCGGTCACCAGCGCGTCGGGGGAGCTGCGCGGCACCAGCGTGCCGTTCGGGAGGTAGTTGCGGTCGGCGAACCCCTCGGCCACCACCCGCAGGCCGGCGCCGGTGGCGAGCTGCGCGAGCACGCTGCCGGGCTGGCAGAGCACCGGTAGCTCGTGGTCGTACCCGCTGATCGCGGCCACCAGCGCGGCGGCCTGGGCCTCGTCGCGGGCCGCCGCGTGGTAGAGCGCGCCGTGCGGTTTGAGGTAGCGGACCCGGGTGCGGTACAGCCGGCAGAAGGCGTCGAGCGCGCCGAGCTGGTAGATCGTCTCGTCACGCAGCTCGGCGAAGTCGTACGCGATGTGCCGCCGACCGAAGCCGGCGAGGTCCCGGTAGCCGACCTGCGCGCCGACCGCTACGCCGCGTTCGGCGGCGGCGGCGCAGACCTGGTGCATGGTGGCCGCGTCGCCGGCGTGGAAGCCGCAGGCGACGTTCGCGGAGCTGATCAGGTCGAGCAGCGCGTGGTCGTCGCCGAGCCGCCAGCTTCCGAATCCCTCGCCCAGGTCAGCGTTGAGGTCCATGGAACGTCACCGTAGTGCCTGGCCGGGCCTGGGCGAGCGCTGTCACGTCGTCCACCACTCCGACGACCGGGTAGCCGCCGGTGGTGGGGTGGTCGGCCAGGAAGACCAGCGGCTGGCCGTCCGGCGGGACCTGCACCGCGCCGAGCACCAGGCCCTCGCTGGGCAGTTCGCCGGCGACCGCGCGGGGCAGCGCCGCGCCGGCCAGCCGCGCGCCGACCCGGTTGCTGTCCGGGCTCACCGTGTACGCGGTGCCGCACAGCAGGTCCAGCGCCTCGGGCGTGAACCAGTCCTGCCGGGGGCCGGGGCGTACGGTCAGCCGCAGTTCGTCCGGGACCGGCCGGGTGACGGCGAGGTCGACCGGGGGCGGCGGCCGGTCCGCGGTGCCGAGTGGCAGCCGGTCCCCGTCGCGGAGCGGCGGCGGCCCGAGCCCGGAGAGCGTGTCGGTGGATCGGCTGCCGAGCACCGGTTCGACGGTGATTCCGCCGCTGACCGCCAGCCAGGTGCGTACGCCGGCCCGGGCCGGTCCGACGCGCAGCACCGCGCCCGCCGGTAGTGCGAGCGGCAGTCCCACGTCCCCCGGCCGGGTGTCCCCGGCCGGCCACTCGACGGCCACGTCGGCCGGGGCGCCGGTGAGCGCGAGCGCGACGGCCCGGGTGAAGCGCAGCGCGCAGCCGGTCATGGTGATCTCCAGCCCGGCGGCGTGCTCGTGGTTGCCGACGAGGCGGTTGGCCAGGCGCAGGGCGGCCGGGTCGAGCGCGCCGGAGCGGGGTACGCCGAGGTGCGCCCACCCCGGTCGGCCCTGGTCTTGGACGGTGGTGAGCGCCCCGGCCCGCAGTACCTCGATCACGGCGTGTCGACCAGCCGGACCCGGGTGCCGGGGGTGAGCCGGGCCGGCGGGTCGGCGTGCACGTCGAACAGCGGCAGGTCGGTCCGGCCGACCAGCAGCCAGCCGCCGGGTGACGCGGCGGGGTAGATGCCCGCGTACGGGCCGGCGAGCGCGACCGAGCCGGCCGGCACCCGGGTACGCGGTGTGGCGAGCCGGGGCACTGCCAGCTCGGGCGGCAGCCCGGTCAGGTACGCGAACCCGGGCGCGAATCCGCAGAACGCGACCCGGAACTCGGTACGCCGCAGCCGGTCGATCACGGCGGGCACGTCGGTGTCCCAGTGGGCGGCGACGCGCGGCAGGTCCTCGCCGTCGTACACGACTGGCACCCGGACCTCGGCGGTGGTCGCGCCGGGGCCGCCGGTCCGGGGCCGCCAGCCGGCGATCCGGTCGGCGGCGGCAGACGGGTCCGGTACGCCGTCGAGCAGTACGGTGACCGCGCCCGGGACGATTTCGGTGGCGGTCAGCTCGCCGCTCGCGCGCCGGTGCCACAGTTCGGCCCGCCATGCCTCGACCTGCTCGGGGTCGTCGCAGTCGAGCAGCAGGGCGTGGGTCCCGACCGGCCGGATCCGCATCCGGTCATCCTCCCGTCGGCTGACGTGACGGTCCACACTACTTGCAAGTAACCTACGCTGTCGTAACCTGTTGATGTGACCACATCCGCACCGTTCCGGCTCCGGCCGGCCGACATCGGGAAGCCGCGCATGCGCGGCTGGCTGCACGCATACGCGTTCTTCGCCGCTCTCGTCTGCGGCATCGTGCTGTGTTCGATCGCCGCCGGCCGTCCCGGCTGGGCGCCGCTGGTGAGCTGCCTGATCTACAGCTTCACCGTGTGCGGGCTGTTCGGCACCAGCGCGCTCTACCACCGGCGGGTCTGGTCCGAACGCGGCTACCAGATCATGCGCCGGATGGACCACTCGATGATCTTCGTGTTCATCGCCGGCACCTACACGCCGTTCTGCGCGCTGCTGCTGGACACCCGGCAGGCCACGATCATGCTGAGCCTGGTCTGGGGCGGCGCGATCGCGGGCGTGGCGGTGAAGCTGATCTGGCCGCACGCGCCGCGCTGGGTCTCCGCCCCGCTCTATCTCGCGCTCGGCTGGGTAGCGGTGGCCATGCTGCCGCAGATCCTGCACTCCGGCGGCGTCACCGCGCTGGTGCTGCTGGCGGTGGGCGGCGCGATCTACAGCGTGGGCGCGGTGTTCTACGCGCTGCGCCGCCCGAACCCGTGGCCCACGGTCTTCGGGCACCACGAGTTCTTCCACGCCTGCACGCTCGTCGCGGCGATCTGCCACCACATCGCGATCTACTTCGCCCTGTTCGCCTGAGCCGAGCCGCGCCGCGCCGGACCGGCCCCGGACACGCGCGAGGGCCCCGCGCCGTTGCGGGGCCCTCGGGTTCGGGGGTACGGGATCAGGCCGGGTAACCCGAGCCCGGACCACGCACCTCGCGGTACTCCTCGCGTACGACGCGGTCCTCCCGCACCGGTGCGACCGGCTCGGCGACGACCCGCTCACGCACCGGCGCGGCCACGACCCGGCGGCGGCTGTTCCAGAAGTACAGCGTGGTGAGCAGGCCGGCGACGCCGGCGAGCATGAGCACCCAGCCCACCACGTTGAGGTTCAGCCATCCCAGATTGGCGTCGACGGCGAACGCGAAGATCGCGCCGAGCGCGATGAGAAAGATGCTGGCACCGATGCCCATGACGTCGCCTCCTTGGCGTCCTGCTGGCGTTTCCTGCCCGCCGCGGCCATGGATGAGGTAGCGGCACACATCGACATACCCAGGCGCTTTGATCGTCAATCAGGCAAGCTGGGCGGTATGACGGACGGCAGGAACGGGCAGCGGACGCTGGTGCTGCTGCGGCACGCCAAGGCCGAGCCGTCCGGGGACCTCCCGGACGTGGAGCGGTCACTCACCGCGCGGGGGCACGCCGACGCGGCCACCGCCGGGGCCTGGCTGGCCCGGCACGGGCTGCTCCCCGACGTGGTGCTCTGCTCGCCCGCCCGGCGTACCCGGCAGACCTGGCACGACGCGGCGATGGGCATGAGCGGTTCGCCGACGGAGAGCGGTCCGGCGGGCTCGGCGCCCGAGGTGCGGTACGAGGCGAGCGCGTACGACGCGCTTCCGGATCAGCTGCTGGAGCTGCTGTGGACCGTCGAGCCGACCGCCGGCACCGTGCTCCTGGTCGCCCACAATCCGGGGATCTCACTGTTGTCGGCGCTGCTCGACCCGCAGCGGGCCGACCCGGACGGGCTGCGGACCAGTGACCTTGTGGTGCACCGGCCGACGACCCGCTGGGCCGACCTCGGGCCGGGAACCGCGCCGATCACCGGCCGCCACACCGCCCGCGCCTGATCCACAGCGCTCAGCCGACGCGGGTGTCGTACGCGGCCCGGTTGGCGAGCACGTCGTCCATGTGCGCCTCCGCCCAGGACTTCAGGCCGCGGATCGTCTCGTGCAGGGAGAACCCGAGGTCGGTCATCTCGTAGGTGACCGTCACCGGCACTGTCGGCTCGACGGTCCGGGTGATCAGACCGTCGCGCTCCAGGGCGCGCAGCGTCTGGGTGAGCATCTTCTGGCTGACCCCGGGCAGCGTGCGGAACAGCTCGGAGTATCGCCTCGGTCGTGGGTCGCCCGCGCAGTCCGCCCCGAACCGGTGCGAGCCGTCGCTGCGCAGCGCGGCCAGCACGAGTGCGACCCACTTGTCGGTGATCCGGTCGAGCAGTTGCCGGCTGGGGCACCCGGCCAGGAACGCGTCGTACTCGGCCTTGCTCATCTTCTGCTCCTGCCGCCCGGTGAGCTACGCACTTTCAGGTGCCTACTTCCCACGAGAAAGTAACACCCCGATAGTGGAGGGCGGCCGCCGCGACCCGGCGGCGTCGCGTAACGACGAGAGGTACACGCATGGCCCCCACCACCCTTCCCGGCGGCACCTGGACGCTGGGCGACCTGACCGTGACCCGGTTCGGCTACGGCGCGATGCAGCTCGCCGGCCAGTGGGTCATGGGACCACCGGCGGACCACGAGGGCGCCCTCGCGGTGCTGCGCGAGGCGGTCGCGCTCGGCATCACCCACATCGACACCAGCGCGGCGTACGGGCCGTACGTCACCAACCGGCTGATCCGGGAGGCGCTGCACCCGTACCCGGAGCCGCTGCACGTCGTCACCAAGGTCGGCGCGGACCGGGACGAGCAGGGCGGCTGGCCCACCGCGCGCGACCCGCGCAGCCTGCGCCGGCAGGTCCGGGAGAACCTGGAGACGCTCGGCCTGGAGAGGCTCGACCTGGTCAACCTGCGGCTCGGCGACGCCACGGGCCCGCAGCCCGGCTCACTCGCCGAGCCGCTGGAGACGCTCGTCGCGCTCCAGCGGGAGGGTCTGATCCGCCACCTCGGCCTGAGCAACGTGACGCCGGAACAGGTCGCCGAGGCACAGACCATCACGCCGATCGTCTGCGTGCAGAACCAGTACAACCTGGCGCACCGCGGCGACGACGACCTGATCGACGAGCTGGCCCGGCAGGGCGTCGCCTACGTGCCGTACTTCCCGCTCGGCGGCTTCACCCCGCTGCAGTCCTCGGCGCTGTCGGCAGTGGCCGCGCGCCTCGGGGCGACACCGATGGGCGTCGCCCTGGCCTGGCTGCTGCGCCGTTCCCCGAACATCCTGCTGATCCCCGGCACCAAGTCCGTCGCGCACCTGCGCGAGAACGTCGCCGGCGCCGGGCTGGCCCTCTCCGGCGAGGATCTCGCCGAGCTGGACCGGATCGGCCGCTGAGACGCGGCGTCAGGACGGCGGCGCCGTCGGCGGCGGCGGGTCGGGCGGCGGCGGCATCATCGCGGTCGGATGCGAGAGCCGGTTCTCCTCCACGATGAGCGTGCGGGCCCGCTTGCGGCGGTCCTGCCAGAACCACAGCGTGGTCAGCAGGACGCCCAGCCCGGCCAGGATGAAGACCCAGCCGACCGCGCGCAGGTCGATCCACCAGACGTTGGCCCGGATGGCGAAGGTCATGATCGCGCCGAGCGCGATGAGAAAGATGGCGCTACCAATGCCCATGTGCGCTGCACTCCCCCGTGCGATGGCCTTGGGCGTACTCCGGTCGTGGTCCGCGACGGTTACCCGCCACCGGGCCGCCTATCCGCCCGGGGCGCACGCACGACGACGGCCGGCGGGCTGGGGCCCGCCGGCCGTCGTCATGAGGGGGAGAGTGACGCTTCAGGGGTGAAAGCCCTCGGAAGGGCTCAGAAAGCCTCCTCCGGGAGGTCCATGATCTCCAGGTCGGTGCCCTCGATGATCCGCCGGTCCGCGCCGATGCGGGGCAGCACCTCGCGGGCGAAGAACCGGGCGGCGGCGACCTTGCCGGTGTAGAAGGACTTGTCGGCCGCGGAGACCTCGCCGGCCAGCGCCTTCAGCGCCACGTCCGCCTGCTTCTGCAGCAGCCAGCCGACCACCAGGTCGCCGATCGCGAGCAGGAACCGGCGGCTGCTGAGGCCGACCTTGTAGAGGGCGCGGGTGTCGCCACCCTGGGCCTCGCCCAGCCAGCCGGTCATCACGCCGAGGATGTTCTGGATCTCGGCGAGCGCCTTGCCGAGCGCCTGCCGCTCCTCCTTGAGCTGGCCGTTGCCGGCCTCGGAGGTGATGTGCTCCTGGATCTCGGCGGCGACCGCCATCAGGGCCTTGCCGTTGTCCCGGACGATCTTGCGGAAGATCAGGTCCAGGCTCTGGATCGCCGTGGTGCCCTCGTACAGGGTGTCGATCTTGGCGTCCCGGACGTACTGCTCCAGCGGGTAGTCCTGGAGGAAGCCGGAGCCGCCGAAGGTCTGCAGCGCCTCGTGCCCGAGCAGCTCGTACGCCCGCTCCGAACCGACGCCCTTGACCAGCGGCAGGAGCAGGTCGTTGACGCGCTTCGCCAGCTTGGTGGCCTTCTCGTCACCGGCCGCCTCGGCGATCGTGACCTTGTCCTGCCAGGTCGCGGTGTAGCAGACGAGCGCGCGCAGGCCCTCGGCGTACGACTTCTGCAGCAGCAGCGAGCGGCGCACGTCCGGGTGGTTGGTGATGGTCACCCGCGGCGCGGTCTTGTCGGCCATCTGGGTGAGGTCGGCGCCCTGCACCCGGTTCTTGGCGTACTCCAGCGCGTTCAGGTAGCCGGTGGAGAGCGTGGCGATCGCCTTGGTGCCGACCAGCATCCGGGCGTACTCGATGATCATGAACATCTGGCGGATGCCGTCGTGCTTCTCACCCAGCAGCCAGCCCTTGGCCGGTACGCCGTGCTCGCCGAAGGTCACCTCGCAGGTGTTCGAGACCTTCAGGCCCATCTTGTGCTCGACGTTTGTGGCGTAGACGCCGTTGCGCTCGCCCAGCTCGCCGGTCTCGGCGTCGAAGTGGTACTTCGGCACGACGAACAGCGACAGGCCCTTGGTGCCCGGGCCACCGACGCCCTCGACGCCGACCGGGCGGGCCAGCACGTAGTGGACGATGTTGTCGCTCAGGTCATGCTCACCGGAGGTGATGAAGCGCTTCACGCCCTCGATGTGCCACGAGCCGTCCGGCTGCTGGATCGCGCGGGTACGGCCGGCGCCCACGTCCGAGCCGGCGTCCGGCTCGGTGAGGACCATGGTCGAGCCCCACTGCTTGTCGATGAACAGCCGGGCCCACTTCTTCTGCTCCTCGGTGCCCTCGACGTGCAGCACGTGGGCGAAGGACGGGCCGGAGGCGTACATCCAGATCGGGGCGTTGGCGCCGAGCACCAGCTCGGCGAGCGACCACCAGAGGGCACGCGGGGCGTTGGTGCCGCCCAGGGACTCCGGCAGGTCGAGGCGCCAGAACTCGGAGTCCATGAACGCCTTGTACGACTTCTTGAACGACTCCGGCAGCGGCGCGGTGAACGTCGCCGGGTCGAAGACCGGCGGGTTGCGGTCGCTGTCCGTGTAGCTGGCAGCCAGGTCCTCGCGGGCGAGGCGGTCGACCTCGCCGAGGAAGCTGCGGGCGGTGTCGACGTCCAGGTCCGTGAACGGGGCCTGGCCGAGCGTCCGGTCCGCCCCGAATACCTCGAACAGGTTGAACTCGAGGTCCCGCACGTTGCTCTTGTAGTGGGTCATGCTCGCTGGCCCCGCTTCCGGACAGGTGTTACCGATCAGTAACTCCAGACTGTATTACTCACCGGTAGGCAACGACAAGCGGATCTCGGAAGTGACAGCGATTACACACTTCCCGTTCATCCGTCGGCGGCGCCGACCTCCCAGCTCGGCACCGGCGTCGCGGTGGCGCTGTACGGGCCCGCGTACTCCATCAGGACCAGCGCGATGTCGTCGTCGAGCCGGCCGTGCACCCACTCGACCAGGGCGGTCTCCAGCGAGGCCAGCCCGTCGGCGACGGTGCCGTGGCCGAGCAGCCGCCAGGCCCGGTCGGCGGTGGGGAAGAACTCGCCGTCCCGGCGCGCCTCGCCCAGCCCGTCGGTGAACAGCAGCAGCCGGTCGCCCGGCTCCAGCCGCTCCACGCGCGGCCGGACCACCGGCATGAAGCCGAGCGGCGGCGCGGGCGCGGGCGGCTCCAGCGGGATCACCGCGCCCCGGCGCAGCAGCAACGGCGGCGGGTGCCCGCAGTTGACGATGGTGAGGGTGCCGCCGCGCTCCTCGACCAGCGCCGCGGTGACGAAGTCCTCGTCGCCGACGTTGCGGGCCACCGCGCGGTCCAGGTCGGTCACCACCGCGCGCAGGTCGGCCCGCTCGTACGCGACGTGCCGGTAGGAGCCGAGCACGATGCTGGCCAGGCGGACCGCGTCCAGCCCCTTGCCCCGGACGTCACCGATGATCATGCGGACGCCGTACGGGGTGTCCATCGCCTCGTACAGGTCGCCGCCGATCTCGGCGGTAGCGGTGGAGGAGATGTACCGGGCGGCCACCGCGAGCGTGCCGACCTGCGGTCCGAGCGGGCGCAGCACCGCCTGCTGGGCCACCGAGGCGAGCCGGGACAGCTCCGCGATCCGGTCCACCTGCCGCTGGCGTACCGCCGCCGTGGCCGCGGCGACGACAGTCCCCACCGCGATGGCTGTCACGTTCACGGCGGTCACCAGCGTGGTGCCCCGCTCGGCGAGGGCGAAGGCGACACCGACGGCGGTGGCCAGCCCGCCCATCGCGAGCACCACCCGCCAGGAGGCCAGCGCCGCCGCCAGGAACGGCGCGATGACCATCAGCGCGAGGTAGTGCGCCGGACGGCCGTCGGCCAGTTCCGCCGCGGCGACGATCGCGAGCAGCCCGAGGGCCGCGCCGAGGCCGGCGCGGGATCCGGGGCTCAGCGGGCGACGGCCCGGCTGGAAGGGTTGCGTGCGTACATCGGACAGCATGCCTGATGGACGTGAACGGGAGAATGAACCTGGCCCGTCGGCCGTGGAAGTTCTGGCCGAGTGGACGGTCAGCCGAGGACCTCGTACCGGACCTGGATGTGCCCGAGACCGGTGGCGGCGATGGACGCGAACGCGGCGCGGGACAGGTCCAGGCACCGGCCCTCGATGAACGGGCCCCGGTCGTTGATCCGCACCACCACCGACTTGCCGTTGTCCGGGTTGGTGACCCGGACCTTCGTGTTGAACGGCAGTGTCTTGTGCGCGGCGGTCAGCGCGTTCGGGTTGAACGACTCGCCGTTCGCGGTCATCTGACCCTCGGCGTAGAAGGACGCGCCGCAGGAGCCGCTGTCCACGACCTTCGGGCTGCTGGTCTTCTTCGCCGTCGGCGACGGGGAGGCGGTCCGGGCCTTGCTCCGGGAGGCCGCCTGGGTCCGGCTCGACTTCGGGCTCGCGGTGGCCTTCGGCGACGGGCTGAGGCTCGCGCTCGGCGAGGCCGACGCGCTCGGCGAGGGGGCCGCCGAGGTGGGGGCGGGCGTGCTGGGCAGCGTCGCGACCGCGACCGGCTCGGCGGGCGGCTCGGCGGAGGTGAGCCGCACGGCGCCGACGGTACCGCCGACCGCGAGCGCCACGCCGACCGCCGCGGTCGCGGCGATGGCGGCGGGCGAGGAGAACTTGCGGGTACGAAGGTGCCTAGCAGCCACCGGCCCGGTCCTTTCGTCAACTGAACAAACCGGCCCGGACCGTAACGAGAGAAGCACTTCCGAAGTCAACGTGATCATGGTGCTATGCCCGTATTTACCCCGGTACGTGTAGCCGATCACGCCACGCTCGATCGGCCGAACGGCCCACCGATCCCCGAGGATGGAAACCGTGCTGAACCGTCGCCTGGTCGAGCTGTTCCGGTGGATCGACCCCGGCCCCGGCAGCACCCACCTGGTCAGCGACACCTCCGGCTGGTGGCGTGACCCCGAGGTGCTCGCCCAGGTCGGCCCGGCGCTGGCCGGGCTCTTTCCGGACGCCCGCCCGACCGTCGTGATCGCGCCCGAGGTGACCGGGCTGCTGCTCGGCCCGCTCGTCGCGGTCGCCGCCGGAGCCGGTTTCCTGCCCGCGTACAAGGACGGCGGCGAGCGACGCCGGGCCGGGCCGACGCGCTGGGCGCAGACACCCCCCGACTACCGGGGCCGGCGGCTGCGGGTCGGCGTGGACAGCAGGCGGCTCGGCACCGGCGACCGGGTGCTGCTCGTCGACGACTGGGTCGACACCGGCGCGCAACTGGACGCGCTGTGCCGGGTCGTCCGGGACGCCGGGGCCGACCTGGTCGGCGCTGCCGCGCTCGTCGCGACCTGCCCGCCCGAGGTCGCCGCGCGGCTGAGGCTGCGCGCCCTGATCACCGGCGCCGACCTGCCGTGAGCCGCCGGCGGTGGCGGAGCGTGCCGTAGCGTCGGCGGCATGTGGCCCCGCATCGGTGGATTGCGCGCACTCGCCCTCGGCACGCCCGGTGAGCTGCGCACCCGGCTCAACACCCTCGTGCTCTCCGGCGTGAAGACCGCCACCGCCGGCCTGATGCAGGAGTACGACGACGAGAACGAGGAACTGGAGCACGTCGGCGAGCGACTGGTCCTGGTCGACGACAACGACCGGTTCGTCGCCGTCGTGGAGGTCACCGGCGTCGAGGTGGTGCGCTTCGCCGACGTGCCGTGGGACTTCGCCCGCGCCGAGGGCGAGGGCGACAGGTCGATCGAGGAGTGGCGCGAGGGCCACGGCGCCTACTGGGCCCGGCAGGGCACGCCGGTCACCGACGACACCCGGATCGTCTGCCTCCGGTTCCGGGTGGTCTCCACCGAGGGCAGCGTCGGCACCTAACCGGCCCGGCGCAGCTCCGGCAGCAGCGCCGCCGCCTCCACCAGCACCGCCTCGTCGCCCGCGTACCAGCTGCTGGCCCGGGGCCAGTGCGTCACCACGTCGGTGAAGCCCAGCCGGGCCGCCCGGGCCACCTGCTCGGCGAAGAAGTCGGCGCTGGTCAGCGAGAACATCGGAGCGGAGTCGAGCGAGAGGTAGCGGTCCAGCGTCGCCGGGTCACGGCCGGCCTGCTCCAGCGTGCGGTCCATCCGCTCGGACAGCTCCGTGACCGTCCGCCACCAGCTCTCCACGTCGTCGCTGCCCTGCCCGATGGTCACCCAGCCCTGCCCGAACCGGGCGGCCAGCCGCATCGAGCGGGGACCGTTCGCGGCCACCACGAACGGCACCCGGGGCTGCTGGACACACCCCGGGTTGTTGCGCGCGTCGACAGCGGTGAACCAGTCCCCGCGCCAGGTCGTGCCGTCCTCCCGCAGGATCGCGTCGAGCAGCTCGATGAACTCGGCGAACCGGTCCACGCGCTGCCGGGGCGGCAGCGTCTCGCCGCCGAGCACCGCCGAGTCGAAGCCGATGCCCCCCGCGCCCAGGCCGAGCAGCACGCGGCCGTCGGACACGTCGTCGAGCGCCGTCACCTGCCGGGCGAACGCCACCGGGTGCCGGAAGTTCGGCGAGGCCACGAGCGTCCCCAGCTTGACCCGGGACGTCACGCCGGCCGCCGCGGTCAGCGTCGTCCACGAGTCGAACCACGGCCCGTCGACCAGGTCACGCCAGCCCAGGTGGTCGTAGGTCCAGGCGTGGTCGAAGCCCCACTCGTCCACCTGGGCCCACCGCCGACGTGCTTCCGACCAGCGCTGGTCAGGCAGGATCACGATGCCGATTCGCATGCCCGCCAGGGTACGACCCGGGTCGGACACTCCGACCCGGGTCGCGGTGATCACGCCGCCAGATCGGCGACCACGCAGGCGATGTTGTCCGGTGCGCCGGCCGCGTACGCCAGCTCGACCAGGCGCTCGACGGCGCTCTCCGGATCGTCCGCCTCCGTCAGCGCGRCGTGCAGCGCGCCCGGCTCCACCACGGCGGAGAGGCCGTCGGAGCAGAGCAGGTAGCGGTCGCCGGGCAGCGCGGTCCGCAGCGCCAGGTCCGCCTCGACCTCCGCGCCCGCGCCGAGCGCCCGGGCCAGCAGCGCCCGCTGCGGATGCGATCCCGCCTCGGCCGGGGTGAGCCGGCCCTGGTCGACGAGCGTCTGCACGTACGTGTGGTCCTGGGTGAGCCGGGACAGCTCACCGCCGCGCAGCAGGTACGCCCGGCTGTCCCCGACGTGCACCAGCGCGAGCCGGGTGCCGCGCCGCACGAGCGCGGTGAGCGTGGTGGCAGGCTGGTCGGCGTCGGTGGCGTGCGCGCGTACCGCCCGGTCGGCCCGGCTCACCGCGTCGGCAAGCGCGGCGAGCAGGTCGGCCTGCGACTCGTCCGTCTGCTCCAGCGGCCGCAGCGCGTCCACCGCCTCCGCACTGGCGGTGGACCCGGCCGGGCCGCGTACGCCGTCGGCGACAGCGAGCAGCGCCGCGCTCGCGTACGCGGTGTCCTCGTTGGAGTCGCGGACCGTTCCCGTTTCGCAGCGCGTCGCGTACCGGAAGATCGTCTCGGACATGGTGGTGCCCCTCTCGCTGAGCGTGTCGACGAGGAGCGCGACGGCCCGGCCGCGCGCCGCGGTGTCCGCGCTGACCCGCCGCCACCAGGCGTCGAGCGCCTCCGCGGCGGCCGCGGGCGGCAGGCCGCAGACGGTACGGATCTCGGCCAGCGGCATCCCCGCCCGGCGCAGCCCGGCGATCAGCCGCGCCCGGTCCGCCTGCTCCGGCGCGTAGTAGCGGTAGCCCGAGTGCGGGTCCACCGCGGCCGGGGGCAGCAGCCCGCAGTCGTCGTAGATGCGCAGCGCCTTGGCGCTCAGGCCGGTCGCGCGGGCGAACGCCCCGATGGTCAGCAGTCGCACCGTGCCTCCCTCGCGCTCCTCGTGCCGGTCACCGCGACCGGCACCGATCACGCTGGGCCTTGCCGCAGGGGACGGGTCAAGCCGCGTCAGGGAGCGGGTTGGCGTCGGCTGCTGCGCGGACGAACTCGCGTACCCGGGATGTGGTGTTCCCGGCCGGCCACACCGGACCGCGACAGATCGGCGGCGCGTCATGGATCGGCACGTAGGCCACGTCCGGGCGGGCGTAGAACTGCCGGGCCTGCTCACCCACCGGCAGCACCCCGCGCCCGAGCGCGACGAGCGCCAGCATCTCGGAGAAGCTGCCACCCACCGGGCCCTTCGGCACCGGACGGCCGGACGGGGTGCGGTCCGGCGTGCGGTCCTGCTTGAACGCGGTCGACGTCACCGCCGGGTACTGCACCACCGGATGGTCGCCCAGCACCTCCAGCGACACCGACTCCTCGGCCGCCAGCGGATGGCCCGCGGCCACCGCGAGCACCCGGCGCTCGCGCAGCAGCACCGGGCCGTTCGCCATGCCGTCGAAGGGGTACGAGGCGATCAGGACGTCGATGGTGCCGTCCAGCAGGCTCGACCGGGTGCTGACCAGCGGCGCCTCGTGCACGTGCACCTCGCAGTCCGGATGGCGCTCGGTGAACAGCGCGACCGCCCGCAGCAGCACCGGCGCTGTCGACTCGCCGACGTACGCCACCCGCAGCTCGCCGGTGAGCCCGCGCCCGGCGTCCACGGCCCGCTGCACCGCCGCCTCGATGCCGGCCACCAGCGGGCGCATCTCCTCGGCCAGGCGGGCACCGATCGGGGTGAGCCGGACGACCCGGCTGGTGCGCTCGAACAGCGGCGCACCGATGCGGCGTTCCAGCTTGCGCACCACGTGGCTGACCCGTCCGGTGCTCACCCGCAGCCGCTCGGCGGTCCGCCCGAAGTGCAGCTCCTCGGCCAGGGTCAGGAACGTCTCGATCTCGTACCGCTCCAGCACAAGGCGCCTCCGTCGTTGCCCGTGAGTCAACGATCGTAGTGCGATCGGGGGTTGGTCCCGCCGCCGCGCCGGGCCAGAGTTGACGGCATGCGGA
Organism: Micromonospora sp. II; assembly: GCF_001709195.1. NCBI lineage: Bacteria > Bacillati > Actinomycetota > Actinomycetes > Micromonosporales > Micromonosporaceae > Micromonospora > Micromonospora sp. II. The sequence goes on along the minus strand of NZ_LYXF01000037.1, from coordinate 10,308 downwards.
ACGATCTCGTGACGGTGACCGGGTTCGACCATCTCGTGCTCTCGGTGAGCGACGTCGAGCGTTCCCTCGACTTCTACTGCGGCACGCTCGGGCTGGCCCCGGCGCGGGTCGACAGGTGGCGGGCCGGCGAGGTGCCGTTCCCGTCCGTGCGCATCGACGCCGGCACCATCATCGACCTGATCGCGGGCGACCCGACCGGGTCCAACGTAGACCACTTCTGCCTCGTCGTGGAGCCGGTCGACTGGCAGCGGGTGGTCGACTCCGGGGTGTTCACGGTGCTGACCGGCCCGGTCCCGCGCTTCGGGGCGCGGGGCACCGCCACCTCGATCTACGTCAGCGACCCGGACGGCAACACAATCGAACTGCGTTCCTACCCGGCCGACGCCTAACCTGGCCCGATGCCGGAGCTGGAACGACTCGCCGCCCGCCACGCGCCCGCCGTGCTGCGGTTCGAGCGGAAGAACCGGGCCTACTTCGCCCGGTACGTCCCCGACCGGGGCGACGACTTCTTCACCGGCTACGCCGCCCGGCACGCGGCCCTGCTGGCCGAGCAGGACCGCGGCACCTGCCACTTCCACGTGCTGGTCGGCGACTACGGCGCCGTACTCGGGCGCTTCAACCTGGTCGACGTCGCAGGCGGCAGCGCCGAGCTGGGCTACCGCGTGGCCGAGCGCGCCGCCGGGCGCGGGCTCGCCGGCGAAGGCGTACGGCGCGTCTGCGAGCTGGCCCGCGGCGAGTACGGGCTGCACCGGCTCGTCGCCTCGGCGACGCTGGCGAACCCGGTCTCACTGGCGGTGCTCACGCGTGCCGGCTTCGTACCCGACGGTCCGGTGGAACTGGACGGGGAGCCCGGCCTGCGGCACACGCTCGACCTCGACGTGCCCTACGCTGCGGCGTCGCCGTAGGCGGGCGCGCCGGCCGGCTCGTACGTCAACTGCAGCGTGCCGTAGGCGTGGGTGACCGACTCGGTGAGCCGCAGCGCGGTCGGCACCGTGCCGTCGCCGAACAGCCGCTTGCCGGTGCCGATCAGCACCGGGTACACCCACAGGTTGAGCCGGTCCACGAGACCGGCGCGCAGCAGCGACTGCGCCAGGTCGAGGCTGCCGATCACGTGCACCTCGTCGTGGCGGGCCTTGATCTCGGTGACGCGCTCGGCGAGGTCACCGGACACCAGCGACGAGTTCGCCCAGGCCAGCGGCTCGGTGAGGGTGCGGCTGGCCACGTACTTGGGCACGCCGTTGAGCAGGCCGGTGAAGGGGATCTCCTCCGGCGCCTTCGGCCAGTAGCCGGCGAAGATGTCGTACGTCTTGCGGCCCAGCAGCAGCGCGTCCATGCTGCTGGCCTGCTGGAACATCACCGTGCCGGACTCGTCGTCCAGCAGCGGCATCTGCCATCCGCCGTGGCTGAAGCCGCCGTCGCGGTCCTCGTCAGGCTCGCCGGGCGCCTGCGCCACGCCGTCGAGGGTCAGGAACTCGGTCACGATCAACGTACCCATGGGTCTGCTCCTCCGGTTTTCGCTCGTCCCCCGACAGACCCGTCAACGACCCGCAACTCATCGCCGAGGTGTACGTGATGGATTTCGTGGAACTTGTCATCGACGGGCAGATCGACATCGATCGCGACGACCTCGAAGATGCCCTCAACGAGGCTCTCGTCGGGCGCGGCGAGGTGACCGGTGCAGGAACAAGCGAGCACGGCTCGCACCTCGACGTCGACGTCCTTGTGACGGCGGACCGACGAGCCGTCCTGGACGCCGTCTTCGGGGTGCTCGCCGCCTTGGACCTGGGCGACTCCGTGCGGGTCCGGCCCGGCGATGGGCAGACCTGGATCCGCCCGGGCCAGTGGACCCGCTCTACTCGTTCCGGACGAGCCTGAAGGGCACCCCGTCGATCTCCGTGACGTACCCGATGACCGGCGCCGGGTTCCTCAGTTCCGCGATCTCGACAAGCAATGAGGTGGCAGTGCCGGCGTAGGGCTCGGGCGGGTCGATCAGGGCGGTATCGCAGACCACCGTCGGCCACTGCTCGGGAGGGCCGTCGTTCAGGTGCCAGCAGAGCAGATAGTCGAAGTTCACGGCTCCCCAGACCCGGAGGTCTCCCGGGGAGGTGCCGAAGTGGTAGGGGAAGCCACCCGCACACTCCGCCTTCTCGTTCATCACGTCTTGCCAGTTGCGCGCGTGCAGGAGGAAATCCGGCACGCCCCAGTCGGAAGGATGAAGCACTTCCAGGAAGCCGATGACGCGGTGTGGGAAGCGCTCGACGAAGCGTCGGTAGTCCTCGGGAAAGGGGTGGCCGGCGGCCTCGGTGAGGGCCGGCCAGTCGACCTCGATTCCCGCCGATCCGTCCCAGTCGAGCAGGACGGCGAGCCGGTCCGTCGTCGGCGAAGCGCTCGGTGTCATTCGGCGACCTCCGGCAGATGATCGTTAATCGAGTGCACGCCCCGTCCGTCTCCACCGTAAGATCAATCTCTTCGGCAGGCGTACGTCTCCGGAGTCCTCGAAGGCGGATTCGCCATGATCCCCGATCGGACTGAGACAAGCGGCCTCCTGGACGAGGCGCTGGCGGGTGTGGCCGTCGCGTTCCAGGGCATGACGGCCCACGAGCAGGAGTCCAACTGCGAGTGCCACTGGGGCAGTGCGGAGGAACTGGCACTGCTGAAGACGCCGGACGTGCCGCTCGACGAAGAGCTGCTCCGACGCACGTACTGGGCCGCGGACTGGCACTATCCGGGTCTGCTGCTGCGCCGGATCCTGCCCCAGGTGACTGAGCGCCTCGTGGACGGCCGAATAGTGGCGATGGAAGGGCTGGACAGTCTGGCCCGCTTCTTCGCCGTCTCTCCCTGGCACGAGTGGCCGAAGGGGCAGCAGGCCGCCCTGCGGAGGTTTCTGAACGTCTGGTGGGTGCACGTTCTGGTCGAGCCCGACGCGAAGGTGCCCGCACATGCGGCCCTGCCGTTCCTCGCCGAGGCCACCACCAGGCTCACGCCGTGGTTGGCCGACTGGGCGGAGGCGCTGGTCGACGAGCCGGCCCGGCGACATCTGGTCGAGGCCATGGATGAGTGGATGTACGACCTGCAGGGCGACGCGCTCCCGTGGCCGAGTTCGCACGACATCGACGCGTGGGCCCCCGCGCTGCAACTGTGGGTGATACGGCACGCGCCGGCCGTCCTGCGCGAGCACGACGCGTCGGCGGAGCTGATCGAGGACATCAGCCGGTTCAGCCTGCCCGATTCCGCGCGGTACGACAAACCGCTCTCGCGCTGGCGCGCCGGGCGCCCGTGGCCTGAGTGACGTCGAAGGCCCTGGCTGGGACTTGCGTCCTGACCAGGGCCTCTCGCGTGGAGCGGGTGACGGGAATCGAACCCGCACTGTCAGCTTGGGAAGCTGATGTTCTGCCATTGAACTACACCCGCAGGCGGCACCACTCTACCTGAAGCCCCCCACCCCCGTGCACTCAGGTGCGCGCGCCACCTCGGCGAGGTGGCGGCATCGGCGGGCGGTTGACCCAGCCACCTCCCCGAACTGGAGTGGATCAAGCACTCACCGGCGCCGGCAGGCGCGAAGTTGCACGTCGGAAACGTATGGGCATTCTCAAATGCATCGATGGGATGTAACGTCTGCCCCACGTTTCCGCACCGGCGTGACACACCCCCTGGCACGCCGTCAGAAAGAGGTGGGCCCATGGGACTCCGTCCCAACCTGCTGACCCGGCGTACCGCCGGTGTCGCGACGTCGACCCTCGCGCTGCTGCTCAGCACCGCCGCCGTCGGCGTCGTTCCCGCTGCTTCGGCCTTCTCGGCCGCCCCGGCCGGCGTCTGCGCCGAGCCTGCTGACGCCCACGCCGACGAGCACGCGAACGCTCGCGTCGCGAAGGGCGGCAACGCCAAGCTCGACCCCAACCACCTGACCGCCAAGCAGGTCCAGGACCGGGAGGCCGACCTCGCCGCCGCGCAGCGCGAGCGGGCCAACTTCCGGACCGGCGCGGTCACCCCGCTGGCCACCGTGACGATCCCGGTCGTCGTGCACGTCATCCAGGAGAACAGCACCCGGGCCGGCGGCAACATCACCGACTCGATGATCAACCAGCAGATCACCGTGCTGAACCAGTCGTACGCGGGCTCGACCGGCGGCGCCGCCACCGCCTTCGGCTTCCAGCTCACGAAGATCAACCGGGTGACCAACCCGTCGTGGTACCCGATCGTGCAGGGCTCCTCCGCCGAGCGCTCGATGAAGACCTCGCTGCGTGAGGGCGGCAAGAACACGCTGAACATCTACCTCGGCGAGCTGAGCGACAGCCTGCTGGGCTGGGCGACGTTCCCGAAGCGGACGCTGGACAAGATGGACGGCGTGGTCGTGCTCAACGAGTCGCTGCCCGGCGGCACCGCCACCAACTACAACCAGGGTGACACCGGCACCCACGAGGTCGGCCACTGGCTGAACCTCTACCACACCTTCCAGGGCGGCTGCTCCGGCTCGGGCGACAGCGTCTCCGACACCCCGGCCGAGGCGTCCCCGGCGTACCAGTGCCCGACCGGCCGCGACACCTGCTCGACCGCCGGCAAGGACCCGATCACCAACTTCATGGACTACACGTACGACTCCTGCATGTACCAGTTCACCGCCGGCCAGGCGAGCCGCATGCTCACCGCGTGGAACGCCTACCGCGCAGCCTGACCGCCTCGTACCGCGTACCGGTGCCGGCCCTGTCCTCGGACGGGGCCGGCACCGCTCGTTTCGGGGTCGGGGTCAGGCGGCCGGGCGGCGGGTGTCGAAGCCGTGCCGGCCGCGCCGGCCCTCCGCGCCCACCGGCTCACGCCGGGCCGGTTCGGCCCCGAGCGGGTCGAGCCACACCCGCACCTGCGGCGGAGCGGCGCCGGGCTGGGCGACAGGGTCGCGCCGGGTCAGCATCGCCGCCTCGACTGTGAACTCGAACAGCCGCCAGTCACCATGTGGCGACGCGCGGGCGATCCGGGCCAGCCGCGTCACGGTGGCCGGGTCGGTCACCGGCCGCGCGCGCCCCGCGACGTACGCCTCGTCGTCGCTCTCCTCGGGCGGGAACGAGTGCAGCGCGTAGCGGCCGTCGCGTTCGAGGTCGCGGCGCTTCGGCGAGTCGATGACGAAGCACCATAGGCCGTCGTCGGTGAACACCGGGGAGACCGGGTGGACGCGGGGGCCGCCGTCGGCGCGGACCGTGGCGAGGTAGCCGAAGCCCGGCCCGTACTGCTGCATCAGGAGGCGGATCTCGCCGGCGAGGCGGGGCTCGTCGGCGGCGAATTCGGACCAGGAAGCCATGCGGACATCCTATCGAACACGTGTACGAAGAAGTAGTGCGACACGCAGGTCACCCATACCGGTCGCTATGGTGTTCCGATGCTGCTCTCCGACCGCGACCTGATCTCCGAGATCAAGGCCGGCACGCTCGCGCTGGAGCCCTTCGAGCCCACGCTGGTGCAGCCGTCGAGCATCGACGTACGCCTGGACCGGCTCTTCCGGGTCTTCAACAACCACCTCTACACACACATCGACCCGTCGGTCCAGCAGGACGACCTCACCTCGATGGTGGAGGTGCCCGAGGGCCAGCCGTTCGTGCTGCACCCGGGCGAGTTCGTGCTCGCCTCCACGCTTGAGGTGATCTCGCTGGGCGACCAGCTCGCGGGCCGGCTCGAGGGCAAGTCGAGCCTGGGGCGGCTGGGGCTGCTGACCCACTCGACAGCCGGCTTCATCGACCCCGGCTTCTCCGGCCACGTCACGCTGGAGCTGTCGAACGTGGCGAACCTGCCGATCACGCTCTGGCCCGGCATGAAGATCGGCCAGCTCTGCATCTTCCGGCTCTCCTCGCCGGCCGAGCACCCGTACGGCTCGGCCGTCTACGGCTCGCGTTACCAGGGGCAGCGCGGCCCGACGCCGAGCCGGTCCTGGCAGAGCTGGCGCACCTGGCCGACGCGCTGACGCCGCCCGCAGTTGTTAAGAAGGGCCCCCTCCTCTACCGGAGGCGTTAAGAGGGGGCCCTTCCTTACACGCGGCCGTAGCTGTTGATGTCGCCGTCGTCGACCCGCTTCATCGTGATGGGCTTGCCGGACTGGGAGGCGTGCACCACCCAGCCGTCGCCCACGTACATCGCCACGTGGTGCAGGTCGCTGTAGTAGAAGACGAGGTCGCCGGCGCGCAGCTCGGCCCGGCTGATGCGCTTCGTCACGCCGTGCTGCTGGCGTGCGCTGTGCGGCAGTGAGACGCCGCCCTTGGCCCAGGCCGCCATGGTGAGGCCCGAGCAGTCGAAGTGGTCCGGGCCGGCGGCGCCCCAGACGTAGATCTTGCCGATCTGGGCGCAGGCGAACTTCACCGCCGCTCCGGCCGGGCCGCCGGGATAGCCGGCCGGGCAGGGCGCCGGGCGCAGCGGGCCGCCGCCGCCCTTGCCGTACACCTTGAGCCGCAGCTTCTCCAGCTTGGCGATCTCGGCGTCGATCTGCTTCTTCTTCGCCGCGAGCTGGGCCTCGGTGCGCGCCAGGCCGGCGATCATCTCGTCCAGCGGCTTCTTCTTCGCCGCCAGCTCGTCGCGCAGCGCGGCGACCGAGCGCACCTGCTCGTGCTGGCGGTGCGCGAAGCGGTCGAGCAGCTCCAGGCCGTCGACCAGGTCACCGGGTGAGCGGCTGCCGAGCAGCGCGTTGACCGTGGAGAGGCTGTCGGCCTTGTAGGCGTCGGCGGCGAGGCCGCCGACCTGGCCGAGCGCGGCGTCCACCCGGGCTTGCAGGGGTGCGATCTGCCGGCCGAGCGCGTCGGCCTGCTTGCGCCGCGCGGCGAGCTGCTCGCGTACGTCGTTGACCTGCTCGATGACCGGTTCGAGCTTGTTCCAGTCGCGGTCGATCTGGGCCTCGATCTCGGCGACCGAGGGTTCGGCGTGTGCCGCAGTGGCGCCGCCGGTCAGTACGACGGCGGTGCCGACCAGTGCGGCGAGGGCGGTGGTGAAGCGGGACCAGCGGGAACGCGGCGCGGCGCTGGACCGGTCGACCGACCGGTTCGACGACGGCCGCGGGGCATGGAGTGCCACCGGGCGTCCGTACTCCTTCTTCCGTACCGCCTACCGGGTTAGCTGACGGATTCGGGCGGGAAGGGAGCCGCCCTACCGCAGCAGCGCTGCGGATTCACCCCAGGTACCTGGTTCCCCGGCTCGCCCGGAGGCGACTCGGCGGTGTCGGACCGTCACCGACCGGGTTGGACGGTGAGACGTGCGGCCGACGATTCACCAGAGTAGGGACCACCGTTATCGATCCGCAACTTCCAGCGCCGTGACACTCCGTACGCGATCCAGCGCCACACCGCGCACGGAGGTGAAGTTTTCTTTCACGACTGATTACTTACTGGAAAGGTATTGACCGTCGCGGGTGTGCGGAGTGAGGGTGGAAACGCAGTGACCCCCATCCCTGTCCAGGAGGTTCGATGCACCTCTCCGCCCCGCCGTCGGGCAGACGGATACTGCTCGCCGCCGCCGTGGCCACGGCCACCGCGCTGGCGACCACCGGCCCGGTTACCGCCGCGCCGGACACGTCCGCGCCCGCGAGCGACCGGCAACAACAATACGCCGCCGCCGCGGCCGAGTACGGCGTGCCCCAGAACGTGCTGCTCGGTGTCTCCTATCTGGAGTCCCGCTGGGACACCCACCCGGGTCAGCCCAGCACCAGCGGCGGCTACGGCCCGATGCACCTGACCGACGCCGCGCACATCCTCGCCACGCCGGGCAGCGCCCACGTCGACGAGGACGAGGACCCGCGCGGCGACGACTCCCGGCCGCTGAAGCTCGACCCGGCCACCGCCGCCGCGCCGACGCGGGAGACGCCGCTGCCGAGCGCCTCGCTCCAGACGCTCGACGCGGCCGCCGCGCTCACCGGGCTGGACGCGGGGACGCTGCGCACCGACCCGGCCGCGAACATCCGCGGCGGCGCGGCGCTGCTGTCGTCGTACCAGAAGGCTCTGGGCGGGCCGGTCGGCGCCGGCACCGACCCGGCGGCCTGGTACGCCGCGGTGGCCCGCTACTCCGGCGCGGACACCGCCGACGCGGCGGCGGCCTTCGCCGACGAGGTGTACGACCAGCTCGGCCAGGGCGCCACCCGGACCACCGACGACGGCCAGCGGGTCACGCTCGCCGCCACCGCCGCGAAGCCGGACCGCTCCCGGCTGGCCCGCCTCGGCCTGCGCACCGCGCAGCGGCCGGACGGACTGGAGTGCCCGGTCCGGCTGGCCTGCGAGTGGATTCCCGCGCCCTACGAGCAGCTCAGCGACGACCCGGGCGACTACGGCAACCACGACCTGGCTGACCGGCCGAAGCAGCAGAAGATCGAGTACATCGTCATCCACGACACCGAGGGCTACTTCGGCCCGAGCGTCGACCTGGTGAAGCGGGCCGACTACCTGGGCTGGCACTACACGCTGCGCTCGGTGGACGGCTACATCGCCCAGCACATCAAGACCAAGGACGTGGGCTGGCACGCCGGCAACTGGTACGTCAACGCCAAGTCCATCGGCCTGGAGCACGAGGGCTTCGCCGGCCAGGGCACCTGGTACACCGAGGCGATGTACCGCACCTCCGCCAAGCTGGTCCGCCACCTGGCGCTGAAGTTCGGCATCCCGATGGACCGGCAGCACATCATCGGCCACGACAACGTGCCCGGCATCACCGCCGCCAACGTGGGCGGCATGCACTGGGACCCGGGGCCCTACTGGGACTGGTCGCACTACTTCGACCTGATGAAGGCGCCGTTCCGCGGCACCGGCACGGCGAAGACCGGCCTGGTCACCATCGACCCGGACTTCGCCACCAACCGGCCCGCGTTCACCGGCTGCAACCAGCAGCCGCCGGGCGTCCCGACGCCCACCCCGCCGGCGCAGCCGTGCCCCTCGCGCGGCTCCTCCGCGGTGATCCTGCGGACCGCGCCGAGCCCGGACGCCCCGCTCGTCAACGACCTCGGGCTGCGCCCGGACGGCACGCCGGACACCATGTACATCTCCGACCACGGCGCCCGCGCCTCGGCCGGCCAGACGTACGCGCTCGCCGGCCGGCAGGGCGACTGGACCGCGATCTGGTACCTCGGCCAGAAGGCGTGGTTCCACAACCCGGCCTCCGCGCCCACCGCCAAGTGGGCCACCGGCTTCGTGGTGACCCCGCGGCCCGGCAAGGCCACCATCCCGGTGTACGGCCGCGCCTACCCGGAGCAGTCCGCCTACCCGGACACCATCCCGTACCAGGCCATCTCTCCGCTGCAGTACACGTTCGCCGCCGGCCAGCGGTACGCGGTCGGCGGGGTGCTGCCCGGCGAGTACTACCGGGCGGTCTCGTTCGACGGTTCCGCGCCGGGTGACCGGACCGTGGTACGCGGGAAGAACCAGTACGTGCAGGTCCAGTTCGGCCACCGGATCATGTTCGTGAACCTGGACGACGTGCTGATCCTGCCGTCCCCGGTCGGCGCGCCGCGCTGACCCCTCCCCGAGAACGCGAAGGCCCCCGGTCCATGCGGACCGGGGGCCTTTCGGTGTGACCGAGGTCAGGTGACCCGGACGAAGCCGGCGAGCGGCTGGGTGTTGATGCTCGACACCTGGACCGGTTTGCCTGTCCGGGGCGCGTGCACCATCACCCCGTTGCCGAGATAGAGCCCGACGTGATGCAGATCGGAGCCGAAGAACACCAGGTCACCCGGGCGCGCCTCGGAACGGGACACCTTGCGGCCCTCGTTCCACTGCGCGCCGGTGAAGTGGGTGAGCGAGATGCCCGCCGCCTTGTACGCGTACTGCGTGAGGCCGGAGCAGTCGAACGCGTTCGGGCCGGTGGCACCCCACACGTACGGGTCGCCGACCTGGGCGCACGCCGTCGCGATCGCGGTACGCGCGGCGCTGCTCACCACGCCGTCGATCTTCGGGCAGCCCGCCGGGCGGATCGAGGTCACCGGCAGCATGGCGGTGAGTCGCTTGATCTCCGAGTCGATCTGCTTCTTCTTCGCCGCGAGGTCGTTCTGCTGCTTGGTCTCCAGCTCGATCAGCTCGTCGAGCTTCTCCTTCTGCCTGTTGTACTCGTCCCGCACCTTGAGCACACCGGCGATCTGACGGCGCTGGTCGTCGGCGATCCGGTCCAGCATGACCAGCTGCTCGGCCAGCGTGCCCGGCTTGGTGCTCACCAGCAGCGCGCCCAGCTCCTGCGACGGGCCCTGGATGTAGTAGCGGGCCGCGATGTCGCCGACCTTGTTCATGGCGAGCGTGGAGGCCAGCTCCAGCGGCACCATCTTGTCCTTCAGCGCCTTGGACTTCTTCTGGTTGGCGCGAAGCTG
>NZ_LYXF01000036.1:0-34729 GCF_001709195.1 Micromonospora sp. II | reverse complement strand
GTACCGGCCGGCCGTCTGCTCACCGGTGACCAGGATCGTGTAGGTGCCGCCCGCGATGGCGAGGTGCGCCAGGCCGGGGTCGTCGGGCCGGGCATGGACGAGGGTACGGGTCGGATCGTCGGACGGGATCGCACCGCTGGCCATCGGCTCTCTCCTCGATCGTCGGTCTGCGGATCGATTCCCCTCATAGCCATCCGCCAAGCTGCTAAACCTGGGGCGCTTTCCGTGGTGGGACCGTCATGCCGGGCGGCGGGCGACAACCGCCAGGGCCATGCCGAAGAACTTCAACGGCGAGCGTTCGATAGCGTCGGTCACCGGCCGGATGCGACGCCCGAAGCGGGACCTGTCGAACGGCGGCATGATGTAGTCCACCGCTACCGGCTCCAGCCCGGCCCGCCGCAACTGCGCGGACAAGCCACGGGCGGTGAAGGAACGGGCGTCGGCGAGCCGACGGTGCAGCGGCACGATCCACGGCAGGAACGGGCCCCGCGCCGGCCGGTACCGCCGGCCCCGGATCAGGAAGCCGTGCGTCTCGAACGGGAACCACCGGTTGGGCGTCGTCAGCGCGAACCGGCCGCCGGGCACGAGCACGCGGTGGACCTGCCGCAGGGCGGCATCCAGGTCATCGATGTGCTCCACCACCTCGATGGCGGTGACCAGGTCGAAGCTGCCGTCCGGGTAGTCCAGCTCGGTGGCGGACAACTCCCGCACGTTGATCTTCCGGGCGGCCGCCGGATCGCCGGCCAGCCGCTCCCGGAACAGTTTCAGCCGATCCTGCTGGACGTCGACGGCCTCGATCTGCGCGAACGCGTCGACCAGCCGCATGGTGTACGTGCCGTCCCCGCAGCCGATCTCCAGTAATCGCCGGCCGGTCAGCGATGTGTGCCGGCCCAATGTGCCGAGCCTCTTCGCCACCCCACGCTCGCCGAATGCGCTGCCGTGCCCCAGCCCCAGATTGCGATTCGCATTCACCATGGTCGCTGACCATAGACCTAACGAGCGTTAGCGTGGGGGCGTCGATCGACAGGCAGTGCCGGCTCTGGCCGACCCCTCTGGCGTCCCGATCTCCGACACCGGAGGGGCCGGCGCGTACGCGGTCGTAGTGCCGGGAACACCGGCACCGCCCGACCAGGTGCCGTCGGGATACTGAGCGGTGACGACATAGGGCGCGTTGCCGACGGGGAACTCGAAGTCCGTCACGGGCGAGAACTCACCCTCCGTCGGCCGGACCTAGTCGGCCTGCCTGGTCCAGCCGAGAAAGCGGCGGTGCAACACCCCGGCTGGCGTCCACGGCATGTCCTCAGTGGCTTGGACCAGGTAGGCGCCGAGGTAGAGGGCCAGTGACACGGGAGCGCGGTCATACTCCGCGCGCAGCTCGCGTTTCCGTGTCGGGCAGGGCCAGGGCAGATCGCAACCTCCGCAGCTCCAGACCGGCATGACCGGGCCGTGGGTGGTCACCGCACACCCTCGAGGAAACGGGCGGTGATCGTCCGTGCCTGCCGGCTGGTCGCCCATTCCACCTGCCAGCAGGGGTACGGCGACAGCCGCGACCACCAGGCGCGGCAGCCGGTGCACATGCCGTCGAACCCTCGGACATGCACGGCCAGGATCGCCTGCTCCAGGTCGTCCTTCACGACGCGTCCTCTCCCGGCCAGTGGCCACGATTGATAGGGATTCGGTGCCGGGCGCGGCAGGGCAGATCTGCTCCGCAGCGGCAGATCCGTCGCCACTTCCGCCAGCACCAGACAGGGCGGTGCCTCCGGGCGAGAGTGAGTGCCGTCGCGACCAGGTAGTCCTCGTACGAGACGTGTCGTTCTCTCGGAGTCGTCCGGCCCGCCCTTCGGCTCATCGCTGCTCTGCCGCGTCCTGCGCCGGTTCACGGTTGCCTTCGGGGCGTCGTAGCTGCGCTGCCAGGTCGAGTAGGCGCTGTTGCGCTGCCGCGCGCTCGGCGTCCTGGTACCGCTGCCCTGTTCCGGGCGGTGATGCCGGATCGGGTTGCCGGAACAGCCATCGCACCAACGGACACAGGCGACCCCGGATAGTCACGAGCCCGTCCTGTCGTGCAAGGTCGAGAAGGCGAGCCTGACCGGCGGCTCAGAGCCGTAGACGAACATCCCGCCCGGCGGGTCGTCAACGTCGAAGTCCATGCCGGAGACGGTCCCGCCGAGTGGGGTGCGGTGACCATGTCGACTGGTCATGTCACGGTGACATGAGCGGACTCGACCCTGCCCGTACACCGACCGTAGGCTCCTGACCGACCACCATGGGTAGTCGTCTGACGACGCTGGGAGCCGTTGTGCTGCTGGAAAATCTCCGGATACCCGACGACCTCTGGTCGCGCGAGGACATGCACAAGGCTCTGGCGGCCCGCGACATCGGTGCCGTGTTCCGGCTGCTCGCTCGGCAGACCGACGCGAGCCAAACTCGCATCGGTGCGGCTGTCGGCCTGGAGCAGGGCTACATCAGCCGGATCATCGCCGGCCGACGGGTGACCTCGATCGACGTGCTGGAGCGGATCGCCGACGGCTGCGGCATGCCCGACGAAGCTCGAATGACGCTGGGCCTCGCGCCCTGCCTGCGGTCATATCGCCCGGCCATGGCGGATCACTCCCTCGGTCGGCACAGTGACGTGCCGGCCAACCGGTCCTGGCGCGAGGACGTCCGGGCCGCCGCGCAGCTATGGGAAGGCGATGTGAACCGTCGAGACATGCTTCGCCAGACAGTGTTCAGCTCCACCGCGTACACCTTGCCCGCCCTACGCTGGTTCACCGCCACCACGGCGCAGCCCGTCGAGCAAGAGGGCCGACGAACGGTCGGTCAACCCGACATCGACACGATCCGGCAGATGACCGCCACTTATCGGCGACTCGACAACCAGTACGGCAGCGGGCATGCCCGCGACAACGTCACCCGCTTCCTGCACCACGAGGTGGCGCCCCTGGTGACCGAGGGCCGGTACGACCCGGCGACCGGCCGCAGACTGCTCGCCGCTGCTGCCGAACTGACGCAGCTCGCCGGGTGGCAGGCGTACGACATGGCCGAACACGGCCTCGCCCAGCGATACCTCACGCATGCCCTGGACCTCGCCCGAACGGCCGCCGACGCCGGCCTTGGTGCCGAGATCCTCGCCGCGATGAGCCATCAAGCCACCTACCTCGGGCACGCCGCCACGGGGGTCGACCTCGCCCGCGCCGCCCGGCAGACAGCACAACGCGCCGGCCTCACGGCGCTGACTGCCGAAGCGCTGGTCATGGAAGCGCATGCCCACGCTGTCGCCCTCCACGAACGCGACTGCGCGACCGCGCTTCACCAAGCGGAGCGAACCCTCGACCGAGCGGACCGCAGCAGCGATCCTCAGTGGCTCGGCTACTTCGACGAGGCGTACCTGTCGGCCAAGTTCGGCCACTGCTTCCACGCGCTCGGTCAACACCGCCGAGCCGAGCGCTTCGCCGCTCGCTCACTCAAGATGGACGAGCGCTACGTACGCGGCAAAGCCTTCAACCTCGCCCTGCTGGCCAGCGTCCACGCTCGCCACGGCGAGCCGGAACGCGCCAGTGCCGTCGGCGCGGAGGCGCTCACCCTGACCACCCAACTGCGGTCGGCTCGTGCCGTCCGCTACCTACGCGATCTGCAGACCGGTCTGGCGCCCCACCGCCGCAAGCCGGCAGTACGGCAGTTCATCACCCGGGTCGACGCGGCGCTCGGCCAGCGGCGCTGACTACAGCTCACCCCGAGCCTTGCGCGCCATCAGCTCCAACACGGCGATCACCGTGCCGGCACCCACGATCTCTCCCTCGGAGATGAGTTGCCGCGTCTCCTCCAGCGGAACCCAGGCCACCCGCTCCGTCTCGTTGACGTCCACCGGAGCACCGGTGTACTCCGCGGTCCGGGTAAGGAACAGCAAGTTCTCCGCGTCTGCGGTTGCTACCCAAGGCTGAAACGACACCAAGGGCTCCACGGCGCCCGGGCGCCAGCCGGTTTCCTCCTCGACCTCGCGGATCGCGCAGGTCGCCGCGTCCTCGCCCTCATCGACGTAGCCGCCAGGTAGCTCCCACACCCATCTGTCGAATACGAACCGGTGCCGCCGCATCAGCAACAGGCGCTCCTGGCCGTCGAGCACGGCAACCATGGCCGACCGGGGCGCCCGGATCACGTACTGCTCGAAGCGGACCCCGTCCGGCAACTCCACGTCGGCGATGCTCAACCGGGAGCGCCGGCTGCCGTCCACTACCCGCTCGCCGTGAATCGTCCAGCGCGTCGACCTGCTAGCCAGTTCCTCCGTCACACGGCCAGTATCCGACCAGCGGTGCCGGGTCGCGGCCCGCGGCGCCCGCGACTCGGCTCGACCCCGGAGGACCCGGGAGGCGGTATGTGGTGGGCCGGCAGAGCTTCGAACCTTGCATCACGTCCGCGATGAGGCCGTTGATGAGCTCGACCAGCTTTTGGCCGTGTGGCTGAGGTACTGGTTCTAGTCAGCCGCGTCGCCCTTCTCGAGCTCCTCCATCGAACGGCGCAGCGCGGCGGCGTTGGCCGGGCTGCGAAAGAGGTACTCGGTTTCCTTCATCGCCTCGTACTCGGCAAGCGGAACGATGACCACCGGCTCGTGGCCCGAGCGGGTCACCACCACTTCCTCGGCGTCGTTGATGACGCTGTCGAGTTCAGCGGCCAGGTTCAGCCTTAGCTGGGTGAAGTTGACGGCCCGCATGACCACCTCCAGAGCAAGCGGCCCGCGCCTCGTCCTGGGCGAACCGCTGAGCCAAGATCGAGCCCACACAATGGGGCCGTTGAGCTGCAAGAGAGTGGGCCGCCAGTGACTCGAACCCTGAACCTATGGATTGCCGGCGAACTGGCTGGGTCGGGCGCGGTGCGAGGTCATCGGGCCTGTTGGCGCGCTTCTCGGCTTGGTTCGGCTGGCACGGTTGCTGTACTTCGCTGCTGTACTGCTGGCATCAGATAAGCCGTTGAATGCGGACCTTGGGGCGCTCGTTTCTGAGGTGGCCTTGCTTGTGCTGGCGGACCTGCTCCTCCCAGACCTCCTGGTCGTAGTCCAGGTCTGGCGGGGTCCACCGGTGGGAGCCGTCGCTGTAGTGGAACTTCTCGTCCCCGGGCCGAAGGATGCTCATCGGGTCCAGCCGAGGAATCGGTGGTGCAGGTGGCCGGCGGGGACGTGGGCCAGGTCCTGGGCGGCGTCGACGAGCTGGGCGGCCAGGTAGAGAGCCATCGAGACAGGGGCGCGGTCGTACTCCGCTCGCAGCTCCCGCCGCCGCGTCTGGCAGGGCCAGTCGGCACCGCAGCCGCCGCAGCTCCAAGCCGGTGTGACCGGGAGGTGAGTCGTCATCTCCGCAGCTCCTTCGCCGCCTGGTTCGTTGGTCGGGCGTCTTGCCGGTCGTCCTCAGAAGGCCAGTGGCCTCGATTGATCGGTATCCGATGCGTCGTACGACAGGGCAGCTCGCTTCCGCATCGGCAGACCCTCCGCCATCGCTCCCATGACCAGACCGGCCGGTGCCGCCTGGCCAGAGTGAGCGCGACGGCGATCAGGTACTCCTCGTACGAGACACGAGGCATCGGGCCTCCCTCGGCTCTCGACCAAGGTCGCGGGTGTTCCCGCAGACCGGCTCAGCGCAATGCCGCAGCTCGCATCACCGTAACGACGTAGGACTGTAGATACAATAAGATGTAGAGCTGTTGGACACGTAGCGTCACTTTCGTGATCGACCCGAGTGCGGATCGCGCCGTGTTCCGGCAGCTCGCAGACCTCCTGCGAGACCGGATCACCTCTGGCGACCTCGCGCCCGGGGCTTCACTTCCCAGCGAACTGCGGTTGGCTCAGGAGTACGGGCTGAGCCGTACGAGTGTCCGACAAGCAGTAGCGCTGCTCCGGTCGGAAGGGCTCGTGATCGTGGAACCGCCGCGCGGCACTTTCGTTCGGGCCGTCGAGCCGACCGAGACGGTGACTCTCCTCAAGGGCGACACCGCCACTGCTCGGATGCCTACCCCTGTCGAGCGGCGCGAGCTGGAGATGGGCGAGGGCATCCCGGTGATCGTGATCTTCCGCGCCGACGGCTCCCGCGAGCTGTACGCCGCCGATCGCATCCGCGTCGGCCGCTGACGCAACCTCGGCGACCCCCGTCGGGGGATGCGGACACAACTTGCCGACCGGCGTCGGCGAAGGTCAGACAGTGACGACCAGCAGGTAGCCGACACCGGCACGCGACATGTGTTGGTGCCTACAGCGAAAGGTCTTGCTGCCTCACTGCTGCCTCTCTCTAGACCCCGTCCGTGACGAAGGCGACACTCACCACATGCAATGGGTGACTGCCGTTCTGTCGTTCCTTGGCGGCCTGATCTCAGCAACCATCGCGGCCTACGTTGTGATGAGGACGAACAACCAGCGGATGGTCGCTGAGGTCCGGGCTCGTTGGGACGGTGCACTTTTTGAGCGGAGCGCTGCCTTCGTTGCTTCGGCGCGTACCCTGCGACACCTGGCAGAACATCCGTCGCGGAGCGAGAGCGAGGACGGCCATCGGAAGGCGCTCGACGAAGCGCACCAAGGGATGCGTGTAGCGTGCGAGCAGCTGCGCCTGCTGGGGAACCTGAGGGTGCAGTCTGCGGCTCGGCTGGTGACTCGCCACGCTTATGCGGTGAGAGCTCGGGCCGAACAGTGCCTGGACCCACGGGCAGCGGAGTACCCCTCCATGTCGCCGACTGCCCGACTCAACGACGCTCTCCAGGAGTTCTACCGCGCGGTCCGCGCGCAGCTCGGCGCAGAAGACCCCGAGACCGTCTTGCATGACGATGACTTGGATGCCTCACGGGCGACTCAGAACGAGCTGCGATGAGCGCTCCGGCCGCGCGAAGCAGCGCACCTGACATCTCGCTTACAAGCTCTGTGCGTCGCGTCCGCACGCGTCCGGCAACGGCTGCACGCTCGGAACCTCGTTCATGCCAGTCCTCGTCTGCGTGCCGCCGTCCGGCGCGGTTGCTGTCAGCGTTGCTGTCGACAGCCATTTCGCTGGCGCTACTCGTGAACTGCCGGGCAATCGCAGTCTCCCGCGTGGCCCCTTGGCTCACGGCAGAAGTACCAGTAGGCCCCGGGATCAGGCCCCCCACCCTTTGGGTGGAAGCGCTTGTTGCACGGTTCGACATCGTCAGCGTCGCCTTCGTAGAAGCCCAGGCCGCCGCACCCGGGACACTCGCCGCTGACAGTGGTCGACTCATCAAGTCCGTCTGGGACGTTTATGGTCCCTACGCCCTCGCAGTCCTCGCACTCGAAGAAGTACTCGTCCGGGTCGTCTCCCGGCCCGGTGTTGACGCGCTTGGGCACTTAAATCCTCCTCGGAATCCCGGGTCTCAACTTAGTGCCGGACAGCGAGAGCGCAACATGCTCGGTCCGACCATGACCCGACTCGTCTCGCCACCACCGCGAGCGGCAGGCAGCGGAACGGTTCGACGCCGACAAGTGGGCCGACCCGGGCCTGCTCTTTGCCACCACCGTTGGGCTGGCCCCCGCTGGGGGATGCGGATTCAACCCGTCGGCTGGTGGCAGCCAGTGGCGGCCCGCATCGACGAGCAGGTCCCGGACCTGAACGGTTGACGTTCGTGGCCGACTCGCATCGAGGTTGGCGCTGCCTTCTCGCTGCCTCGCTGACGCCCGACACCGTGGACGCATCGGAGCCCGCGATGTGCCGCGGCCTCCAGATGCGCATGGTTGTCGTACCCGTGGCTCAGACTGGACACGGCCCACCCATGGCTGAAGGGAAGCGATATGACCATGGCTTTCGTTGAGGGCGAGCCGTGCCCGGAGTGCGGTGTCACCGTAACTGCGGTAAGCGGCCCGGAGGGGCAGGACACCTCCGGCGGCAATGTCCGGCCTGGGACTGTCCGCGAGGAACTGGTGTGGACGGCTGAGCCATGCCGGCATCAGCGTCGGGTCAACCTGACCGACCTGAGCTGATCATGGGAGAGGTCTCGCCCGACCCACCTGGGCGGGACCTCTTCTCACCGCACCCGCAACGGCACAAGCCGGTGTGTCGTACCCAATTGGGCATGCACTGTAAATCCGTCGCGAAAGCTTCAGAGGTTCGAATCCTCTACCCGCCACCAGGTGCAAACACGGCCCTTGACCAGCAGGAATGCTGATCGGGGGCCGTTGTCGTTGATCTAGCCAAGTCCGGTTGAGTACAGCCGTTCACGACTGGTTGTGGGCAGATGGTGGGCAGGCCGATCTTTCCCGTCAGGGCTTCTCTGGGGCTGCGAACGCCCGTGCTCCGGGAGGTTGTCGGCCCTGGCTTGATCGCACCTGGAGCACGGGCTGAGGCTGCCGCGGGCTTAGCTGGCTGCGTAGGTAGCCGGGGGCAAGCCAGTCCCGGGGTTGGACTGGCGCGGCAGTCGGAAGCCCTGGCCCTCGATCAGGTCGACCTGCCGGCTTCCGTGCCGCCTAGCCTTGGTCGTGCTGGGTCTGGATCGGTGAAGTTCGGGGCGGCGGTCCGGCGGCAGTCGGTGGCTCTCCGCCCCGGCGCCGAAGGCGGCCGGGGCGGCTTGCCGCCGGCCGGCTCACCGCCCGCGCCGCGCGGAGCGCGGCACCTTGATCCAGAACAGAGGAAATCGGCAGCAGCGTGAGGAGATGAGGAGATGAGGGAGCCGAGGAGCGAAGACATCTCGCTTACAAGTTCTGTACATCGCGTCCACACACGTCCGGGAACGGCTGCACGCTCGACCCTAGTCCCTGCCAGTGCGCCACAGCGTGCCGCTGTCCGGCGCGGTTGCTGTCAGCGTTGCCGTACACAGCCGTCCCGCCGCCGTCCGCAGACCAACCCCCTCGGGGGAGCCGGGTGGGCTACGTCTACGGCGCTCTGCGACACGGTGGCAGGGACACATAACATACCCTTACCGCCGTGGTTGCAGGCGAGCTAACCGAACGTGCAGAGGCACGCCGAACCCAGGCGTTGGCTTTGATCGACCCTCGCCGTCAAGCAGCGCTTGGACAGTTCTTCACACCGCAGGGCGCCGCCACCCTCATCGCCTCCATGCCGACGCTGCCGGCGGCCGGCACGCTCCGGGTCCTTGACCCAGGGGCCGGTTCTGGCTCCCTGACCGCAGCTCTTGTCTCGCGGGCGCTAGAGGAGTCACCGAACCTGCGGCTAGAAGTGGTTGCCGTGGAGATTGATTCAGCCGTCGTTGCCCAGCTGAGGGCGACACTTGAGGACGCGGCCAAGACGGCGAAATCACTGGGACGCCATGTAAAGACCAAGGTCGTCGTAGGCGACTTTGTCGATATTGCGTCGCGCCAACTAGTGCCATCCCTCTCTAAGCCCTTCGACCTAGTAATCATGAACCCGCCTTACCGCAAGCTCTCCGCGGCTTCACAACACCGAATCGCCCTGGCCAAATTGGGGGTCGATTGCCCCAATCTGTACGCAGCTTTCGTCGCCCTCGCGGCAAAAGCGCTAGCCCCAAATGGCCAGCTTGTTGCCATCACTCCGCAATCTTTCACCAACGGCCCGCACTTCAGCGAGTTCCGGCATTTCATTCTCCAACACCTCACCCTGAACAGAATCCACCTTTTCAAGTCTCGCTCTACGGTGTTCTCCGACACGGGGGTGCTTCAAGAGAACATCGTCTTCTCCGCTACCCGGGGTGGCCCAGAGGCAGACGTCACCATCCTTTCAAGCCACGGTCATGCCGACAGTCCAGTAAGCCTGCGGGTTCGTTATGATCAGGTTGTTTTGCCTGGCGACACGGAGAAGTTCATCCGGGTTCCTTCGACAGGAACCGATCTAGCGCTTGCTCAAACAATGGCCAAATTGCCCTGCCGCCTCAGCGAACTTAAGCTGCGAGTGTCGACTGGAAAAGTCGTTGACTTTCGCTCGACCCAGTACCTCCGCGATGATCCATGCTCTGACTGCGTTCCACTTGTCTACCCCGGAAATCTCCGAAGCGGGATCGTTGAATGGCCTAGAGGCATTCGCAAGCCGCAAGGTTTTCTACCGAAGGATTTAGGGGCGCAGAAGCTCCTGCTGCCGTCCGGATGCTACGTCGTCGTGAAGCGATTTTCCGCTAAGGAGGAGCGAAAAAGAGTGGTGGCGGCAGTATGGGATCCTAAGCTCAACGGCAATAAGCCGATAGCGTTCGAAAACCACCTCAACGTCATTCACTCGGACGGAGCAGGGCTGAGCCGTGACTTGGCAGTAGGGTTGAGCCTTTGGCTCAACAGTACCTTCGTTGACCGCGCCTTCCGGACTTTCTCCGGCCACACACAGGTGAATGCGACGGATCTCCGCTCTATGCGATTCCCGAACGAGGAGACCTTGAGCAGTCTTGGAAGCGGCCAGCCCTTGGCGCTACCCGAACAAGAGAAGATCGATGCCCTGGTCGCGGTTGCTACTCCCACCGCCTGGGTTGAATGCTCAAGTACAGCCCCTAGATAACGGCTAAATCGGCCGCGATGCCAAGCCAAGGTCATTGCGAGAAGCTGGCGTAGGAGCTGCTGGCGGCCGATTCTGCATCGTCAACCTCCCTTTCCCGCGTGTCCGTCCTTACTGTCGGCGTACTTGGCACTGCCGGCGTCACGTTGCTGAGGTAGAACTCGGGTACAAAGCGCGGAGGCGGGTGCGACCTGTCGGATGTAATCCATGTGCCCATCGGCTTTCGGCAGCAAGCCATCATCGTGTCCTAGGTCAACCCTCATGGTGCCGGCGCAACAAACCCCGTCACGGCGGCCGCGAGCATAGAGAGGTAACAGATGCGTGGCGCTTACATTCGGAATCTTCGGACAGCACTCGCCGGATAGCTGAGTACAAGCAACACGGGCCTCCGCCGCCCCCGTGCGTATGCCTTCAACGATTTCAGGCCGAGGATTGGGATAGCGGCCCCGTCCAAGGGAGATAGCCACCTGCCGAGGGCGAACCGCTTGTGCAAGTTGATAAGCAAATAGCCCGGCGTCGACGGGGTTGCTGCCTGACAGACCGCCGTGATGTGGAAACACAAGAATTTCTGCGGAGAGGTCTTGCCTGGTGTCCCGGAGGTGGTCAAAACCAATCTCGTCAAGATCTCCCGTTATTAACGCGAGCCGTCGGTCCTCGACCTTGACCAATATTACCGCGCTGACCGAATTGGAGGTAAGACGGCGATCCAAATGATCCCGCGCTCCTGGCCCTAGCATCACCAGCCGATCCCTCGGCGCCAGAACCGACAGTTCGACGCCTGGAATGTCGACCGAGATCTCATCTCCTTCACGCAGCTGCACCTGAAGATCGAGCTGATGTCTGCGTCTACAATCGTCCACTTCGTAAGCAAGGCTTTGCCAAATCTCGCTGCTCTTGGCGGAGTCAGTGTTCAGGAGCACCCGACGAACCTCAAAGTCGTCCGCCCCGAGCAATGCGACCAGGCCCCTGATGTGGTCGCTGTCCGCGTGAGACAAAACCACGGTGTCGATGATGCGGATCCCCTGCTCCAGCAGATACTCCAAAACCGAGGCGCTAGGGCCGCTGTCGACTAGAACAGCGCTGTCCTTCCCGGCAATAACGGCGCAGCTACCGTGGCCGACGTCGATAATAGTGAGGGATCCTACGGACTTGGGCCCATCGGAATTCAACGCGTCTCCCAATCACACAGGTACAACTCTTCGGGAGATTCAGCTCCCAAATTGGCCCGTGCATGACAACGCCAATCATCGCGAACCATCGTGGCCACCTCCTGCGGCAGGTCGGTCAACGAGACTCGAATTACGTCGTTCCGTTCCCAGCCAGGGATCTCAGCGAAATAGGTGTTCCTCTGGTCGTCGTCCTTGGAGAGGAAGTGGACCTGTGTACGCCACGGCCGCCGATGCGGACGGAAGTTGCCATTTAGCTCGAACAAGCATTCTTTCAAGCCATCCATCAGCGTATCTACCGTAAGTTCGTCCGGAGTCATCAGGACCGGTATCCATCGGCGATAAGGCCGAATGTGTTCGATCTGAGCCTTCTCCCAACGAGTGCAGAGCAGGGCCGGAAAGTTCTCTTTGTACCAACGAGCTACTAGCTGTGCGCCAGAAAATGAAGCATAGGCGCGGCCGCCCAACCTATAATCACACAACGCCGCGTCAGCGTATTGGCTGATATGTCGGCTGCGGAGATAGTCGTCCAATGAGCCAAGTGGGCCATCTTCTGCGACAGGCTCTAACTCGGCGTCTTCTACCGTGTAGCTGTAACTCTTCCTGCTTTCCGGCTGGTCATCGACAATCGCCACACGACTTAGTTGCCTGCTCAATAACTCAACGGCCACGCCTAGACCCCCAGTATCGGCAACTCGACCACGAAGGAGGCTCCCCCCAACACGCCGTTCGGCTCTGCGTTGACGGTCCCACCTAGGTCCGAAACTGCATCTCTGACAATCGTCAATCCAAGCCCCGTGCCGTTGGGTCGAGATGTCTGTCCGGGCAACCAAATGTCGCGAACTTTGACGCCCTCGATACCTGGGCCGTTGTCAGCAACGGTAAGGTGCCACACGTCCTCAACAACCTCGGTCCGTACCAACATCCTCCGCTCGTGATCAGTACTACTTTCGAAGGCGGTGAGACTATTGTTCAGGAAATTGGTGAGAATGGACTCAATCGCAGCATCCGTGCCTCGCATATAGGGTTGGCCAGGTGCGAGGTCCACCTCTAGCTCAACCTCTCGATCATCGAGGAAGGGGGCGAACGTCGCCAGCACTTGTTGGACCACTTGGTGTAGATCGATCCGACCGAGTCGCCGCTTGTCCGCATCAATTAGTCGCAACGTTGCAGTCGACAAAACTCCCAAGGTGGAGCAAGCATTGCGAATACTTGAGACAGGATCCGCGAGTACGTCATATTTTTCGCCCAATTCACGCCTGGCGCGACGTTCAATTGCATTGACAGACTGCCCGATCACCTTGAGGGGATTTCCCCCGCTCTCGTGCGCGAAGGTGGCCGCAGTGATCCCGGCCGTACTAAGAGTTCGGTAAAGCTGTACCTCGCGTCGGAGTGCATCTGTCTCTCGTTGCCGCTCTCGGTCGTACTTTTGTAGCGCTATATTCAACTCTGTCTTGAGTTCTGCTGGAGCCCGCTCAATCTGCTCCTTGAGGGTTGCTCTTGAGCGCTGGGTTCGAGTCTGAGTAGTTTTCCGCTCCCGCCGCCGGCGCGCCTCCGCCGCTGCGAGCCGGCGTCGCGCCATCCATTCGAGCGAATCCTGCGCAAAAGCGCGCAGCTCCTCGAAGGTGTGGTCCTCGATAAAACCTGACCGGTCCGTCTTCTGAGCTAGTCGCCCTGATACGTCTGTTACGGACACTCTACCGATGGAGGTGTTGGTGCTTGGGCGCTCTTCTGGGCTCTGTACGCGGCGGAGGTTCATGTCCAGCCAGTCGTTCCCGGCGTTGCCGTAGGAGCCGACGCGGAGTCCATTCAGGTATAGATGGACTCCACCGAATTGATCAATCCAGCTGCGAACCTCGTGGACGGTTGTGCTTCTGGTGGAGAATGCTTGGCTATTTAGAATGAAGGCCCACAAGTCGAAATCAGCATTTGGGGCGTTATAAGCTGGAGACTCCCTGCGGATTGATAACTCCTGGTGGTCCCCTTCGAAGAGGACGTTGCCCCGCCAATCAACTACCGCCGCGGATGCTTTCCCGTCTCGCAGTTTTGCTACCAGATGATATTCGGCATCGTCGAAATAGCGGCGCTCGACGAGTTCGGCGAGGTCTTGGAACTCCTTTGAGCGCAACACTGGCCGGAAAGCGCGGGGATCATCGGAAAAAGGGTCCGCCAACAAAATGAGGGATCTGGCAAGCCTCTTGACTTCCATTCTTCCGATCGGGCCGCCGAGGTCTGTGATCCGGACAGTGGTTCCGGCCTTTCTTGAGGAGCGGGGCCGCGATACAACGGATACATTGACATCTTCCACCAGCGCTGCATTGTCAAACTCGTGCCAGTCGATCTCGACTGCATACTCGTTATCCGTCTGACGTGGCCTGGTGACCATTTCCACCGTGCGGCCGAGCCTAAGCGCGGCTAGCCGGCCGAGCCCCTTGTTGCCTGCGGGGATGCGACCCTTTCGCGTCCGGGCGGCCGTTCTCTTGCGAGATCTACCGAGGACTAGCCAGCCATGAAGGATGTCGTCCAACTCCATGCCATCGCCGTCGTCGCGAATCTCGATTGAACCGCCTGCCTGACTTATAGAGTTCAGATAGACAGTGCAGGTGGCCGCGTCTGCGTCGTAGGCGTTCTTGACTAGCTCAAGGATGCCTTGGTCGATATTCGGGTTAAGTTCCTCACCGAGCCGGCGAAGGATATCTGTCGCAAACCGTATTGGAGCGCTCTTCATCTGAAGTCCCCTTCTCGGTGGGACTTTGCATCGAGTCGCATGTGGAGGCAGCACGGCGAATTGGTGGAGGCGCTCCACGGGGCTCGGTCCGTCGAGTGATCCAAGAGACCTCCTGGTGCGCTGGAGCTTCAGGCTACCGGCAACGGACCACAATGGGGAGTGCCTTCGGTACGCGCGGCAACGTCTAGCGTGGCCGTTCCAGCACTCCCTCGGAGCGAAGCCATCACTGTCTGCCGTCGACCCGCCCTCCTGGCGGCGGTCTGCTCGGCTTGCGCGGGTCGATGGCAGGCGGGATGGCCTACTCGCAACCACCCACGGACCGCGACCCGCCGACGGTCCCGGCCATCCTGGAGCCTGAGCGCCCCCGCCGGAGGCGCAGTAACCGCAACCCCGCGACTGCCGCCAGCTCGCCGACGCGGCCGGCCGTGCGCTCCCCTGCGCCGCGCGGGCTCGTGACTGCGCGGCCCGGCCGGCTGCCGGCCCACCACATCTTCGGTCAACGGCCTGTCGTTCTGCGGCGGCCCTCTGGGCTTGCCGCCATCCGCGCCAGCCGCCGGGCATCCGGCGTGACGGCCGCAGAGCGACAGCGGCAGCGGCTGGCGCGCGCCCAGGCGGCGGCGCGTGCGGCCCGTTGCGGGCCGCCTTGATAGACGTACAGAAAGTCCTCCCAACAAGCCGGCGGCCGGCGCCGGCGGCCGGCGCCTGCACCGCTTGATGGGTCGCATGTGAGCGCGTAGAAAGCCGATGGTTCGGCAACGGGCGATCGGGCTACGGTTCGCGGATGAGCATCCTGCCCGGCGCGACGAGACAATCGTTCGCGGGTCGCAATCTTCGGCATCGCACCCTGGACAGGCACTCCTTTAAGCTCTGCGACTTCCGGGGCGTCGACCTTCGGGGCGCCTCTCTTCGAGGTGCTCACTTCGCTGGCTGCGATCTGCGGGGAGCCGACCTGCGCGATGCGGATCTTTCGTACGCGCAGTTCACCTACGTGAGAACACACGATCCGGAGTACGGACGCACAGACGTAACCGGGGCCCGGTGGGACGGGGCCACCCTGCGAGGCGTAATCACCGAGCGCGTCCTCGGGTGGCCGGATGACCTCTCAGGCTCCGGCATTACTTCGGGTTGACGTGTCGGTACGCGGTGCTACTCTGGCGTCGTCGAGCGCGCCAGCGCGGCCTTCCTGCCGGATCGCTGAACTCGATTCTGGAGATGCCGAGCGGCCTTCCTGCCGCTGATGCGGGCCACGCCCCGCCGACTCTCGATCACACCGGCCGCCATGCCGGACCCCCGAATCCGCTAAGCGGCCCAGGACGGCCTTTGCATGCCGTCCACGATGGCCCGGATTCGCTGATCTCCACGGGTGGGGGCAGCCTGCGGCAACCCGCCGGATGCCGACATCCCAGCCTCCCCACCCGTGCCGGCCTCGATGCCAAAACCACGAGCGTGAAAGGACATGACCCATCGGCGGGAAGTGGCATCACCACGATTCCGCCCTCCGGCGTTAGCCGCCCTCTCGGCGGTGCCAGGAGACACGACGAACACCACCAGCGGACAGGCGTCCACGGGTTGGTGGTGCTTCGTCTCCCGTCCCTGCCACCCCCGCAAGAGGAGACAGCCATCTTCACCACCTACCGCCCCGGCTTCGCCGCCGGTCGTGACGCCCAGGTCCTGCATCGCGCCGCTACGCCGGAGTTCTCCGGCTGGCTGGAGCACACCCGCCCCGCCGGCGGCTGTGCTCGCCCGGTCCGCCTCAGCGGCACCATCGCCGCCRTCGACCGCGACACCGGCCGAGTCCTGAGCGAGCAGCACACCGACGAGCTGCCCGACCGGACGCTGTACAAGGCGTGCGGTAACCGCCGCGAGTCGGTGTGCGCGGACTGCGCCTGGGTCTACCAGGGCGACGCCTACCAAGTTGTCTGTCGCGGACTGACCGGCGGCAAGGGCGTCCCCGCCTCGGTCGGCCGGCACCCGGTCGTCTTCGCCACCTTCACCGCCCCGTCCTTCGGCCCGGTCCACCACCGCCACGTCCCGCGCCACACCTGCCGCACCCGGCAGCGCTGCGACTGCCGACCCGCACCCTGCCGCGCCCGCAGCAACGCCGGAACCTGCCCGCACGGGCAGCCCATAGCGTGCTTCGCCCGCCACGACGCCGACGATCCGCGGCTGGGCCAGCCGTTGTGCCTCGACTGCTACGACCACGCCCACCAGGTCGTCTGGAACTACTTCTCCGGGAGCTGTGGCGACGCACCAAGCAAGCCGCCGAACGCCATCTCGCCGCGCTCAGCCGCCAACGCAGCATCGCGAAGGTCGGCATCGTCACCGCCTCCGGCAAGGTCCGCTGGGTGCCACCCGTGCGGGTGTCACACGGCAAGGTCGCCGAGATGCAGCGCCGCGCAGCCGTGCATTTCCACGTCCTGCTGCGCTTGGACGGCGTTGACCCCGACGATCCGGACGCCCTCGTGCCGCCGCCGGACGGCATCACCGTTGACGACCTGGAAGACGCGATCCGCGCCGCCGCCCGGCAGATCACCGTCACCACACCACCGCACCCCGACCGGCCGCAAGGGTGGCTGATCGCCTGGGGCGAGCAGGTCGACGTCAAACGCATCAACAGCAGCGACGGCGAGCTGACCGATGCCAAGGTCGCCGCCTACCTCGCCAAGTACGCCACCAAGGCCACCGAAGCCACCGGCCACAGCTCCACCCGACTCACCCCCGCCACGGTTGACGACTACGCCGACCCCGGAGGCGACCACGTCGCCCGCCTCATCGACGCCTGCTGGCACCTCGGCCGCCCCACCCACACCAACATGACCGGCGGCGCCGCAACCGCCGACGACCGTCAAGGCATCCTTGACGCCAAACCCAACGTCTACGCCGGGCTGCGCCGCTGGGCGCACATGCTCGGCTACGGCGGCCACTTCCTCACCAAAGCCCGCCGCTACTCCGTCACCTTCGGCCAACTCCGCGACACCCGCACCACCTACCGCCGCGAAGAGGACGACGAACCGACCGACACGATCACCGTCGGCACCCTCACCTACCTCGGCTCCGGCTGGCTCACCGAAGGCGACGCACTCCTCGCCAACACCGCCGCCCGACAGCGACGCGAGAGCAGCCGTGTCGGCAGGGAAGAACTTGCCTACGAATCCTGGCTCACCGGGGCCGCCGCATGAGCCACGATCTCCGCCCCCGCTGGTACTCGCCGGCCGAAGTCGCCGTGCTGCTCGGCTTCGGCATCTCCAAGGTCAAGATGAAGATCGCCACCCGCGAGCTGCGCTCCATCAAGGACGGCAAGTACCGCCGCATCCTCCCCGAATGGGTCGACGACTACATCCGCGATCAGATCGAGCGGCAGGAGGCGGCCTGATGCCCGGACGCGCCCGCGCCAACGGTGAGGGGTCGATCTTTCCCTACCGCAACGGCTTCGCCGCGTACGTCTGGGTCGAGAAGCCCGACGGTAAGCGGGGCCGGAAGTGGGTCTACGGCAAGACCCGCGAGGAGGTCCACGACAAGTGGATCAAATTGCACGGGCAGGCGAAGGCCGGCCCGGTGGCGACCCGCTCCCCGACAGTGGGGGAGTACGCCGGCTACTGGCTGCGCGAGATCGTCAAGCCGAACCTCGCCCCCGGCAGCTACGTCACCTACGAGGTGGTGGTCCGGCTCTACCTCGTGCCGGGGCTGGGCCGGAAGCGCCTCGACAAACTCCGCGTCAGCGATGTGCAGACCTGGATTAACGAGGTCGGGCGGACCTGCCAGTGCTGTGCCCAGGGCAAGGACCAGCGGCGCAAGCCTGCCCAGCGTCGCTGCTGTGCTCTCGGCCGCTGCTGCCAGGACCTGCCCTCGGCAACGAGTGTCACCCACCTGCGGACCGTGCTCCGGACGCTGCTGTCCCAGGCGATCACCGAAGGGCTGATCTCTCGCAACGTCGCGTCGCTGGTGAAGCTGCCTCCGGTACGGAAACGCAAGCGGAAGGCGTGGACAAGCGACGAGGCCCGCCGGTTCCTGGAGTCGGCCCGCGCCGACGACGACCCGCTCTATGCCGCGTACGTCCTGGTCCTGGTGCTCGGACTGCGCAAGGGCGAGATGTTGGGGCTCACCTGGGCGGACGTCGACCTCGACGCGGGGGAGTTGACCATCGACCGGCAGCTCCAGCGGGTCGGTGCCGAACTGCTGCACCGGGAGACGAAGACGGCCGCCTCGGACGCCACCCTGCCGCTGCCGGACATCTGCACCGTGGCGCTCGGCCGCCGCCGCACCGCGCAGACCGCCGCCCGAGATGCCGCCGGCCCGGCGTGGCAGCCGTCGGACCTGATCTTCACCACCCGCTACGGGCGGCCTGTCGAGCCACGCAACTTCAACCGCTTCTGGGACCGCCGCTGCGACGCGGCTGGCGTCCGGCGGATCACCGTGCGAGACGCCCGGCGGACCTGTGCCTCACTCCTGGCGGACCTGGACGTGCACCCCCGGGTGGCGATGYAGATCCTTCGGCACGCGCAATTCGCCATCACCATGGAGATCTACACGGTGGTGTCCTCGGCGGCCACCCGCGACGCCCTCAAGCGGCTCGGCAGCGCGCTGGACCGGTAAGGCGCTACTGCTGTACTTCGCTGCTGTATAGGCCCTCAGCACAACAAAAGCGGCCCTGCAGAGGGCCGCTGAGCTGGAACGGAGTGGGCCGCCAGGGACTCGAACCCTGAACCTATGGATTAAAAGTCCACAGCTCTGCCATTGAGCTAGCGGCCCGCCCGCTCAGGTTACCGGAACCCACCCGCCCTAAGCTCGCGGCTTCCACCGCCTGTCGATCTTCAGACCCGAACCAGGCGACGCGCCAGGCGCGAGGCGTGAACCTCCCCGCCCGGGGAACCGGGGCAACCATGCGAGTCACCAGCACCGCCGCCGTCGCGGCCTCCCGCGAGGTTCCAGGCGCCGACGGCGTACGCCGGCCCGGCGGTGAGGTGCACGCCTGGCTGCCCGGCCAGAACCAGACGTTGTGCGGGCTGCCGCTGAGCCGTACCCGCCTGCGCCGCTTCCCGCACGTGCCGTTCGACTACTCCGGCACCGACGTCCTCACCGAGGCCGACCCGGAGGGCTGGGTCTGCCCGCGCTGCCTGGCCGCCACGTCGGGTCGCCGCGATCGGGAGAAGGGCTGGGTACGCACGAACCCCCGTCCGTGAGCGGTTGCTGCCCGGTTCAGCGGGTACCGCACCGGACATGCGCATCGTGATCGTGGGAGCGACCGGCAACGTGGGGACGGCCGTGCTGCGCCGGCTGCGGCGGGAGACGGGAGCGGAACTGGTGGGCGTCGCGCGCCGGCTGCCCGGACCGGACGCCGGTGAGCCGTACGCCGACGTGGAATGGCACTCCTGCGACATCGGCGCGCCGGGTGCCGCCGACCAGCTCGTGCGGATCTTCGCCGGCGCGCGGGCGGTGGTGCATCTGGCCTGGCAGATCCAGCCCAGCCACGACCGCCGCACGCTTTACCGGACCAACGTCGGCGGCAGCCGCGCGGTGATCGAGGCCGCCGTCCGGGTCGGCGTTCCGGCCCTGGTGTACGCCTCATCTGTCGGCACCTACGCGCCCGGCCCGAAGAACCATCCGGTCAGCGAGAACTGGCCGGCGACCGGGGTGGAGACGTCGTCGTACAGCCGGGACAAGGCGGCGGTGGAGGCGCTGCTCGACGGTGTGCAGCGGGAGCACCCGAAGCTCCGGGTGGTACGGCTGCGGCCAGGGCTGATCTTCCAGCGGGAGGCTGGTACGGAGATCAGCCGCTACTTCCTCGGCCCGCTGGCGCCGGTGCGCCTTCTCCGGTACGGCCGCATTCCGCTGGTGCCGTCGAACAAGCGACTGCGGATGCAGGCGGTGCACGCCGACGACGTGGCCGACGCGTACGCCCGGGCGGTTCTGGGGGATGCGAGCGGCGCCTTCAACGTGGCGGCCGACCCGGTGCTGACGCCGGAGCTGGTGGCCCGGCACTTCCACGGCTGGACGGTGCCGGTGGCGACGCCGGTGCTGCGCGCGGCGGCGGCGCTGACCTGGCGGGCGCGGCTGCAACCGGTCGACACCGGCTGGGTCGACCTGGCGCTGAACGTGCCGCTGATGTCCAGCCACCGTGCCGA
This sequence comes from Micromonospora sp. II, assembly GCF_001709195.1. NCBI lineage: Bacteria > Bacillati > Actinomycetota > Actinomycetes > Micromonosporales > Micromonosporaceae > Micromonospora > Micromonospora sp. II. The sequence continues at coordinate 14,289 of NZ_LYXF01000036.1, read as the reverse complement.
GACCGAACTCGGCTGGGCCCCGGCGATCGACTCGGTGACCGCCCTGAAGGACCTGTTCACCGGCATGGCCACGAGAGCCGGCACGGATTCCCCGCCGCTGTCCCCGGACCCGACCCTCCCCGGTCGCCCCGCAGCCCTGACCCGAGGCCACCTCCCCGGCCACCCCAACCCCTACTGATCCCACCCTTCGCCGCTGCCCGCCGCTGTCCCATCCGCTCCGGCGTCGGCCCCGCCCTCGCCCCACCCCGCCACCCCGCCCTGTTGATCAAGGAGTTTGTGTCACGCGCAGAGATCAACTGGAACACAAACTCCTTGATCACCGAGTTGAAAGGGCAGGTGCGCGGGTGGGGCGGGTGGGGCGGGGGCCGTAGGGCGGAGGACTGGCCGGTGATCATGAAGTTGGCGGGTCGACACGCCGACATCGGGACCGTCAACTTCATGATCGACGAGGCGGGGTGAGGGCAGCGTGCGCGAGCTGGCTGGTCAGGCGGCGATCATGAGGTTGGCGGCGCGACACGCCGATGGCGAGGCCGCCAACTTCATGATCGACGGGGCGAGGCGGGGCAAGGCGGGGCGAGGCGAGGCGGGGCGAGGCGGGGCGGGGCGAGGCGGGGCGGGGCAGGGAGGGGGTCAGGAGATTTGGGCACCCAGGAAGAAGATGCCGGGGTGGCCCTTTGTCTCGAAGCCTCTGCTCGGGTTGCGGCGCAGCGTTGAACTGTCGATCTGCAGCGAGCCGGTGCGGTTGTTGCTGACGAAGAAGATCGCGCCGCCGCCCTCGTTCGCGCTGTTGTCCTCGATCACCGTGCCGGCGATCCGCACCGCGAACTCGTTGCCGTCGCAGTAGATCGCGCCGCCACTACCGCCACCCGGCGTGCCGCCCCGGGCCGGGTTCGCGCCCGTGCCGACCGCCCGGTTGTCGCGGAAGACGCTGTTCAGCACCGTCCAGGAGACGCCGATGCTGCTCAGCGCCCCGCCGTTGGCGCACACTCCGCCGGTGAAGGTGCTGCTCACCACGTACACCGGTTTGTTCTCGAACTGGCTGAGCACGCGCAGCGCCGCGCCGCCCAGGTCGGGGCCGGTACGGTCGCAGCGGTTGCCGACGAACCGCGAGTTGACCACCTTGAACCGCCCGCCCCGGACGAAGATCGCGCCGCCCCCGCCGCCCTCGGTCCGCTCGCCGGTGGAGTCGCCGTCGGCGAACGTCAGGTTCTGCACGGTGAGCTGCGGGTGGTCCTGGTTCTGGCAGTGCGAGGTGGTGAAGCCCTGCGCCTGGTCGCAGGTGTTCATGTAGAGGATGCGGCGCTTGCCGCCGCCGCTGAGCGTGACAGTGCCGCCGCCGTCCAGCACGATGCGCGGGCCGTGCGAGTTCACCACCTTGGCGGTGGCCTTCATGGTGATGGTGACCGGCGCGGGCCCGCAGTCGAAGGTGATGACGCCGCCGGCCGCGACGGCCTTCACCACCGCCTCGGAGGTGCAGCTCGCCGGGGTGCCGCTGCCGACGGTACGGGTCGGGCGCGAGGTGTCCACCGGACGCGCCTCGGCCGGCACGCTCGCCCGGCCCGCCGGGTTGCCGGCGCGGAACGCCACTGTGGCGGGGGTGGGGCTCGGCCGGGCGCTGCCGAGACCGGAACGCCCGCTCGGGGAGAGCGAGGGCGACGGGGCGGCTGCCGGACCGGCCGGCGAGCCGGGGTCGGCGGCGGGTGCGGGGGCCGGATCGTCGCCGCAGGCGGGCAGCGTCGCTGTCGCCAGGGCGAGGACGAGCAGAGTGACAGCCGACTTCACGCGCACCGCCCGATGCTAGGAGGACCGGCCGCGCCGGCACGACTCCACAGCCGATCCTTAACCCGCCGCTAAGCCGCAGCGAGCGGCCGCGCGACGGTCAGGCGTGCGACAGCGCGAACGCGACCAGGAAGCCGAGCACGGTGATCAGCCCGACCAGCAGGTGCGCGTCCGCGAACGCCTCCGGCACCATCGTGTCGGTGATCATCGCGAGGATCGCGCCCGCCGCGAGCGCGGTGATCGTCGCCAACACCTCGGGCGGCGCGCCGCCGAGCAGCGTGTACCCGGCCAGCGCCGCCGCGCCGGAGATCAACGCGATGGCCGTCCACAGCCCGAACACGTAGCGCCGGGTGCGCCCGGCCTGCCGCATGCCGGCCGCGCTGGACAGCCCTTCCGGCACGTTGCTGAGGAACACCGCGATGACGGTGACCAGACTGACCGGGCCGCAGGCGAGCAGGCTCGCGCCGATCACCACCGATTCGGGTACGCCGTCGAGCAGCGCGCCGACAGCTATCGCCGTACCCGAGCCGGGCTGTTCCCGCTCGGAGGGCTGCTCGTCGCCGGAGCGCTTGCGGTGCCGCGCGCCGTGCCGGGCCAGCAGGACGTTCGCCCCGGTGTACGCGAGCGCGCCGATCGCCGCACCGATCACCACCGGCCGCAGGCCACCCTGCTCGTGCGCCTCGTCGATCAGCTCGAACGAGACGGCGGAGAGCAGCACGCCCGCCCCGAACGCCATCACCGAGGCGGTCGTCCGGCGCGGTACGCGCGCGAAGAACCCGACGGCCGCCCCGATCAGCAGGGCCGACCCGGCGAGCAGGCCCCAGAATCCCGCTTCCAGCCATTCCGGCACGCGCTGGACCCTACCCCCGGCCGCGTGCCGCCAACCGGGTCAGAAGTCGGCGAACAGGTGCGGCAGTTCGCGGGGGAAGAGGCGGCGTAGCTCACCGGCCGCGTCCACCGGCACGTCGCCCAGGCCGCGTACCACCACCTCGGCCGGGTCGAGCACCCCGTACGCCAGGGCGGACAGCCCGGCGGCGGTGAGCCGCGCGGCCGGCACGCCGCCCTCGGCGGTGGTCTGCGCGGGCAGCACCGCCAGTTTGCCGGTGGTGCCGTCGAGCAGGTGCCGGCCGGCGAGCCAGCGGTCGCCGACCACCTCGATCAGCACCCGGCCCACCCCGACCGGCTGGTCGGCGAGCGCGTCCAGGCTGAGCAGCCGGGCCATCGGCGCGGTCGGGTCGGGCCGGGCCACCCTCGCCTCCACCTGCACGTCGAGGTCGGTGAGCCACAGCTCCGGCAGTTCGTCCGGGGGAATCTGGACGCTGATCCGGGCCACCTGGTCGACGTGCCGGGCGAAGAACTGGAGCACCGACGCCCGCGCGTACGGGTCGTCGACGAGCAGGTCGTCGGCGTGCAGCGTGCCGGCGTGGTCGTCGATCCGGTAGGTGACAGCGCCGACCGTCTCGCCGCCGCGCACCACGCTGACCAGCCAGCGGTCGTCGCGGTCGCGCAGCCCGACCGCCCGGAAGTCCGGGAAGACCGCGAAGCCGTGCCGTTCCCGCAGGCACCGTTCGGTGTACGCGCGCCAACGCGCATAGCCGGTGCCGATCCGCTCCCAGACCAGCTCGTCCGGCAGTTCGGCGCGCAGCAGCGGCGCCAGGTCCGCGGGGGAGAAGACAGCGGTACGCCGCCGGGGCAGCCCGATGTAGCCGAAGCGCTCGTAGAACGAGGCGCGGAACGGGTGCAGCGCGCTGAGCTGCTGCCCCTCGTCCCGCATGCCGTCGAGGAGCTGGTGCATGAGCGTGCGGACGTGTCCGCGCCGGCGGGCCAGCGGATGGGTGGCCACGCCCGCGACACCGGCCATCGGCAGCACCGCGCCGCGCAGGTTCTGCCGCATCGGGATCGCCGAGACCGCCGCTGCGGTGACGCCGTCCTCCTCGGCCACCAGTGTCGTGTTCCCGGCGTTGTACGGCAGGTAGGCGCGGAACTGGTCGGTCCGGGAGGCGCCCATCGGCGAGGCCTCGAACGCGTACGCCTGGAGCGGGAAGCTGGTGGTCAGTCGTTCATCGGCGGCCAGCCGGCGGATGTGCATCCGTTCATCCCAACCGCAGCGGGCGCGCTCCGCAACCGGAAAGGACGCCGACTCACGCCTCGGTGACGTCCGAGATGACCACTGTCACGTTGTCCGGCGCGCCGGCCTGGTGGGCCAGCTTCACCAGTTGCTCGCCGCACTGCTGGCGGTCGCCGTACGTGGCGAGCGCCGCCGCGATGGCGGCGTCCTCCACGTAGTCGGAGAGGCCGTCGCTGCACAGCAGCAGCCGGTCGCCGGGGAACACGGTGAGCGCCCCGACGGCGGGCGGCGCGTCGGAGCCCTGCACCGCGCGGGTGACCAGCGAACGCTGCGGGTGGTGGCGGGCCTGGTCGCGGGAGAGCGCGCCCTGGTCGACGAGCGCCTGGACGAACGTGTCGTCGCGGGTGAGCTGGGTCAGCTCGTGGTCGCGCAGCAGGTAGCAGCGGGAGTCGCCGACCTGGGCGAGCACCAGGGTGTCCCCGGCGAGCAGGGCGGCGGTCAGCGTCGTACCCATGCCGTCGCGGGCCGGGTCGACGGTGATGGCCGCGCGGATGCGCTGGTTGGCGGTGCTGACCACGGCGCGCAGCGCGTCGGCCGCCTCGTCGGCGCCGGTGGGCGGGGTCAGCTCGTCCAGGATCCGGATGACGATCTCGCTGGCCACCTCGCCGGCGGGGAGCCCGCCCATGCCGTCGGCCACCGCCACGAGGCGGTCACCGGCGAGGGCGGAGTCCTCGTTGTTGGTCCGGACGAGGCCGACGTCGTTGAGGATGGCCGAGCGGAGGATGAGCGTCATGAGGACAAGCTTGCCAAGAAGAACGGCTCCGCGTCTCTACGCGGTGGCGGGTCTGCTGAAAGAAATGTCATCCGCTTGCATCCTGGGTATGCGTCAACTGTCCGGTGTGGACGGTCGAGGATAACGCAGCAGCAGGCTCGCGTGGACCTCCTCCTCACCCACCGCCGCATACGTGTGCGGCACGTCGGAGACCCACCGCAGGTAGCCGCCCGGACCGGCGGTGAGCGGGGCGTCGACCGGGCCGGCGCGCAGTACGCCGGAGAAGACTGTTACGTGCTCGGTCACGCCGCTGGAGTGGGCGGGGGAGAGCTGAGCCGGACCCGGGGTGACGCACATCCGGTACAGCTCGAAGGTCGCCTCCCGGTCGCCGAAGACCTCCAGCAGCGTGGCGCCGACAGCGGCCCCGCGTACCGTGGGTGCCTGCTCGGGCGCGGAGAGTACGGCGGTCAGCGGCACGCCGAGCTGCGCGGTGATCGCGTACAGGGTTTCCAGCCGGGGGTTGCGCACGCCGTTCTCCAGGCCGGAGAGCGTGGCCTTGCCGACGCCCGCGAGGCGGGCCAGCTCGGACAGGGAGATGCCCCGTTCGGTGCGGAGCGAGCGGATGCGCCGGCCGACCTCCCGGGCGCCCCGGTCATCGGGTGGTGCGGCGGCTGTCATGAGGGCTATCGTGCTACACCGTGCCGTTCCGTAAACGGAACGGCGGAGGAGGAGAGCATGGGGGGTCGGCTCCAACCCGTCCTGGCCGGTGTGGTGACCGCCCTGGTCGGCTTCGCCAGCTCGTTCACAGTCGTCCTGGCCGGGCTGCGCGCCGTCGGCGCCGACCGGGACCAGGCCGCCTCCGGCCTGCTCGCGCTCTGCGTCGCCAGTGGCGCCTGCGCGGTCTGGCTCGGCCTGCGGCACCGGCTGCCACTGTCGATCGCCTGGTCCACGCCGGGCGCGGCGCTGCTCGTCGCCACCGGGCCGGTCACCGGCGGCTGGCCCGCCGCGGTCGGCGCCTTCCTGCTCGCCGGCCTGCTGATCGTCGCCGCCGGGCTGATCCCCGCGCTCGGCCGCGCGGTCGCCGCGATCCCCGGCCCGATCGCCTCCGCCATGCTCGCCGGGGTGCTGCTGCCGCTGTGTACGGCGCCCGTACGCGCCCTCGTGGAGGTGCCCCGGCTGGCCGGGCCGGTGGTGCTGGTCTGGCTCCTGCTGCACCGGTTCGCCCGCCGCTGGGCGGTACCCGGCGCGCTCGCCGTGGCGGTGGTGGCGATCGCGCTCACCACCTCCGGCCCGGCCCGGATGGACGCCGCGCCGGTCGTCGCGCTCACCGCGCCGGCCTGGACGCTGCCCGCCGTCGTCGGGCTCGCCCTGCCGCTGTTCCTGGTCACCATGGCCGCCCAGAACGTGCCCGGCACCGCCGTGCTCGCCGGCTACGGCTATCGGGCCCCGCTGGGCTCGGCGCTGCGGGTGACCGGGCTCGCCACCGCCCTCGGCGCTCCGGCCGGCGGGCACGCGGTGAACCTGGCCGCGATCACCGCCGCCCTGGCGGCCGGGCCGGACGCCCACCCGGACCCGGAACGGCGCTGGATCGCCTCGGTCACCGCCGGGATCGGGCTGGCGCTGCTCGGGCTCGGCGCGGGCGTGGCCACCACACTGGTGCTGCTCTCCCCGCCGGTGCTGGTCGAGGCCGTCGCCGGGCTCGCCCTGCTCGGCGCGCTGGCCGGAGCGGTCGCGGCGGCTGTGGCCCAGCCGGACGCGCGGGAGGCGGCGGTGGTGACGTTCGTGGTCACCGCCTCCGGGGTGAGCCTGTTCGGGGTGGGCGGCGCGTTCTGGGGGCTGGTCGCGGGCTGGCTGATGCTGCTGTTCCGCCGCCGCGCGGCCGCGTCCCCGCCGGCCGGGTCGCCCGAGGCGGAACCCGCCCCGCCGGTTCCCAGCCGGGCCGGGTGACGACCGGTCATCCCATGGCGGTCTGCTGAGGCGGGAGCCGCAGTTCGAGTTCGATGCTCTGCACCTCCTCCTGACTCACAGTTATCGGTTCCGGCCGCCCGATCTGGTAGCCCTGCGCGAAGTCGACCTCCGCGGCGCGCAGGAGATCGAGGGTCTCCCGGTCCTGGACGTACTCGGCGGCGACCCGGATGCCGAGCGTGTGGCACAGTTCGACGAGCGCCGACACCACAGCCTGGTCGGCCGGCGATCGGCACAGGTCGACGATGAACGCGCCGTCGATCTTCACCAGGTCCACCGGCAGGTATTTGAGCTGGGCGAGGGCGCCGTATCCGGTGCCGAAGTCGTCGAGCGCCAGGTGGCAGCCGACCTCTCTGATTCCGGTGGCGAAGGCCAGCGCCTCGTTGCGGTTCTCGATGAGCGCGGTCTCGGTGATTTCGAACGTCAGGCATTCCGGCTTGACGTGGTGCCGGTGGATCGCCCCGGTCACGAAAGCGAGCAGTCCCGGGTCGGCGAGCGACTTCCCGGAAATGTTCACCTGGTAATGGGAGGTCTGTGCCCCGCGGCCGATCAGTTCCAGAGCGTGGTCGATGACCCACTTGTCCACCGCCAGGATTTCGCCGACCCGCTCGGCCATGTCGAGAAAGGCCCACGGCGCGACCGGTTCACCGGTGTCGCTGCGAACGCGCAGCAGAATCTCGTGACGGGCCACCTGATTGAGCCCGAGATCGATGATGGGCTGGGCGTACAGGGCGAACCGGTTGGCCGAGACGGCGCGGTGAATCCGGCGGCGGCACCGGTCCGTCCGTTCCCGCTCGGCGACCGGCCGCTCCAGGACCTTGACGGCGGTGGCGTTGCGGTGCGCGTCGCGGGCCGCGTGCTCGCCGTCCACGAGAAGGTCGAAGCCGGTGTCCGGGATGTCGTTGTCGAAATGGACCACGCCGGCCGAGGTGTTGAGCCGCAGGGGCTTCTGCCGGACGCTGAACAGATGGTTCCGGAACTTGTCCACGATCCGGGCGGCCAGGGTCTCGGCCTTCCCCGCGTCGTCCCGGGGGGCGAGCAGTAGGCCCCACGAGCCGGAACCCACCAGTCCGCTGGTGACGCCGTCCCCGGCGACTGCGCGCAGGGTCCGGGCGATCTCCGCCGTCACCTGGTCGCGGTCCTCGTCGGTCAGCGCGTCGGGCAGCCGGGTGGCCGGTTCGGTCGCCACGACGATCAGGGCGCCGCCGGTGGTGCGCCGCGCCCGGTCGACCTCGTCGATCACGTACCCGCGGGTCTGGAGCCCGGTGAGCACGTCCCGGACGGCCGGGTCGGGGCCGAGCATCCGGCTGCGTACGGCGAGCCGGCGCTGCTCCTGGCGGGCGAGTTCGAGCGCGGTGATGTCCTCGCCGGTGGCGATGACGCCGACCGGCCGGCCCGCGTCGGTGAGGATCTCGAGGTGGCAGTACACGTGGCGGACGCTGCCTCCGGGCTGGACCACCCGGAAGCCGATCTCGTCGGGGCGGCTCTGTTCCCACGCCGTCCGCACCGCGGCGAGGACGCGCTCGACATCGGCGGGATGAACGAGGTCGGCGAGCGTCCGCGGGGTGAGGCGGAGCGTTCCCGGCGCGTGCCCGACGATCATCGCCATCTCGTCGGACCAGGAGAGCCGCTCGAAGCGCTCCGCGTCGTGGTCGCCGGGCAGCCAGGTGACGGTGCCCTGCTTCGCCAGCTGGGCGGCGCGGGTGACCCGGACGGCCTCGTCGGCGTCCCAGGTCAGGGGATCGGCGAGGTCGGTGTCGACGATGATCTTGTAGCCCTCGGCGAGGGACAGGTCGTGCTGGCTCTGCACGGTCCGCGCCACCCGGCGGGCGCGCGCGAGCTCCAACGGGCTGGGTGTGGTCTCGGCGAGCGCCAGGATGTCATCGAGATCCACGGCCGGCCCCCTGCCGCCGCTCGCTCTCCGAGCGGGTGAAGCCGGCCTTCTCGGCCAGTTCGCACAGCTCCTTCTTGGCGGCGGCCTTGTAGGAGCGGACGCTGTTCTCGGTCAGGCCGAGGATGCGGGCGATCTCCTGGTTGGAGAAGCCCTCCTTCGACATCTGGAACACCTCGGCGTGCCGTACCGGCAACTGGTGCAACCAGCCGCGCAGCGTCTCCTGCGCCTCCCACGCGTCAGCGATGTCCGAGTGGGACGACGGCGGCAGGTCCTCCGGCGCCACCGCGGCCTCCCGCAGTCGTCGGTCGTGATCCTTCAGCATCTTGAACCGCGCCGTACGGACGATCCATCCGATCGGCCGGACGTGGTCGCGGAGCTTGGACCACTCGACCCGACCGTGCAGAAAGGCTTCGTGAAGCGCGTCCTCCACCGCCTGACGGTCCCGGCATCTCGCCCGGAGAATCCGTTCCACGGTGTGGTACGAGCCTTCGGTGAATTCGGCGAACTCCCGGTCGTGAACGGCCTTCAGGCGGGCCGCCTCCGCCTCGCGCAGAGCGTCGTTGTCGTCGGGATCCGGTGTGAGAGCGGCGGTGCCCTTGATGTCTGTCACGCCGCCTCCTCGACGGGGCCGGGCTTCGACGCAGCGCGCCCGCCCAGTTCGACCTCCCGATGCCCGTCGCGATCGCGCTCCACGATCCGTACGACGTCATGGTCCGCCTCGGCCAGCCGGATCAGCCACGTGACCCGCGCTGTGGTGCGTGTTGTCGCCTCGCGTTCCTCGTTCATCCGGGCGCGGTATGCCACGTAGGCCCGCACCAGGCCCGCCACCACTCCGGCGACGGCAGTGGCCACGGCCACCACCTGATATCCGGTGAGCGGTTCCGCCAGCGCTTCGTTCATTGTTCCCCCTCGGCCCCCTTGGTTCGCCAATTACTATCCGTGGCGAGAGGCCGATGTAGATACCAGAACACGCGCAATGTTTTTGAAGATCAACGATCAAGTCGTTCATCAGCGATTAAAGCGCAAAGTCATGGCATTGAGACTCTGTGCAAGGGGATTGACGGGCGGCTTTTCCGGGCAACTTGCATTGATCACCTATTACTGCGGGTGACAAATTCATCACCTCGGCGGGCGTCACTCCTCGGCGGGCAGCTCCGTGGCCGGGACGGTCAGGCGTACCGCGCCGTCGTGCACCGCGGCGATCCGGTCGGCCAGCACGTAGACCGCGCCGGTGCGGACCAGGTCGGTGGAGACCTTGAGATAGCCGTCGCGCAGCAGCCGTGCGGCCAGGTCGGCCGGCACGTCCGGCTCCTCGACCGCCGCCGACTCGATCAGCTCGTCCAGGCTGCTGCCGGGGTCGACCGGCGCGGGCGCCTGCACGGTCACCGCGGCCGGGTCGCCGCGCTGGACGAGATCGACTGTGCCCACCTCGACGCCTGCGGAGTCGACCACCCGCATGCCGGTGGTGACCCGGGAGACGGTGTCCTGCTGCTGGCTCATACGGCAGCGGTTCCCGGGTCGCGCGGGCGCTAAACGGACGGGGCCCAGCCGCCCGGCGGGCGGGGGGACAGTTCGCGCCACGTGTCGGTGCCGTCCAGCAGCGCCCGGACCGTCTCCTCCGCCTCCTCGACGCTGGCGTGCTCGTAGAACCGGGAAACCCCCTCGGCGCCGCCGGCCCGCTGCTCCACGTGCCAGCGGTCGCCGTCCACCCGGAGGAAGACGTCACGCCGGGCGAGGCGTCCCCATTTCCCGTTCCACCAGTGCCTACGCTGCTCCATGCCCGGACTCTATCGAACATGTGTTCGATACACGTCGGCCCCCGCGAGATTGTCGCGGGGGCCGATCGGCTATGGCGTCAGCGCGGCGCGGGCGGCTCCTGCCGGCGGCCGAGCACGTCGTCCAGGGCGCTGCGCTGGCCCGGGGTGCCGTGGTTGCCGGCGAGCAGCGCGTCACGGATCTCGGTGAGCAGCTTGACCTCCTCGCTCGGGGCCGACGGCGGCGGCTCCTCGCCGCGCTTGCGGCGCTCGGCGAGCTTGTTCATCGGGTAGACGACCAGGAAGTACAGCGCCGCCGCGGTGAGCACGAACGTGATCAGCGCGTTGACGAAGGCCACCCAGTCGAAGGCGACGCCGCGGAAGGACGGCGTCGAGCCGCCGATCCCGTCCTCGTTGCCGGTGATCAACACGATGAACACGCGTACCAGCGGTTCCAGGAACGACTTGGTGAGCTGGGTCACCACGCCGGTGAACGCCGCGCCGATGACGACACCGACCGCCAGGTCGACGACGTTGCCGCGCATGATGAAGTCTTTGAAGCCCTTGAGCATCCGTACTCCCGTGCCCTGATGAGTCTGCGTCGGGGACAACCTATGCCCCGGCGGGTCCTTCGAGAAAAGCACCGGCCTCGATCGCCGCCCGCTGCGGGTCGCCGGCCCGGATCGCCTCCACCAGCCGGCCGTGATCCACGTACCGCTCCGGGGTCAGCGCCTCGCCCATCGCCTGGGCCACGGTGCTGCGCAGCGCGGCGCCGACCGAGGCGTACAGCTCGGCCAGCATGGCGTTGTGCGCGGCCGCCACCACTGCCGTGTGCAGCGCGGCGTCCGCCTCGACGAACTCGTCCACCCGGCCGCCGCGCCACGCGGCCTCGCGGGCCGCGAGCGCGCCGTCGAGCGCCACCAGGTCCTCAGGGGTACGCCTCAACGCGGCGAGCCGGGCGGCCTCCACCTCGAACGCGCGCCGGACCTCGATCACCTCGGTCATCCGGTCGTCGGTGAGCCGGCGGGCCACCACCGGGGCCAGCTCGTCGGTCGACACCACGTACGTGCCGGAGCCCTGCCGGCACACCAGCACCCCGGCGTGCACGAGCGCCCGGACCGCCTCGCGGACCGTGTTCCGGCCCACGCCGAGCTCGGCGACGAGTTGCGGCTCGGTGGGGATGCGCCCGCCCACCGGCCACTCGCCGCCGAGGATGCGCTCCCGGAGCTGCTCGATGGTCTGGCGGACCCGGTGACCGCGCGGCGGCACGACGACGGAATCCACGGCGGGTGTCACCGGTTACACCTCGTGCCGAAATTCATCCCATGATTGTAGGTTCGAGGTCATGACTCCGCCACCCGCGCCCGCCGCCACAGTGCCCGCCCCCGGCGCCGGCTCCGCGGCCCTCCCCACCCCGGCGCCCCGCGCGGTCCGAGGCGGACTGCTCGTGCTGACCGGGATGCTGCTCGTCGCGCTGAACCTGCGCGCGGCGGTGACCAGCCTCGGCGCGCTGCTCGACGAGGTACGGGTCGGTCTCGGCCTCTCCGGGGCGATGGCCGGCCTGGTCACCACGCTGCCCACCATCGCGTTCGCCGGACTGGGCGCGCTCACCCCGTGGCTGGTCCGCCGCTGGGCCGCGCCCCGGGTGCTGGTGCTCGCCATGCTGGCGCTCACCGTCGGGCAGGTGCTGCGCGCGCTCACCGGCTCGGCGGCGGTCTTCGTGGCCACCAGCGCGCTCGCGCTGGCCGGCATCGCGGTGGCGAACATCCTGCTGCCGATGCTCGTCAAGCAGCACTTCCCGCACCGCACCGGGCTGGTCACCGGGGCGTACACGATGGCCCTGACGGTGGGCACGACGGTGGCCGCCGCCGCGGCGGTGCCGGTCGCGCACGCCTTCGGCTCCTGGCGGGCCGGACTCGGCGTCTGGGCCGGGCTGGCCGCGCTGGCCGTACTCCCGTGGGTGCCGCTGGCGCTGCGGGCCCGCGCGGCGCGACGGGCCGCGCCCCCGGCGGTGGCCRTCGCCACCCCGGCCCGGGTGCAACCCGCCCGGACCCGGCTCGGCTGGGCCATGGCGGTCTACTTCGGGGCGCAGTCGCTCAGCGGGTACGCGATCATGGGCTGGCTGGCCCAGCTCTTCCGGGACGCCGGGTACCGCCCGGAGGCGGCCGGGCTGCTGCTCGCCGGCGTGACCGCGCTGGGCGTGCCGGTGGCGCTGATGATGCCGGCGCTGGCCGGCCGGCTGGCCACGCTCCGGCCGCTGGTGCTGTCGCTCACCGTGTTCTCCGCCGCCGCGTACACCGGTCTGGCGCTGGCCCCGCACGGCCTGGCGCCGCTGTGGGTGCTGCTGCTGGCGCTCGGCCAGGGCGCGTTCCCGCTCATCCTGACCACGATCGGGCTGCGCGCCCGGACCGCCGAGGGCACCGTGGCGCTGTCCGCGTTCGCGCAGAGCACCGGGTACGTCATCGCGGCGCTCGGGCCGCTGCTGGTGGGCATCCTCTACGAGGCGACCGGCGGCTGGACCGCCCCGATCGGCTTCCTGCTGGTGGCGCTCGCCGTGCAGACGGCGGCGGGCATGGTGATCGCTCGTCCCCGCTACATCGAGGACGAGCGCTGAGCGGAACCGGTCAGGAGGAGGTCGGGGTGGGCTCGCCCGCGACGGCCTGTTCCACGGTCGGGTACGTGTGCAGCACCTCGACCAGCCCGCTGACCTCGAGGATGCGCAGCACACCGCGCTGCGGAGCGGCCAGCCGGACGACGCCGCCCGCCTCGTCGCAGTTGTTCTTCGCCCGGACGAACACCGACAGGCCGGTGGAGTCGCAGAACGACACCTCGGCCAGGTCGAAGACCAGGCGGTTGCGCCCCTTGTCCAGCAGATCCGTGATCTGGTCCTGCAGCTGCGGTGCCGTGGCCATGTCCAGCTCGCCCGCGACCGACACGACGACCACGTCGCCGCGCTGTTCCGTGTGCACCGTCAAGGACATTCGTCGACCTCCTGTGTTCGGGGGAAACGGTATCCCACGACGGGCGCGCCGCGCAGAACGGGAGCGGTCACGGGTGCGGTCGATCATTCTTTGCTCCGCGACAAGTACCGCGTCAGCCCCCGGTGATAGAGTCCGCCCGTCCAAATCAGGGAGGTCAGGATGGCGTTGAGCGCCGAACAGGGTGGTCGGCTCGCCCACCTGCTCAGTCAGCACGCGGACCGGCTGACCAACCGCTGGACGGAGATCGTCGCCAGTTCGCTGCGCGGTCGCCTGAGCCGGGCCGAGCTGGCCCGGCAGGTCCAGGAACTGCACCGTGCGCTGGTCGACGCCGGTCGCCAGGGCGTCTCCGACCTGGCCGACGAGCACGGCGGTGAGCTGCGGGCGGTGCTGTCCGAGCTGTCCACCAACCGGGCCCGGCAGGGGTTCTCCGCCACCGAGACCGCGATCAGCGTGTTCGCGTGCAAGGACGCCCTGCTGGAGCTGATGGAAGAGGAGAAGGGTGACGACACCCTGCGCGACTTCGTCGCCTTCTCCGCGCTCGTCGACCAGATGGGCCTGTTCACGTTCGAGACGTTCGTCCGGGCCCGCGAAAGCCTGATCGCCGACCAGGCGGAGCAGCTGCTGGAGCTGTCCACCCCGGTGGTCAAGCTCTGGGAGGGCGTGGTCGCCGTCCCGCTGGTCGGGACGCTGGACTCGGCCCGCGCCCAGGTGGTGATGGAGCGGCTGCTCCAGACCCTGGTCGACACCGGCTCGCCGTACGCGATCATCGACATCACCGGCGTGCCGGCGGTGGACACCCAGGTCGCGCAGCACATCCTCAAGACCGTGGTGGCCGCCCGGCTGATGGGCGCCGACTGCATCATCTCCGGCATCCGCCCGCAGATCGCCCAGACGATCGTCGCCCTCGGCATCGAGTTCGGCGACATCGCCACCAAGGCGAGCCTCGCCGACGCGCTGCGCCACGTGCTGCGCCTGACCGGGGTCGAGACCACCGCTCGCCGCCCGCGGCGGGAGTCCTGATGGAACGGGTGCCGATCCTCAAGATCGGCGACATCCTGCTGGTCTCCATCCAGGTC